>CAVXFA010000095.1:0-30755 GCA_963760605.1 uncultured delta proteobacterium | reverse complement strand
GGTTCCCACCAGCAGGACTCCGACGGTGGCGTGGAAGTAGCAAGCTTTCGGGGGAAGAAGAATACTGGCAATGATGGCGTGGAAGATGAAGTAGAAGATGACCGGGCTCTCGATCCCCCCAGAATAATGAACCAGGAAAATCAGAGCCAGCCAGTCCACGAAGAATTGGATGCTGGCAAAATGACTGAACCGCTCCACGCCGGCCGCAGGATCGCGCAGGAGGTCTTTGAGGCGCAGATAGAAAGCGCCGTTGTAGACCGCGATGATCGTTCCTACAAGAAACAATTTCCACTGCGGAATGAGCAGGCCGAGGAGGGGGCCGGCTATCCCCGTGGTCCCTACAACCCCCAAGGCGGCAAACCAGCGCAGGCGGATCAACCAGGAGACGCGGTGGATCAGCTCCTCTTCCACGGGCAAGCGAAAAGGAATTCCCTCCCATTTCTGCCGGGGCTCTTCCAAAATTTATTCTCCGATGGCTGGAATCGTTAGTCGAACGAGCGAAATGGTTGCCCTGTATTATTAATCGGGGTGAAAAAAGTTGTCAATGAAATTTTGTTCTGCCCGTATATCCCTTAAGGCAGTGGCCAAAGGAATATCGAATCCGAATCCGGAATTTTTCTCCAGGAATTTTTCTCGGTTCAGGGAGAGGGGGACGCCACTAAATTATTCAATTGAAAGAGTAGTTTGGCATGATGCATGGATACTTTTGGCTTTTGGGCGGTGCGGAAGTTGGGAATTTGCCTGGCCGACTTGGGCAGGCGGCTGGGAATGAGCCTGCCGGGGGTAGAATACGCTGTCGAAAGAGGAGAGGCCATTGCTCATGAGAATGATTATCTGCTCACCCGATAGGTTACTTACTTATTTAAGGATGCCCCTCTTATCCACGCGGATATTCGACACGCAGCGGTCTGACCATAAGAGATCTTTACCCTAAATTAATTCACAAGTCAACGGGCTGTTGCCCAAATAATGCTTGCTAATCAGATTATATGAACTTACAATCATGGGAAAACTCAATATCCATGGGGTTCTTGCCATGATGGGTCGCCAATCTTCTTACCAATACAAGTTCTTTCTGAGTGGTTTCAGCCTTGAAAAACGCGTTCGCCAAGATCATGTCTTACGGAAGATAGCCGAAAAGATCGACTTCGATTTCATCTATGAAGAAGTCAGAGACACCTATGGTGCGAATGGCAACGTTTCCGTTCCTCCTCCAGTCATCCTCAAGATGATGCTTCTATTGATCCTGTACAATGTGCGATCTGAACGGGAGCTGATGGTCACCATACCGGAGCGAATGGATTGGATGTGGTTTCTGGGGTATGACCTGGATGATGAGATTCCCAACCACAGTGTCTTGAGTAAAGCCCGAGCCCGCTGGGGGGGCAAGGCCTTCCGGAGATTTTTTGAGCGGGTAGTTGGGCAATGTGTCGAGGCCGGTTTGGTGGATGGATCCAAGCTTTTTGTGGATGCCAGCTTGATTCAGGCGGATGCTTCCAATAATTCGGTCGTGGATCGGGAGAAGCTTCAAAAGGATTTGCATAGAGGCTACCAGCGTTTGGAAGAGAGACTCGATGAGGTAGGGGAACCAAAGACCACTCCAGCTAACAGCCGCTTCATTTCTACCACGGATCCGGATGCCTCGGTGACGCGCCATAGTGGGGGGAAGTCGAAGTTGCGTTATAAGACGCATCGGGGAGTGGACCCTGAGCATGAGGTGATCACGGCCACTTTGGTCACTCCTGGGTCGATCGATGAGGGAGCCGTTCTCCAAGAGGTGATTGAGGTCCACGAGCAGAATACGAATCGGAGGGTAGAGACCGCGGTGGCCGATAGTCGTTATGGGACGATCGAGAACTTTCTTTTCTCGCACGATTCGGGGATTAAAGCTCATATTCCTTCTCTGGAGGAGAGCCACCGGGGTTCAGGTCGCCGGGAAGATATTTTCCCGAAGGAGGCATTCACTTACCATTCCGATCGGGATGGCTATCTATGTCCTGCAGGGAAAGCGTTAAGGCGACGGCACTTCTATAAAGATCGGAGGCATTATGAATACAAGGCGGCCTCCGGCGTTTGTGCTCGATGCCGTCTTCGCTCGAAGTGTACGCGTTCTTCTTATGGGCGAACGCTCAAGCGGCATGTGCGGCAAGATGAGTTGGATCGAATGCTGAAGCAGAGCCAAAGTCGGGAGTCCCAGCAAGATATCAAGACTCGTCAGCACCTGTCCGAACGATCGTTTGCCCGCTCTGTCCGGTATGGGTACAAGAGGGCCAGGTGGCGAAGGTTATGGCGAGTCCAGATTCTAGACTTTCTGGTTGCGGCCATCCAGAATATTATGGTGCTCATAACCCATTCGGTTAGCACCTTGTCAAAGAACAATCGCCCAATGGGTAGGGTCGAAGAGCTTTTTTATGCTCTGCTTAAAAAGGCTCGACTCGGCCTGATTTCCAATTTAGTTCCTTTCATTTCAATGGTCGGGACCTTTATACACCGTTTTGGGCAACAGCCTGTCAAGACCTGGCACCTCTACATTCATAACCCATCGCAAAATTTACTTGACATTTTTGTTCACTCAAATTAGAGTGTTCACTAAATAGTGAACATCCTATTTTTGGTGAACATAAAATGACCGAAAAAGAAATTGAGCAAAAATTCAAGAGCGATTTTAGAGAGCTTTTTCCTAAACTTAAAGATGCTACTGCCCTTCTCGCCGCCAAAAATTCCTCTGACAGGGGAAGGATGGCCGATATTATACTACGTTTGAGGGTTGGGGACAAAACTAAAAGCCTTCTCTGCCAGGTTGTCAGTCAGAGATACCCCAAACAATTAAGGGAAAAAGGGTTCCAGCTTTTAGAAATAAGCCAGCAGGGCAGAAAAGGTTATCCAGTGATTATTGCACCTTACATATCCGACTTAGGAAGGGAAATCTGTAAAAAGATTGGGGTTGGTTTTTTGGATCTCTCTGGAAATGCCTACCTGGATTTTAACTCCTTCTATATGGTGGTAGAAGGGAAACCGAACAGGTTTAAATATCCCAGTGAACCAACGGGGCTTTTTAATCCAAAAGCGGAAAGGATATTGAGGTTCTATTTGCTTAGAGATTGGCAAAAAGAAGAATCAGTGAATAGTTATCGAGAAATAGCAAAGGAAGTCGGGGTCAGCCTTGGGCAATTGTCAAAGGTCAACAAGAAGGTGGATGAGTTTGCGCTCTGGCTGGAACAACCAAAGGGTTCAAAAATAATCGATAAAACGAAGCTGCTCGATCTATGGAGAGAGAATTATCGTTCTGAGAGAAACGAAGTATTGAATTTTTATTCTATCATGCAGGTACCCCAGATTGAAAGACAGCTTGCTACATTTTGTAAGACGAAGAAGATTCAATATGCCTTAACGCTTTTTTCAGGTGCTAACCGCCTTGCTCCATTCACAAGATACAATTTCGCCACGAGCTATTTCAGCGGTGAAGTGGAGCAACTGAAAAGGCATCTTGAACTAAAAGAGGTTCCTACAGGAGCAAACTTACAGATACTCATGCCTTACGATGGAGGTGTTTATTATAAGGCTCAAGAAGTTGATTCCGGTAGAGTTGCAAATCCTATACAGATATATCTCGATTTGTATAACTACGCAGGACGTGGAAGGGAGCAGGCCGAATTTCTAAGGGAGAAGATCATAAAATTCTGAACCAAGAGTGAAGATGGGATTTATGGTTGAAGAAATAGAGGCGTGTGTAATTGTTATTCGAGAACTTTTTCTATATTTGAAGCCTTATCGTAATCAAATCGTGCTCATCGGAGGATGGGTGCCTTATTTTCTCCTCCAAAAATATAAGTATCCTGGAGAGCACGACCAGCACGTTGGTTCATTGGATATTGATGTGGCCCTGGATGCTTTTTCCATTCCAGAAACTGCCTACAAGAGTATTCTTGAGATTCTCAGAGAAAGGGGATTCTGTCACAAGAAAGACACCCTGGGCAGAGATATCCCCGCAAGTTTCTTAAAGAAGGTTGTCTCTGAAAACGGTAAAGAAATCGAGGTAAAAATTGATTTCTTGGCCCCTGAATACGGGGGCACACCTAAGAAAAGAAGGCATCAAATAATACAGGAAATACTTGCCAGGAAGGGGCGTGGGACGGATATCGTATTCAATCATGCAGACATAATTCATTTATCAGGGCAAATATCAAGCGGGGCAAATATCGAATTGGACATCAAAATAGCGGATGTCACGGCCTGTTTTGTGATGAAAGGCATTGCATTGGGTGAACGGACAAGCGAAAAGGATGCTTACGATCTTTATATGCTGGCAAGATATTACAAAGAAGGCCCGAAGTCGGTTCTATCTGAACTAAGGAAGCTTAAAAATCATGGGCTAATGAAAGAAGCTTTAAGGAATATCGAAGAGCACTTCAAGGATATAAAGTCACTTGGACCTGTCTCGGTAGCTAAATTTATGGGAATTACCGATGAGGGGGAATACGACAGGCTTACCAGAGACGTTTTTGAGTTATTTCAGTTCATCGCTAAGGGAATGAAGAAGGAATAGTGAGCGAGAACGATACCACTCTAAAAACCTGTCCCACCGGAAAAGGTGAGGGGCTAATCTTAATAATGAATTGGAGAAAATGATCACCTCGGTCCTCTGCAAGGCTTTCCGGGGAGAGTTATAACGAGAAATCAGAAACTTAAGATATGAAAAAACGGAGTGAGTATATGACGATAAGCCCAGGAGATTTCATTCATGGGCCGTATATTAAGTGTCCAAAGTGTGGTAAAGATTCTTTTGGTGTTTTAATGATTTGTGATCATCATTATTGTCGAAGATGCCGTGACTGTTTCTATCCCAGAGGCCATGAAAGAGCGGCAACCTATTCTCTCCATCCATTAAGAAAAAGGGTGATCTACATAGATCAATTTGCCATAAGCAATATGATGATGGCATTAAATCCTGCAACCAAAGCACATGAAAAAGGAAGTGTAAATCCATTTTGGAATGAACTTTTCGGGAAATTGGGTTCTCTATGCAAACTACAACTAATTATTTGTCCCGATTCGGATTTCCATAGACATGAGTCTCTCCTGGCACCATTTTATGAACCCCTCAAGAGAATGTATGAGTTACTATCACATGGCGTTTCCTTTTTTGATCATGAAACAATCCAAAGATTTCAGATCATAGGCCAGTTAAATCTATGGCTTGGAGCTAAAGCACTTGATTTAGATGTACATAGGGTAGTTCACGGCAAAATTAATGCTTGGCAGGAAAGGTTCATTTTCTCTATGGGAGATTTTGGTTGGCCGGAACTAATACAAGAAATCCGTACCAACAGAGAGAAAGTCGAAGATGCGCTGGTACCGGTTTTTAAACGGTGGCAGACTGAAAAAAACAAGGATTTCAATTATTGGTACGAGCAAGAGAGGAAAGCTCAAGCCCAGGTCTTAGTAGGATTATACCAAAGGCAACTAAGATATTTTGCATTAGCATCTTTGGGCCTGGCATCGTTTCATGTAGGGGAACTGCTACCAAATATGGCTACGATAACAATTCAGGAAATTAAGGAAAAATTGAAACGGCATGGAGTAAAAGAAGAAGATCTTAATACGAAATTAGGAAAATTCCTGCGGTCAGATGCATTTGAGAATGCACCGTTCATCAAGATTTCTTCGATGTTATATGCTGCAATGGCTAGAAAGGCAGCATCTGGTAGGAGAAAGCCGCCGAACAAAGGATTTATGACAGACGTAAAAATTCTCTCCACATTACTACCTTATTGTGACGTTATGTTTATTGACAATGAGTGTCGGGGTTTTTTATCAGAGAAGCCATTATGCGACGAAATCAACTATGGGACAAAAATATTTTCTTATGCCACCAAGGAAGAATTTCTCGCATATCTGGATGATATAAGATCTAAGGCTTCAAAAGAACACCTGAAAATAGTAGAAGGAGTTTACGGGCGCGATTGGGGGAAGCCTTTTACGGAGTTATACCGAACATAACATTATTTCTCCATCTGTGTGATCAGAAACCGATAAAAGCAGTTCTGATGGTTTGGGAGCTAACACGGGGCAAGAGACAATTAGCCCCCTTTTTTTTCACATTTCCTCAACTTGGAGATACTCGTATTCGTTAGCCTGCTGCCTTGGGTTCTCAGGGTCATTTTGCATTGAATATCCAATGGCCTCATAGCCCTTAAGGCGTTTCTTATACATCCGCATTAGCGTTGGGACGCGAATGTCGACATAATCGTAAACCTGCACCACTCGTTTGTTATCGTGAAGCCGGTGGAGGCGCCCCACGTACTGCTGGAGGGTACCGCGCCAAGAAATGGGCATGGCTAAAAAGAGGGTATCCAGTCTGGCATCATCAAACCCTTCTCCAATATACCGTCCTGTAGAAATGATCACTCGTTCCTTTGAATCGGGCACGGCTCTAATTTGATCAGCCAATGCCTTACGTTGTTTACTGCCCATCCCGCCCCTAAGAACGATGATATTCTGGGCGAAAGCCTTAAGCTTTTCTGCGAATTGCTCTAAATGTTCAACTCGTTCCGTTAGAAGGAGGGGGGACCGTCCCATTTCTAAAGCTCTTAGTAGATCTTTGAAGATCAATTCATTGCGATGCTCGTCTAGTACGAGGGCGGCGTAGATATCCTGAATTTTCACTTCGGCTGATTCCGGAGGCATTCTAAAATTGGTATACCTTGTTATAACCACATGCTCGAATGGTCTTGCGGCTGCCTGCTTTTTCGCACTTTCCCTAAAACGGATGGGACCACACTGCATTAAGATAATAGGATGATGGCCGTCCTTGCGGATAGGAGTTGCAGTGAGGCCCACAATGTATTTAGCTTTCACCTGTTTGAGAACCTGTTCAAAGGTAAAGGCAGGGATGTGGTGGCATTCATCAACAATGACTTGGCCATATCCGGCCACCATGTCTTTAACCTCCCCCTTACGATTGAGGCTCTGGATGAGGCCGATGTCGATAGAATCGGTAACTCTCTTTTTGCCCCCACTCACCTGACCAATGTCTTCCACCGGCATACCCAAGAATAATGCTAACCGTTCACGCCACTGGTCCATGAGTTGTCTGCGGTGGACCAACACCAGTGTGTTAACTTTTCTTTTTGCGATAAGCCATGCCGCTATCACGGTCTTACCAAAAGCGGTTGGGGCCGACAGAATACCATTATCGTGAGTCAACAATAGCTGAGCAGCCTCTTGTTGCAGGGGGCGAAGTTCTCCCTTAAAAATCACGTTTATCGAAACGCCCTCAAAACGCTCGTCGGCCAATTCTGGTTTGATATCGTGTGATTTGAACAGCGCCAGTGCATCATCGAGGCAACCCCGGGGGAGGCCCACATAGGATGGGAAATCCTCCGCACAACCGATGATCCGCGGTTTGCCGAAGGTCGATAAGCGCATGGCCTGAGCCCTGTAAAACTCCGGGTTCTGAAAAGCAGCTAGACGAATCAGACGGTTTAAAAAAGCAGGAGGCAATCCCTTTTTCTCAATATAGATCAGGTTACTCTGAACTATGCGGACAGTTTGGGGGAACGGTCCCTTGATGGTTTTTTCCGTTTTCTTCTTTGAAGGTGGCAATGTCCATGGATCCTCTTCGATCCCTTCATCGGCCAAGCTTATGCGGACGCCAAGGACGCTTCCATTTCGTGACGCCTCCCGGACTATGGTGTCCACTTTCTCCAACTGGATTCTTTCAATTGTGGAAAGAAACAGCCACTGGTCGGGATAAGCTTCGAACTCCCGATTTAGAAAGACACTATTGCCCTTCTCCCTGGGGAGCTCGTTGTAAGGGAAGGGCGATGAGATTCCCGAACCCACCCTTGGGCATCGTATCCTGGCTTGGAAAGAAGCGATCATAAGAATCCAAACCGATTTGATGGCGTCGTTCCATGGAACGTGTCAAGATGGCACAACCAAATTTCCGCGCCAGGGAAGCCTGAACCGGCCGGTCGAAGAACATCCAGATATGAGCTCCCTTCCCTGATCTCGAACGTTCCAGCGCTGCAGGAACCCCCATCTCCCCACAGGTTTTAAGAAATACAGCCGCATCCTCTTGCCAGGCTTTTTTATCAAAATCAACAGCCAAGAACCAGCAGGTTTCATCCGGTAACAGTGGGTAAACCCCAATCGTATGTTTTCCAAGCAGATGGCCAAGAATCACTTCATCTGTGACTGGCTTGAGCTCTCGATTTTCACAGTCGGCACATTTCACCATCGGTTTGCGACAAAAGGTACGGTTCCATTCGTTTGCACAAGCAGGAGAGTAACCAGAATTTCCTTTTTTCCCTTCCCATCTGACTGGATAAACATCTTCACGCCCACGGAACAAGGACCGAAAAAGAGCAATCTGGGTTTCTATTGGAGAGTTATTGGTAACCTGGGGTGCGGTAAGGGTATATGGCGTGGATGGTTCCGATATACTTGGTTTGGGTGTTGGAGTGCGAACTTCTGGATGTAAACCGAGTAGCTTCTTTAGCCGTTCGTTTTCCTCCCTCAAGGAAGCACATTCTCTTAATGCTTTTTGGAGTTGGTTTTGAAGGTCTTCGGGATCAATCATCTAACCGCCACTTTATCAAATACGAAGAAGTCCAAAAATTTGGTCACGCTTAGGAGGAAAAAAGGCCTTGAAATTTGAAATAAATTTGCGGAAGGATGATTCATTTCTTTTCTCTATACCGCTTTACGAACTCTATTGTAGGCGTATGTTTCGGTGAACCCTCTGGTATGCCGCAGAAGGAGATTAAAGCCATTTTTCGAGCAGGAATTCAGGCGAGAAAGGATTCACGAAGCGCACGCCCTCCAGGATCGACCCATGATGAAAGTCTTCACTGAGTAAGCGTCCAGACGGTTCCACCGGTAGGGACGGCCACTGGGACGAAGAGGTTTCCGGTTCTTCACAAAGCGGAGGATTTCGTCCCAGGCCGCCTGATCGGGTGCCAGAAGCAGGGGCTTTTCCCCAATTGTCTCCCGCTCAATCGCCTGGCGAATGAGTTCGGCTTCACTGATGCCACGGGCCTTGGAAATTCGTTTGAGTAAACGCTCGTGGCGCTCTTCAATGTAAATCTGTTTGCGCACCATTTCCGCGATGGTTTTCTCCTCAGAACTTTTATACGTCACATTATACACAAAAAATTATAATTCGGGCAAGGGGACATTTTCGAGGGGAAAGGCTTTGTCCCCATTCCACGTTACTTTTATTTTATAATGCGAAGGGAAAGGAATTACCTTGCAGGATATTTTTTTGGCCCGAAAAGCTTTGGTTCTTCCTCCGGCACCTGAGTATCTTCGGGATTGGGCCAAGATTTTTCTTTCTGAGATTTTGAGTAAAAGCCTTTAACAAATTCTCTGGGTAGAGGCTCCCGCGTCTTCAATAGATGATCCGGTATCAGAATCTTATCCCCTTCACAAATCTGAATGGGATTGATTTGGGGATTGGCTTGCGCCAGGGCTTTCCAATTTTGCTGATCCCCGGTGTACCAGGCGGCGATGATGGATACCGTTTCCCCACCCCATTTCACGGTATGAACATACAAGGGCTTTTTCTCCTGCGGGTTCGGGTTCTTGACAGGTGGAGCTGGCTCAGGCTCTTGGCGGACATAAGAAGATGGCTTCAGGCGAGGGGGGGTGGGCGAAGGTTCCTCGTCTATAGGAACAATGGCTATACAGCCTAAACAGATCATTCCCAAGGCTAGCCCGAAGGCCCACCATGAACATTTGCCTCTGGTAACTGCTCTTCTTTCTTTTTCTCAAGAAACCCCCTTTAGTCTTTTGAGAAATTTTTGGGCCATCTCATTTTTGGGATTAACCTTAAGGGCCCGTTCCAGGTTCCCGATGCTCTGTTTTCTTTTCCCCTGTTTCTCTTGAACCACGCTGAGATTGAAAAGGGCCTCATCCAGGTACGCGGGAGCCAGTTTCACCACCTGGCTATACATTTCCTCAGCCTTTGGGTAATTCTTGTTCATCGCATGGATATAGCCAAGGTTGAAATAGGCCTCTGGAAACTTGGGGTCAAATTCAATGACCTTTTGATAGGCATCCATCGCCTTAGGGGAATTTTTTAGTGACATGTAGGCTACGCCCAGTTGGAAATGAGCCGGCACACTTTTGGGTTCCAGCTCGATCGCCCGCAGCAAAAGAGATTTGGCCTCCTCAGGGTTTTTCTCCACCAGTCCCGCAGCCTTTTCCTGCAAAGCCTTCGCTTCGGTATAATGGCCCGGCCTCTTTTCGGGCTTTTTGGACAAGGCCTTATCAGGAGTCGTCTTATTGGATGAGAATGAGGCATGGGGGCGAAAGGATTCTTGGTTGAGCGCATTCACCGATTTCTCTCTAGACCCTAAGATCCAAACTAAAATAATAACCGCTAGGATGGCAGGGATGGCCAGATATAAAATCCTCTGTTTCTTTCGTTTTGTAGATTCTTCCTCTTTTATCCTAGCCTTGACCTTCTCCCAATCCTGTCCCGCTCTTCGCCGCTCATGCCCCATCCACGGTCCTTCAGCTTCCATCTCATCTCCGAAAAGCTTTTTCATGTATTCGGCGAGCCCCCGGTCAGTTGGCCGCCAGGAAAGCTCGAACATGCACTCTTCAATATCCACCAGCATTTCCCCGCAAGATTGATAACGTCGATCCACTTCTTTGGACAGAGCTTTGTGGAGAATCTCATATAGCTCGGGCGGGAGACCGCTCCTAACCGCTTCCGGGGGTTCAAATTCTGCATTGCGAACCTTTGCCAGAATCTCCAGGGCTTCCCCGGTGAACATCCGCTTTTGAGTGACCAGTTCATAGAGGAGGATTCCGGTGGAAAAAATGTCCGAGCGGTGGTCGACTTTTTCCCCAGCCGCCTGCTCGGGGGACATATAGGGTGCCTTCCCTTTGAGCCTACCATCTGGGGTTACGCTGCTCAGGCTGGCAGCCTTGGCTATGCCGAAATCGACGATTTTTACGTCCCCTTCGTAGGTTATCAATATGTTTTGAGGGCTGATATCGCGGTGGATGATATGGAGAGGTTTCCCTTTCAAGTCCGTCAGCTTATGCGCGTAATCCAGCCCCGAACAGATTTGGGAGGTAATATAGAGAACGTGTTCCAGGCTGAGAGGCATGCCTTTTCTGCGGGCCTTATAGAAGATATGCCGCAGATCTTTTCCGAGGAGATATTCCATGGCAATAAAATAAGAATTTTCCATGAGGCCGAAGTCATAAATCTGGACAATGTTCTGGTGGTTTAGGAGAGCGGCAAGTTTGGCCTCATCAATGAAGGCGCTGATTAACTCTTTCTCACCGGAGAGGTGGGGGTGGATCATCTTGATCGCAATAAGCTTCTCAAATCCCTCAACACCGGTTATTTTGGCGCGGTATAACTGGGCCATTCCCCCTATGGCGATCTTATCCAAAAGGAGATATTTTCCGAAGCCTATGGGGGTGAATCGAGACATGATAGGGCGCCTTGCTAAGCCTCAGGGTTAATTTTTCCTTCTTTCCCAGCTTGGAGGAATCAGCAAAAGGAAACCTTTGGTGATAAATGATAACGAGCTGGAAGAAATGTACTTTTACGGATAACGGCCTCCTTACCTCTAATAATAAGGTATCGGCATTTCACAGTTTTTTGTAAAGCAAAGCGTGCTCCATACCGCCTTGACGGATAAAACAATTTTATTTCAATTGGTTATAAAATTTGGTCCATTCAAGGGGAATGGAACGCCAATTAAAATTTCAAATGGCCCTAGCACACAGCTCATTTCGATTAATCCCTGCCATATAAATTTCCATCCCCCTATGCGGCTGCAGAATGAGGAGATTGGGAGATATTTTGGAGGGTTCGAGGATAGTGCTTTGAGTAAAGCATCGGCGAGGGTCCGAAGGGCCTCCCCATTTCCCATGAGAATAGCGTGGGAATACAGGGTTCTGGGATTATCTTATCTGGGAAGAGACATAAAACGTCATGAAGGTGACAAGTTACGCCTTGGGACTGGAACAAGAAATATTAAATACTTTTTCATTTTTCTCGCCTAACAAGAAAACATTATGATATCGCGTGATTAATTCATAAAGGGGCTCCAATCTTCATGGGCATAAATCTTGCTAAAAAATATAGTCGCAATTAAAGGGAGGGAAAGATACTTCCTTAATTCCATTTTCGTAAAGAATGGTTTCCGAAAGTGTGATCAGGACTTTTTCTGTACCCGAGGGCAGCTTGGGGTTAGCATCCTTTATGCCCAGAAAAGCGACCCATAAGGCCGTAAATCTTCCAATCCTGAAAGAATAGCATGGGACCACTCGATAAAATTCGACACCTCCTGAAAATGCGAAATTCGAATGGTAAGCCCCAAAAAAGATATTTAGATCTCGTCCAAAAAGAGCCAGATAACGCCAACGCTCACATGAAACTTGCTGAAATTTACCAAAAAAAAGGGGAAAAACAGAAAGCCATTTCAGAGTATCTCTTGGCGGCGGATATTTTTACAGAGAAACAATCCTACGACCAGGCAATAGCCATATACAAACAACTCTACAGGCAGGATCCTTCTTTGGACCAGGTTTATTTGAAGATTGCGGATATCTACCGGGAGAGGGGTTTTCTGGCGGATGCCCTTGCCCAGTATAGGATTTTGGCGCAGTATTATGAAAGCTCGGGGATGAAGGATGAGGCCTCCGAAATTATGAAACTCATGGCCGAGATGGAGCCTCAAGAGACTGCCTTAAAGGGAAGTTCTAATAATCCCATTCCGCTCCGCGAGGGAGAAGAAGGAGACCGCAGATTAGCAGAAGGCACTTCAAAGGGTTTTTTTGATCTTGGTGCCGAGCTGAGGATAGACAAACCTGTCCAGTTGAAGCCTTTCCAGGAAGTCTCAACTTCGGAAAGAGTTCATGGAGTTAAGGAGATTTTCAAAGAATTGAAAGCGATTGGTGGCCCCGGCATGGTCGATCCCCATTTCAACTACACCATGGGTGTAGCCTATCGTGAATTGGGGTTTTGTGATGAGGCCATTGAGCAATTCGAGATCGCTGTTCAAAAGAGGCAGAAACCCTTCGAGGCGTTGAGCATGTTAGGTTTTTGCTACAAGGAGAAAGGCATGTGGGATGAATCCCAGCAATCATTCGAGAAAGCCTCACGAATAGCAGGGACTGCGCAGGAAAAGATACTCAATGTTAAATACATATTGGGCCTTCTCTACCAGGAGAAGGGTCGAACAGAGGATGCTCTGAAACTCTTGCAAGAAATAGCGGCGGTGGATAAAGGGTTCCAGGCGGCGCAGGAAGCGCCTATTTAGATTTTTGGTTGAGAGCCTTCTTCAGCATCGTCCCCATCGCTTCCGATTCTGACTTAAAACCGATACGCTCACTCCTTCTACCTTGTCGTCAATCACCGCCCGACTCATCTTCCGGCTTAAATAAAGACCACAAGGCTCCATAAAAACGGACCGCTCCTCGCTGCTCTCCCACCCCGGAGGTATAACCTGTTGAGGAGGGTTCTTGACAAAGATAGCTTCGTAATGAATAATTGGCCCGTAAAATTCCCGGACACTCGAAGAGACGGTCGCTGGAAAAATTATGTGGCCGTGACGGGATTGGGGACTTACTGGGTTTGAAAGCACAATCCGTCTAAAAGAATTGGTCCTTGAGACGACGTCTTAGTGGCGCGATACGGACTGACGTTAGAGCACTCGCCGGAACAGAAGAGGATGAAGAGAGAAATCGGGCGGATCACGATACTCGGAGTGCTATTTTCGGCAGGGGTAGCCTGGGCGGGTCCACCTTTTGTTACTGATGACCCTGAGACTCCCGAATGGCATGGCTGGGAGATTAATATCCCTTTCACGCTGGAACGTACACAGGACAAGCTGGAAATGCAAATGCCCTTGTTCGACATCAACTATGGCTTTAAACCAAATGTACAGCTTAAAGTGGAGTTCCCCTTTCTTTATACCCATCCTGTCGACGGGGGTCAAGAATTTGGATTGGGTGATACTCTGGTTGGGATAAAGTGGCGCTTCATCGAGGAAGGGAGATGGAGACCCCAGCTTGCATTCTACCCGCAGACGATTCTTCCCACAGGAGATAGCAAACGTGGGTTGGGCGAGGGTAAGCCATCCTATCTCATTCCGCTTGTGGGGCAGAAGAGCTGGGATCAGTGGACCCTGTATGGGAATATGGGCTACACGGTTCAAACGGCGGAGGATAGCCGAAACTTTTGGTATTCAGGGATTGTCATCACCCGCAATATCAGTGAACGATTGAAATTAGGTGGCGAACTGTTTGGCAACTCAAAAAAGGAGGCTAATGGTCAATCTGAAATTGCCTTCAATTTTGGCGGAGAATTGTTACTGACGGATCGATACCGTCTGCTTTTCAGCGCGGGTCGCAGTTTACGGGATGGTCCCAGTCTTATGGTGTACTTTGGGCTGCGGATTGTTCTGAAAGGGCACTAAGAAAGGAGAAAAGGAGAATGGGGAGCCGGATTCTAAGGAAAAGAATAATTTTGAGGCATTATCCAATTCTCCTGACCGTATTTGTTCTGTTGGTGGCCAATACTCATGCTCAGACCACTCCACCCTTGCGGCTGATACAAAGTATTCCGCTGTCGGGTGTTGAGGGGCGCATTGACCACATGGCCATAGACCTCAAAGGCCAACGCCTGTTTGTGGTGGCACTCGGCAACAATACACTCGAAGTTCTTGATCTTCGCGCTGGCAAACACATTAACAGAATCTCTGGGCTAAAAGAGCCCCAGGGTGTCGTTTACATTCCAGAATTCAATAAGATTTTCGTTGCCAACGGGGGGGATGGTTCCTGCAGTATATTTGACGGCACCTCATTGCGTGCCACCGATACCCTAAAGTTTTCCGATGACGCTGATAATGTTCGTTACGACCCGCGGAAAAAGCATATTTATGTGGGGTATGGCAATGGGGCTCTCGGCATAATCAATGCAATAAATTGGAAACGTATCGGTGATGTTCGCCTTGGGGGTCACCCTGAATCATTCCAATTGGAGGTGGCAGGGCCACGAATCTTTGTCAACGTTCCCCCAGCTAATCATGTATTGGTCGTTGATAGGAATAGCCATGTGGTAATTGACACCTGGACGCTGGAGGGGGCACGGGCGAACTTTCCTATGGCATTGGATGAAAGGAATCATCGTCTGTTTATTGGCTGCCGGCGGCCCCCGAAGATCGTCGTATATGACACTGAGTCGGGCAAGGAAGTTGCCAGATTGGACATTGGGGGGGACGTCGATGATGTTTTTTATGATGCCGTGTATAAACGGATTTATGCGTCCTGCGGCGAAGGTTTTCTTAACGTCTTTCAAAAGAACGATGCCGACCCCTACGCTGCCCTTGCAAAAATCCCAACTGCAGCGGGAGCGCGCACTTCCCTATATGTGCCGGAAGAGGGGCGTCTGTTTCTCGCCGTCCCGCGTAGCCGTGAACAAGAGGCGCAAATACGTGTTTACGCTGTAGAGCCGTGAGGAAAGGAAGAGAAACATACCAAGCAAAATCATTGTCATCATTGGATTGGTATAGCTGCGGCAACTCGCCTTTCTTTGATTCTACAAGGGGAAGATTAGATGGACAGTTTTCCTACCGACAAACTTGTGATAAAAAGCGTACAATTCGTCCTGACTGTACTAATACAAACGTAATAAATAAAGTGACATCACCCCCTCCTTCACCCTGTGGAGTAGTTGAATTTACTCCACAGGGCAAGCCCTCCCCTCTTGAGGGGGAGGGCTAGGGGTAAAAAAAATTAATTCGTTTGTATTATAGTGAACGACAAAAGAAAGTTGGCATTAATTGTTCGGCATTCTACGGACAAATCCCCCCCACCCCCCTTTATCAAAGGGGGGCAAGGGGGGATTTAAGCTGGGAATTTTTAAGTTCCATCAGAGTCGATCTAATGTCAACTTATTTATGTCCTTCCATATAATAAAAGAATATATTTAAGAGGGGTGGAAGAGGATGATAAATCGTAGAAGCTTTTTACGATATGCTGGCCGAGGGATGCTTTTGGTAGGGGGACTGTCATTTAGCAATTCTTGTAGCGGAGTGAAACGAGATGACCTTTCAAGGCGAAGGGATGATAAAGAAACTATGAAAGGGCTTGAAAAAGATGAAATGGAAATCTTATATTTGGCATCCCTTGCACCCAGCAGTCATAACACTCAACCTTGGACTCTAAAAGTTGTTGAACCGAAACATTGGATTATCGGTTCAGATAAAAAACGTTGGCTGCCAGCAGTAGATCCCGAAAATCGCGAAATGTTTCTTTCGCTTGGCGCCTTTATAGAAAACCTGGTCATTGCCGCCGGAAAGTACGGTTATAACGTTGGCCTTCAAATCATAGGCAAAAACCGGACAGATACTGATATTGCCGAGATTCGCCTCAAAAAAAGCAAAACTGAAGATTTCCTACTCGAAAAAATCAAAAAAAGAAGGACGGTTAGAACTAATTTCCTTGATAAGGAAATCAAAACCGATGATATAAAGTACATTACTAAACATGATACCCGGCCTTGCCTTGCTCTGACTGAATCTCCCAATCTCCCTTTCCCGCATAGCTTTTATTTCCCCAAAAATTCTTCGCCAGGAAAATATTTGCAAGAAAGGACAATAGAAGCAAATCGAACTCAAGCCTTCCGGGATGCTGCCCAGGAGGAACTCGCAAGCTGGATCAGATGGTCAAATAAAGAAGCTAGAAAATATCGGAATGGATTAACTCCAGAAAGCATGGATATTAAGGGAATTGGCGGATTCTATGTTCGAAATTTTTATACTCGCCAATCCGTTCTTAAAAAGAGCTTTCGAGAACAAACTGTCGATGGTGTGGCAAAGCAGGTGAAAAATTGTGGTGGATGGCTTGTCATCACCAGCCACGATTCAAGTATTCCAACATTAATTGAATACGGAAGAAGATGGGAAAGTATGCTTTTGAAAATAAGAGAGAAAAAGATAGCGATCCATCCAATGACCCAGATGCTTGAAGAAAGTCCTTGGAAAAACCTGGTTGCTAATGAATTGGATTTGACCGGCGAAGTTCAGTGGATCCTGAGGATCGGATATCTTAAATCTTATCCTGATCCAGTCAGTCTACGTATGCCCGTAACCTGGTTCATGCAAACCTGACGATCTACATATTTGCCACCTCGTATTTCAGAAATGGGCCACAAAAGGGATTATCGCCATGACAAGACACACCAAAGGGGGTATAATACGAACAGGATAGAAAGAGGAAGACGTAGTCGCCCAGAAAAGGCCTAGAGAGGAGTACCGAGAGGGGAGAGCAATGAAAAGCAAAAGAGGTATGTACACCCGCTTGTTCCTATGGTCATTGGTGTTGCTGCTGGCCGCACCCCCCGGGGGGATCATGGCACAGAGCCTGGACTCGGGCGGGCAGACGTTCTTCAGACAGGAGGAGTTGGACCAGATGCTTGCGCCCATCGCGCTCTATCCGGATGAGCTTCTGGTGCAGGTCCTGATGGCAGCCACGTATCCCCTGGAGGTCGTTCAGGCATACCGCTGGGTACAGGCAAACCCGAACCTGAATGGCGACCCGCTGGCGGTTGCACTGGAACAACGGAACTGGGACCCGAGTGTGAAATCGCTCGTGAACTTCCCCTCGGTCCTGCAGATGATGAACGACAGGCTCGAGTGGACGCAAAAGCTGGGAGACGCCTTTCTGGCCCAAAAGGATCAGTTGATGGCCACCGTCCAGGAGCTCAGACAGAAGGCCCAAGCCCAGGGCAGCCTGGGGACCACCAGCGAACAGAGGGTCATCGTGGAACCAGAGAGCCAGACCATCGTCATCGAACCTGCCGTCCCCCAGGTGGTCTACGTGCCGGTATATGATCCAACGGTCGTCTATGGCCCGTGGTGGTGGCCGGCATACCCCCCGTACTACTACTATCCGCGGGGAGCGGTTATTGCGGGTAGTGTCATCGGCTTCGGCCTCGGGGTGGGGGTCGGTGTCGCCTGGGGCTATGCGTGGGGCGGCTTTCACTGGCATCACCACGATGTTGTGATCAATACCACGAGGAACGTGTACATCAATAATCGGATCGACCGGAACAGGTACATAACTCATGTGACAACGGGAAGCGGCGGCCAAGGGATGTGGAGGCATGACCCGGATCATCGAAGGGGAGTCGCCTACCGTGCTCCGTCGGTTGCCCAGCAGTTTGGCCGGGGGCCTCTCCCGGGGGCCGATGCGCGTCGCGACTTAAGAGGATATGATCGCGGTGGAGCGCGAAGGGTTGTCGCCCAGGGACCTGACCATCCGGGCTCGCAGCCGCCGCGGGTTACGACCAGTCCTAACCTTACCAAGGTCGCCCCGCCACCCAGGCAGCCCGCCAGTCCCGTGCAGCAGCCGCGGGTCACGACCCTTCCTAAAGTTCCCAAGGCCGGGCCACCCGGGCAGCCCGCCAGTCCTGGACGTCATGGAGTCCAAGGGCTACAGGGTCCCACGGCGTTTGGCGGCGTTGGCCCTGGCAGCCAAACACGGCAGTCGAGCAATCGAGGCCATGAAAGTCTGTCGAGTGCCGGAACCGGCGGTTCTTCGCCCAAAGGCACCAAAATCTCCCCCAGCAGTAAAGGTCCCGGAGGCGGCACTTCGCGCGGTGGCGGACCTCGCCAGTGATCGCTGAATCCTAAGAGACCCATTCGCTATGGAGGATATAAGGATGTTGCGATTCAGACGTACCAGGGAAAAGGACTCGTTGAGAGGCAATGAACTCCTCATCGTAGCGGCCATTTTTGCCGTTGTTTTCGCCTGTGGCAGCGTTTATGCGAAAGTTCCGCAGAAGACCTTTTCCTCTCCGGAAGAAGCCGTCGAGGCAATGGTCGATGCGGTCAAGGCCGATGATACCCAATCGCTGCTGACAATATTCGGGTCTGGAAGCAGGCATATTATTCTATCCGGGGATCCGGTCGAAGACAAGCAAGGGCGCGAATGGTTCGTCAAGCACTACGAAGAGAAGAACAGGCTGGAGGAGGCCTCCGGAAAGGTCACGCTCCACGTGGGGAGCGACGAGTGGCCCTTTCCGATCCCCATCGTGAAAGCCGGGAATCGCTGGAGATTCGACACAAGGGCGGGCAAGCAGGAGATACTGGCGCGGAGGGTCGGCAGGAATGAGCTAAATGCCATCCAGGTGTGCCTCGCCTATGTCGACGCCCAGAGGGAATATGCGATGAAGAAGGCCCATCAGGGAGAAGGCCTTCTTGAGTACGCCCAAAAGTTTGTAAGTACGCCGGGCAAGCAGGACGGTCTCTACTGGGAGGCCGGGGAAGGCCAAGAAGAAAGCCCCATAGGGCCTCTGTTTGCCGCTGCGAGAGATGAGGGCTACAGCGCGGAACCATTGGGAGGAGAACCGGACCCTTACCACGGGTACTTTTACCGGATTCTCACGGCCCAGGGCAAGAATGCACCCGGCGGCGCCCACGACTATGTGGTCGGGGGAAAGATGATCGGGGGATTCGCCCTCATAGCCTACCCGGCGCATTACAGAGCTTCGGGCGTCATGACCTTCACTGTCAATCATGATGGAGTGGTCTACCAGAAGGACTTTGGCAAGAAGACCAAAAAGGCTGCGCAGGCGATGAAGGCGTTCGATCCCGACAAAACCTGGACCCGGGTGCCCGAGTGAAGGTTCTGCCGGCCTACACCGGTTTGTGGGGTCCTGAGCAGTTCTCCTTCAACGTAGGTCTCAGAGTTTTCAAGATCCGCTTGGGTTTTTCTTTCCGGGCATAATCTTCCCTTCTTGGAATTATTCTCCTACTTGGAGCCGAGAGAGAACCTTGCACGTTCAGGCGGATGCAATGCACAGCACCGCAAAATAGCAGTCTCGGTTACCCTGGACATCCGGCATCTACCTTGCAGACAATGGGTATTGGCAGTCTGTCTAATCAGAAAAATATTCAAGCGAATTCTTATTGATGGGTGCTTCATCCGTGCCGCTTTCCCTGGTCGTGCTGGCGTTTCACCTTTTCAGGCCCTCCCATCTGGAGAGCCTTTTCCTTGCGTCGCTTCAACTCCTCCAACTCTTTTTCAAATGGCCTGATGGCTCCATAAGCTAAGAGCCTACAGAAGAGCGTGTAGGGTGTAGGATATCGGCTGTGTGCTATCGGCTTCGAGCTATGAGCTCGCTATTCGCTCTTAGCTCATCGCTCTCTGCTCTACGCTATTTTGTGGTGTAGTCGTACCAGCCCTTGCCGGTCTTTTCTCCGTAGTGTCCCTGGATGTATTTCTCCACGACGCTCGGGGCTGGAAGATCCGCAAAATCGCCGGTCTTCCTGAACCGTTCCAGGGACATGATGTAGTTGAGATCGACGCCCGTGAGGTCCATCAGGCGGAATGGCCCCATCGGATGCCCTGCTCCAAAGACGCAGGCCTTGTCGATGTCCTCCGCGGTGGCGACGCCCATCTCCAGCATCCAGAGGGCTTCACGGGTGATGACCCGGAAAATCCGGTTCAGCAGGAACCCCTCTACCTCTTTTTTAATCAGAACCGGTTCTTTCTCCAGCTTGCGGCAGAGGTCCATGGAGATCCGGGCAGTTTCCTCGGAGACATGCGGACCTTTGACAACTTCTACGAGCTTCATAACCAGGGCCGGATTGAAGAAATGGAGGTTCACAATTTTCGCAGGCCGCTGGGTGACATCGGCGATCAGGGAGCTTACGATTGCCGAGCTGTTTGTGGCAAGAATCGCATGCGGTGGGGCGAGCCGATCCAGCTCGGCGAACATCTTTCTTTTGACGTCCAGGACTTCTACGACCGCTTCGATGACATAGTCGGCGTTTTGGGTTGCTTCTTTCAGGTCGAGGATAAAGGAAATATTCTTCCGGGCATTCTTGGCCTGCTCCTCGGTCATCTTCCCCTTTGCGACCCGTCCGGGCAAATAAGTGTCCGCAAATTTTTCAGCTTTCTTTAAAATATCTGGAAGGATATCGGTGCAGGTGGTTTTGTATCCATGGATGGCACAGAGGAGCGATATCTGATGCCCCATGTTTCCAGCTCCGACTACGCAGATTTTTTTGATATCCTCAACAATCATGGCTTCCCTCCTTTCTCTAAATTAAAAGAAGCGCCGCGGTGCTGCCGAAAGAAAGTGCTGCCGGCTGCGGAATGCCGTTTTGCCGTTCAAATCAACGACAGTTCTTCGGCACTGCAGCACCGCAGCCCAGCACAACGGTTATGCTTCTCTCTCAATAATCGTGGCCACGCCCTGTCCGCCGCCAACGCAGGCGTTAGCCAGACCATAGCGTCCCCCCTTGGCTTTCAAAATCCGGGCCAGGGTGCCTACCAGTCGGACCCCCGAAGCTCCCAGAGGATGCCCGATGGCCGTGCCTCCTCCCATGACGTTGACCCGTTCGGGGTCGATGCCCAGTTCCTTGATGCAGTTTAGGACGACGATGCAGAAGGCCTCGTTGATCTCCCAGTAATCGATGTCCTGAACCTGCAAACCCGCCTTCGCCAGCGCCTTGCGGCTGGCGGGCACGGGGCCCACCCCCATGATGGTGGGGTCCACTCCAGCGAATCCGATGGAGCGGAGGGTCGCCATGGGCTGGATCCCTTTTTTCTTGGCGGTCTCCTTGGACATCAGGATCATGGAAGTGCCTGCGGCGTTCAGCGGGGAAGAATTCCCGGCGGTAATCACTCCCTCGGGTTTGAAGGCTGGCTTGAGGTCCTTCATGCCCTCCAGGGTGGCATCATCCCGCACGGCCTGGTCGCGATCTACGATCATTTTTTTCCCGTCGGCCTGCTCAGCCTCGATCGGCAAAATTTCCTCTTTGAAGAACCCCTCTTTCCGAGCCTTGGAGGCCCGTTGGTGCGCCCGGGTCCCCCAGCGGTCCATGTCCTCCTTGGTGAAGCCGCTCTGGGCAAAAAGCTTCTCCGCGGTAAACCCCATGTTCATGGTGGTCATCATATCCCAGTGTTTGTAGGCTGGGTCCGTGAAAAGACGCATATTCGGCGCGATGGCCCCTTTTTCCAGAAGGGTTCCGCCGATGGGGACGCGCGTCATGTGTTCCATTCCCCCAATCATCACGATGTCGGCAAAGCCGGCGGCAATCTCCAGAAACCCGATATGGATGCCGGCCATGGCGGAACCGCACTGCTGGTCCACGAATTTCGCCGGGATCGTCTCTGGCAGATTGGCTAAGAAGATAGGGAATCGGCCTCCGTAACTCCATTGCTCGCTGACGCCTGTGGCGGACCCTACGATAAAATCGTCGATTTCTTCTGCCTTTATCCCCGTCCTCTTGATCACCTCGGGGAGAAGCTTCGCCAGAAGTTCATCGGATCTCATTTTGTGGAACCAGTCCCGCCCCGGGTCGTTCGGCCTGGAGCGAGACTGAGCTGTTCTTAAATATCCGGCAATCACAACTTCTCTCATCGTTTATCCTCCGTTCGGTGTGGGTAGTGATCTTTCTCCCTAATTTTTGCTTCCCTGGATGATCCAAATAATTTTCCTCCCTCCAGGGCCGGAAGTTTTCCTGGAGGAAGGATGGACCTGAGTCTTTTAGTTTTTTTGGCCTGGAACTTCAGGATTTACGGGTCTGTCTTTTATCCCTGCGAGCTTTTTGACCAGGTTTTTGCGGATTTCGATGTCATACTGGGTGGTGATGGCAATGGCCTCCATAATCGGCGAGCCGCCCCCGTGATAAGCTCCGAAGCTATGAATCCCCCCGGTGGATGAACAGAGCAGGTCCCCCACGTACCGCCAGAGCTGGGCGGCATCCTCGGGATGGACATTCGGATTGCGGGTGATGTACTTGTACAGAAGATCCTTGGTCTCGGGGTTCATAAAATCTCCCTCATAGGGGAAGGTCGCCGGAATTCCCCCGGATACATCGCAGAGGATCTCCGCCTCGCGGAAAACTGCCTCGCCCGACAGGTTGCGCCCCACGTTGCAATATATGGAATGGGGAATATAGCTTCCTGGGCCGTAGGGTTTGAAACCCAAGCCGGGAATATACACTTCGGGTTTCCCCAATTCCGAGGCGGTGAAGCCGGCCGCATACCCCAGCTCGGATACGCGGATGATCTCGGCCAGCTTGTCTCTCACGTGATGGGCCTTGCCGATGCCGTTGTAATCGGCCGCTAAGGCCACTGTGCCCAGCATCAAGTCTCCCAGGGCTGGCTTGCAGCCAGAGTAGCTGTGGCGGTGAAAGAGAGCGAAGAGAAGGGCACATACGCCCCCGTGGATGGTCTCCCCGCAAAGAAAGACCCGCTCCCAGGGAATGAAGGCGTTGTCAAAAATTGTGTAGGAATCTGTCGCCCCAGGGGCAAAACCTCTCTTGAAGTACTGTCGATCCCGTAGGTTATGAATCGTCACCACCTGCTTGACGCCTTCCCAGTCGCCTGGAACAGCAAAAGCCACGGCCCAGTCCTTCTCTTCCGGCAGAAGGGCTCGAGTCGGCACCACTAAAATCTCATCTGCCACGGAAGCCTCAGAGTTGTGGACCTTGGAACCCCGGACCACGATTCCGTCGCTTTTTCTCTCCACAACGTGAACGTACATATCCGGGTCCTTTTGTTGACTCGGCCGTTTCATCCGGTCACCCTTGACATCCGTCTGGGCGCAGCAGCCCACCAGGTCCCCTTTCTGGAACCGTTCCACCCATTTCTTGAAGTTCTTGTGGTATTCCGTAGCCCCGTTGTTCTGTTTGTCAGCCTCATAGGAAACAGCGTAAACGGCATTGGCGCCATCGCAACCCATACACCGCTGAATGCACCCCCCGGCAACTTGGCAGAGGAGCCGGGTCATATCCTGCTTCTTGTGCAAGTCTTCCTTGCTCTGGTGAATATGGCAGAAGCGGTTGATCTTTTCACCGGTCAGGTGTGAGGTCGCGGTGCACAGGTCCTGGTGTTTGGGGTCTGCGGCGTAGTCGAAGGTCAACCCAACGGTGTTGATCGTCGACATCTGCATCTCATCATCACGGTCGATCTTCCGCCCATCCATGTAAATATTGCGCCGCATCTTCCGCAACCCTTCGATGTACTGCTGTTTTGTCCTCATTTTTCTTTCCTCCTCCCTCTCCTAAATTTTGAGTTGTCTCCAGGGGCTTCGGCACATCCCCGGCCCCGAAATGATCTTTTCCCCAGAACTCTATCAATCCCCCTTATTTCTTACCATGAGGAATCTCATAGCAGCCCTCAGGTACAACCGAAGGAGACGACGTCTCCAGGTAAGGATTTCTTACCACGCCTCTCTGCCCGGCCTTTGGTCAAGAAGTTGAGGCGTCCTTTGCTCTCCTTCTGGGTCTTGGGCCTGCGATTCGATCATCGCCAGGATTCGCTTGTATTCCTCCCGGGAGAGCTTGCGGTAAAGGTGGTAAAAGAAGGTGCTCATGATCTCTCTCCCCTGGACCATCTTCCGGGAATACTCTTCCGGAGTGAGTTTTCCCAGACTGGCCTGCGTATAATATTTGTGGGACACCACCACAATCTCCCGGAACATTTCCCGGTAATGCCTGAGGGCCTCGGGATCAAACCCATCCCTCGGCCCCAACCCAATTTCATCCATCTCCACGATGAGCCTACCGATCATGATATCATCCTGGGAATAAGCTTTCTGCCCTCCCCGCACCCCCGGAGTGATAATCTTCCATTCTTCCATTTTGGCTAACCATTTTTTTCCAATGCCCGTGGCCTTACGGAATTCCTCTTCCCCCACGATTTCTCCGGGAAGAAGGCGGTCCACCGGCCGGAAATAGTCGCTGCTCAGGCGCAAGAGGCTCTCCCCTTCCGGAGATTTTTTTTGAAATTTCAAAATATTCTTGATCAGCGAAAGAGGGAGAAAATAATTGTCCTGTAATTCTTTGATGATGCGGATGCGCTCTACATAGCTCTCATCGTAGTCCGCAATGTTTCTTCCACGCTTGCGGGGCTTGGGAAGGAGCCCTTCCCGGATGTAATAATGAACGGTCTCTTTGGATACCCTGGTGCGCTCAACCAGATCTCGGATCTTCAAGGCGTTTCTCCTGCTCGGCAGGGGTTCGCAAATTGGCCGACAGCCGGCGCCTCATTACGCCCCAATATAGGCCTTCTTCACCTTCTCGTTATTCGTAAGTTCAGAGCTTGAGCCAGCCAGCACAATTCTTCCATTTTCTAGCACATAGCCCCGGCGAGTGATCATCAGGGCCATGTGGGCGTTTTGCTCGGATAAAAATACCGTTGTCCCCGCCTCGTAGATGGCCCTAACGACCTCCCCGATGATTCGTCGAACGACGAGAGGGGCCAATCCCATGGAAGGTTCATCGAGGAGTAACATATCTGGTTTGGACATGAGGGCCCGGCCGATGGCCAGCATCTGCTGTTCACCTCCGCTGAGGGTGCCGGCCAGCTGGGTTCGGCGCATTTTTAAAATGGGAAAAAGGGCATAGACCTGTTCCAGAGATTGCTGGACTCCTTTACGATCCTTGCGCCGCGGGTAAGCTCCCAGAGTCAGGTTTTTGAATACCGAAAGCTGGGGAAAAAGCTGGCGTCCTTCGGGACAGAGGGACAACCCCTGGCCCACGATTTTATTCGCCGGCAGTCCCTGAATAGGCTGGCCCTTGAACTCGATGGTCCCCTGGAACGGTTTTAGCACGCCCGCAATCGTCCGAAAAAGGGTGGTTTTGCCGGCGCCGTTGCTTCCCAGGAGAGTGACAAAATCTCCCTTGGGGATCTCCAGGGAAATCTCCCGGACTGCCTGGAATCCACCGATGAGCGTGGAGACGCTGGTAAGTTTAAGCAACGTATTCCCCCCCCAGGTAGGCTTCGATCACTTCCGGATTCTTGCTGATCTCTTCGGGCGTTCCCTCGGCTATGACCCTGCCAAAGTTCAGAACAATGATCCGCTGCGCCAGGTCCATCACCATGCGCATCTTGTGTTCGATGAGGCAGACCGTGATTCCCCTCACCCGATAAATTTTTTTGATGAGGTCCGTGATTTGCTCCGTATCTTCCAGAATCAAGGCGCTGGTGGGCTCATCCAGCAGGATCATTTTGGGCTGGCTGATCAGGGCTACGCCGATGGAGAGGCGCTTCTGTTCCGCCTGGGAGAGGGTGGAGACAAAGTGAAAGGCCTTTTCCGCCAACCCAATGAAGTTTAAGGTCTCCATTACCTTGGCCGTGGTCCGGTTCTTGTCTTCCTCCCAGCGGTGAGAATGAGAGAGGGTGCTCCAAAACCCCCCCGAGGTGCACAGCCGGTAGCCGATCGCCAGATTGTCTAAGACCCGCAACTGGTCAAAAAGAGCGGTGGTCTGAAAGGTCCGGCCGATGCCTTTGCGGGCAATCAGGTGCGGCTTCAAACCGGTAATCTCTTCCCCCTGCAGGTATATTTGCCCGGAAGTCGGCCGCAGCAAGCCGCTGATCAGCCCGAAGAGAACCGATTTCCCGGCCCCGTTGGGCCCAACAATTGCCAGAATTTCTCCCTCCCGGACCTGTAGAGATACATCGTCTACGGCCGCCAGGCCGGCAAAATGCTTACTGAGATTCTTAACCTGCAACAGCACTCTTCGCTCCTCTCCTTCGCCCGTAAAAGGCCCTCGCTCTTTCCTCCAAAGTACTGAATCCGCCCATCAGCCCGCGGGGGAAATAGATGATCACCGCGATCAGCAGGGCTCCGAAAATAATCAGGCGGTATTCTGCCAAAGATTGCAGATATTCCATAAGTACTGGAATGGCAAAAGCGCCGAGAATGGGCCCGGCCAGGGTCGCTGCTCCCCCCAGGAGGAGATAGACGAGCCAGCTGAAGGTCAGCTCGAAGGAGGCCGTGCTGGGGCTGATACTGCCCATCAGACTGGCATAAATGCCGCCGGCTAGGCCAGCAAAAAAGTTGGCCACCACGAAGGATAATATTTTCCCGGCAAAGGGGTTAATCCCCACGGCCCCAGCCAGGACCTCATTATTCCGGATGGCCATGAAACTCAATCCCAGGAGGGAATAGACCAGCCGATGCATGACCAGCAGGGTGAAAAGCAGAAAAGCCAAGACCAGGTAGTATTGGGCAACCAGGCTTTGAAAATTGATTTCCCCGGCTAAAGGAATAGAGAGCGGGTTCGGCAGGGGGATTCCCACGACGCCGGTGTATCCACCCGTAAGATCAATCCAGTTGCCCGCCACAATCGAAACAATGACCCCGAAGCAGAGGGTGACAATGGCAAAATACGAACCCCGGGTGCGCAGGGTGGGCAGCCCGATCAGAAAGCCGATCAAGGCGGTGAGAAGGGCCGACAGGGGAAGGGCTAGCCAGAAAGAAATGCCGCTTTTCGCCATGAGGGCCACACCGTAGGCCCCAATGCCGAAGAACCCGGCGTGGGCCAGGGAGGCCTGCCCGGTATAGCCCAGGATCAGGTTTAGGCCGAGTGTGGAGATGGAGAAAAGGCACCCCATAATCACGATCTGGAAGTGGTAGCGGTTGGTGATCAGGAAGGGAAGAGCCAGCGCCAAGACCAGCAGAAGCACATAGAACCACTTTTCCCGCAAGAATTTTATCGCGGCCATCAGCTCACCTCCCTGCCGAATAAGCCGGTGGGCCTGATGGACAGGATCAGAATCAGGGCGCCGAAGGCATAGACATCTTTATAGGCAGCAGATAGATAGCCGCCCCCGATGGCTTCGAGGAGCCCCAGAATATATCCTCCCAGGATCGCTCCCGGGATGCTGCCTAATCCCCCCAGGATGACGATCACAAAGGCTTTCATCCCCAGAAGAGCCCCCATCGTAGGGGAGATCATAAAAATGGGAGCCACCAGGCAGGCTGCTGCCGCCGCCGTAGCCGTAGAAATGGCGAAGGTAAGGGAGGAGACCCAGTTTACGTTGACCCCCACCAACATGGCCCCTTCCCGGTTCTGGGCCACCGCTTCAATGGTTGTCCCCGGCGTGGTTTTTTTAATGAAGATCTGCAGCAGGGCGATTAGAACGATCGCCGCCAGTATGACGAGCAGGCGCTGGTAGGTCATGGTAATGCCCAGCAGTTCCACTGTGCCCGGGTAAGGATTGGGGATCCGCCGCCCCTGGGGACCCCAGAAAACAATGACGCTGGTTTCCAGGATCATCAGAGCGCCCACCGCGGAAATAAACGAGTTGATGTGGGGCTTGTCCCGCAAGGGGCGGTAGACGACCCGTTCGATCAAAATCCCGACCAGGGCCAGGATCACCATGGAAGCGATCAGGGCCGTCCAAAATCCGAAACCATAGAGGGTCATCAGAAAAAAACTGACGTAGGCGCCCAGCATGTAAAGATGACCGTGGGCAAAATTGGGGACGTTCAGGATGCCAAAAACCAGGGTAAGCCCCAAAGCCACAATGGCGTAAGTGCTGCCCAGCATAACGCCATTGAAAACCTGCTGTAAAAAAAGGTGCATACACTTCCCATCCGCCGGAGTAGCGGGTAACAAAGTACCCGGCAGACCTCCAACATAGAATCACAGCTTCAGAGCTATCCTCGACCCTCAGAGGAGCGGAGACCGAGCTTATCTTATTCGTCTTTTTCGAATTTGAAAAATCCCCAAGTAGCATTCCCTACGAGCGTGGCCTGCGCCGTAAATTGATTGAATTCTTTCTCTGTCTTAAACCAATAGACGACCAATTTCACTGGCCCATATTTCCCCGCTTGATCGATCGTCTGCACGGACCCCGCGATCTCCATACGGCCTCCCGGTGTGATTCCCCAATACTCAACCGGGAACTTGTCGCCGGTAAGGGGGAAAGCCTTCGGGAAGGCGGCCCGGATCGCGATAGGATCCTCCACGGTCCCAGCCGCAACCATGGCCCGGGACAGGGCATACATGGCATCGTAATTCAGCGACACTTCCCAGGTAAGCATGCGCTTGTAAATACTCTTGTACTTCTTCTCAAATGCGGGGGCGGTTACCGTGGGAGAAAGCGCCACCGCCGCGACGCCGATCGTGTTGCCCATTAACTGAGTACCCTTGAGAATATTCTCGATGTAATCCATTTTGGCCTGGTCGATCAGGATGAATCCCCCCTTGTAGCCCAAACCCCGAGCCTGCTCGATGACCAATGCCGTAGAGGCAGAAGGCCCGCCGATGAGCAGGACATCGGGCTTGGTGGCCAGCGCTGCCGTCAACGGGGCCGAAAAGTCTGTCTCCGTGTAGTAGTTGGCCGGTTTGTCCGCGGTGATCTGGCCGCCCTTCTTCTCCCAGTACTCCTTGAAAGCATGACGCCATTCGTCGCCGTAAGCCCCCAGAGTTACCACCATGGCGGCCTTGCGCCATCCTTTTCCCCAAGCGACATCGGCAAAGCTCTTAACGTATACCGTGAAAGGAGGGGGAATTGCCGCCACCAGCTTGTTCCCGATCCCGATCACTTTGGGGGTGCTGGTATAGGCCATGATGAGAAACTCGTTTCCTTTCTCTTCGTTAATTTTGGCCATGGCGGCCAGGGTATTGAATACGGGGTTGAATACGGCCGGGGCTTTGTACTGGTCCCGGAACCTGCGACAGTTGTTGACTGCCTGGGTGGGGTCGATCATGTCATCGAACTTGACCAACTTGAATTGGTACTTCTGGCCCTTGATGGTGACCCCCCCGGCCGGATTGATCTCGTTGACGGCCATCGCTATTCCGTTCAGGCAGTCCTGGCCATATTCCGCAGCCACACCGCTGATGGGTCCGGTGTACCCGATCACGACTTCTTTGGCCGCCTGAGCCGAGGCTTCAGTGGCCGGCCAAGCGGCGACTAATCCCACCAGCAGGAAAAACGTAAAGCCGAGAAATCCCTTCCAATTCTTCATTATCTTGACCTCCTCTTCTATTGAAATTTGCCGAAAGACACAGAATCTTAGCATCTTGGGCTAACCGGTTCTTATCCCGAAATCCCGGCTTTTCTCGATCAGATTGTTAGCCGGGCTTACATGCGCTTGGATTGAAAAGCGTCCAGGTGGAATTTTCAGCGTTCCCCCGTGTGCCGAAGCGTATAGGAAATTACCTTACCGATGATCGTTCACTTTCGCCTTTAAACTCCAAGATACGCTCTTTTCACGTTTTCGTCGAGCATGAGATCGGGCTTTCTCTAATAAACCTGCTTGTAGAGTTCGAGAACCTCCCCTGGATCGTTAACCGGCCGGGCATTGAACAGAGAAGGCGTATCGGCAATGGCGTGAAAAGCACAAATCCCCAGACTCTGCTCCGGAACACCCAAATCGCGCAACCTCATCGGATGGCCAACCTTCGTCATCAGAGCCTCTATGGCGTCCGCAGCCGCCAGCGCTGCTTTCCGCCCATCCATACCGTCGGTTTTGACCCCGAGAGCCTGAGCAACCAAGGCTAGCTTGTCAGCGGCATAATCGACATTAAAGCGCATCACCTTGGGCAGCACGATGCCGCAAGCCGCTCCGTGGGGAATGTTGTGCAGGATCCCTAACGTATGCGCCATGGCATGGACCAGACCGACCTGGGCAATGGTAAAGGCCCATCCGGCCATGGTGGCGGCAATCTGCATGTTGAGGCGGCCCTTTTCATTCTTCCCATCAACAACAACCGTCGGCAGGTTTTCCCCGATCAGGCGAATGGCCTGCAAGGCCTGCCCGTCGCAGATACGATTCGACATGGTGCTGGTGAGCGCCTCGACGGCATGGGTCATGGCGTCCATGGCCGTGGTGGCGGTTAATCCGGGGGGCAGGGTCATGGTGAAGCGGGGATCCAAAATGGCCGTATTCGGCATGATGTGGCCATCGACGATATATACCTTCCGGCCGGCGATTTTGCTCTTTATGACGGCCACATTGG
>CAVXFA010000094.1:0-9069 GCA_963760605.1 uncultured delta proteobacterium | reverse complement strand
TATGGTACCCCCGGGAAAAACGATGGAAATTATCAATAGCCTTTCTTCGAGATGGCCGGGGCATGGCCTTCCCGATAATGCCAGTATGCAGCAGTTCGTCGAAGGTGAATATATGAAAGCGGATGAATATGATGTTTTTCTCAATGACGTCTCTGATTTTTGTCTCCGTTATTACCTGCCAAGAACACTGGGGGCACTGGCGCCTTTCGAAAATTCTCGCCCCTTCCCTATATACTGGGTATGCCAAATCGATTTGGGCCTGCCGTTATGCCGGAAGTCCAGGCGGCATTCCAGGCTATCATCGACTACGGCAAAGAAATGGCGAGATGGGCGGCAAGAACCGATAATTGCTTTCGAGCGTGAAGCCCTGGCGGCAGGGTTCCCGTCAACTTTTGGAGGACAGGCGCATGCTCCTTTCAAGATACCGGCAACCTTGCACAATGTGAAATGGCAGCGCCTGCCGGGAACCACAACGGCCCATGTACGTATTGCCACCTTCAGCAAAGGAGTCAGCAAAGATCTCAGGAAAGCCTTAGCAGACATCCAGGAGAAAAAGCTGACCGGACTCATCCTTGACCTGCGCAACGACCCGGGGGGTCTATTTGATGAGGCCGTGGAGACGGCCAGCCAGTTTCTGAGCAGCGGGAACGTGTTGTTGGAAAAGAACGCCAGGGGGGAGGTAACACCGGTAGCAGTTCAGTCAGAGGGCGCAGCGATCCCCATACCGATTGTCGTATTGATCAATGGCGGAACAGCCAGCGCTGCCGAGATTGTTGCCGGCGCCTTGCAGGATGCCCACCGGGCCACCCTCGTGGGGGAAAAAACTTTTGGCACGGGAACTGTATTGGAACCATTTACTCTTTCCGACGGTTCAGCCCTCTTACTGGCCACCAAAGAGTGGCTAACCCCTGCTGGGCATGTAATCTGGCATAAAGGAATTTCTCCCAATGTATTCGTCCCCCTTCTTCCAGAGGTAACTCCCCTGTTCCCCGAAGCGGAGAAGGGAATGACGACAGCGGAATTGCGGGAGAGCAAGGATGAGCAATTGCTGCGGGCTTTGGACCTGCTCACCCGCCAAGAATCTGAGGGACCAGGCAGATTTGACTCTTATTTTGCAAGGGGTCTTTCAAAACCAGAAGCCGATAAAGGCAAAATCGTTCTGGAGAGGAAGCAGGCCTTAGAGAGGGGCGGCTCATTGATCCCCGTCCTCCTTTCTAAAGACCCGCAGGTTATGGAGGAGGGGGAAATAGATCGGTTGGTTTCCCAATGGGGATAGGGCAGCACTCCCCGAGGGAGAAATTTTACCGAACTGCGACAAGGAGGGAATTTTATGGGGTATAAAAAAATTATGCTCATCATCGGCCTCTGGGTCGTTTTCATGATCCCAGGAGTAGGAACCAGCCAGAGCCAGAAAGAGACTCCGGCTAAAGTCTCGGAGGGTAAAGTCAGCACGGCCATGGAGCCGGAAGAAAACTTTCAAAAAGCGCGGGAAAGTTTTCTTAAAAAAGACCTAAGGTCCTCTGCAGCGGCAATTCGGAAAGGTGCAGCCTACTTTAAATCGCTAGAAGAACAGGCCCAAGAGAAGGGAAAACAGACTTTCTTAACTTCCGTAGAGGAATTGGAAAATCTGGCGGATCGGGTTGAAAAAGGCACGGTGAAATCCGTTAAAGAAATTGACCGGACCTTCGCCCGCGCCTCCCATGCCCTAGCCCAATATCATTACCATAAGGCGACGGAATCTTGGGCCATGAAAGAAACCGCCAAAACCGGCCAGGAACTAGAGGCTGCGGGCGCGCATCTTGAAAGCGCGATCAAACAGGCAGGAGGGAAAGCGGAAAGCGGTGCAGGGTCAGTGATCCAAGACACGCGTCTCCTTGCCGGAAAACTGCTTCAAGGAGCCGGCTCGGTGAATGCTGAAGTCGAAAAGGGGATCAAAGCCCTGGGGGTAGAGATCAATAAACTTGGAGAGAAAGTAAAAGTGCTAAAGAAATAAATAGAAATTATCTGCGGTAGCGATTTTAGAGAGGGAAGAATCATGGAATTAATCTTCAATGCCGTAGCCTCTCGTCGCGGGAGAAAGATAAGATACCCAAATCTCCTCCCCTTAAAACATCAAGGAAACCGTTATGGCGTCAGGCCATGAATTGGAAAAACTGGCGGATGAGGTGGAAAAGGGTACTGTGTCCTCGGTCAGAAAACTTGAAGAGGCCTTCGCTCAGGTTTATGAGGCTCTGGGCCAAAACTAATTAGAAGCCTGGGCATCCGCGCCACCTTCTTGAAAGTTTAAGAGAGATGCTTGCCGTCTGAAGAGGGGGTTCCCATGCATCATTTGCTCTTGTTCCTGCCACTTTTGGCGCTAATTCTGTTTTTCCTTCTCCCCTGGCAGGTTGCCTTGCCGTTTTATGCCCTCATCCTGATTGGCTCTATTATCGGCTACTGGAAAGCCCTGCAGGCTCAGCGCCAACCGCCGGTCATGGGCAGGAGAGCGATGATCGGCGACCGGGCGGTAGTGGTCAGGGCGGAAAAGGATGAGGTTGAGGTAGAGTACAAGGGTGAAATCTGGAACGCCGTTTCTCCGCAGCCTTTAGAGCCCGGCCAGCAGGTGACCATCGAAAAGGCGGAGGGGCTGACTTTGCATGTAATGCCGTCACCCCAGCCTGCGGATAAAGACCATCCTTAATGAGAGGGGGGCTTTTTATGAAGAGGCGATTCACGGCTGAATCCCAAGCAAGCGATTAAGACCAGTCCTGGCGCTCAAATATGGCTGGTTTGGGAAGAAAGGTCCGGAATTCGAGGGGGCGTGATTCACCACACCGTTCTCTGAAAACTCCTCCCGGGGGTAAGAGATGGATTACCTACATGGCGGACCCCCTTAAAATACAGTATTTCCATCCATAAAATACGTTATTCACTCTATTTATTTCTCGCCCCATTTTTGCCATTCTAAAGACTAAAGAAAAAATGAATTGAGGCACCTTCTCGCTTGCCGGTACGATTCCAGATGAGGCGGCCTTTGAAAGTTATGTACAGATTCGGCCGTAAGAACCTTTCATAGCCCAGGTTTGTTCCAAGGGGGATTCTCTTGAGTCATGTTTCCACTTAAGGATACCATTCCACGCATAGGATTTCCGTTTGTTACCTGGACCCTGATCATTTTGAATGGGATCATTTTCCTCTTTGAAATATCCGTTCCCAAAGATATTTTAGAGAGGATCTTTTATCTCTTTGGTCTTGTCCCGGCAAGGTATTCTTATCCCAAGTGGGCGTTTATCCACGGCCTTCCTTTTGATGATTACGTTGCCTTCCTGACCAACATGTTTTTACACGGCGGCTGGTTGCACATCATCGGGAATATGTGGTTCCTCCATCTATTTGGGAGCACGGTGGAAGATCGCATGGGTCATGGGCGATTCCTGATATTTTATCTCCTTTCCGGGATCGCCGCGAGTGTCATTTATTTTATGGCGAGCATTCATTCAACGATTCCGGCATTTGGAGCCTCGGGCGCCATCGCCGGGATCATGGGTGCGTATATTGTGATGTTTCCCAGAGCCAGAATTCTAACCTTGATCCTGATCTTCTTTTTCCCAATTTTTGTTGAGTTATCTGCCTTCGTCTACATCGGGTTCTGGTTTTTGCTGCAGTTATTCTCCGGGACTCTTTCGTTTGCTTCCCCTGCGACCGAAGGAGGCGTTGCCTGGTGGGCCCATATTGGGGGATTTGTCGCCGGGATTGTGCTCCTTCCTTTTTTCCGAAGGAAGCAGTCTTCACAGCGCAAGAGTTATGCGGATGAAACTTACCATTACATAGATCGTTAACGAGGGGGGGGAAATGAAGATCGACATCTCCACGATTTTCTGGCTATTTTTCATCATTGCTGCACTGCAGCCTCTTTTAAAGAGGCGACTTCTGCTCGCGACGAGGCAGAGGCTGATTGCGGCGTTTGAGAAAAAGAGGGGCTCAAGAGTGATCGTTCTTATACACAGACAGGAGACCATGAGCCTTTTAGGCTTTCCCATCCTGCGATACATTGATATCGATGACTCCGAGGAGGTTATCCGGGCAATTCACATGACAGATCCCGATATCCCCCTGGACCTTGTGCTGCATACCCCCGGGGGGCTGGTCCTTGCATCTTACCAGATCGCCCATGCCATACGAATGCATCGTGGAAAGATTACAGCCTTTGTCCCCCATTATGCCATGTCAGGGGGTACTCTGATTGCGCTGGCCGCAGATGAGATCGTAATGGAAGAGCATGCTGTGCTTGGTCCGGTTGATCCCCAACTTGGTGAATATCCTGCGTCCTCCCTTGTGAAGCTGGCAGAAGCAAAACCCATATCAGACATTGATGACCGTTCCTGGCTGCTCGCGGATATGGGCAAAAAGGCCATCGAACAGATCCGCTCTCAGGTGAAGTCGCTTCTGGAGGGAAAATATTCAACTGAAAAGGCAGATGAGCTGGCCCGAATTCTCACGGAGGGTAGATGGACTCATGACTATCCAATCACTTACGAAGAGGCCAAGAACCTTGGCCTGCATGTGGTAAAAGATATTCCTCCGGAAGTATATCAGCTGATGAGTCTTTATCCTCAGCCGGTCAGACACCAGCCCTCGGTGGAATATATCCCTATTCCAAAATTCAAAGGGCCGGCCCATAAATCATAAGCCTCGATCCCTTGGATGGGGCTGGAGAAAACGACCCGAGGAGAAATCGTAAGAAGGTGGGAAAAATGGACCGACTAAATCGATAGCATTACCTCCGATGATCCTGGGACATATGTGCTCATTGGGGTGAAGGAAATCCCCTACCGCCTCCTGACTTTTTCGTAGGAAAATCCCTTCAAAGAAAGATTCTCCAAAAGACCTACCCATATTAAAGACCTTTTAAATCAAAGAAATATTTCAATCAAAGGCATTTGGCATACGCATTGCTATTACCCAAAAAAGGGAGGTAGTAACTTTGGGGCAATGCAAAATTTTGAGAAGAAGGAGAAAAAAAATGAAAAGAACGATACTGATGAGTATAGTTGCCTTGGCTATCTCAGTAGCCTTTGTGTCCGGGGTGATGGCCCAACAGAAACCAGCTCCCACTCAGACAGGTTCTGCTCAAAAGGCGAGATGGGAAAAGATCAGGGGGGTGATTGAAAAAGTCGATGAGGCTTCCAAGGAGGTTTTCGTGGAGTCCCCTAAAGAAAAGATGGCTTTTTCTATCGGCGAGCACACAACCATCACGGACGCCGTGACCATTCAAAAGATGCCTTTTGCCGCCTTGAAGAAAGGGATGTGGGCAACCGTCGAGTACGGAAAGGAAGGGAAAAAATTGGTTGCCGAGTGGATCAATGTCCACATGGCGAAGGCCGAGGCAAAGCAAGTCACCTCTGCCGAAGCAAAAGAGGGGAAATCCTTCTGAAAATTCACCGAGAAGAAGGTATGACCAAAATTAAAGGATTCAAAAGGATGACAGACGTGAGAACCAAAAGGAGGTGAAACAAGATGGGAAGCTTACGGTATTGGATGGTATTCCAGGCTGTGTTGGGCATTTGGCTCGTCTTCTCTCCTTTCTTTTTGGGGTATCGGGAGATTACGAGCATGACGATCAATGACATGATCGTTGGAGCCATTATGGTTATCCTAGGATTGGCGGTAGCCTTCACAGATCTACCAAGAATTCGGCATGTAGAAAAAGGCATGTAGAAAGGAAAAAACTTAACATTCTTTTCCCGTCCTGTACAAGGGGCGACGGCCTTAGGGTCGTCGCCCAATCAGGTCTGCCAGATTCTTCCCAACTTTCAAAATACGCCGAAAAAGGTCACACAGAAACAATACCCAGTTGAGGAAAGCAATGATCAATCCCCTCCTCAGAAACCTCCACCCCACCACCCGACTCCTTCTGCTGGCCCGTACCCTGCGCAGTATCGGGCAGGGAGCTCTGGTGGTGGACTTCGCCCTCTACCTGCACGCGCTTCATTGGAGCGGTTTTGCGATTGGCTTGGTCCTGAGTGGCAGCGGCCTCTTCGGCGCCGGGCTCAGCCTGCTCGTTGGCCTGAGCAGTGATCGGCTGGGGCGCAAACCGTTCCTGTTATCTTACGAAATTGTCTCGCTGCTTTGCGGCATGGCCGCCCTGCTCACCGCGCAGCCCCTGGTCCTGGCCACGGCCGCCATTGCCGGCGGGTTTGGCCGCGGGGCCATGGGGGCTGCGGGCCCGTTCTCTCCGGTGGAGCAGGCCTGGCTGGCCGAGGAAGTGGCCCCGGAGAGGCGTGGGTGGGTCTTCAGCCTGAACACGGGGATGGGCTTTTGGGGAATGGGGCTGGGAGCTCTCATCGCCATTTTTCCTTCCCTCTGGGGGAGCTGGCTGGGGGATGTCCTGGCTTATCGCCCGCTGTTCGGGCTGGTGGGGCTTACTGCCGCCGCGAACCTGATCTTGATCGGCCAGGCGCACGAGCGGTACCGTGGGCCCAAGCGTATACCAGACCCCCGGGGAAAGCAGGGCGAGGTACAGATTCGCCGCCTCGAAAACCGAATCCTGGCCAAGCTCGTGTTCATCAACGCCTTTAACGGTTTAGCCATTGGCTTGACTGGCCCGCTTATCTCGTACTGGTTTGCTCTGCGCTTCCAGGTCGGCCCCTTGGTTATCGCACCGGTAATGGCAGCCACTTTCGTGATCACTGGGGTAGCGTCGCTGCTCACCGGGTGGCTGACTGAGCGGATCGGTATCGTCCCATCCGTAGTCTGGGAGCGTCTGATCGGCATAGGCTTGTTAGTTTTGCTGCCCATCATGCCCACCTACTGGCTGGCCTCACTGATATACCTGCTCCGGTCGGTCTTCTCCAGAGGTTCAGCAGGCGCCCAACAGGCCTTAACCGTCGGACTGGTGCGTGACGAACGGCGCGGCCTGGCCGCCAGCCTGAATGCGGTCTCCTTCCAGCTACCGCGGTCAGTTGGTCCCGGCACCGCCGGTTACCTGTTGCAGGCCGGCCAATTCTCCTTGCCTTTTTATGCCGCCGCGGTGCTTCAGAGCATCTATCTGGTTTGGTACAGGAAAACATTCCGCTCCTACGAACTGCCTCGGAAGAGCACAAACGGCCTGGCGGAGTCTACATGGTGATCTCGATGCAAGATAGTGTCGTATCTGCTGACCAAAATACAGAATGGCTTGCCGAGAAATACAGGATTCACTTTATTTACTTCGTGGTTACGTCTTTTCATAGTGAAGTATATCTTTTTTCTTTCTTTTTTCAACAACCCCGGGGATTGAACTTCCAGGATCAGGGGAACTGCGGAAGGAAGCTGATTTTTAAGCCCAGCATAATGAAAAATAGGGCCAATTCTGCCCGTAACCGAGGGACCAACCCCAAAGTAGGGAAAAGGTAATGCTTTGATGCTTCAGAGCCGGCCAAGCTGTGGAATAGGAGCTTCGGTCCGGGCTTTCGTTATACAACCTCAAAAATCTCATCCTTAGGAGGATTGATGGTTACAGTCCTGAGTAATTGCCAGGCCGAAAAGGGAACCAGCGTTCAGCCCGGTTGGAAGGAGCAGCTCCTTGAAGTCTCCGTCTTTCTTTTCCTTATTGTACCATCTATGGCCCTTTCCTTTTTTGCAGTTAAGCAGGGGAGCTTGAGCTTCGTGCTCGTGGCATTTGCAACGATTCTACGCGATCTTGCCCTGGTCAGCCTGATTCTTTTCTTCATCTGGCGCAATAAGGAGTCCATTCCTTGGATTGGCTGGAGATTCAAAAACGTCTGGAAAGAAATCGGCCTGGGCATTGGGCTTTATATTCCTTTCTTCTTTGCTGCCGGATTATTCGAAAGTGCCTTGCGGGTGGCCGGGCTTTCTGTCCCGTCGACCCCATTGCCTTCCTTTATGGCTGCCAGGGGCATGGCAGAATTTTTGCTGGCCATCGTCTTGGTTGCGGTTGTGGCCCCGGCAGAGGAGACCATTTTCCGCGGGTACCTCATTCTTCGCTTAAAGGCTATCACTGGAAATCCCGTTGCGGCGGCGCTGCTGTCGGCGGCAATCTTTTCGCTCGGACACGGTTACGAAGGATCGGCTGGGGTGTTAACCGTCGGTGTTATGGGGCTAGTCTTTGCCTTTGTCTACATGTGGCGACGGAGCTTGGTTGCTCCAACCGTGATGCACTTCCTCCAGGACTTTATCGGCATCGTCCTCCTCCCCTGGTTTGGAAAAGGGTGATATCTGAGCTTATATCCAGGAGCATGATGAGGAATTGCCCGAGATCCGGGACTGGCGCTGGAGCAAAGGATGATCCTTGCTCCTTCATGCAAATGTATGGAAGGGAAAGCATCCGTCTAGATGCCCGCCGAGGCTGAGGTGACCTTTTTAGGTTTTTACATCGATCTTAATGACTCAAAGGGAGGTGGATATGCCGTCAAATGCAGAAAAAAAGCCGGAGGGAAATTTAAAGGATAAGCTTAGCGCTCTCTTCGGTTCCCAGAACCCCCCGAGAAAGAAGGATGCTTTGCCTCCCAAGGCTCACTTCAGCATCTGGTATTTCCTGATCGCCTTCCTCTTGTTTACCTTACTCCAGCAATACTTTCTCTCCCCAAAAGTGGAGACGATTCCGTACAGCAAATTTAAAGAATACCTTTCCGCGGGACAGGTAGCCAATCTGACCATCGGCCCGGAGAGTATCAGCGGCAAGATAAAGGAAAAGGGGAAACCGGATCAGGAATTTACCACTGTCCGGGTGGATGATCCCAGCCTGACCAAGGAACTGGATGAAAAGAAAGTGAGTTATTCGGGACTTTATCAAAGCAAATTCCTGAGCACCCTTCTCTCCTGGGTCATCCCCATCGGGATCTTATTCCTGGTCTGGCGGTTCGCTATGAAAAAGATGGGGCCGGGGATGGGGGTCATGTCTTTTAGCAAAAGCAAAGCCAAGCTTTTTGCCGAGAATGAGACTAAAGTCACTTTCATCGATGTAGCTGGAATCGATGAAGCCAAAGAAGAACTTCAAGAAGTAGTGGAATTTTTAATGAACCCGAAAAAGTTCCAGAAACTGGGAGGAAGGATTCCCAAAGGGGTGCTTCTGGTTGGCGCGCCGGGGAC
>CAVXFA010000093.1:0-28578 GCA_963760605.1 uncultured delta proteobacterium | reverse complement strand
CATTGCTGTTACCGTTGCCGTTCTTCTTTCGACCCCGCGCCATATTAGACTTCTCCGTTGAACGCCCCGCGCAGCAGGGCCGCAGGCAGTGCGTTAATGGTGTGCAGTTCTTCGGCCGCCGCCGCGCGGGCCTTGTCCACCGCCGCCATCTGCTTGCGCAACTCCCCAGCAAGGCGCCGCTGCTCATCAAGGGGCGGGAGGGGTAGGATAATTAGCTTCAGGTCCTTTAGGACAAGATTACGATTTGCCATACCTCGAGTAAGGTTCTCGGCTTGTGTTCGGCACACCGGCGCATTCAACACTTTTTCCAGGTAATCTGGAATGATAGTCGATTGGAGTTTTAACAACGCGACACTCACAAAGATACTGAACTCAACATCAATATCTATCGCTTTTGCGATTCCTGTGGTGCCAACCTTTGTGTATAGCACATCTCCCTTTTCTGGTTTACATCTCCTGCAGAAATCATGATGTTGTTCCTTTGTTATGTAGCGACAATCAATAAACGAAAGTCCCTCTTCCCTCACATCCTTAACTGATAAAAAAGGGACACCTTCGGAAACATAAGTCGGAGTGAAATGCGTGCCATCAGAGATGTCTCGGCACACCTCCCCCAGCTTGACCCATCGCCAGCCAGCGGCGAGGGATTGGCCGGGTTGGGGGAAGACCTGGCGTAGGAGAGAGGCGGGGAGGGCTTTGACCGCCTCAAGCCGGGCCTGGGCCGCCGCGCGGGCCTTCTCCACCGCTGCCATCTGCTCGCGTAACACTCCCCGAAATCCGTTGCTGCTCGTCAAACGGCGGGAGGGGGAAATCGAGATTAAGCAGTTTGTCGGCTTTCACGGCGCTCTGCCCAATCCATCTATTGCAGATTGCGGCGAAGACTCCTTGCTGCCACTGATGATTCAACCAACTTGCCAAGAAGTCCGGCAACAGGGCTTCAGTAACCGTTCGCAACCGTGTGAAATGGTTGCTGTAGACTATCGGCTCAAGGTAGCCCTCGAACAAGGCACTCTTTCCGACAAGTTCCGTGCTGTTGGTATTATTAAAGAGCACATCGCCGGGTACGATTAGGAATTGCTCTATGTTGTTGGCTTCATGTGGAACGCGGATAACGTCATCCCAAACGAAGTTTCCGCGTGTGTCCACGTTGTTCATGCGGATTTGGGCTATTCCTTGAGAATCGCGCAGACCGCAGGCAAAGCCAGCCTGGGCTTCCGCGATCACCTCCCCCAGCTTTACCCAGCGCCAGCCGTCGGGGAGGTTTCTTTTCGTGTCTTTCGTGGCTTCTATACTCGTCATGCGGCGAACATCCTTGTCTTGGTCTCAATCAGCAGGTCGCGCGGGTTGCCCGCCATTTGCAGCGCCGCCAAGCCGCCGGCCAATCTGACCTCCGGCGTCTGGAAGATCTGCGGGTTCTCCAGCCCTTCGGTGCCGCCGCGCTCGAACTGGCTGGCGATGGCGCGGATCGTGGCGGCAGCCGTTGCCGGGCAGGGCGTTGATCCAGTCTTCGTGCTTGTAGGTGAAGGCCAGCGTGCGGTCGTGGCGGGTGCGCGGGTTCATGCCCCAGCCGAGTTCGGCCAGCACGTCGTAAAGGTCGTAGTCCTGCCGGTCATCCACCATCCGCACGACGGTCGGCGAGTAGCCGGAGGTCACCAGGGCGTCGATGAGTTCCTGCCGCGACGGCGGGTCGATCCAGCGCCCCCGGAAGTCGTCCAGCGTGTGGACCTCCTGCACCAGGCGGGCGGCCAGGCGGGCCTTGTACTCCTCGATGGGCACGGGCATGGCCTTGCCGTCCACGTCGGCGACGATGAAGCGCCCGGCGTCGGTGATGTGAACGTCGAACCCCTCGACGCTGATGGTCGGCTCCGGGGGTGGAGGGGGCGGAGGCGGTTCGGGGCCGGGGCCTTCGCCGCCGGTGCGCGGCGGCTTGGTGATGAAGCCCTCGCCGAAGAGGCGCGTGGCGTCGGTGTAGTCATACACGCGGAACATCAGCTTGCCCGTCGGCGCATCAATGCGCGTGCCCCGGCCGACCATCTGGTAGAAGCTGATGGGGCTCTTGAGGTACTTGAAGAAGACGATGTTCCGCACGCAGGGCACGTCCACGCCGGTGGTCAGCAGGTCCACCGTGGTGGCGATGAAGTGGCTGCGCGAGGAGGCGCGCAGGTCGGGGAGCTGGTCGTTGCCGCTGCTGGCGGCGGTGCACTTGAAGGCGTAATACTCCAGCCGCTGCTTGCCGTTGTCGGCGCACCACTTGGCGTAGAGGTTGTTCATGCAGACGGCCACGTCGTCGGCGTGGCGGTCGCGGGCGCAGAAGATGATGGTCTTCTGCTCGGGGCCGCCGGTCTCCAGCAGGTAGTTGAACAAGTCCTGGCACATGGCCAGGACGCGATCCGGCAAAAGGATGCGATCTTCGTACTGGGTCTTGACGTAGTAGTCCTCAATTTGCTCGCGCACCATGGGCAGGCCGGTGATGGCGTCTACGGGGTTGCGGGCCATGATGTCGTCAATGGTGATGCCGGTGTCGTCGAGGTTGACCCGGCCCTTCTGGATTTCGCAGGCGGCGAGGTAGCCGTCCTCGATGGCCTGGGCGATGTCGTATTCGTAGGCCGGCTCGCCGAAGTAGGCTAGGTTGTTGGCGGTGATCTCTGCGTCCTGCCTGGCCTCGGCGGTCTCCTCTTTGCACTCAAGCTGGCGCGGCGTGGCGGTCAGGCCGATCTGCACGGCGTTCCTGTTGCGGGTGAGCACCTGCGACCACTTGCCCCAGGCCGAGCGGTGGCACTCGTCGATGACGATGTGGGTGAAGTAGTCCTCGGGGTAGTAGGTGGTCAGGAAGTTGGCGTCGCCGTTCTCGTTCTCGACGCCGAGGGTCTGGTATGTGGCGATGTGGATGCGGGCGTTCTTGGCGTTGTTCGTGCCGTCCGGCTTGCGGAAGACCTCGGCGGCGTCCGAGCCGAAGACGTTCTGGAAGGCCTTGAGGGCCTGGGTGCGGAGTTCGTCGCGGTCGCAGACGAACAGGGCGCGGGTGAGCTGGCCGGCGTCGGAGATTCGCTTGAGCAGGTTGACGGCGATGAAGGTCTTGCCCGAGCCCGTGGCCAGGGAAAGCAGCGCACGCTTGGGCTGCTTGGCCATCTCGCACTTGGCGATCTTCTCCATGACGGCGCGGATCGCGGCGTCCTGGTAGTAGCGTCGCGTGCCCTCGCCGCCGGGATAAGGCTGCAACAGCGGCCGGGCGGCCGGCGATTCGAGCGTGAAGCCCATGCCTTGCTCATAGCGGGCGCGAAGCTCGGCCGGGGTGGGGAACTCCGCGATGGGCCTCGGCGCGGAGGTCAGACCCGTGAAGCAGTCGAACTCGACGAACTGATGGCCGTTGGAAGAGAAAATGAACTGGACGTTCAGCCGCTTGCACTCGGCGTATCCCTTGGCCTGGTCCAGACCGTGACCGGCCGGGAGGCTTTCCTTCTTGGCCTCGATGAGGGCCAGGGCGACGGGCTGCGTATCGACGTTGACCTTCACCCGCAGGACGTAGTCGATCTTTCCGCGCGAACGCCGCCGCGCCTTGCCGTTGATGATCTCAACCGTGCCGGCTGTCTCCTCGCGCCGAATAAGGTCCTCGGTCCAGCCACGCTTGTGAATGGCGGGATCGATGAGTTTTGCTCTGGTATCGGCTTCGTTGAATGACATCCCTTATCCTGTTTCAGACGACATACCGGGGCCCGCGGCTGAGCCTCGGCCCCCGTTAGCTCATCACCTTTCGTGCCTCCCCCGCCGGTTCACGGCGTGGGATACGTGCCGTAAACAGATTGCGTTCCTGATCCGATTCCAGTTCCAGTTCCGGGACTGCCGCCAGTGCCCGTCGAATGCCCGTGCCGATGCCCCGATAGGGCAATTCTTTTGTCGCGAACGAGGCGATCAAGGGGTTGCGGATGATTGGAGACGCCGTTGCGGATGTTCTCGACGGTGAGATTGTTCGGCAGAGCGCCCGGACTGATCAACTCGATGCGATTGTCGAACATCATGACCCGCCACGGCGCGGAGATGAAGTAGTCGCGATGGAGCAGCATGTTGACGACCAGTTCCTCCAAGGCCGCCGGCGGCACTTCCAGGTCGCCTTCCGTGTTGAATCCTTTGTCGCCCTGCACTCGCCGCAGATTGCGCGTGAGAAACGACATCGTTCCCTTGTGCAGATCACGCAGGCACCCTTCGATGTCCTGGCTGTCGCGGTACTTGTCGCCGGCAGGATCGTTGCCGACGAAAGAAACGGCCTTCACGACGAATGCGGGACGATGCCGCTGAGGATGACGGCCGAAAATCATGAGTCCCGGCGAGATTGAGCGTCGCTTCCCGCGCCAGCCCGAGATTGTTCAGCAATTGGGCCAGCGAAATGCCGTCCCTATCGAGCGCCTTGTCGAGTGGCTCTCCATACTGCTTCTCGAAAAATTCGCGGAAGTGCTCCAGGTCTATGTCTCCGGTCGTGGTTCCTTCGACAGGCACCTCGTCCGCGTGAACGAGATCGGCGCTTTGAAGCATCCGCTGGACCTCCTCGCGGGACGTCACGCGCCGCTTGTCCGCGCCCGACTTTGACCCAGAACACGCCGTTGTTGTCGGAGTATGGCTTGGAGATTCCCTCAGGCACGGTTACAACCATGACCAACTGGCCGCCAACGGTAGAGATATTCTCGGTTTCCGGGTTCACCGAGGGGCGGACGAGGTTGGTCGCCGTGTTGGAAATCAATTGGTTGATTCTGCGGATGTCGTCCGCCGAAAGCCCGACTACTGCCGCCCTGATCGTTGACCCCGATCAGGATCCTTCCGCCTTTGCTGTTGGAGAATGCTACCATGTCGCCAGCCAGCGATTCGGCATTCGTGACATTCTGCTTGAACTGCGTGCGGCTGTCTTCGCCGCGTCCGATCAACTCGATGAGTTCTATTGCTTCCATAGCTGGTAAATCTCCTTTCGCCGGGCGAAGGCTTCGTGCCCGCCTTCCATGATGGACACGATGGCCTTCTGAATCCCGGGTTCGTCAATGCTGCCAACCTGGATGTCGGCGCTTCCGCCGGCGAAAGAACATGCGCCCACTTGTTCCGCGTCGCCCAGTACGGGGAAATTGGCGTTGTGTGTCGCGAAGATGAACTGGATGCTCTTCTTGAGAGTCCGTATCAAGTTTGATCACGTCCTCAAAGATGGTCTGGTTGTCCAGGTCGTCTTCAGGCTGGTCTATGACGATCACATCGTTGTCGCGCTGGCTCAGGATGAAGAGGATCAATGCCGATGCCCGTTGGCCGAGGGAGTGGTCGCGTAGCGCCTTGCCGTGATACTCGATTTGGAAAAGGTTCGGCACCTGCCACGTGAGCAAAGACGCCTTGGCTTCATTGAAGTACCTTCGGAACACGTCACCAGACTCCCCGAGACCGCTGCAGATTGTGTCCAGCGTTTCGTAGACCGAAATAAAATCGGCGTGCTGATCCAGCACCCCCTTTAATGTTGCCTCCCGGAGCTTGCTGCCCCGGAAAACGGTCTGCAACTCCTTCAGGAATGCGGCCTTGTCGCCCTTGTATATCGGGATGATTCGCAGGGCGTGTTTGGCTGTCGTTGAGTTTCTTGATCTCGGCTTCGATCTCCTTGAACTCCTGGTGCCATAGGTCCGAAAGCCGCTTCAACTCTCTGAGAAGTTCATCCCGAAGGCGAATTCTTGCGGGTGCGGCTCTTCGCGATTTCGTTAAGCGCCATCTTCGCCTTCTGCAATTCGGCATTCAATTTGACAAAATCGTCGGGTCGGACGCTGACGCCTCCCGTCTGCTTGAGTTGCTCGCTCAGCTTCCGCTCAATGGCCGCGAAATCATCCTTTAGTGTCTCCCGACGGCGTTCCAATTCCACGAGCTTCTCGCGCATTGCGCGGGAATCGGTGCGCGCTTCGGCCAGAAGCTGCCGCGCCTTGTCTGGCGCCATGCGTATCCGTTCAAAAATGGCGTTGATTTCCCCGATGACGTCGGCGTTCTCTTTCGACTCAAGCCGGGGCTGCGCGGCCAATTCGGCTTCCTGCTCCCGCAGGAATGCATCGAAGGCTCGGATGAAGGCCTCTGCCGCCTCGACGGCTCGGCGTGCGTTTGTCACGTCAGCATTGAATTCGACCTGACGCTGTAGCTGTTGCTCGACCCCGAATTTCCGAAAGAGTTCCAAACGGAATTCAGTGTCCTTCTTCTTGTTCTGGTACTCCTGCTCCAATGCATCCAGGTCTTTCAGCTTGTCAAGATTCGCCAGCACGTCCAGCACTCGCTGGCGTTGGACGGCGATCTCGCGTCGAACGGCATCGAGTTTCGAGCCCAGCAATCGTTCTACCAGTTCGCGCTCCGAACCCTCGCCTCTCTTCACCAGTTCCTTTTGCCCAAAAAAGAGGGGGTTCTTGACCGGAATTTGCACACCAGGCCTCAGGTCCCCTTCAAAGTACACGTCCGACCGCTCATTCAATATCCGACGGATTTCGTAGCGGCGGCCCTGCGCGTCTTCCGCCTCGACTACGACCTTTCCGCCGCTGCCAAGGGCGAAGCGAACAAGCTCCTGCTTGTATTTGAAATCCTCGGTGGCTTCATCGATTGGATATTCAAGTGCATAGCGCAAGCACTCGAGTACGGCTGACTTCCCGCTTCCCCGGACACCGATCAGGCAATTCATCTCGCTCGAGAAATCCACGCGCCCCCCGCCCAGCATGCCACCCTCGAAACGGACCGACCGAACCCAGGAGTGAGCTTGCATCTGAACGGCCTCGCCGGAAAGACGATCTGCGCCCGGTTTCAGTGCAAATTGCACGGCTTCAAAGGTGAAAGCGCCCATCTTGATAAATGTCTTTTCACCGCGGCCGATCTCGTCCATAGACTTGGGATCGGAACCTTCGACCTCAGCAGGGTACCATCCACCCAGCCATCCTTGCACCTTCAGTCGCAGGTCGCGTGTACGTACCTTCTGGAATGCCATCCGTGCGGGAACGGAAAAGCTCATTCCTGCCAAGTTCTGTTATCCTACCTCCATTGAGGCCGCCCCAGAGGCCATTGTCCGCTTCTACATGGGCAAAAATGAGAAGGTAGTCCTTTTCCAGCTTGTCCAATTCGCGAATGGTTGCAAGCAGATCGTGGTTTGACCGGGCATTGCTGTTGTCATAGCTGGTCTGGCCGGCGAAGGTCAGTCCGAGAAAGCTGTTGATGTAGTCTGCGTTCTCTCGATTATCAATCCAGTCTTCGTGAAACACCACCAGCGTGTGGATTCCGTTGCTACCATCCTTGATAGATAGTTCAACACCCGGCAATAGGTAGATGTTCTCCTTCTTCGCCGCTTTCCGAAGGGCTTTGAACTCCTCCCGGTCGAATTTGTTGTGGTTGGTGATAACGCCCATATGGATGTTTGCCTGTTTCAATGCCGCGATATAACGCGACACAAAGTCCTGCTCGGAGCCAGCATCTTTAAATTCCTTGTCTTGCCGGGTATGCAGGTGAAAGTCCGCCCGGACCCATCGGCTGCCGTGGGCGAAAAAGGTTGTTTCTTCAGCCATGGTTTGTACCTCCCTTCGCCTCTATATTTTAAGCTTCCGAGGCAGCATTCGTCACTCCGAGCACTATTCTGACCTTGCCGTCACGGAAGGAGGGGACGTTCATGCAGAACGTGCATAGCATTTTGGCACAAAATCGTTTTTACCAAGCGACTGAAGGGAAAGTCGGAATTGCGTCCCAAGTTTTGCCATTCAAAATCCGCCCAGCTCTTTTTTTCCCCACCCGCTTCCCATACTGATCATAGGCCCCCCATTGCTTGAAGAAAAATGGGACATGGTATCTTTCACATTATTCGCGAATATGGTAAACCCACTCTGGTTTCATAGCCCTGGCGCGGGGCCCACTTTCTCCCCCCACAATGACCCATCGGATGCCATTTAGGAGATTGGCATCTAAGGATATTCCCCCTAAAAGAGGTTCAATGGATAAATACCTCACATGAGCCGGAGTGCTCTGGAGATGCTTAATCCGCCAGGCATAGTTTTGATTCTCTACGGAAACTCCAAGCCAGATATGGGATGGCCATGTGGGCTTTCCATTTCCATTTGAATCTGTAGAACAATTAGATTGTACCCAGGCCAACATTCGCTCTGACCGTTTCGTCAAGACCTGAAAAATATGATGCTTTGATCGGATCATTATATCAAAAACCCTTTTAATGAAGTCATCGGGAACGTCAGGATGAAAGAGATCAGACATGGAATTAACGAAAATCATCTTTCGCTGTTTCCACATCAGAGGCAGGGTTAAACGATTAGGCCATAGCTTTAGGGAGAAGCCTTGCTCATAAGGGTGGCTGGGGACGCCACGGAATCGTTCTGCAAACCTTTCTGCATAGCAATTGCTGCAGGCGGGACTCACTTTCGTACACCCCGTCACGGGATTCCAGGTGGCGTCTGTCCATTCTATTTTTGATCTTTCACTCATTGCTTATCAAATTTAGGGCGAGCTGGCGAAAATTACAATTTCTAAAAAAGTGGTAAGTCGATCTATCTCTTCCCATAGGAGGCCGGTCTTTCCCACAACTGAAAGCCGATTTTCTTGCGGGATGAATGCGGCGGGGCCATCCAGCTTTGGTTACGCTTGCATTATCATTGCCTTCATCACGCCTACAAATTCTTTTCCGTCCTCCAATTTCAATAATGCCGCAGGTTCAACGATCTCTTCTTGAATATCATAATCTACAATCTCTCTAACCTTTCGCGCATTGATCAGCATACGATGATACTTCGGATCCATCCTGCCTGTCTTAGCAAAATAGTGACCTAGAGCAGATTCCACGGCGGAGTGTTTCACTACCTCGATGTCTTCTGCTTTGAGAAGTGCCTGGGCTGCGTAGAACATCGCATAGTAGATCTTACTGGCGGCATCCTGGGGAAAACCCTGCCTATAGAGGGATTCTGCAACCTCCAGGGCATGTTCCGCTTTTTCGAGAAGCCTATGAACCTCTTTTTTCACAGGGGCACCCCTTCGCGCTCGATGTTTTTGTAGAAAGAAAAACCTTCTCTCAAAAAGTTGCGATAACCAACCTCCGTGAAGACCTTGATTGAAATAATAGGCTTGAAATCATGGTCCCACATGACCTGATAGGCAACATCCTCAATCTTACCTTCTAACTCAGATGTCTTCTGATCCACCAAAATCAGGACGTCCAGATCAGAATCCTCCTCCCCTTGGCCTCGAACCCGGGAGCCAAAAGCAACCACCTTCCGGATATGGGCCATCACCTCAGCCGGCAAATGCCTTTTGAACTCTAAGATTAGATTCCGATCTCTGTCATCCATAAATGACCTCCGTACTGACTTTCATGTTTCAAACTCCTCTACTCCTTTTGCCACTTCCTTCCACACCACTCTAAGTACTCTATACCCCTCCACCACGTAGACCTTTAGCATCTCTAAACTGTGGGAAGGTTGATCCCTTCACCCGCGGCCAATCTTTTTAAGTGCAATCACTCGAACCGGTTCCGGCCAAAAATCACCCTCGAGAATATTGCCTTCTGTCAATGTTCGTGAGAAATGATCTTGCATCATAACGCCATATCGCCAAAAATCGCTTATAGTGACAACCAGAAAATTGACAAGTTACCTCTTATGCCGATTCTCATTTGCATCCATCCATTGATCGATTTTTTGCTTCTTAAACCGCCAGGCCGTTCCGACTTTGGATGCGGGGATCTTGCCCTGTTGAGCAAGTTTGTAGATTAGATCAGGGCTCAATTTAAGGTATTGAGCAACTTCTTTCACGGTCAGCCATGTATCCGTCATATTATTCCAATCCTTCATAATAGAACCTAACAAATACCAACCCATATTAGGAGAACCACCAAAATAAGTCAACATTTTCTTTTAGTTCAAGGAGTAAAAAGGAAAAGGGAAAGAAGGAGGTGTGAATTTGGAACGTCAATTCTGTTATTTGAGTAGGTGGAGATTGCCGATCCTTACATTTGTAAGCCCTGCTTCCTGAGCAGCCTGCAGACATCTTTGAGCCAAGGCCTTCGTCGTTAAAGGGAGGTCGGACATGTAAAAGTGAGGATAGAAGGCGAGCAGGCTATAGGGAATGTTCGGATTGATCGAAGCGATAAACTTTGCCAGAGAGGCAATCTCCTGCTCATCGATGTAGCCAGGCACAAGGAGCGTGCTGGCAATCAAAAAGGGAGGATCCGGTCTCAGACCGATATTCTCTCCAACCCTGGAGAAGTTTTCTATCGTTCTCTGGTTCGTAACCCCAGTCAAAGCAATGTGCAGATTTTCGTCCCAAGCCTTCAGATCAAACTTTATGCAGCCACCCGAGTTTAGGGAAAGCATGATCATCTCGTCGAGCAGGCCCTCATGCATCGAGCCGTTCGTCTCCCAGCAGATCCTCAGGATCTTACCCTTCATCGCCTCCAGGGCTTTTTTCGACGCCTCAAGAGCGAAGGGAAGCTGGGAGGTCGGGTCGCCCCCAAAGTAGCAGATACAGGATGTCCTTTCATCGACGTCTGCGACCAGTCTCTTTGCAGGGGTTGTATAGGGCCTTAAGGTTTCCTCCCGGAAGTGCCAGTTCTGGCAATAGAGGCAGTTGAAGGTGCAGGCATGGAAAAATACTGCGAGATTCTTATACCCATACTCTGGCCCAGAAGAGCAAGCATACTCTGGATACCCTGCGCCTGTTCCTGCAGGGCACACCCAGTCGGCGACACAGTTTGTGGGCAAGGGGTCGTGGTACCACGATAGCTTTCCTTCTTCCGGCGATACACCCGTAAGTTTTCCCCCAACATTCTTCCTCAGCCCACAGTATCCCATCCCCTCTTCAGCGAATCCTGCATTCATTCACGCAGATCTTGCAGGAGATACCCTGGGGGTCTTTGGGTGGTTCTAGGGGAAGTCCGAAGGCTGCTCTACTTTTCTTATGGGTCTGCATGGCTATAGGCACAGCTTCATCGGGTCTCTCCCTCAGGCATTTGAGGCAAATACCGAGCTCTTGGGAGATAGAGATAGAGGTAGCATTACATAACGTACACTGACCCATGATTCTTCTCAAAACCTCCCTGGTATGAGAGTCTTACATTTTGGGCATCTTCCCCCTTCCATTCTGTTTCTAATAACCTCAAAGACATACCTCTCGACCAAGAGTTCGCCACAGGCGTGACAATATGTGTTCTCACGCCTGTGGCCGGGAACATTGCCCAAATAAACATACCACAGCCCTGCTTCTTTTCCGATCGTCCATCCCTTCTCGAGTTTTGCAACAGGCGTTGGGGAGAGATGGCCGAGCATGTGGTGAGGATAGAACCCTGTTACATGCCAGGGAGTATCTGGCCCCAGGGTGTTCTTAACCCATGCGGCAATCCCCCTGAGTTCAGTTTCCTGATCGTTGAATCCCGGGATGATATTCGTAACCACTTCCACATGCATCCCGTATTTTTTAGCTTTTTCAGTTACCTCGAGGATTCCTCCGAAATTTTTTATTTGCCCGATTTTGGAATAGGTACTATCAGAAAAACCCTTCATATCTACCCGATAGACATCGAGATAGGGAACGATCATTTCCAGAGCCTCTTCCGTCATAAATCCATTGGTCACGTAATTTGTGTAAAGCCCCCGGGCTTTGGCGAGTTTGGCGCCGTCCAAGGTGTATTCAAACCAAAGTGCCGGTTCGTTGAACGTCCAGGAAATACCGATGCATTTTGCAGCCTTCGCCTGGGAGACCAGTTCTTCTGGCGATAGATATCTGGTGTCCATTCGCCCTCCCTTCCAGTGGGCTATATCCCAGTTCTGGCAGCCAGGACATCTGAAGTTACAGCCTACGCTCCCCAAGGAGAGCCATCTCGAACCAGGATAAAAATGGAAAACGGGTTTTTTTTCTATAGGATTTATAGAGATCGATGAGACCTCACCATATATAGAGGAGTGCAGAGTGCCTCGATCGTTTCCCCTGGTCATGCACCAGCCAGTCTTACCCTCAGGAATTGTGCACCTCCTCTGGCAGACCTGGCATCTGACCTTTTTGTCTCCAAGTTCTTCGAAAAGCCCGGCTTTTCTTTTCATGTGCTCCCGCTACAATTATAAGAGGGTAGGATCTTTGAAGCAAAATATTTTCCCATGCCTCGAACCGTTTTCTTGTTTAAGATCATGTTTTTCTCTGCTAAAATTATGCTGCATCTGTGATGATCTAATGAGGGGGATTTGCCAATGACCATACCAATTGCTGAACGGATGAGCCGCATCGGAACAGAAACCGCCTTTGCAGTGTCACAGGAGGCCGGCCAGCTGGCCCGGCAGGGGAAGAAAATCTACCCGTTTCACCTGGGGGATATGGACCTCCTCACGCCGGCGGAGGTGATGGACGCCGCCATCGAGGCCATGAAGAAAGGCAAGACGGGATATGCTCCCACGGCCGGCATCCCCGAGCTTCGTGAGGCAGTGGCCAAAGATGTCGGCGCTGCGCGCAAATTGCATTACACGGCGGAGAACGTGTCGATTCAGCCCGGCGGCAAACCCACCATCGGGAAATTCATCATGGTGGCCATGAATCCGGGCGACAAGGTGCTCTATCCCAATCCGGGATACCCGATCTATGAATCGCAAATCGAGTTTCATGGCGGGGTGGGCACACCCTATGGCTACAAGGAAGGCAGCGACGGCTTCATTCTCGACATGGATGCCATCCGCAGGGGTATCCGGGCGGGGGCCAAAATCCTGATTTACAATAATTACCAGAACCCGACCGGAGCCTCGTCGCCCAAAGAAGAGATGGAGGAGCTGGCCGGACTTGCCTTGAAGAACGACCTTCTCGTGCTCTCCGATGAGGCCTACTTCGACATCCGTTACAGGGGCGTGTCCATGAGCATCGCCAGCCTGCCTGGCATGGCTGAACGTACGGTGATTCTGTACACGTTCAGCAAGAAGTTTGCCATGACTGGATGGCGACTGGGAGCAGCCGTCGGCCCGGTGAAGTTCATCGAGTACGTTTCCAAGATTAACGTGAATGATGAATCGTGCTCGAACCACTTCATCCAGTACGGGGCCCTGGCAGGATTACGGGGCAGCAATGCGGGGCCGGGCTTCATCCTGGCTACCCTCCAGGAGCGGCGCGACGTGCTGGTCGAACTTCTGAACGCCATCCCGGGCGTCAAGTGCTTCAAACCCGAGGCCACTTTCTACTTGTTTCCCAACGTAACAGGGGCGATGCAGCGCAAGGGTGTGGCAGAAGTCGAAGAGTTCCGCAAATTGTGCCTGCACGAGATCGGGGTTAGTTTTTGCACGCGGCGCCACTTCGGCCGTCCGCTGCCCGGAGAGACGGAGCAGTATGTACGGTTTGCCTACTCGGGGATCGACGTACCGCAAATCAAGGAAGGGCTTGGGAAACTCGCAAAATTTCTGGCATGACTGTTCTCCTTTGTCCTTTAACCCCTCTCTCTCACGTACCGAAGAATCGCCTGGAACTGGCTCTCCCCGTCGAGCCCGGCTTCTTGCAGGACCAAGTCGGCCTGCCCGCTTCCCAGATAATGGCCTTTCTGAAAGGGGTAAAGCGTCCTCTGACGCCCCGGGTCAGAACGGATCCAGCGGTCCATCGTCGGCAGAGTGAATCCAGTGATCCCCATGGCCTCTTTCGCCCGGGCTTCCGGATAAATCTGTTGTTGGTCCTCCTGCGGCAGGAGGTCGAACAGCTCAGCACTGGCCACATAATAGACATCCAGCTCGATCCCTTCCTTTTGCAAAAGCGGCATCGTCCCTTCGATAAAAGCATAGGCGACTTCACTGCCCTGGAGGACCACAGTCCCCAGGCTCTTTTTTTCTGCCCGCAGGAGGAGATAGAGGCCCGACGCCGCTGCCGTGGCCGGGGCGAGAGCCAAGGCTTTTCGATCGAGAATCTTTTCCGTGGGCCGGGTAACAAACGGGGCAATGACCGCCGGTCGTTTGGCCAGAGCGGCTGATAGGAGTGTCCAGATCTCCTGGGGATCCCAGGGGGTAAGGGTGATCATCGTGCCCAGGGGAAAATTTTCCTGGAAGAGCTGCAGGGCCTGGGGATCCGCGTGGGTGGGCCCGTCTTCTCCTGTTTTAACGCCAGCATGGGCGCAGATTAGCACCATCGGCCGATAAGGCTCTGAGGCGATCGCCTGCCGGGCCTGGTTACCGATCGCATGCAACCGGGCGGCAATGTGGCCCAGGGGAGCAATAAATGCGCCGTAGGACGACCCGACGCCTATATGTTGTCCATAGGCAGAAAGGCCTGAGAGGATTCCAGCCATGGCATCTTCGCATATGCCACCGATGGAAAGCAGCCGCGCCCATGGGTTGGTTTTAGCATTGTAGTATCCTTCCGGAAAACCTTGGGCGGCCGTGTTGATGCTGGTCGAAGCCAGCAAATCGGCGGCCGCCGCGAATATCGCGCCGTTGCTGATGGTGTTATAATACCCCAGTACTCGGCCCAATTCTCCCCGGAGGGTGGTTGCCTTACCGGCAGTCAAGGTCAGCTCCTGCGGAATAGAGTCTTTATGCTGCGTGGCGGTATCGAATAGGGTCTTGATGGATGGCGCCCTGCGGCGGGGATTGCGGTTTCGGCTGTTCAGGCGATCGCGCGCGGTTCGGAGCCTATGGGCCAAAAATTCTACGGTCGAACGGTTCCCTTCCATCGCCGTTCGTATGGTCATCAGGGCTTCCCAGAAACATTCCTCGACAACCTCCCTATTTTTGCCGGCATCGCAGCGTTGGTTGGCCAGCTCGCAACGGGGAAGCGTACCTCCCGTTTTATCAAGCAGCGGCTGGAGTGCCCGATAAAAACCGTCGACGCAGAGGTTGTGCCCCGCTCCGTGGGATGCCCTCCCTTCGACGCCGTACTGCCACCCTTTCTTCGTCCGGTAAACGATCGCCCTGGGCTGGCAGTTATCGATCGTTAAGGCGGCCCGTTGGGCGGCGAAGATTTGCTCAAAATCCAGTCCATCGGGCACAAAAATAGCGTTCCAATCGTGCAGGTAAACTAATTCCACCGGACTCCACTGGACGTAATCACCGGGGATATCAGCCTCGCGGCAGACGCGGTTGGAGTCAATCGAGGCCTGATTCCAGTCCACGTGGAGGATGGCATTTTTCAGGGAAGCAGTGCCGGCTGAGGCCAGGGCTTCGCTGACGCGGCCCGGGGTCATGCCTCCTTCCCCTTCGACGATATGCACGCATGGCCCATCCTCATAGTAATCCATCGCGCCGAAGGCCAGCCCGAGGGACGATGCCACCCCTACACCCGATGCGCCAGTAGAAATTCGCAGGAAGGGGGTGGCCGGTGTTGGGTGGCCGTCGAGCGGTTTGGCCTTAAATTTTAGAAAGAGAGGGGTCTTGGTAATCGGGTTTCGGCGAAAGCCCAGGAGATCTTCCAGGCGGAGCTGATACCGCTCGTCCTGGGGCAGAAGTTCGGGCGCACCGATCCGCATCACCTCATTGCGCAGAGCCCACAGGGCGTAAAGGCCCAAGGCCTTATGGCCTGCCGCATAAGAAATGATATCTGCCTCTTTCCGGTCAGGGTTGGATACATCATAATCCATGGCGTTGAAAAGAATACCGGTGACAAAGCGCCCGGAAGATATCGACCCACCCGGGTGTCCGGAAGTAGGCACATAGTTATACAACAAGGCACACAAGGATCGATAGATCAGGTCAAAGGTCTCGAAAGGCTTTATTTCCTCTGCCGGGAGCCGTTTCCCCTCTGTTTTTATCGCCTCGGTGATATCGATGTAGATCCCTCTCCTCGGTCCAAGTGTGAGTAGCATAGGATTCTCCTTTGCGGTAGTTTGTTCCAGCCTATCGGCCAATGGGTATCGCGGGGATTCCCTAACTCCGGGCTTCCTGGAATTGGGAAAGAATTATAAAGGAGTCCAGGCAAAAGCCTTTATTCCTTGGGGTCGGCCGCAGGCAATACTTCTTTCGCCCGGGCAATGTCCTTTTTGATTTGGGCCATCAGTTCCTCGGGACCACGGAAGAGGACTTCGTCGCGGAGACGTTCCACGAACTCTACCTGTAAGCGGTGGCCGTGGATCTCCTGGTGGAAGTTGAGGATATGCACTTCGATGGAGAATTTTTGATCCTGAAAGGTAGGATTCCAGCCCAGGTTAGCCACGCCCGCGTACCTCTTGCCTTCGTAGAGGGCGAGGACGGCGTAAATCCCAGGTTTGGGATAGAGCACCCCAGCCGGTTTTAAATTGGCGGTAGGGAATCCAAGCTTCTTGCTCCCCCGGCCATGGCCGTGGATGACCTGGCCAATGAGATGGTAGTTTCGGCCCAGCAGCTTTGCCGCCTCTCGCAGTTCTCCCTTCTGGATGAACTCCCGGACCCGGGTACTGGAAACCACCATTCCCTCTACCCGCACGGCCTCAACCACTTCCACATTGAACCCCAGCATCCTGCCGAATTCCTTCAGCAGGGCGATGTTACCTCTTCGGTTCTTGCCAAAAGTGTAGTCGTGCCCCACGAAAAGCTGGCGGATCTTAATCTGATCATAAAGAATTTTTTTTACGAAATCCTCGGGTGTTTGATCGGCGAATTCTTCGGAGAAATTCGCGCAGATGGTAATGTCCATACCCTGATCTTCAATCAGCCGGAGCTTCTCCTCCAAAGGAGTGATCAAAAGAGGCTTGAGTTTGGGAGCCAGTACTTCCGCGGGATGGGGCTCAAAGGTAAAGACGATGGATTCTCCCCCGATTTCCCTGGCTTTCTCCTTGACCAGTTGAAATATGCGCTGGTGGCCCAGATGCACACCGTCGAAATTCCCGATGGTCAGAACCGGATTTTTAAAAGATCGCTTGAAATCCTTGGCTTTCCGAATAACTTCCATGGTTCTCCTATATCATTGGATGAGGCTAAAATCAACCTGTCTGCGCTCCAGGTTGGCTGCCTCCACTCTTACCCGCACGCGATCCCCCAGACGTAAGGCCTTTTTCCTGCGCTCTCCAATTAGGGTGTGCTTCATTTCCAAAAACTGGTAATGGTCCTCCGGGAGCCGGGTCAGATGGACCAGCCCTTCGATGGCAAAATCCTCCAGCTCCACAAAAATTCCAAAGGGAAGAACGCCGGAAATATACCCGTTAAATTCCTGGCCGACTTTGTCCCTCATGAACTGAACTTTTTTGCGATCCACGATTTCCCGTTCAGCCTCCATGGCCACCCGTTCGCGCTGGGAAGAATGCTCAGCGATCTCCGGAAGCCTTCTCTGCCAGTGCTGGCGGCGCTTTTCTTCCCCTTTCCTGGACTGGAGGACCTCTTTTAGTATCCGATGGACAACCAGATCCGGATAGCGGCGGATGGGAGAGGTAAAGTGTAGGTAATGGGCAGCGGCCAGGGCGAAATGGCCCAGGCCTTTCTCCGAGTAGCGGGCCTGCTTCATGCTGCGCAGGAGCAGGTAATTTACAGACTTCTCTTCGGGTTTTCCCTGGACTTGATGCAGAAGTCGCTGGAAGATCCGGGGTTGAAGTTTCCTCTTCGCGGCGAAACGATACCCCAGGGCGCCGATAAATTCTTTGAACTCCTCCACTTTCTTCTGATCCGGTGGCTCGTGCACCCGGTGCAATGCCGGGCTGCCTTCTTGGGCGAGAAACCGAGCCACCGCTTCGTTGGTCGCGATCATGAATTCCTCGATGATCTGATGACCGATGTGCCGTTCGGCCCGGACAATCTCCTCAATCTGCCCCTGGACATCCAAGACAACTTCCGGCTCGGGCAAATCGAAGTCGATGGAGCCCCGCTCCATCCTTCTAACTCGGAGCGCTCCACAGAGGTCAGCCATAATCAAAAGGTCTTCATAAATGGATGGATGGCTGGCCATGAGGCGTCGGTTATGCTGCCGGAGCATTTCCTTGACCATGGAGTAGGTAAGGCGACCCTGGCTATGGATCACGCTGGGGAAAAAATGGGCGTCGATCACCCGCCCCTGGCTGTCAAATTCCATGGCCGCGGTCATGCAGAGCCGGTCTTGGTCGGGGTTTAGACTGCAGACCCCATCGGAGAGACGGGGCGGCAACATGGGCAGGGCGCGCTCCGGGAAATAGACGCTCGTCCCACGCTGGAAAGCTTCCCGATCTAATCTTGATCCTTCCTTCACATAATGGCTGACGTCGGCGATGGAAACCCAGAGTTTCCAGCGCCCCTCGGCCTGGCGAGAAATCGCGATGGCGTCGTCAAAGTCGCGGGCAGTATCTCCGTCCACGGTGAAGAAGTTCAGGCCTCTCAGGTCTTTCCGGGCAGAAATTATTTCCCCCGCAATTCTTGCGGGAATTGCAGATGCTTCCTGGAGGACGGCTGGCGAAAAAGCATCCGGCAGGCCGTACTTGTGGATGATAATCTCGGAGTCGATGCGGGGGTCATTCGCATCCCCGAGCACCTGGAGAATTCTTCCTTCCGGGCCTTCCCGCTGGGTCGGATACCGGGTGATCTCAGCCAGGACGATCTGGTTTCCCCTGGCTCCGCCCGCAGCTTTCTTGGGAATGCGGATGGCTTGAACGAGCCGGGAGTCATCGGGGACGACCCAATCGTATTTCGCCCCCGCCTCATACCTCCCGACAATCCGGTGATGGGCCCTCTCCAGGATTTCGAGAGCCCGGGAACCAGGCCTACCGCCTCGCTCTCTCTTACTCAGATGAAGGGCCACCCGGTCGCGGTGCATCAGGTCGCGGACTTCCCGCTGGGGAAGAAAAATATCGGAGAGACGAGAGTCTTCGGGGATGAGAAAGCCGTATCCCTTCGGGTGTGCCTGAACCCGACCTACGATTACCTTGGCCTGCGGGGGAAGGCTGTAATGCCTGCGGTCGAGTTTGATGATCTTGCGCTCTTCGATTAAATCTCGCAGAGTGCGGCGTAATTCCTGCCGCTTTTCGGAACCCACGTCGAGAGCCTCGGCGATCTCGCTCAGGGTGATCGGCCGGTCCTTGTGGGCTTTGAATAAATGCAGAATTTCCGGAGGAGAAAAAGAGGAAACCGAAATCTTTCTTTTGGATTTTTGGTCCAAGGCCTTAGGCTGGCTTCTCAATTATTTTACCAATCGAAAGAGGGATGAAAAATCTTTCTTCTGGATTTCAGCGCTATTCTTTCATCAGAAATTGTAGCCGGCTTTTCTATAATCCTCCATCGCTCGCTCTTTTAGACGAGCCTTCTCGGGTTTCTCACTCTCCTTGTCAGCCAGTTCGGCCGCGTGGCTGTACATTCCCTGCCGTTCATATTCGGCCACTTTCTTTTCCACCTCATCCTTCCCTTTGGCCAACCCAGGAAGGATCACCCGCGGGCGGGAAATTTTGCGCCGGATTTCCTTTCTGCATTCAGGGCAGGATGCGAGTGGTGGATCCGAGAGGCGTTGGATCACTTCAAAAATCGAGTTGCATTGCTTACATTTTCTTCCGGGAGAGATGGCTTCATATTCATAGATGGGCATGGAAATCAACCCTCCTTTGAAAAAACTTCATCTCAATAACACCGCACTCCAACTTAATTTTTGGCGCAAACGGCCAATCGCGTGTGGGTTGGAAGAGAGAGGGGAACCCTTTCCCGAATCGGGTCGTAGTGGCTACCCTGGGGCGAGAAAAGTTTCTCCTCCATCGCCCGCAACAAGGGGAAGAAGGTCTCCGGGTTTAAGGCCGATATGGAGATGGCGCCAAAGGCGCGACAGAGCTGATCGGCCGTCTCCGGATCCACTTTGTCCGCCTTGTTGAAGACCCTCAGCAAAGGCGTGCGCTGCAAATCCAGATCTTCCAAGATTTTTTCTACTGCGGCCATCTGCTCTTCACACCGCGGGTGGCCGATGTCGATGATGTGCAAAAGCAGGTCGGCATCCTTCAATTCAGACAAGGTGGCCTGAAAGGCATCCATTAAGTCTTTGGGGAGATCCCGGAGGAACCCGACCGTGTCCGTGATGATGATCTCTCTTTCCCGCGGGAATCGCAGGCGCCGGGTGGTCGGATCTAGAGTGGCGAAAAGTTTGTTCTCGACGTAAACCCGACTCCTGGTCAAGGCGTTGAGCAGGGTAGATTTGCCAACATTCGTGTATCCGATGATGGAAACCACGGGCAACCGATTGTTCTGGCGCCTGGCCCGCCGCACGCTCCGCCCGCGGTTCAAATTTTCCAGTTCCCGGCTCAACCGGTGGATACGGTCGCGCACCTTCCGGCGGTCGATCTCCAGTTTGGTTTCACCGGGTCCGCGGCCCCCGATCCCCCCGGTCAACCGGGAAAGCCCGCTGTCTCTGGCCGTGAGTCGGGGCAGCAAATATTTCAACTGGGCCAGCTCGACTTTAATTTTTCCCTCCCGGCTATGCGCCCTTTGGGCAAAAATGTCCAGGATCAGTTGCGTGCGGTCGATGACTCGCAGCTCGGTGAGGTCGGTAATGGAGCGCATCTGGCTGGGGTTCAGCTCCTGGTCGAAGATCAGAAGGTCCGCGCCCCGCTGAAAGGCCCGGAAGGAGAGGTCCATCAGCTTTTCCCGACCCATGAGAAAACGGGGATGGAACTGATGGCGTCGCTGGCTGATCTTTTCCAAGACCACCGCTCCTGCTGTGCCTGCCAAGTCGGCCAGCTCATTTAAAGAATCCTCAATGACCGACTTGGGGGCCGAGGAAGCATGGACTAAAATGGCCCGGTCTCGCGGGTCCCCCGCTTCCCGCCCTTTTTGGGTTCTGGCAAACTCATCTTCCAGGGCCTGGATCAACTGCCGGCAGTCCAGGTCTAACCGGGCCACCGGCAGGGATTCCCAGCAGTGCCAATTCTCACCCTTATCATTTAGGGGTACAAGATTCGCCATGGAGATATTTCCAGGCAGGCCGCGGTCCAACACCTCGATGGAGGCCATCAGGTCCAGCCGCAACATCGCCAAGTCCGTAAGGTCATCATGGGTTAAGGATTCTCCCCGCAGGTGGGTATGGATGCACCGCAAACCCCGCAGGCGCGGCCCGCTTCCGATCCGGAAGTCGGAAAGATCGGGGATCCAGATTCCGAGGGGACCGCCTACAACCACGTATCGCACGTTGCCTCCGCGGTCCATTAAAACGCCTAGCTGTCTCTGGGTATCCCAGGATAATTCGGAAAGGGTTCGGGCAAGTTCAGGGGTAATCACCCGATGGGGGGGGACTCTCCGGTGATAGAGGGATAAGATTTTTTTCGTCTGGGAAGGCTTCAGCCCTAAAACATTCCCAAAAATTTTTTGGATTTTAAAAAACCTCCCTACGGATCAATCTAACCTTTGTGACCGAGAGTGCTTGGTCATCGGGCTGCTGCGGGACCCCTCCCTCAGGTCTTCTTCTTGAAGAGAGCATCGAGTTTCGCCCGGGCTTCTTCCCGGTCTCGTCCCCTGCTTCCCGCAGCCCTGGATTTCTGAAAGGTAAAAAACTCGCAGAAATTATTTTTCTCCCCGTCCCCCACCCATTCCGCCGAAGGCTCCCGGCATTTATTCTGGGCGTATTCATCATAAAGTCTGCAATTTAAGCAGCAGTGAAGGTCACTGCGGCAATGGGGGCAGATTTCCTGGCGCCCAACGATCCCTCGATCCCCGATTTCTTTCCCGCAAGCATAACAAGCGAACATATTTCATTATACACCCAATTGCCGAGAAAAGTTAAGAGGGGCGGGGCAAGAGTTGAAATCGATCCTTTCTTACTCATTCTAAAGCCCTCATCGCTCAGCCCTCTTTACGCGGGTCGCCAGGTCGTTCCCTGGGGGCCATCTTCCAAGAGGATCCCCCTGGAGGCGGCCTGGGCGCGGATTTCATCCGCCCGGGCCCAATCTTTGGCTTTGCGGGCCGCTTCCCTCTTACCGATCCAGTCCTGGATTTCTTCTTCTTTCAAGCCCTTGGCCTGAAGAAACTTTTTCCTTTGATCGGCAAAATACGCCTCCGGCTCTTCTTGGAAGAGGCCCAATATTCTCCCGCTTTCCCACAACCGGTTCCGTCCCTCACTCAAGAGCCCCGCCGCTGCGGGGTCTTTGCGGAAGCCTTTATCGGCCACCGCGCGGTTCAGAGTGCGGGTCAGCTCATGAAGGTATCCTAAGGCTAGAGCCGTGTTGAAATCATCCTCCATGGCTTCCCAAAATTTTCCCTTTACCGTGGAGATCTTCTCGTAAACTTCCCGGCCGATCCCTTTTAACTCCTTGGGGGTCGGAGGAAGGATTCCATTCCTTCCGGCCAAAAATTCTTCGATTCCCAAGAGGGCGGCATAAAAACGGTCGAGGTTGGCCCTGGCCTCAGCCATGTTCTGAATGGAGAAATCCACCGGACTGCGGTAATGGTTGGAAAGAAGAAAGAGGCGAAGGGCCTCCGGGTGATGGTCTTTGAGTAAATCGCGGATGGCCAGAATGTTGCCCAGGGACTTGGACATTTTTTCCTGGCCCAGGTTCACGAACCCATTGTGCACCCAGAAGCGCACGAAAGGCTTGCCTGTGGCGGCTTCCGATTGGGCGATTTCGTTCTCGTGATGGGGAAAGATCAGGTCCTTGCCCCCGCCATGGATGTCGAAGCTCTCTCCCAGAAAACGCTGGCTCATGGCCGAGCATTCGATGTGCCACCCCGGACGGCCTTTGCCCCAGGGGCTATCCCATTCAGGTTCTCCCGGCTTGCTTGATTTCCACAGAGCAAAGTCCAAAGGGCTATTTTTTCGCTCATCCACCTCCACCCGGGCTCCGGCTCGCATCTCTTCCAGGTCGCGTCCAGAGAGCTTCCCGTAAGCGGGAAATTTTCCCACGGAAAAATAAACATCCCCATCCACGGAATAAGCGAAGCCTTTATCCATCAATTTCTGGACGAGGCCGATAATCTCAGGAATGTTTTCCGTGGCCCGGGGCTCATGGTTCGGACGCTCCACGCCCAGGGCCTGCATATCCTCCTCGTACTCCCGGATGTACCTCTCAGCGATTTCCTGGCTCGACACGCCCTCCTGTTTGGCCCGGCGGATGATCTTGTCGTCCACGTCGGTGAAATTGCGGACGTACGTAACTTGATAGCCCAAGTGGTGGAGAAAGCGGAAGATGACGTCGAAGACCACGGCCGCCCGGGCATGCCCGACATGGCAACGGTCGTAGACGGTCACCCCGCAGACGTACATCGATACCTCACCCTCTCGCAGCGGGGTAAACTCTTCTTTTTTCTTCGTCAGGGAATTATAGATTTTCAGGGGCATAGGGTTTCCAGAATTTTTTTTTACAAGGGGTTGCGATTCTCTATGGATTTGCTCAAGGTAATCGCATCGATGTACTGCAGGTCCCCGCCCATGGGCACTCCCCGCGCGATACGCGTCACCCGGATGGACAAAGGCTTGATGATCTGGGAAAGATACTGGGCCGTGGCTTCCCCTTCCACTGAAGGATTGGTGGCCACAATTACTTCCTTCACTTTTCCCCCTTGCAAACGCGAGAGAAGCTCACTGACCCGCAGGTCCTTGGGGCCCACCCCCTCCAACGGAGAAAGGACGCCGTGAAGCACGTGATAGAGGCCCCGAAAGCTCCCGCTCTTTTCCAAAGCCATCAAGTCTTCCGGCCCACTGACCACGCAGATGACCTCGCCGTTTCTCCTCGGGTCCTGACAGATTCGGCAGGGATCCTGGTCCGTGAGGTTGAAGCACTGGGAGCAGAGCCGGATCTTCTCTTTGACCTCCAGGATTGCCCGCGCCAGGCTCTCCCCGTCCTCCTTGGATGCTCGCAGGATGTGCATGGCCAGTCTGAAAGCGGTCTTCTCCCCCACCCCGGGCAGTTTGGTCAGTTCCTGGATTAGCCTGGATATGGGCTGGGCATGCTCCATGGCCGTCGCTCGATCACGGCAAACCCGGGATATTAATCCCGCCGGTGAGTTTCTTCATCTCTTCGGAAACCATCTCCTGGGCCTTTTTCAGGGCCGCGTTGACTGCGGCCACGATCAAGTCCTGGAGCATCTCCACATCTTCAGGGTTGACGACCTCTTTCTCCACCTTAATAGATACCAGCTCCTGCCTGCCGTTGGCCACGGCCGTGACCATGCCTCCGCCGGCCGAAGCCTCAGCCGTGCGGGTGGCCATCTCCTCTTGAACTTTGAGCATCTTGGCCTGCAGTTGCTGGGCCTGCCGCACCAGATTTCCGAATCCTTTGGTCATCACTCTCTCCTCATAAATTCTTGATTTCTACCACCCGCCCTCCGAAAACGTTGACCGCCTCCCGCACGAGCGGATGGTTTAAAGCTTCCTCTTCCTTTCCCCGCTTGGAATTCTTTCCTTGATCCTGTCCTTCTTCATGGACGGAATTGCCGCGGTCCACGGAAATGGGGTTCAGGCCTGAAACGGTAACCCGCATGGGTTTTTTAAAAAATTCCGAGCAAAGGGTTCCCAAAAGAGAGCGGTTGTCTGCCTCCTGCATGCGTTCTAGGTAGAAGGATTTTTCTGGGTAGCCGATTTCCAGCGAGTTTTCATCCAGGGCCAGCGGGCATCCGTGCTCTAAGATGGAAGCGAAAGGCGGTTTTTTCTTCTTCGCAAAGTTGACGAACTCCTTCCATGTGCCCTTCAACTCCTCTGGCAATTCCCCTGGGATTCTTTCGGGCATTTTCTCTACCGTTCCGCCTGTTGGCCCTTCCCCCTCCTCTGCACCCAGCGATTCTTGCTCCTCCTCTTCGGCCTTTGGTGGGCAGATGGATGGGACCCCGGGCTGAATCATCGGCGGCGGGGCGGGCTGCAATGGAGCGGAAGGGAGAGAGAGGCCCCCTCCAGCGCTCAGCCGATCTTCCATAGCCCGGAGCCTCTCCAGGACTTCTTCCACTGAGAGAATGGGCCTCCTCCGGGCCAATCTGGTCAAGGTCATCTCCAGAACCAGCCGGGGGAAGGTTGACCTGGCGGCTTCATCATGGGCTGTCATCAAAGACCGGAACAAGCTGTGGATTTCTTCCAGAGAAAGCTTCTCCGTCTGAAGAGCGAGATCGCGGACCTCCTCCTCGGGCAGATCAATCAATCTGGCAGACTCGGCGCTGACTCGCGGGAAGACCTTGAGAACCAGAAGGTCGCGCCCGAGTCTGGCCAGTTCTTGGCAGAACTCTTTGAGGTCATAACCAAAGTTATGGACCTCCTCGACGATTTGCAGAAGCCGGGCTTTGTCTCCATCGGCTAAGGCTTGGACGGCCTCATGGAGGATTTTACGGTCGATGACCCCCAGAACTTCGATGACTTTTTCATCGGACACCTTCTGCCCGCAGAAAGAAACGACCTGATCCAACAGGCCTTGTCCATCTCGCATCGACCCTTCGGCTGCCCGGGCGATGAGATGTAAGCTCTGTTCGCTAATCTCCATTCCTTCTTGAGTGGCGATCTTCCTCAACTGCTCTAAGATGAAAGCCAGAGGGATGCGCTTGAAATTATACCTCTGACACCGGGAGAGGATGGTGAGAGGAATCTTGCGGGGCTCGGTGGTGGCGAAAACGAATACAACATGGGGCGGAGGTTCCTCCAGGGTTTTGAGGAGGGCGTTGAAGGCTTCGGTGGTGAGCATGTGAACTTCATCGATGATGTAGACTTTGTATTTATTCTTGGAAGGAAGGTACTTGACGTTCTCCCGCAACTCGCGGATTTCGTTGATCCCCCGGTTCGAGGCCCCATCAATCTCCAGCACGTCTACCGAGATGCCTTCGCGGATCTCCTTGCAGAAGGAACAATGATCGCAGGGACGGGCAGTGGGTCCTTCCTGGCAATTGAGGGCTTTGGCCAAGATACGGGCCACCGAGGTTTTGCCCACGCCCCGTGGACCGGCAAACAGATAGGCGTGGGCCACTCGCTGGGTGGCGACAGCATTCTGCAGCGCCTGGGTAATGGGCCGCTGCCCGACGACTTCCTCAAAAATCTGGGGCCGCCATTTTCTGGCCAGGACTAAATAGGACATATCACAGATCTCGCCTCCGGGTCGATGCTTTTAACCCATCAAGCTATTGAATTTTGCAGCATGGCGGAGAGGGCAAAGCCCATAGTGTAATTTTCATCGCTGTTTCTCTTTGCGCTATGCTCTATGCGCTCTGCCAATTTTGGGGGTGATAGCCAGGCTCCCCCGCGGCACACGGAGGGCGTTACGGCCGCTGCTTCCTTCCGGACCTGACGGGGTTGGTAACTTTCCGTTGCGCAGGACCCGGCTATCATAAATTTTATCGGGACGCAGATTTACGCAGATACACGCGGAAAAGGCATAAAGAGCCCAAAACAAAAGTCAAATAAATCTTCTTTGCCGTTCCTTCCGTCTCGACTGCCTTTATGATTTTCCCATCCTGGAAATCCGTATTTATCTGCGTCCCAAAAGAAAAATCTCTATTCTTTATGGAAGTTTTGTGGCGCCCTGAACTACGTAGAGTTCAGGGCTGCCATGAACCTTACATGGTTCATGGCGGAGAGAGTGGGATTCGAACCCACGGTCTCGCTTTTGGCGGGACACACGATTTCCAGTCGTGCCCCTTCAGCCAACTCGGGCATCTCTCCGACATCCCGCTAAGGGGGAAAATTCTTCGTATTTAAAATCCTGAAAATCTGCTTTTATCCGCGTCCAAAATATATTTCTTATTTCTTGGCAAATTTTCTGGCTGCCATGAACCTTACATGGTTCATGGCGGAGAGGGTGGGATTCGAACCCACGTGAGGGCTTTTGGCCCCCAAGTCGATTTCGAGTCGACCCCGTTGCGACCACTTCGGTACCTCTCCGTAAAAACTCCCCTTGCCCCAGAGTTCACAGAGGTCCCAGAGAAAATCGAATCCTTAAAAATTTTTTTCTTTATTTCTATTCTCTGTGGTCTCTGTGCTCTCTGTGGCAAATATTTTTTAGCGCCTTTCCTGGAAGAACTGGCGAAGGATCTCTCGGCATTCATCAAGGAGGACGCCGGGGGTCACCTCTACACGATGGTTCAAGCGTTCATCCTCTAACAAAAAATAAAGCGATCGCACTCCGCCACCCTTGGGATCCGTTGCGCCATAAACTAAGCGCCTGACCCGTGCTTGAAGGAGTGCCCCTGCACACATGGCACAGGGTTCGATGGTGACGTAAAGCGTGCTGTCCGGGAGCCGATAGTTTCCAACCTTGGCAGCCCCTTCCCGGAGAGCCAAGATTTCGGCGTGAGCCGTAGGATCGGACAGCGCGATCGGCCGGTTGCGGCCCCGGGCGATTACCCGGCCACCGGAAACTAAAACCGCCCCCACGGGGACCTCTCGTTCCTCCCCAGCTCTCCTTGCTTCCTCAAGGGCCATGCTCATGAACTGCTCGTCTTCGCTGTATGCGGATCGAAGATTGATGACCAAATCTCCGTCTCTCGACGATCGCTCCTGGCAGGAAAAGTTCCCAAGTCTCAAAGGAACGGTTTGGCGGAAACTCTCGATCTCTGGAAAAAAATTCATTTTCTTTATATCACTTTCCTGCATTTTGTCAAGGAAGAAAGGATGCTTGACTGGGAAAGCTTCCTTGATTTGCAGCGCCTTTTCTGTTAATTTGGAAAAAATCCCAAATCATCATGATTTCCTCCATTCCAGAATTTGCCATCATCGCCGACGACCTTACCGGATCGTTGGATACGGGCTTGCAGTTCCGCAAAAAAGGATTGGCCACCTTTGTTCCTTTGAATTTGGCCCGTCCTTGGCCCAAAGCCCAGGCTCTAGTTTTGAACACAGATAGCCGAAACCTTCCGGAAAGCTTGGCCTACAGAAGGGTCTATAAGGCCTGCCGAATCCTAAAAGCCAGGGCCCTTTATAAGAAGATCGATTCGACCATGCGGGGGAATGTAGGGATGGAGGCATTGGCGATTCTCGATGCTCAAAAAATCCCCAAGGCCATCATCGTCCCGACCATCCCGAGTCAGGGACGCACCGTGGAAAGAGGGATCCTCCGGGTGCACGGAGTCCCTTTGCTCCGAACTTCCTACGCCAGGGACCCCTTCCATCCTCTCGGGACTTCCAGGATCGCGGATTTGCTCCGGAAGGAAACGGGACAACCCGTGGATCACCTGGCTCTTCGGGAAGTAAGAAAGAACCCAGCCTATTTGGCTGAAAAAATCGAGAAAAGCCCGGCGCGCATCCTGGTTGCCGATGCGGTCTGATGGGATGGAAATGCTGGGCTAATGGTCCAAACTATAACAGGTGGTTTACGTTTAAGGCTACAGGGACTGGTAAGGCCACTATTAAACTAAAAACAGGAGGCGCTGAAGGTACCCTTCAATATCCTTTTTTGGCTCTCTGGGATGGCTCAACTCAAATAGGTTGTGCAACCTATTCATCCCAGTACAGCGACCTCGAAATAGTCACGTCAGCATTGGTGCCTGATCAATGGTATTATATTTCTGTCGACAATTATACGGGGACAGGGTATTGTGGTACATTCTCATTATGCGTTGATGAATTAATAAACTATGACCTGAAGGCAGGAGCAGTCGCAATCCCGAACCTGGCCAGCTGGTGCTCTCCCGATGCAGTTTATTCAACTGTCGGGGCAACCGGCGATCAGCTCAAAGGATCATGCTGGGCCAACGGACCAAACTATAACCGATGGTTCAGTTTTACAGCTTCGGCAAATGGTTATGCCACAATTAAGCTAAAAACAGGAGGTGCTGAGGGAACTCTGCAGTC
>CAVXFA010000092.1:0-16579 GCA_963760605.1 uncultured delta proteobacterium | reverse complement strand
TCGATTTCCCCTTTGGGCAGGGCCCCCGATATCGGCTCCACCAGTTTCCCTCTTTTGAAGAAGTAGAGGGAGGGAGTACCGCGGATACCATATTCAGAGGTGGTGCGAGTGTTCTGATCCACATTCAGTTTGGCGATTTTCACCCGCCCGGCATATTCGGACGTCAATTCGTCCAACACGGGCGAAAGCTTTTGACAGTGCCCGCACCAGGGGGCAAAAAACTCCAGTAGACTGGGCCGGTAAATCCAGAACCTCCTTCTGGAAAGTCCAGTCAAAGACTTCAACCGCATGATCTGGAAAAGGGGTGGAAAAGGGGAGGGGAGCCCGGCATTTGCCGCAGATCGGCCGATCTCCCCATCGATCCTTGGGAAGGCGATTTTTTGTTCCACATTGCGCACAGAGAACGATTACACTTTCTGAGTTCACTTCTTTCTCCTAGCGAGCCTGGGCCGTCGTCCACAGAGAGCCTTATAAAAAATATATATCTCGTATGGATGATGTCAACGGGAATAATTTCTTATGGCCGTTTACCGCAGAGAGCGCGGAGATCGCTGAGATGGGATACATTATTAAAAAATAACGGTTCATTCAAGCCACCCCAAAGGCCGGTCTGTCATTTACCAAGAATCCAATTGGATTTTCTCTGCGTCCTCAGCGTGCTCCGCGGTGAAGAATTTTTTTGAATCGTCTCAATCCTGGGGCTCTAAGATCAGGCAGGCGAGCGGCGGAAGCGTGAGGGAGACGGATTGGGGATAGGCATGAAAGGGGATGGGCTCGACCTTAATGACGCCTTGGTTCCCGACATTGCTCCCCCCGTAAAACTCGGAATCGCTGTTCATCACTTCCCGATAGATCTTCCTCCCGGGAACCCCAATGCGATAATTGTATCGGGGAACAGGGGTGAGGTTCAGGAGGCAAACCAAATGCTGGCCTTTTCCTTGGCGGACGTAGGAAACAACGCTGCTCTGGTAATCCTGGCAGTCAATCCAAGAAAATCCCTGGGGAAGATGATCCCATTCCCAGAGGGCCGGGTTTTCGCGGTAGAGGTAACTTAGGTCCAGGAAAAATCTCTGGAAGCCTTGGCGGACCGGGTCGGTCTGTAAGTTCCAATCCAAACCCCGGTCATGGTTCCATTCGTCATCTGGCGCCAACTCGGTCCCCATGAAAAGAAGTTTTTTGCCCGGATGCGTATACATGTAAGCCAGCAGCAGACGGAGATTGGCAAACTTCTGCCACCGGTCTCCGGGCATCTTGGACAAGAGAGAGCCTTTCCCGTGGACTACCTCGTCGTGGGAGAGGGGAAGAATGAAGTTTTCGGTGTACTCGTAGAGCATGGAAAAAGTGAGGGTGTTATGATGGAAACTCCGGTGGATGGAGTCCTTGCCGAAAAATAATAGGGTATCGTGCATCCAGCCCATATTCCATTTGAACCCGAAGCCCAGCCCTCCGAGATATGCGGGCAACGTCACCCCCCCCCAGTCGGTAGATTCCTCGGCGATGGTGAAGCAACCGGGGTAGAGGCCGTAAACAAACTCGTTCAGCCTGCGGATAAAATCGATGGCCTCCAAGTTCTCCCGCCCTCCGTACCTATTGGGAATCCACTCTCCTTCCGGGCGGCTATAGTCTAAATAGAGCATGGAAGCCACGGCATCCACCCGGAGCCCGTCAATGTGGTACTTGTCCAGCCAGAACAGGGCGTTCGCCAGGAGAAAGTTGCGGACTTCATTTCGCCCATAGTTGAAAATCAGGGTGCCCCAATCGCGGTGTTCTCCTTTTCGAGGGTCCTGATGCTCGTAGAGGGCGGTGCCGTCGAACCAACGCAGACTGTAATCGTCTTTGGGGAAGTGAGCAGGCACCCAATCCAGGATCACTCCGATCCCATTTTGGTGGCAGGTATCCACGAGGAATTTGAAATCATCCGGGGTTCCGTGACGGCTGGTTGGAGCATAGTAGCCGGTGACCTGGTAGCCCCAGGAAGCATCGAAAGGATGTTCGGCCACGGGCAGCAACTCTAAATGGGTAAAACTAAATTTTTTGGCATGCTCAACAATCAGGGGAGCCATTTCCCGGTAGGTGAGCCAGCGATTTCCTTCTTCCGGAAGGCGCTTCCATGATCCCAGATGAACTTCGTAAATGGCCATGGGTTCGTGGCGAAGATTCCGTGAACCGCGGGTCCCCATCCATTCTTCGTCCCCCCAGCGATAGCTCTCGATGTTCCAGACCTTAGAAGCTGTGCGGGGGCGCAGTTCCATGGCGAAAGAATAAGGATCGGACTTTAGCCTCAGGCTGCCGGCGGCCGACCGGATCTCATATTTATACAGAACTCCCTCTTTAACCCCCGGCAGAAAAATCTCCCAAACTCCGGAGGCTCCCAGAACCCTCATGGGGTGCAGGTGCCCGTTCCAAAAGTTGAAATCTCCGACCAGACTCACCCCCCTGGCATTGGGGGCCCAGACAGCAAAAGATACCCCGGGGACCCCCTCGATTTCTCTTACGTGGGCCCCAAGCCTTTCGTAAATGCGGTGGTGCGTCCCTTCCCCAGAAAGGTATAGGTCTACCTCTCCCAGCGTGGGGAGAAACCGGTACGGATCAAATTCCTGCCAGATCGTCCCATCGGGGAACCGAAAACGAAGCTGATAGAAGAAAGGCCAGCGTTGTCCTTTGACCTGGGTGGCAAAAATCCCTCCGGCGTGGATGAGCGTCATCGGAAATGATTGGGCATTTTCCAGGCAAACATCCACGGCGACCGCATCCGGATGGAACGCCCGGATGATCACCGTCGGGCGGTCTGTTTGGTCCAGCGGGTGGGCTCCCAGGATGCTGTGGGGATCATGGTGCTCCCCAAGGAGCAAGCGCTCTATTTCTTTTTTGGGTGGTTCCTTTTCACTTCTCTTTTTGGGCATACCCACATTCTCCCGTCTTGTCTCAATGAGGGTAAAGCATAGGAATCTTTTTTGGACGCAGATAAACGCGGATCATCCAGATTGAAATTTATGATTCGGGACTCAACCCCCCCTAAAGGCGGGTCAGAAGTCAGAGTCAATGTGAGAAGCGATAAATGTCTTCCATTCTGGATTCTTTCTTCTGGCTCCGGCATTCTTTCGGATGGGCATCTTTTTCTGTGTTTATCTGCGAAAATCTGCGTCCCAATTCATTTAGATCCTCCGGCCCTGTAAGGTTGAATCAGGCTGGCAGGTTGCGAATGAAAGCCGCCGTCTCCTCGGGAAGGGCAGTGTTGATGAAAATTCCCGTTCCCAGCTCAAAGCCCGCGGGGGTAACCAAGCGGGGCAGGATTTGGAGGTGCCAGTGAAAGTATTCTTCATGCTCGTCCTTGGTCGGGGCGGTGTGGATTATATAGTTGAAATCCGGGTTGTTCAGGCCCTTGTACAATTGCAAAAGCGTCGTCTTGAGAACCCAGGCAAATTCTTTCGCATCCGCCATGGATATCCAGCCGAAGGAAGATTGATGCTCTTTGGGGAGGATCCAGGTCTCAAAAGGCGCGCGCGAGGCAAAAGGATGGAAAGTGACGAATCGGTCGGTTTCCTGGATCAAGCGGATCGGCATTCGCAGGCCTTCCCGAATAATGTCGCAGTAGACACAGGTCCCATCATCATCAAAATGACTCGCCGCCTTCTCGAAACGATGGCGGATCGTAAGGGGAACGATGGGCGTGGCGACCAGCTGGGAATGGGAGTGCTCGAGAGAGGTCCCGGCGCCCCGACCGTGATTCTTGAAGAGGATGATGAGTTTAAATCGGGGGTCCTCCCGCAGGGCTAAGTACCGTTCACGGTAGGCCAACAGGATCTCCTCCACCTGCTTATTTTCCATGAGAGCGATGCATTGGTTATGTTTGGGGGATTCGATGATCACTTCATGCTGGCCCACCCCATCCATCTTCCGGAATAGGCCGTCTTCTTCTGTTCGAGAGATGCTTCCCTCAGGAACCAGGGCGGAAAACTTATTGGGCACGACCCGTACCCACCATCCAGGACCGTTGGGCGCTTCCCCCTTGCGGTAGGCCATGGTTTCGGGTGGGGTCATGCTTTCGTTGCCAGGGCAGAAGGGACAGTCTTCGTTATATTCTGGAAGGGGGGGAGCCCCAGCGAGCTTTATGAAGTCGTGCGGCCGTTTCGCTCGCTCGCGGGCTATGATGACCCACTGTTTCGTGGCTGGGTCCTGTCTCAATTCGGGCATGGAATACCTCTTTTCTTGCGGTCACCCATTAATCCTTAACCCTTTCATTCCCCGGGGATGCTGGCAATCTCCGCCCTCGCAGTTCAGGGCAGGCCTGCCTTTTCCTTCCTCTCTTTACCCTATTGTTGCAAAACCCTTTTAGGAAATATTCCTTAGGGTTTACTGAGATTTTTTCAGGCGCTCGATCTCCTCCTTGGCTTTCTGCAGCTCTACATGGGTCGCGGCCAATTTCTCTTCCTCGGTTTTGAGTTCGGCGATTGCTTTGGCCAGCCTAGCATACGCGCGGGCCAGACGAGAAGCCAGGGAGAATTTGACGAAATCCTTGGAGCTCCGCGCATTCCCGGCCGTGATCATAAGATCCTGCGCTTGTTTGAGAGTCTCGGGAGCGTATTTTTCAGCTTTGGCCTTTTGGGCCGCCTCTACGGCTACCTTGGCATCGGTAAATTCTTGTTCCTCAGCAAGGGAAATTCCTTGAGCAGGGGCGGAACCTGGGATAGAGGCCATGATCAGAAGCGAATAAAAAGCTACGCCGAAAGAGATGAACCTTTTAGCAACCATGATAATCCCCTCTGAGAAAAATCGCCGGGTACGCGGATTCATTCCAGCACAGATGGGCTGATTATAACGAGGAGCAGGGCAAGAATCAAAGAAAAAATGGAGCAAAATGAGGAGGGGAATGGCGCAGCCAAAAGGGAAAACCCCCTGGAGGTTCGCAGAACCCCCAAGGGGTCACCGTTTGAATTCTATCCTTGCTCCTTGGGGATTCGCATTCCGTAGAAAGACCGGATGACGAAGATTAGAGCAATGACAAAAAAGGCAACCCCTACATAATGCGAAATACCTCTCATTCCGGGTGAAATGGCGATTTCCATGGCCAGAACACCGAAGAGAGTCGTAAATTTAATGATGGGGTTCATGGCGACGGAGGAAGTATCCTTGAAGGGGTCGCCCACCGTATCCCCGATGACCGTGGCGGCATGTAGAGGCGTACCCTTTTCTTTTAAGTCCACCTCGACAACTTTTTTGGCATTATCCCAGCACCCGCCGGCATTCGCCATAAAAATGGCCTGAAATAAGCCGAAGACTGCTATGGAAATCAAATAGCTGATAAAGAAGGATGCCGGAGCATTCGTCGTCCCGGGAGCGGAAAGGAAAGCATAACCCAGGGCAAAACAGAAGATGACGATGAAAATGTTAAACATCCCCTTTTGGGCATACTGGGTACAGATCTTAACGACCTCTTTGGAGTTTTCCGTGGAGGCACTCAGACTCGCGCTCTCATCCAGTTTTATGTTCCGCTTGATATACTGGACAGCCCGATAAGCCCCGGTCGTGACCGCCTGCATCGAAGCGCCCGTAAACCAATAAATCACCGCCCCCCCACATAAAAGTCCCAGGAGGGTGTAAGGATTCAACAAATTCAAAATCGCTCTCCGGCTGAATCCCTAATGTCTTGCGCAATAACAAAATCAGGGAAAAGATCATGGTGGTCGCGCCCACCACCGCCGTACCGATTAGGACCGGTTTGGCCGTGGCCTTGAAGGTATTTCCGCAGCTGTCGTTTTCTTCCAAATAATGTTTGGCCGTTTCGAAATTCGGTTTGAACCCGAAGGCATGCTGGATTTCTGTATCCACATCGGGATGGCTTTCGATCAAGGACAGTTCATAGATCGACTGGGCATTGTCGGTCACCGGCCCGTAACTATCCACGGCGATCGTCACCGGCCCCATCCCCAGAAATCCAAAGGCCACCAGCCCGAAGGCGAAGATGGAGGAGTACTCCATAATCTTATCCAGTCCCGAAAGACTGGCAAAATAAGCGATAAACATCAGGCCAAAGATGACCATTCCGATCCAGAAGGCGCTGAAATTGCCGGCCACGAAACCCGAAAGGATGTCCAGAGAAGCGCCCCCTTCCCGTGCTGAGGTCACGACTTCGCGACAATGGAGCGACTTGGAACTGGTGAATACTTTTACCAGCTCGGGAATCAAGGCAGCGGCCAGCGTTCCGCAACTGATGATAATGGATAGAGTGAACCATAAATTGTTCGGCAAATGTCCGATCTGCCAGTAACTCACGGCAAAGGTGACGATGATGGAGAGGATGGAGGTGAACCAGACCAGCATCGTTAAAGAAAGCTCGAAATCGATCTTTTCTTTCCCCCCAAAAAGAGAGGTACTGACGCCTTTATTGATTAAATAGGCCACAATGGATGTGATGATCATCAGAATCCGCATCACAAAGATCCAGGTAAGGAGTTCTGCGTGATACTGAGGGAAGACCGCCAGGACGATGAAACTGATGAGCGCCACTCCCGTCACTCCATAGGTTTCGAACCCATCAGCGGTCGGGCCGACGCTATCTCCCGCATTATCCCCCGTACAATCGGCGATCACTCCGGGATTTCGGGGGTCATCTTCTTTAATGTTGAAAACGATCTTCATTAAATCGGAGCCGATATCGGCAATTTTGGTGAAGATGCCGCCGCAGATTCGAAGGGCGCTCGCGCCCAGAGATTCCCCGATGGCAAACCCGATAAAGCAGGCCCCGGCGTATTGGCGGGGCATAAAAATCAAGATGATCAGCATCATGATCAATTCCACGCATACCAAAAGGACCCCGATGGACATCCCGGCCCGCAAGGGGATGTCTAATAGTTTAATGGGCTTCCCTTCCAGGGAGGCAAAAGCCATCCGGCTGTTGGCCAGGGTATTCATTCGGATTCCAAACCAGGCCACGCCGTAAGAACCAAGGATGCCGACTACCGACCATCCTAAGATGATCATCACGCCGTCGAAGGGCATCTGCTGTAAATAACCGAAATAATAGGCGATACATATGCCGATAAAGATTTCCAGAAGGATGAGAAATTTTCCCTGCTGGAGGAGATAGGTTTTGCAGGTTTCAAAGATAACGCCAGCTACATCCAGCATGGATTTGTGGGCTGGAAAACCCTTTACCTTCACATATTCATATGCTCCAAAAGCCATGCCCAGGACACAGATGATCAGACCTAACATCAGTATATTATTTTGGGCCTCAGTAAGTACGGGTATGGCCAGTTCAGCTTCGCTGGCCCAAAGAGGCCCTGCGAAGAAAAGAAAAAACAGCGATAAAATACTTGCACTTAATATCAGGTTTTGATTAAATTTGTTTCTTCTCATGATTATTTTTTCCTTTCGGGATTGTGATTATTTTCTCTGCCAGAAGAGTGCCTTTGGAATAAAAATGAATGATTGTTCATTCAAGGCCCTTTTACCATGCCCCCTTAATTTTTGTCAAGTTTTTTTATAATATTTCTGGAGAAAGATAAAAAAATTTGATGGTCGAAAGAAAGATTGAAGAAATAAATTAAAAAAGGCATAATCCCCATAAGGAGATTATGCCTTTTTCTCATCGGCTCGAAGGAGATTACTTCTTACCCTCCGAGGCTTCGGTCTTTTGGGTTTGCGGGGTTTCCTCAGCCTTCTTCTCAGCCTTGGGTTTCTTCGGGGCGGCCGCATGGATAGAAGTAGCGACCATCTTGTCACCATCCTTTTTATACATTACGGTCACCTTGGCGCCTTCTTTGACTTCGCCCTTGATCTTGGCATCAGCGGCGACGTCGAAAGTCATCTCTTTCTCTTTTGCGCCCTTCACCTTGATCATCTTACCAGCCTCGTAAGCGGCCACTGTTCCCTTGAAATGCATGGCCTTCGGGGCTTTGGGCTTTTCGGCTTTGGGGGCTGCGGCGGCGTTTCCGGTTTCTGCTGGGCCACGACCCCGCTGACAAAGGCCACCATCGCGAACAGAGCAATCAGAACGATCAGAATCTTCTTCATCAGTTTTCACCTCCTTTCTCACGAGGAATATTTTTTACGTTTGGCATTCAACTATTCAGCCCCTTACTTTTTCTCAGGGGCCTTCTCAGCAGGCTTTACTTCCTCAGCCTTCTTCTCAGGCTCAGGGGCCTTAGCGGGCTCAGCTGGCTTGGCCGGCTCAGCAGCTGGTTTCGCCGGTTCCTCTTTCTTGGCACACCCGGCAGCCACGATCACCGACGTTGCAAACAACAGAGCCACGAACAGAGCGATCAGTTTGCGCATTTCCAATTCACCTCCTCGTTTTTAGGATTAGCTAACTTCCCTCTTCTGGGGAAGGAATGCCCCCCGTTTAGAAAATGACAACCACTCTTAAGACTTTTTATTTTTCTTGGCAACCCTCTTTACCTGGGCTTTAAAAGAGTCGAGGTCTTTCTTAAGACTCTGGATCTCCTTCTGAAGTTGTGACATCTGAAGGTTTAGCTGGGCCAACCGCTCATGCATAGTTGAATTTTCCGTCTTCAGATTGTCCAGCTCCTTTCTTAATTTCTTATTTTCTGAACTAATGTCCGTTATTTCTTCCTTCAACTTCTCACTCTCAGATTTCCAACCTCTGCATCCCAAAGGCGCGAGTAAACATACAATGAGGAAGATTGAAAAAATAAAACAGATTTGTTTATTTTTGAATTTCATAGCAGCGATATAATATAACCAGCAAGAAAGATACCAATAAAAACTTGGACTCCTTAAAATCCTAGATAGCGATTAAATATATAAATAATTCAAGTAGTTATAATTTTTTTCTAAGGGGGAAATTTCTGAAAATGTGATGGTATATGAAATGGAAAAAAGCAGTATAGCCTCACTTATAAGAAATTAAAAAAATAACTTAATTATTTAAGTAACTTAAAGGTTTGTGGCGAGATTGTTCTGTGGGGCATTATGTCTCATTTAGCGCTTGATAGTGAGCCCATAACGTGCAGCCATCCGGTAAAGCGTGCGGCGGTCAATACCCAGGACGTCGGCGGCTTTCTTCTTATTCCCCCCGGTCTCCTCTAATACCTTTTGAATGTATAGCTTTTCCAGTTCAGACAATGGGATATGCGAAGGGAGGAAGCGGGTGGGGGCCTCGACTGGTTCCACTCGCAAGCGGCGAGGAAGGTCTTCTGGGAGGATGATAGAACTGTGGGAGAGGGTCACGGCCCGCTCGATAACATTTTCTAACTCCCGCACATTGCCCGGCCATCGATAGAGAAGCAAATGATCTAACGCTTCTTGGGAGATCCGCGAAACAGGCTTTTTATTCTCCGCGGCATACTTCCGCAAAAAATGGTCAGCCAGCAGGGGAATGTCCTCGCCCCGGTCCCGCAGGGGAGGAAGGTGGAGAGAAACTACATTGAGCCGGTAGAAAAGATCTTCGCGGAATTTTTTCTCGGCTACCATTTCCTCCAGGTTTTTATTCGTCGCCGCAACGATGCGCACATCCATCTTGATGGTTTCTGTCCCCCCCACCCGCTTGATCTCGTGCTCCTGAAGAACCCTGAGAAGTTTGGCTTGCATGGTCAGGCTGATGTCCCCGACTTCATCCAGGAAGCACGTTCCGCCATCCGCTTCTTCGAAAAGGCCCTTTTTGCTGGTAATCGCGCCGGTGAAAGCCCCGCGCACATGTCCAAAGAGTTCGCTCTCCAGGAGGGTCTCGGCCAATGAGCCGCAATCTACCGCCACAAAAGGCTTCGCAGCGCGCAGACTGTTGAAATGGATGGCCCGGGCGACCAATTCTTTACCCGTGCCGCTTTCCCCGACGAGCAAAACTGTCGAACGGCTCTCGGCCACGCGGGCGATGGTCTTGTAAACTTGGAGCATCTGGGGGCTGCGGCCCACGATGTTCTCGAGCTTATATTTGGTGATCAGCTCCTGGCGGTAGAGGAGGTTTTCCTGCAAAAGGCGGTTCTGTTCGAGAGCGCGGTGGATGGTCAGCTTGATCTCTTCCAGCTTGAAGGGTTTACTCACATAATCGTAAGCTCCCTCTTTGATGGCCTGGATAGCCGTATCGATGGACCCGAAGGCAGTCATCATGATGATGATCGTCTCTGGACTCTTTTGCCGATAAGCCCTAAGCACTTCCATGCCGTCCACGCCAATCATCTTGATGTCCGTGAGCACGACGTCATAAAGGGTACGCTCCCCTTTGCCTATGGCTTCTCGGCCGTTCAGGGCCCGGTCCACCGCATATCCTTCCTTGGCTAAGACCTCCTCCAGAAGGTTGCAGGTGACTTCATCATCATCCACTACGAGGATGTGAACCTGGGTGGACATGGATTAAACAACCTCCGGGGAGACAGCAGGGAGATGCACGCATATGGTGGAACCCTTCCCTTCCTGGCTTTCGATCTCCAGCTTACCGTGGTGGCTGCGAATAATCTCATTACAAATGGCTAAACCCAGGCCTGCCCCTTTCCCCGGTTCCTTGGTGGTGAAAAAGGGCTCGAGGGCCTTCTGCTTCACTTCATCCGACATACCGGTTCCGCTATCCTTAACGACGACCTCGACGGAGCCTCCATTCTGGGACAGGGACACTCCCGGGCGGGTGGCAACGGTGAGCACCCCTCCTTGGGGCATCGCATCAAGGGCGTTCGTGATGAGGTTGAGGAATACTTGCTGCAAGAGTTCGGGATCTCCGGCGACGCGAGGAAGAAGGGCATTTGCCTGCCAAACCAGTCGGATCCCCCGCAGGGACATCCCCGGCTGGGTGAGGTTGAGCATTCCTTCCAAGAGCTGATTCATGTCCAACGCCCGCAGTCGAGGCTCCGGTTGCCGGGTGGAATGGAGCAAATTGCGGATGGTCTGTGCCAAACGGTCCAGTTGCGACTCAATGATCTTTAGGCGCTTGGTCATCAATCCTGAGCCCGTCCCTTCCGTGAGCATGAGCTGGATGTAACCGGAGATGGAGTTTAGAGGGGTGCCAATCTCATGGGCCATCGTGGCGGCCATATGACCCAAGGCGGATAGTTTCTCGGCCTGGACCAACTGGCGTTGGGCCTGGAAGAGGGATTCATTGGCTAGACGCAACTCTTCGTTCCGCTGGGCAAGCTCTCGGGTTGCCGTCTCCACGCGGCGAGTCAGCTCCTCATTGAATTGATTGATGCGGGAGAGCATGCGGTTAAAGTGGTCGGCCAAGAGACCCAACTCATCCTTGGTCGTAATGGAGACTTCCACGTTCAGTTTCCCCGCTTCAGCCTCGGACATGGCTCGCACCAATCGCTGGATGGGACGGTTAACCGCCCGGCTGAAAAATAGCGTGAGGATCAGAATAAGCATGGCCACGCTAATCAGGGTAAAGAGAATCGTGCGGGTGCGTTTATGGGCCAGATAGGCTTCGGCCTCTTCCAGGGAAGTGAGAATGCGAATGCCGCCGACAACTTTCCGCCCCGCATGAAGCGGGGCGAGGATCTCCCAGTAAGAGTGGTGATTCTTCCGGGTCAGGGTGGAAAGGACGAGGTCGCGCTTCAAGGATTGCAGACTCTGGTAAGTAAGACCCAGATCCGTCTCTTCCCCACTCGAGTAATGAACCTTATAACTGTTCTTGTGGAAAACAAAGATATCGATCGATTTGATGGACGGACGCGCGTACATCCAGCTGGCAATTTCCTCCTCCAGAAAGGTAACGTCCTCCAGGTTCTTCAGGCTGTAGATTTTGTCATCCAATTCCCGTGTCACATAGATGGTCCTTTCCCGGAATAGCTCCTGCTGAGAATGTTCCGTAAGGCGGAGGTCCAGGTAGGAGAAGAGGACTAGGACGCTGACCACAACCATGGCAACCAACAGGGTAATCCGAGTCTGCAACCCCAGAGGCCGCTGCAGAAAGGGAGATTCGCCCCGGCGGATGTTTCGCAGTTTTAATAAGATGGCCTTGAACATCGCAGACATCGGTATTAACGGGGAAATGCCTACTCTCTCAAATTATACGATGATTTTTTCTTCTGTCAAAGAGTATCCCGGGCTGGGTGCCTTGCCCCTTCTTCGTTTTCCTTCCACCGGGGGCCTAGGCGTGAGGGCGAAATGGGAGTAAGGGTTTTACTGAAAATCAGCTTGGGGTCTCCTACGGCATAGTAATCGAGGATCCGGGCTTGCTCCTTATATCCGTGCTTGCCGTAGAATGCGCGAGGGATCTGGTAGGCGGGCCGGGAAGAGGTCTCAATAAGCAAGAGGCGAGCCTTCCGGAGCCGCATCTCTTCTTCTGCCTGACGGAGAAGAGTTGTCCCCGTCCCCTGATTCCAGGAAGCGGGATGGACAACGATCCAATAGATGTCATAGACAGCGTCTGTCAGGGGGGCTTTGCCATAGCAGATGTATCCGAGGATTTGCCCTTCCGCCCCCTCCGCGATGCGGAAGATGTAATCTTCCTGGCCTCGCTGGGTCAAGGCGATGTCGATCAACTCCAGAGCGACTTGCACTTCTGCGGGCTGGAAATGTTTTAGGGCCTTGAGGATGGATTCGAGCCGGGGCCGATCTTTTTTTTTAATCGGGCGGATTTTCGGGGGGATCTTCATGGCTTTTCCCCCTCCAGGATAAGAACTTCCTCCAACCTGGAAAAATCCACCGAAGGCGTAACCTCGATATACTGGAAGATGCCCGGACGCTTCCGCTCCACCTGGGTGACCGTGCCAGCCGTCAGCCCTTTGGGGAAGATTCCGCCCAGGCTGGAAGTGATGACCTTATCGCCGACTTGAACATCTTCACTCTTCTGCACGTACTTTAGAACGCAGATCTCTCCCACCTTTCCCTCCATGATCCCCTGAGAGCGAGAGCGTTGGACGATAACATCCAGAGCGCTATTGGGATCGGTGATCAGGAGGACTTTGGCCGTGGACGGAGAGACCTCGATCACCCGGCCCACGACCCCTTCGGAAGCGACCACCGCCATGTCTTTGGACACGCCTCCCTTCTTCCCTTTGTTGATCAGAACGGTCTTGAACCAATTCGTGGGGTCGCGAGCGAAGATCTGAGCCACCATACTGGCGGAGGAATATTGAGATTGCAGGGCGTAGAGCTTCTTCAGGCGCTCTTCAGCCCAGATGGTTTCCATGAGGCGGTTGTTCTCCTCGCGCAGGGCGCCGACGATGCGCTTCAGGTCCTGATTTTCCTGCTGCACCCCGGTGAGAAAGATATAGCGCTCTCCCACTCCCTTCACCCAGAGGATGGCCCTTTGGACCTTTTGTTGGAGAGGAAAGGAGACCTGCAGGAGGACTTTCTCGGCGATCGAGGTCTCCCGATCCCCTCGGACGTGGAGAGTGAGGATCAGGAAGGCTGGGAGGAGAAAGAGCAAAGCGATGAAGAAAAGCTGGAAACGTTTTAACAGGTCAATCATCGGCCATTTTCACCCTGGCTCATTCCCCCACTCCGCTAAGGATCTTCAGGCCCTGATCATTACCTCTCTGAGGAGGTCGAGCTCGTCCAAAGCTTTTCCTGATCCCAACACCACCGCCGAGAGCGGATCTTCCGTGATGGTAATGGGAAGGCTGGTCTCCTCTCTCAGGAGTACGTCCAGGTTTCTCAGCAAGGATCCCCCGCCGGCCAAGACGATTCCTTTGTCCACGATGTCGGCGGCCAGTTCCGGAGGGGTTCGCTCTAGAGTCGTCTTGACCGCTTCCAGGATGGCATTGATGGGCTCAGCTAAAGCCTCGCGCATTTCCTCGGAGCTGACCTGTAAAACCTTGGGGGTACCGGACAAGAGGTCCCGCCCTTTGATCTCCATCGTCTTCACTTCTTCTTCGGGGTAGGCCGTGCCGATTTGAATCTTGACCATCTCCGCGGTACGTTCCCCGATGAGCAGGTTGTACTTGCGCTTGATAAACTGCGCGACGGCTTCGTCCATCTTATCCCCGCCCACCCGGACGGACTGGCTGTAGACGATCCCGGAGAGGGAGATCACGGCAACTTCGGAAGTCCCTCCCCCGATGTCTACGATCATGCTTCCGGAGGGCTCGCTGACCGGTAGGCCGGCTCCGATGGCCGCGGCCATGGGTTCTTCGATCAGGTAGACCTCCCGAGCCCCTGCGGACTGCGCAGATTCCCGCACCGCTCGTTTCTCTACCTCGGTGATTCCCGAAGGCACGGAAACGATGATCCTCGGCCTCACTAAGGTCCGGCCTTTATGGACTTGGGCGATGAAGTAACGCAGCATGGACTCGGTGATCTCGAAATCGGCAATGACCCCATCCTTCATCGGCCGAATGGCCACGATGTTTCCCGGCGTTCGGCCAAGCATTTTCTTGGCCTCTTTTCCTACAGCGAGGATTTTCCGCCCTCCTCGCGAATCCTTGCGGACGGCCACCACGGAGGGCTCACAGAGGACGATCCCTTTACCTTTGACGTAGACCAGGGTGGTGGCCGTCCCCAGGTCGATGGCCAGATCATTGGAGAAGAGGCCCAGGATGGAATCAAATATCATTTGCTGGCTCCTTTCATGAGGCCCCCAGAGGGGAAAGAAAGATGCCCCCTTCAAAAGAAGAAAGGCTTGAAATGCAGGGTAAATTTTGAAAAATTATACTAACAAAATTCGCTGATCAGGGCAAGAAAATTAAAAAGGAAATTAAAAAGGAAAATCCTTGCCTTTTTGTCGTTGGTCGTTTTAAGATTATCAAGATTGCCAGAATCGTAACAGAAAGGGAAAGGTGAATAGGTGAATCATGCTTGACTTCATGAGACGGCATGCCCAATCCTGGATGATTAAGGTTGCCCTGGGCGCCGTGGTGGTTGTCTTTGTCTTCTGGGGCATCTGGAACCCCCGGGAAGGCCGGGAGCGATATCTGGTGAAGATCGGGGACCAAATGATCACCATCGCCGAGGCCAAGAACTCCTATCAGAACCTGCGGGAAAGTTACCAGTCCAGGTTCCGGGATCAGTTCAACGAAGAGATGGTCAAAAGAATGGGTCTGAAGGAGCGGGCGGTTAATGATTTGATCCACAAGGTGCTCCTCCTGCAAGAAGCGCGTCGCCTGGGATTGAGGGTGGCTCCGGAGGAGGTCCAGGCCTCAATCCAGAACTACCCGGCCTTCCAGAAGGACGGCACCTTCGACAGGGCCACTTACCTGCGCGCCCTCCAGCGCGCGCGGATAACCGCCAAGGAATTCGAAGCCGGCCAGAGGCAAATACTCTTGACCTCCAAAGTCCAGGGCTTAGTGGTTTCCTCGGCCAAGGTTTCAGACCAGGAAGTCCTGGACGTCTACCGGGGCACCTTCGAGAAGGTGAATCTGGACATCCTCTCTCTTAATCCTTTAGACGTCAAAGGAGTCTCCCTGACCCCCGAAGAAATGAAAGGGTACTTTTCCAAGCATCGGGAGATGTTCAAAATCCCTGCTAAGGTGAAGGCCCGCTACCTTCTTTTCTACCCCAAAGATTATTTGAAACAGGTACAGATCCCTTCCAAAGAAGTAGAAAACTATTATCAGAATAACCAGGAAAAGTTCGGTCAACCCAAACGCGTTAAGGTGCGCCATATCCTGATCAAATCCGACTCTAAAAACCCTGAGGCTTTGGCCAAGGCTCGAAAAAAGGCCGAATCCATCCGGGAGGAGGCGGCGCAAGGGAAAGATTTCGCTCAGCTGGCCAAGCAATATTCCGAAGACCCGGGAACGAAAGACCGGGGGGGAGACCTGGGTACGATCACCCGTGGTCAGGTTGTGCCGGAGTTCGAGGAGGCGGCCTTCTCTCTAAAGGCTGGCGGCATCAGTCGCGTCATTCAGACACCCAATGGGCTCCATGTTCTCAAGGTTGATGAGATCCAGGAAGCGAAGGTTGAGCCCCTGGAGAAGGTCAAAGATCAGATTCAATCCATTCTGCGGACCCGCCAAGCCAGGGAACTGGCCCATGATGAAGCCGATCAAGCCTACGCCATGGCCTCCAAGGAGAAACAACTGGACGGTTTCGCCAAAGAGAAAAACCTTACGATAAAAGAAACGAGCCTTTTTTCTGCTGATGACAAGATTGACCTGGACCCAAAACTGAGGGACTCGGCCCTCTCCCTGAGCAAGGGGGAGGTCAGTCCGGTGCTCCGATTGGGCGAGACCTTTGCGGTTCTTGAAGTTGGGGAAAGGCAAGAACCCCGTAGCCCTGAACTGAAAGAAGTGGAAGGACAGGTTTCCGAAGCCCTGCGGCGGGAAAAGCAGAAGGACAAGGCCTTGGCCAAGGCAAAAGAGGTTTTAGAAAAGTTGAAGAAAGGGGCAGATTATAAAACCCTGGCATCTCAAGAGGGGTTTAAGATAGAAGAAACGGGCTTTTTCGAAAGAGGCACAGAACCCCCCAAGATGGGCCCTTCGGAGGAGCTGCAGAAAGCCCTTTCTACCCTGAGCGCGAAAAACCCTTACGCGGAGAACCCCGTCCTTCTCAACGGGAAGTATTCCATCCTTCGTCTCAAGGAGAAGAAAGAGATTGACCTGGCTCAATTCAATTCCCGAAAAGAAAATTACCGCCGGGCCCTTCTCCAGCAGAAGCAGGAGATGCTCCTGACGAATTGGCTGGATGAACTTCTGGAACAGGTCAAGGCCAAGGGCCAATTCAAGATGATCCGGGAAGCGAATGAAGTGCT
>CAVXFA010000091.1:0-18078 GCA_963760605.1 uncultured delta proteobacterium | reverse complement strand
AAAAAATTAATTCGTTTGTATTAGTATGCAAATAATATACCGTTCATTTTGAAAAAATGGTTTCATCTTTTGACAGGGATAGATTATTCTCGAGTGAAAGTGATTTATTTTTAGGTTTGATGCTTTCCTTCTTTGATCGGTTGGCAGTCTCCGAGGCATTACCAAATTTGGAAAATACGTTTAGAATTCTTTGGAACTGCTGTCCCCTATTTTATTTTCTTAGGCCGTGGAGGAGAGGAGAATGAAGAACTACAAGATCGCCGTCCTTCCGGGGGACGGGGTGGGCCCGGAAATTCTAGCTGAGGGTTTGAAAGTTATCAAGGCCGCCTTGGGGTATAGACTTTCCTCTTGGACATTCGTGGAATATGAGATCGGAGCGGCCCACTACAAAAAAGCTGGCCTGGCCTGTCCCTCAGAGACCATTGCTGCGTGTCGCACCTCGGACGCGATTTTTTTTGGATGCGTAGGCCTACCCGACGTGCGTAAAGAAGACGGCAGTGAGGTCCAGGCGGGTTATACCTACCGGATTGACCTTCACCTCTACGCCAACATTCGGCCCATCAAGCTCTATGCTGGGGTGGACAGCCCTTTAAAAAACAGACGGCCGGGAGAGATCGATTACGTCATCCTCCGAGAGAACACAGAAGGGTTATATACCTGGGGACAGGGATCTTTCCGCGTCAAAGACCAGGTGGCTGTCGATCCCATGATCATCTCCAGAATGGGGACCGAGAGGATTGTGCACAAGGCTTTTGAGCTGGCCCGGAAGCGGCGGGGAGCCCCTGGGGACGGCAAGCGTCGGGTGACCTGCGTGGACAAAGCGAACGTGGTCCCAGCCCTGGCCTTCTTCCGAAAGGTCTTCGAAGAAGTCAGCCAGGAATATCCGGAGGTAGAGAAGGAATCCATCTACGCAGATGCCATGACCGTTTACATGCTCCAAAGGCCCGAGCATTATGATGTCGTAGTCACCGAGAATATGTTGGGGGATATCTTGTCGGATCTGGGTTCGGCTACAGTTGGGGGGCTGGGCTTAGCGCCATCGGCCGAGGTGGGCGACCACCGTGGCCTGTTCCAGCCCATCCACGGCAGCGCTCCGGACATCGCCGGTAAAAACATTGCCAACCCCATTGCGGCCATCCTTTCAGCAGCCATGATGTTTCAGTGGCTGGGCGAAAAGCATGGAGACCCAGAGGCTTTAGCCGTCGGAGATAGGATCCACCGGGCTACAGAGGGCGTTCTGGCCGAGGGGAAATGCAGGACACCAGATCTCGGCGGGAGGAACACCACCCGGGAGATGGGCGACGCGATTGCGGAGAAAGCTGCGTCCAGTTGAGGTCGCGCGAGATTCCCGGGGGGAGTAAATGGGGTGTTCAAAGAGGCCTGCGTCATGACCCTGTCATATGTCAAATTTACGACTGCAGAAACTGAAAATCTTCTTCCAATAACACCGCTTTCGAAATTTAAGTTTTTGAAATAATTCAAGATTGTCCCTTTCAATTTTTGGCCTGATTTTTGCTCACCCAAAGGCTGACGGAAAAGGTAGAGGAGAAAGGGGGTGAGTGAAAAATACATACGGTGAAGCCCCGCTCCAAAACCCAGGGGGCTTCACTGTATGCGACATAATGACTGGAACTCTATTGCCCCATTTTGCCCTCTTACGATAGACTCGCCCCCGGGGCTCTTCTCCTTTCTCCAGGCCATTCCTTTTTGCTTGATTGAAGGTCTTATCAAAAAGCTGACGATTAAGGGTGCTAAGAATTCGTCCATTATGCACATTATTTTGGCATGAGCCATGCCAGCAATTAAGAACAGAAATAAAGTTTTGATTTTATTTGGTTCTCCCTGATTTTCGGAAGAAGGTAAATCAGCGAAGCGGAATTTTCAGAACCGAGGTAGGAACTTTTTACCTAGAAGGATTGCTTTTACCTGCTCAGAAAGGCGGGGACCGGTCAATTCATATTGGGAAAGCATTGGTTTACTTGCTTTACTCCCGAGCCTTATGATACCCTCCTCGAATTGCTTGTTGCTCAGAATCAAACTCCACCCGGTGGTAAACCATGACTTTATGGTAATATTTCATTCCTGGAAGGTGGTAGCGCTTGCTTTCCCGGTTGCCGATCACTTTCACCTTGGCCCGCATTGGCGGAATGGGTTGCTCATCGGGCTCTGTGACTAATTTGTCTTTGTTGCCGGTGGCGGAGTCAACGAATTCTGGGCGATCCTGGGTGCTGGGGGGCAAGTTCTCCTTTTCCGCCGGTCTAGAAGTTCCCGGATTTCTGGTTTTTTCAGGTAATAGGTGGGCATATATAAGAATGCCTAAGGCAATGAAGAGGATGGCCACCGGGATGATCCTTCGTTTTAGCCGGGTGCCGACCAATGGCCTTCGCTCCGTCACCTTCTTGAGGGCAGGATTAAAATCCAGGAAAAGGGGCAGCTGTTGGAAAGCCCTTTTTTGACGGTGCATTTCAGATTGGAACTCGTAACGCTGCAAAACCTCCTGGCAATCCAAACCCACATGCCGGGCATAGAGCTTCAAGAATCCCGGAATGAAACCATCCTGGGAGAAGAAATCGAAATCGTTCTCTTCTAAAGCTCTTAAAAAAGGATAGTTGATGCGCGTGGTTCTGGAAAGTTCGTCAAGGGAAATGCGGCGGGATTCCCGTTCCCGTCTCAAGTACTGGCCCAGCGTCTCTTGGAAACGTTCGCCCATGCCCACTCCGACAGGATAGGTGAAGATATTATTTCATAGCATAACCTCGGTCATCGTGCCAACGAAAACTTTGTTCATGAGGATGGCCAAGGTTTGGATTCTCCCGTGGTCCTGCACAGATGTCCCCCTTAAGGGTGGCGGATAGGGGTCATCATTGACATTTTTAAAAAAATTTATTAAATTTTTCGCCAAAAATTAAAAGATGGAAATTCAGGAATGAAAAGGAATGGGGCCGGCCGCCAAAATCATTCTTGGGGGGCCGATCAGCTCAAGGAAAAGTTCTCAACTCTCGCTTTCCTCCAGGCCCTTTTTCTGTCCTTGCTTTTTGCCCAGGGAGCCTTCTGCGACGCAGAGGAGGCTCCATCGGTTCAGGTCCCCGCGAGCCTTCTCTATCTCGGGGATCAAGTGCCGAGTTATGCTTTCCTGGTCGATAAATCCGAACAGCGTCTGCACCTCTACCAGCAGGAAACCGAGGGCCCGAAGCGGATCAGGACCTTCATTTGCGCAACCGGGGAAATTTCCGGAGGGAAAAAAAGACGGGGGGATAAGCGGACGCCGGAGGGAGTGTATTTCTTCACCAGGGTGATCGAGAGCAAAAAGCTGTCTTCCATCTACGGCATTCGGGCGTTTCCCATGGACTACCCCAATTTTCTCGACCGGATGGATTACCTTAGAGGGGATGGGATTTGGCTGCATGGGACTGATAAACCCTTGACCCCGAACAGCACCAATGGATGCATTGTCCTGGATAACCGGGATGTAGCTGAACTTTCTCAGTATATTCGTCTAAGGCAGACGCCGATCATCATCGAAGAGAAAATCCTTTACATCCCCCTCCAAGAGCTTAAACAAGAGAGAGAACAATTTCACGAAATCCTTTCGGAATGGAAAAGATCCTGGGAGACAAGAGAGCTTGACCGATACATGTCTTTCTACTCCCCAAGTTTTCGTTCCAAAGGCATGGATTGGCAGGGTTGGCGAGTTTATAAAGATCATCTGAATCAGCAGTACAGGACCATCCAGATCACGATTGACCCTCCCATCATCCTCAAGCACAACCGAAATGTGATGACTGTCTTTTTCCAGAGCTATCGGTCCGACCGCTTTTTCAACGAGGGGACCAAGAGGCTCTCCTTTACGCTTGAGGAAGGCGAGTGGAAAATTATCGGGGAGGAATGGAATGTCCACCGCGGAGGCGATGTCCCGCCGCCCATCTCCGAGACCATTCTGGCGGCTTACCTGTCGTCCAAGGCCAGCCTCTCTAAACCGCCAACCGCATCTCCCTCTCCTCTGGAGGAAAAACTGGATCGCGACCTCGCCCCAGAATTCCAGGAGGTCCAGGCTTTCCTGACTACCTGGAAACAATCCTGGGAAACGAAGGATCTGGACCAGTTCATGGATTGTTACTCAAAAGCCTTCCGCGCCCAGGGGAAGGGGTGGGACCAATGGCGCGAGCATAAGAACAACTTGAATGCACTTTACCGCGAGATCCAGGTTTCTCTGGAGGACGTGAAGATGCAGGAAAAGGATGGTCAAATCCTGGTATCCTTCCGCCAGTTTTACCGCTCCGATGGGCTTAAGAGCACAGGACAAAAAAGCCTAATCCTGAGGCAGGAAGAGAATTCCTGGAAGATCATCCGCGAAAGCTTCCGCCGATTCAAGTGATATGACCCGCGCACCTTCCCAAGGCAATTAAATTTCATTGCTTAGAAGATATCCCAAAAAGTCTCTTGCCCCTTCACTTTTTGCAAAAATCCCGTCGCGGCCCGGGTGGGAGGCCGATGAAGGAGGAATCATCACCGGGAGAAGATTTGCCCAGAGGCCCTAACCTTGTCTCCACAAAGAGGCCGCGGGTCCGAAGGATGCTCGAGAATTATGCCTCGAAGTCCGCTCTGGCTAAGGAGGGATTACTGCTTGATGATCCCGAAAGATTCGGCCTCCCACCCGGGCTACACCCCTCATCACAAAGCCATCGTGGTCCGGGGGGAAGGGCGGCGATCAGAAAATCAGGATTGACAGAGGGATTCTCCCGACGATATGATTTCGTGAAGCAATCAGCAATCAGCTTTCAGCATGAAGCCGCGAAGGGACTATTCATATCTCTATCTTGAGGAGGATCATACATGCGCAGCGATTTGATGAAAAAGGGATTGGAGAAAGCGCCGCACCGTTCTCTCTTTAAGGCTATGGGCTTGACGGATGAAGAAATTCGCCGGCCGATGGTCGGCATCGCCAACTCAGCCAATGAAATTATCCCGGGGCACATTCACTTGGACAAAATCGCCGCGGCCGTCAAGGCCGGGGTGCGTCTGGCCGGGGGCACACCGATTGAGTTTTCCACCATCGGCGTATGCGACGGCATCGCCATGAACCACGAGGGCATGAAGTACTCCCTTTCCAGCCGGGAGCTGATTGCCGATTCCATCGAGATCATGGCCACTGCCCATCCTTTCGATGCGCTCGTCTTGATTCCCAATTGCGATAAGATCGTTCCGGGGATGCTCATGGCTGCTATGCGATTGAACATTCCTGCCATCGTGATCAGCGGTGGGCCCATGCTGGCCGGAAAATTTGGCGAAAAAGAGGTGGATCTGATCGGAGTTTTCGAGGGCGTGGGTCGCGTGGCCCGCGGCGAATGGACAGAAGCCCAATTGCAGGAATTGGAAGAATGCGCTTGCCCAGGATGTGGGTCCTGTGCGGGGATGTTCACGGCCAACTCCATGAATTGTCTGTCCGAAGCTCTGGGCCTGGCTTTGCCGGGGAACGGGACAATCCCGGCAGTGATGGCAGCCCGCATTCGGTTGGCGAAAAAGGCTGGGATGAAAGTCATGGAGCTTTGGCAGAAGAACATCCGCCCCCGGGACATCGCCACCCTGGCGGCCTTCAAGAACGCCATGGCTGTGGACATGGCCTTAGGTTGTTCTACGAACACGGTCTTGCACCTCCCGGCAATCGCCCATGAAGCGAAAATTAAATTGGACTTAGACCTCTTCAACAAAGTTAGCAACCATACTCCTCACCTCTGCTTTCTCAGCCCCGCCGGGCCTCATCACATGCAGGACCTGGATGCCGCCGGTGGCGTGCCGGCGGTCATGACGGAATTATCCAAGCTGGGGGTGATCGATAAGAAGGTCTTGACCGCCACGGGAAAAACTTTGGGACAGAATTTAAAGGGGGTGCAGGTCAAGAACTATGGCGTGATCAGGCCAATCCATGATCCTTACCATAAGGAAGGGGGCATTGCCATCCTGCGGGGAAATTTGGCCCCTGGCGGAGCCGTGGTCAAGCAATCTGCGGTGGCACCAGAGATGATGGTAAACGAGGGGCGGGCCATCGTCTTCGAATCCGAGGAAGAAACGATGGAAGCAATCCTCAAAGGAAAGGTTAAGCCAGGCCACATCGTGGTCGTGCGTTATGAGGGACCTAGAGGCGGGCCAGGCATGCGGGAAATGCTCTCCCCTACCTCCGCTATCGTTGGCATGGGATTGGATAAAGATGTGGCCTTGATCACCGATGGGAGGTTCAGCGGGGGCTCCCGCGGCGCAGCCATCGGGCATGTTTCTCCCGAAGCGGCTGAGGGAGGCTTGATTGCTCTGGTAAAAAATGGAGATCGAATCTCCATTGACATCCCCAGGAAAAAGCTGACCCTCAGGGTGGACGTGGAGGAGATTAAGAGAAGAAGGAAAAAATGGAAAGTCCCTGAGCCGAAGATCAAGTCCGGGTACGCAGCCAGATATGCTCAGATGGTGACTTCCGCGGGAACAGGGGCGGTGTTCAAAGATAAATTCTAAAATAGGAAAAACAGCCCCTCTGAATTACAATAAAAGAGGAAACCATCACTTCCCTTCTTCGACAATCAGCATTTTGTCTTCCACAATCCGTCGAAGGAGGGGCTCTTTCGTAAAAAAAAGAGATTTTTTTAAAAAAACTTCATTTTTTTCTTGACAGGGTTTTTTTTTATGGCATAATCCATATAAAAATAGATTTAGATCTATTTATAGATTTGTTTTCATAATTGTTTTTTTTCATCGTCTAATTGCGTTCCTCTGGAGTTTGCCATGAGGACTTCCGATATATTAAAAAAATTAAATATTCCAAGGCATAAGCTTTATTATCTGGAGCAAAAGGGATACATCAAGCCGAAACGGATCCCCATGGGGGAACTGGAAACCAGAGAATATAGCGAGGAGGATTTCAGAAAGCTCGAATTGATATGGAAATATCTCCAAAGCGGCTTCAAACACAAAACTGCCTATGAAAAGGCCATGGAAGAACTGCAGCACCCAAAACTAGACCTGGAGAGGGAACCATGAGCGTCGCTGGCAGTACTATGCTCCCCCGGGAGCCTTTCAAGAGTATTGGTCGTGCAGAATTCATACCTTCTGCCGAGGAGGAACACCAACCCAACCCATGGAAAGATGCCACCGAGGAGGAATGGGATGACTGGCGGTGGCAGTTAAGGCACCGAGTTACTAGAGCGGAGCAGCTCAAACTCATCTTGAATTTGAGCCCGGAAGAAATTGAGGCCATCGAAGCCTCAAAGGGAAGGATGGCCACAGCCATCACCCCCTATTTTGCCAAGCTGATGGACCGCAATGACTCCAATTGCCCCATCCGCCGGCAGGCGATCCCCACCATGGCAGAGTTTCACTTCTCCCCCGCTGACCTTATGGACCCCTGCGCGGAAGATGAAAATTCTCCAGTCCACGGCTTGGTTCATCGATACCCCGACCGGGCACTCCTTCTGGTCACGGATAAATGCGCGGTCTATTGCCGCTACTGCACGCGCCGACGGATGGTGGGCTCGAGCGAAAAGTGCATTACCGAGGAGAACCTGGACGAGGCCATAGCCTACATCCAAGCTACCAAGAAGGTTCGCGATGTGTTAATCTCTGGAGGGGATCCTCTCCTGTTAGAAGATGATCATTTGGAAAGAATCATCGCCAAAGTGAGAAAAGTTCCCCATGTGGAGATGGTCCGCATCGGGACACGAGTTCCAGTCACCCTGCCCCAGCGAATCACCCCAACGCTGGCCTCGATTTTGAAGAAATACCATCCGCTCTGGATCAGCATCCATTTCACCCATCCCAAGGAGATCACCAAGGAGGTTCGCCGGGCGTGCGCCATTTTGGCCGAGGCCGGAATTCCCCTGGGAAGCCAGACCGTTCTCTTACGGGGAATCAATGACCGTTCCGTCGTCATGAAGCGTCTCATGCATGAATTGTTGAAGATTCGCGTCCGCCCTTACTACATCTACCAATGCGACTTGGCCATGGGCACAGAGCATTTCCGCACTCCCATTGCCGTGGGTATAAATATCATCGAAAAACTTCGCGGCCACACGACAGGATACGCCGTCCCCAGCTTTGTCATCGATGCCCCCGGCGGCGGGGGAAAGATTCCAGTAGGCCCAACCTACTTGATTTCCCAGGACAAAGGAAAGGTGGTCTTGCGGAACTACCAGGGGAAGGTGTTTGAATATCAGGAACCCTGAAATCAGGGCCAGCGAGCCACACCCAGAGTTAAAGATTAATGATTTTCCCCCGATTGGATATCCACTATTTCATCCCCCACCCTGGCCGCTCCCACAGGCAACCCTGATAAGCTTCCCCTCCTCCTGTGGGAGCGGGTAGGGTAATAAGAATTGGCCAAATTAGATCTCTGGAATGTAGGCCTTCTTTCCTAGAACAAAAAAGGGCTTTTTCATTTCTTTGGTTTTTCCTTCAGAGCGAGATGGATGACTTCGTCCATGCGCTGGACGAAGTGGAACTGCATCTCCTTTTTCACCTGCTCGGGGACCTCCTCTAGATCCTTCTCATTTCTGCTGGGTAAAATAACCGTGGTGATGCCAGCGCGCTTGGCCGCTAAGACTTTCTCTTTAATCCCCCCAACCGGAAGCACTAACCCTCGCAAGGTGATTTCGCCAGTCATGGCCACGTCGCTACGCACAGGTCTGCCGGTGAGCAGAGAGGTGAGGGCTGTAAACATGGTCACGCCCGCGGATGGGCCATCTTTGGGAATGGCCCCTGCGGGCACGTGGATGTGGATGTCGCTGTGGTCGAAGAAATCCTCGGGAATCTTTAAGGCCTTGGCCTTAGCGCGCACATAACTCAGGGCGGCCTGGGCGGATTCCTTCATTACGTCCCCCAATTGACCCGTCAGGGAAAAGCCTTTGCGACCTTTCATGCGCGTGGCCTCGACGAAGAGGATATCTCCGCCCGTCTGGGTCCAGGCCAGGCCTGTGGCCACCCCTGGTTCAGAGGTGCGTTCAGCTACCTCGGAGAAAAATTTGATCGGGCCGAGATACGAGGGCACGTCCTCGGCATTGACGATGGTGATCGCTCCTTTCCCTTCAGCCACCCGCCTAGCCACCCCTCGGCAGATATGGGCAATCTCTCGCTCTAAGTTGCGCACTCCCGCTTCCCGGGTGTATTCCAGGGCGATGCGGCGCAGAGCCTCATCCTCGAATTTTATATCCTGCTCCGAAAGGCCGTGAGCCTCAACCTGTTTCGGAACTAAAAAATCTTTGGCAATTCTAAGCTTCTCCTCTTCGGTGTACCCGGGTAGGTCTAGGACCTCCATGCGGTCCCGCAACGCCGGGGGGATGGGGTCGAGAATGTTCGCCGTGGTGATGAACATCACTTTGCTGAGGTCGAAGGCCACGTCCAGGTAGTGGTCGGAAAAGGTGTAATTCTGCTCCGGGTCCAGGACTTCCAGCAAGGCTGCTGAGGGGTCACCGCGAAAATCCATTCCCAGTTTGTCAATCTCATCCAGCATGAAGACCGGGTTGTTAGAGCCAGCCTTGCGCATCCCTTGAATGATCCGGCCGGGGAGAGCCCCGACATAGGTGCGGCGGTGGCCGCGGATTTCCGCCTCATCGCGCACGCCGCCCAGGGACATGCGAATGAACTTGCGTCCCAGCGATTTGGCGATGGATTTTCCCACCGAGGTTTTGCCCGTGCCCGGAGGCCCGACAAAGCAGAGGATCGGCCCCTTCATGTCCGCCTTGAGCTTGCGCACCGAGAGATATTCCAGGATGCGCTTCTTCACTTTCTCCAAATCGTAATGGTCTTCATCCAGGACTTTCTGCGCCTGGGGGATATCCAAGTTGTCTTCAGTGGAGACAGCCCAGGGAAGCTCGATCAGCCAATCCAGGTAAGTCCGGGAGACGGTGTATTCTGGGGCTGCGGGGGGCATCTTGGCCAAACGGTCCAGCTCCCGTTCCCCTTCTTTCATGGCCTCTAAGGGAAGTTTCGCCTGAATCATGCGCTGGCGCAGCTCTTCGATCTCCGCGGTCCGCTCATCTTTCTCCCCCAGTTCCTTTTGAATGGCTTTCAGCTGTTCGCGCAGAAAGAATTCTCTCTGGGATTTGTCGATTCCCTCGCGAACCTGACTCTGGATCTTGGAGCCGAGCTCCAGAACGCTAAGTTCCTTGGTCAGAAAAAAATTGACTCTTTCCAGGCGGTCCTTGACATCCAGCGTCTCCAAGAGGGTTTGCTTATCCGCCACCGGAAGGTTCAGAGTGGAAGCTACGAGATCGGCTAAGGCCCCGGGCTCCTCGACGTTCATAGCCATGATGGCCAGCTCAGCGGGAAGGTTGGGGGCCAACTCCACAACCTTCTGAAAGATGCCTTTTACCCCGACCATCAGGGCCTGGGTATCCGTGGTCTTCTCCCCCTGATCTGTCAGGGGAGCCACTTTGGCTCGCAGGTAAGGATCCCGCTGCGTGAATTCGGTCAAGCGAATTCGGGAAGTGCCCTGGATGAGCAGACGGAGGCTGTTATCGGGCATTTTGATCATCTTCAGGATGTAAGCCACGCAACCCGCTTCGAATAAATCTTCTGGCTTGACTTCCTCAACCTTTTTGGTCTTGATGGCTACGATGCCGATCATTTTGTTCACCAGCAGGGCGGCGTCGATGAGCTTGATCAGACGTTCCTGACTCACCATCAACGGCAGAATCATCTTGGGGTAAAGCACAGCTTCACTGATCGGCAGGATAGGAAGATCTTCCGGCAGATCCATTTTCTTCGCCCCTTCCCCTTTTTCTGCCAGCTCGCCCATACCCGTTTCTTCCATCATCATCTCTACCTCATTGGGGGTCATGTACTGATCTGCCTTCATCGGACGCTCACCTCCACGGTCTTGAAGATTGGTTCCTTCTTCTTGGGCACGGTGATGATGAGGAAACCCTGGCGGTAGGCGGCCCGGATCTCGTCTACTTTGAGGGGGAAGGGGATGCGCAGGGTGCGCTCGAAATCTCCGTAATCGATCTCCATTTGATGAAGCCGGGTCTTGGGGGCAGAAGAAGATTCGGTCCTACTTCCGGTGATGGACAGGAGGTCTTTTTCGAAGGAGACATGAATATCCTCGGTCCTCATACCGGCGATTTCCATGACCACCACGAGATCGTCCTCTGTCTCATAGATGTCCATCGGCGGATGGAAGCACTGATCAGACCGGTATCCCAGCGGTTTAGCCTCCTTGAAAAATTCACCCATGAGGCGATGAATCTGGCCCCTCATCTGGTCGAAATCGTCTCTTTGCATGATTCCCTCCCTGATCTCAAACCTTCTGTATTAAGTTTCTAACAAAAAAAAGCGCCGCGTCAATAGGTATTTCGGACTGGCCCCCTTCCCTTCTGGTTTTCCAAGCCTGCCGTGGCCCGACCGGCCAAAGGGAATGATCCTATTTCCAGGTCAGGGTCATCCCGATCAGGGCCACGCTTTCTTGAAGAGAGGTCTTTTTTCTGGTAGGATATTTCATTACTTTGGGCAAACTCAGAAGCAGAATTTTTTGCGCCTCTGGTATGGCCCATTCCACAGGAGGATCGATCGTGGCAGAGATCAAGAGCGCTATCGAGCTGGCCATGGAAAAAACGAAAGGGCTGCATCTTTCCCGCGAGGAGAAAGAAAAGCTCCAAGAGGAAGAATTGCACTCCAAAGCTCGCAGCTTGGTGAACCGCTTCTTGGAAGTAGATTTTCACCTAAGGGAAGCGGAAAAGGAATTAGCGAAATGCAATCCGCAACAGCGTGAGGAACTGGAAAAGCTCATTGTCCAATACCTCACCGAGGCCATCCAGCTCGATCGGGATAACGACCTCATCTTCCAGGGAATCGAATTCTTCCAGGAAAAAAGAAAAGGTATAATCAGAAAAATGCGGGAGTTGATGGAGGGCTATCGAAAAAGCAGGGAAAAAGAATATCAAAAAACGGAGAGGGATTTACTGACAAAATTGGAGCAACAGGGAATCTCCGGCTCTGCAGTCCAACCAAAGATTGAAGGAAGCCGGGAGTGGGAGGATGCCCTAGCTAAATTCAAGCAGCCTTTCGAAGACCAGCTCCAGATCCTAAAGAAGGAACTGCAAAAATAGAGGCCTTAAGCCCGACGATGTGGCCAGGGTGATTCCAAACATCTGTCTGGAAAAAATTCGGATGAACCGGGAGAGTGCTTTTCCATTTGAGAAAAGGGGATGATGGCCCGCGTTGTAGTACCGGACGATTTTCCGTCGATCTTGTCGGGAACAGAAGCTTTGCAGCGGCTGAAGCAATTTGCTGAGGTGGCTGTCTATACGGAAAGGGCTTCCTCTCCGGAAGAGCTGATCCGGAGACTCCAGGGGGCCGAGGTGGTCATGAACATCCGAGCTTACTCCAAATTTACCGCGCCCTTGCTCCGGGCCTGCCCGGATTTGAAATTCATCGCAGTTTTGGGCATCGGTACGGACAACATCGATCTTCCCGCCGCTTCGCGCCTGGGAATAAAGGTTAGCCATACCCCGGGAACCTCAGCCGTGGCGGTGGCCGAGCACACCCTTGCCCTGATGCTGGCGGCTGCCCGGAAAATACCGCAGCACGAACAAGAGCTGCGCGCCGGCCGATGGACCCGGATGCCCATGACCCAGCTTCACGACAAGACGCTCGGCCTAGTGGGCTTTGGTAACATTGGCCGACAGCTCGCTTCTTTGGCCAAAGGCATTGGCATGAAAGTCTGGGCCTGGACCCTTCATCCAAGTTTAGAGAGGGGCAAAGAATCTGGAATCCAGTTCGTCGAGCTCGATTCCCTGCTTTCTCAATCCGACGTGATTTCCATTAACATTCGGGCTTCCGAAAAAACCCAGGGCCTGATCGACCAGCAGGCTCTTAGAAAAGTGAAACCCTCCTGCATCCTGGTGAACACAGCCCGAGCCAGTATCGTGGATACGGCCGCTCTGATCGAAGCCCTGCGCACCGGAAAGCTTGCCGCAGCCGCTCTGGACGTCTACGATCAAGAGCCTCCCTCCCCCACAGACCCCCTTCTTTCTCTGTCCAACGTGATCCTCTCCCCCCATAATTCCGGCATGACCCCGGAAGCGATCGAAAAGGGAAATGAGATGCTCGTTGCCAATGTCATCGCCTACTTTCAGGGCCGGTGGTTCAACCGGGTCAATGAATAGCCCAGGATGGAATGGAGCGAGGTTTTAAGAAGGACCGATGGATCCTGACCGAAGAAAGGTCTTCGATAAAATATTCTTCCCCGAGAGCGTGGCCATCGTCGGCATATCCCGGACATCCAGCGGCCTGGGAGGGCAATTCTTCCTGAAGAATTTGCAGCGCGCTGGTTACCCCGGGCGGATTTACCTGATTAACCCCACCGCCCGCGAGATAAACGGAAGGCCAGCCTATCCCAATATCTCAGCTCTCCCAGAAGCAGTGGATCTGAGCATTGTGTGTGTTCCCGCTCAACTTGTGCCCTCAGTGCTGGAGGAATGCGGCCGGAAGGACGTGCGCAACGTTCACATCCTGAGTTCGGGCTTCAAAGAACTGGGGACGCCAGAAGGAGTACGCCTGGAAAACGAAATCCAGCGGGAAGCGACAAAGGGCCGATTGAACGTCATCGGACCCAATTGTATGGGGCCTTACGTGCCCAAATCCCGTCTGATGCTCTGGGGTCAGATTCCCGCAGCCACCGGCTCCCTAGCCTTTCTGTCCCAGAGCGGAACTCTCACCCAGCGGATGAGCGAGCATGCCCACTTCATGGGTATGGGGATCAGCAAGGCGGTCAGTTTCGGGAATGCCGCGGTTCTGGACAGTACGGATTATTTAGAATACCTGGCTGAAGATGAACAAACCCGGGTGATCGGACTTTATTTAGAGAGCGTGCGAAATGGAGGCCGGTTTTTGGATCTAGCCCGGCGTATCAACCCCACCAAGCCCTTGGTTCTTTGGAAAGGAGGAGAAACTTCCTCGGGGGCTGGGGCTGTAGCTTCCCACACCGGCACGCTCTCGGGGGAGGAAAAAATTTGGGAGAGCGGCCTTAAGCAAGCCGGCGTGACCCGCGTGCGCTCCCTGGAAGAGCTCGCTGGTACAGCCATGGCTTTTCTCAACCTTCCACCCGCCAAAGGCCGCCGGCTGTTTATCCTCGGCGGAGGCGGAGGGAACAGCGTCTATTACGCCGACATCTGCATGCGGCTGGGTCTGCAAGTCCCAGCCTTGGCTGGAGAGACCCGAGAAAAGGTGGCAGCTCTGATCCCGGCCATTGGCTCATTCGCCCGCAACCCAGTGGACGCTTGGAGGTCGTTCTATGACCCCGATTTCATGGGAAAGATCCTAGACCTGGTTTTTGAGGACCCAGACCTGGATATGATCATCGTGGATCGGTTGATCCCCCGGATGACCTATGCTATGCCAGATGAGAAGGATGCCACTCCAGCTGCCGTCGATTACCTGCGGAAGAACCGTTCTCGCAAACCTTTGGCGGTAGTCGTGGATGGGAGCGGAGAAGATCCTTTTCTCGCCGCCGAAGCAGCCCGGATGCGCCAGCTCTTCTGCCAAGCTGGCGTTCCGGCGTACCCCTCACTCCCCCTGGCCGCGCAGGCGCTGGCCCATCTAGGGGCCTACTGGAAGGGAAAGTAGGCATTCAGCCACCAGCCGCTGGCGATCAGCGGCGTCCCCTATTCTTTCCTTTCTGAAGCCAGGACACCCGCCACAGCGAGGTTATGTTTGGGAATGTCGTGGATGATGATGCGCACGGTTTCAGGTTTGGTATCCAAGGATTTCACTACGGCTTCGGTCATGGCCACGACCAGCTTTCTTTTCTGGTCTATGGTTTTTCCCTCATACATGTTGACATGAATGATAGGCATCGGGTCCTCCTTTTTCCCTCGACGGAAATAAAAATCGAAGGTATAGAATGGCAATGGAAATGATTATAAACAAATCTCTACCAGAATCATAGGCCGTTTTGTTGGTGAGGGAAAGAGGCCCGTCGTCGAGGGTCCAAGCCCAAAGCTCAAGAAAAAATTTCGGACCCTTCTTCGCTCCATGGATCAAAGGGGTTAAGGAGCCATTTGCCCGGTTTTTTTCAACAACGGGGTGAATAACCGATTTCCATGATCGAGATCAAAGAGATTGAAAAAGGATATGGCGAGAAAATCCTCTTCTCGGCGTGTTCTTTGCGCCTGGGGGCGCGGGATCGCCTCGGCCTGGTCGGTCCAAACGGATCGGGGAAGACGACCCTGTTCCGGATGATCGCCGGTGAGGAACAGCCAGATCGGGGAGAGATGATCCTCCGCCGGGGCGTGCATATCGGCTACCTCTCCCAGGAACCGATGCCGCTCAAAGGTCAATCCTTACTCGAAGAGGTCCAGGGCGGGGTGAAGGATTTGGCAGCCCTGGAAGACAAAATGCGCCTCCTCGAAGAAGAAATCGCCGAGGAGAAAGATGCCCAGACCTTGGAGGCTTTGGCCAAAGCCTATGGGCAATTGGAGGAACGATACGCCCGACAGGGGGGATACGCTTTAGAATCCCAGGCCAAGGCCATTCTTCTCGGCCTGGGTTTCCGCGAGCAAGATTTTCATCGATCCACGGAGGAACTCAGCGGAGGGTGGCTGATGCGGTTGACCTTAGCGAAGACCCTGCTGGCCAACCCTGACTTGCTGCTCCTGGATGAACCCACCAATCACCTTGACCTGGAATCGCTGATCTGGCTGGAGGAATTTTTGGCGGAAACCATGGGCACTGTGGTTGTGGTCGCCCACGACCGCGACTTTTTAAACCGGGTGGCCACGAAGATCCTGGCCATTGAAGGGAAAAAAATCATCTCATATCCGGGCAACTACGATGCCTATATTCAAGCCAGGGAAAAGAAGATAGCCCTTCAGGAAGCAGCCCTGGAAAATCAACGCCGCAGGGTCGAGCAGACCGAAAGGTTCATCGAACGATTTCGTTACAAGGCCACAAAAGCCAGACAGGTGCAGAGCCGGGTGAAGGGCCTGGAAAAGCTGGAAAGGTTGGAATCCCTGCCCAACCAGAAGAGGATTCGTTTTTCTTTCCCCCAACCCGTTCGCAGCGGCCGGGTGGTTGCCGAGCTCAAAGGGGTGCACAAGGCTTACGGGCCCGTGCAGGTCTACTCCGGCGTGAACTTGACTCTTTTGCGGGAGGATAAGGCGGCCTTTGTGGGGCCTAACGGGGCTGGAAAGTCAACCCTCCTCAAGCTTCTGGCCGGGATCCTAAACCCGGATGAGGGAACGATCGCATGGGGGCACAATGTTACGACAGCCTACTTTGCCCAACATCAACTGGAACTTCTGGATCCCGCCAAGACCGTGTGGGAAGAAATCTTCTCCCTGGCCAAGGATGAACCGATCAGCTTTCTCCGTGGCCTCCTGGGGGCGTTTCTTTTCTCCGGGGACGAGGTAGAGAAAAAAGTTTCCGTCTTGAGCGGGGGGAAAAGAGCCGGCTGGTACTGGCCAAGATGCTGATGCATCCGGCTAACTTTTTGCTCCTGGATGAGCCCACCAATCACCTGGACATCGCCGCCCGGGAGGTATTGGAACGGGCCCTGCGGGAATTCAAAGGCACCCTTTGCTTGATCACCCATGACCGCCACCTAATCAACGCCGTGGCCAACAAAGTCATTGAAGTGAACGCCGGCAGACTAACCATCTACCCCGGGAATTATGAAGATTATCAGTATAAAAAAGAACGGGAAAAAGAAGAAGCCGGTATAGAGAATGTTGCAGTCCCCTCTTCTGAAAAACCCGAGGCGAAGGAACGTGTGGCTCGCAGGAGCAAGGAGCAGAAGCGGCTCGAAGCGGAGGCCCGCAACCGCTTTTACCGGGAAACCCAGGATCTCCGCCAGAAGATTCAGAGCGTTGAATCTGACTTAGAGCAAGCGACCCGGGAGATGGAGTCGATAGCCATTCGCTTATCGGAGCCGGAGGTTTACCGCAAGGGGGAAAACATCCCCGGATTGTTGAAAGCCCACGCCGAAGCCAAGAAGCGCGTAGAGAGCCTCACAGCCGAGTGGGAGATGTTGGCCCAAATGCTCGAGCAACTGGGGAAAGACGGAAAAGAGCGGTAAAATTATAATATCCTCCCCTTCCTTTTCCTTCGATGTTTAGCTTCTGAATTTCTATTTATCACCTTCCCTTAACGATTCAGATTTTACAATCTTTTTACACACATTTAATCTTCCCTTAAAACACATCTCCTATAATTTTAAAAAATTGAGTGGAAGGAGGGACCGAGATGAGCTGCCCTTACTTGGAGAACCGATCGCTTTTCGACCTGGGAAGTCATACTTTGGAGGTGATCCACACTCCGGGGCACACTTCGGGCTCTATATGCCTTTATGAATTTACAACGAAGGTTCTCTTCTCGGGAGGCCTCAACAAGCAATGGCTCACACACGTTGAGCCGTACAACGAGCCGAACTGTGAAAACCCCGATCAGGTCAAATGGATGATCTACTCTGGTCAGGTCGCAATGGACTTGTGCGAGTCTTGGGGCTACAAGGCTGGCCTGTTCGGATTCAGTTCGGGCTGTCCGAGCGTCGAGCAGATGAAACTGCTCCTGCCCGTGCTGGATGACATGGCGAAGCGCGGGCACATCCTGACCATGCATGATGGGCCGCTGTCCGACCCGATGAGTTTCCGAAAGCAAGCACCCTGGGGTTGCCTGCGCTTCACGAAATGGTACGAGTTTGCGATGGAGGCCGGGCACCCTGATTCCCGATGTGGCCTTGACCGAGGTGTACGCCTACGCCAAGCAAAACGCAGACTACTGGGTAGACCTGGAATGGTTCTTCTACGAGATGGCAAAGTGGATGAAGTGCAAGGCCAACCCGAACGGGATCCTGCTCGGTGCCGCATTCTACACGATGGGCGATGGTGGGGCCTATGGCAACCTTGCAGGTGACTGGACGCGCCGCGTATCCGCAATGGTCACTGGCTTTGATTGGGCGAATATCCCGAACCTGCCCACCACCGTACCTGATCTCGCCGCAACCGCAGCCAGTTCCGTCCACAACGGTCCTGGTTCACATCGGGTTTGACTCGCAAAGGTTGATGACCACGTACAACGGGTGTGGGGCGGCCATGTGCGCGACCT
>CAVXFA010000090.1:0-56841 GCA_963760605.1 uncultured delta proteobacterium | reverse complement strand
TTAGACCCGGTTCAATCGCACGCCGAGCGACGTGTGCCCGCTCGTCATCGGCGCGAAGGCGACTTTGGCTTCCAGTTCCTTCACGCCATTGACGTAGTTCGCCATCTTTTTGCCGTCGTGAACCAGCGCCACCCACATCCATTTTCCGGTTGGATGCAGTTCGGCGAGGTCGAGCAGCGGGCGCCCGCTTTGGCCGCACTGCAGAAACGTGTCCAAGCCCCACGATTTGCCCTCGATGACGCGTGTTTCCAGCAAAGCCCGGAGCCGCGTTCGTCTGCGATATGCAGGAAGCGCTGCGCGGGTGGGCCACCGACATCGGGCAGGAAGAGCACTTCGATTGTGAACTTCGTCCAACCTGCGAGAGGATTGACCGGAAGGATGAGACCATCGGTGTTGCCGTTGAACCGCAACGCCGGCCCGCCTTCCGCTTCGTCCACGACTTTCGGCGCGCCGAGCACTTGAGGTTTACGCCCGCCGATCGACGCGACGTTATCGAGCGTCCAAACGACCGGCGTCATCGCTTTTGCGGCGATCGTATCCTCCGCGCGCAGGCCGGTTCCCATGCCGACAACAGTCAGGGTCGCGAGCAACGCCTCCATTGCTTTCCGAGACCGGGATGAGTGCATCGGGTGATAGACTACCGGATTATTTGCGGGAGCGCCAGCCCGTACGCAGTTTTTGGGTTTGCCTTTCTTCCGGGGAGTTCATTTAATGCAGCCAACCTTCAACCAACGGAGGCACGGCCAATGAAGCGTCTTACGCTCGCTTTCGCAATGTTATCCGTGGCGCTGTTTCTTCGGCGCCGGTTGCACAACAACCCGACATGAGAAAAGTTGTCCACCCCCACGTGCTTCGTCCAAGCCGGGCGCGACTCAGAAACAGCCGGTGTTCAGTCAGCCGGTAGCAGCGCCATCGGCCGAGGCGCAACCGCCGCCTCAAGCTCCGTCAGGTACCAAATAGCAGCGGCGATGGGTGGATTTGTTGAACGGATGAACGTTCAACATCCAACGTTCAACGTTGAACGCCCGACGCCTTGTCATTCCGAGGCTCGTCCGCCGAAGCTTCAGCGAAGGAGGATTGTCGAGGAATCTCTGATTGCTCAGTGTCCCTTTTCATAAGTCCGCTCACGTACCCTGAAACACTTCATGCACAGGTGCAGATTCAACGTGAGTTGAAGCGCATCCGTGCAACTTAGCTATGACCGCTCTGAGATTGCGGAAGGCGATTGCGTCGCGGTGCGGTACACCGAGCGCGGGAAGTCCGTCGGATCGTTCCGCTGTCACGCGCCGACCGGCAAATCGTACGAGTTGGTCGCGATGGAGTGGTTCGTGGTGAAGAACGGGAAGATCCAGCAGCGCTGGGGCGCGCGCGACGCGGCGTCTCACGCACGACAGATGGGGATGGCACTTTAACGGCATCAACGTTCGACATTCAACGTCCGACATCCAACGCTGAATATCCAAACTCGAAGTAGCCGCGAAAAGGCGCAGTAGGCACAAGAGGGTTTGCGATCCTTGCGCGTCTTTGCGGCGAGTCGCTACGGTTCCAAAGATTTTTGGCTTTATGGGTTGCCAGAGGCTGCGTTCGAGCGTACTCTGCTGCCGCGCTGAGGAGCTTCCAAGACCTGGCCTCCCACCATTTTTTGGTGATCCCCGCAGAAAGTAGAGCGTCAGTTACGATGAATCATTCAGTTTTGAGCAGTGGCGCCCGCCTCGGAACTCCTCGAAAACAACAGAGAGAGGCCGTTCGGTATTGACCAAAAGATAACCGACCCAATTTCGCTAACAGAATCGAGATATCATGTATCATGCAAAACTAGGCGCCCGCGCGGAATACCGTCAGCAGGAAGGCCAGCGCGTCAAAGAATCAGCCAGCCTGGCCGACAGGTTTCGGCGGTTGAAGTCGCTGACGGTGAATCTCACGTACTACAACCCCGACGGCGTCACCAAGAGCAGTGAAATCAAGTACGAGGTGAACCTCGCCAACGCCAAGTCGGTGTTTCGGTTCAGTTGTCCCAACAACGAATGCGTCCAGGGCGATTTTGATTTGAGTGAAGAACTGGCCAACGCCGTGGACGCGCATCGCACGACCGTGACCGGTGAAATCGTCTGCCAAGGCTGGCTCAGCAGGGCCGCCATCGACAAGACCCATTGCCACAATATCCTGCGGTACAAGCTCAGCCATGACGTATTGAATGCGTGCGCGTGGCGGGTCTAGCTCAGGCGGTAAACGATACGGGCTTTGGTGAGATCGTAGGGGGTCATTTCCATCTTCACGCGGTCGCCGACGGACAACCGAATCCAGCGTTTGCGCATCTTGCCGGAGATGTGAGCCAGCACCTGATGTTTGTTGGGCAACTCGACGCGAAACATCGTGCCGGGCAGCACCGTGAGAACCGTTCCTTCCACATTCAACAACTGTTCCATGAGTGTTTCCTTTCAGTTTGACGCCTGTCACGGTTTCTTCAGGCGTCAAAGGACAGGCTTTGACCCTGGCAAAGAGAGTCGGACAACGGATCGGATAGCGGCTGCACTATGACAGGTCTGGCGGACAATGCAAGGAGCGATTTACTCCTGCTGCTGCAGAATGTTGCGAAGCTGTGGGTCGTCGAGCGAATCGGCCAAGTGGTTTTGCGATTCTTGCGCATCGTTGCGGCAATTCGCTGGAGATTTCGGTCGCGGCGCGGTAGCATGAGCGCGAGGTGTGACGATGAATTGTCCTGAATGTGGCAACCCGGTCGCTGAAGAAGAGCGGTTCTGTCGGAAGTGCTATACCATCATTGAACCGCCGAGCCTGTGGCGGAGATTTCTCGCGATGTTTCAGCCCACGATCAAGACTCGCGACGTGCAAATCATCAAGAAGGTGGTCACCAAACAGGAGACGGTGACCTATACCGACCCGCAGGGCCAGCGTCACGTGTATCATTCGCTGGAAGAGGTGCCACCCGAGCTGCGCGCGAAGATCGAGGCGGCCCGGGCAGAGGCGTTGAAGAAGGGGCAGGGCACGAGCCAGACATTCACCGTGCGCGATGCATCGGGGATTGAACACATCTATCATTCGCTCGAGGAGATGCCGCCGTACATTCGCGCCATGGTCGAGCAGATCCGGAGCGAGAGCGGCTCGGTTTAGAGGCGGTAGATAGCGGCAATTCTCAAGCCCACCAACCAAAACGGGGAAAACATGCCATACCTGAGAATCCAGACAGCAGCAGTCAGTTCTTCAACAGATTCAACCCGAAGCGTTCCTGAAGAAGGTGTCGCGATTGGTGGCGGAGGCGCTGGGCAAGCCTGAAGAGTACGTGATGGTCAGCTTCGAGCCGTCGAGCGCGATGCTGTTTGCGGGCAGCGCGGAGCCGGCGGCGTTTCTGGAGTTGCGGGCAATCGGATTGCCCGTGAAAAAGGCAGGCGACCTGTCGCGGTTGCTGTGTGAACTCGTCGCTGGGGAACTCGGCATATCCGGGGAGCGCGTTTTCATCAACTTTGCGGATGTTCCAGCGAACCTCTGGGGCTGGAACGGCGAGACGTTCTGAGACGGGCTGAATGTCCGTTCTACTAACGGTGGATGCCCTGGTAGAACCCAACCGGAAACCCGCTCCTCAAAGCCTGTCATTCTGAGCGAAGCGAAGGATCTTCTGGTGTTCCCACAGTTTCCCGAACGACTGAGACCCTTCCCCCTCACGGACTCAGGGCTTCGGCTCACTGCGCTCAGGGTGACAACTGATTGTAGTTTCCGTATGAGTTCCAAGAGAAGCGCTTTCTGACCTTTGAAACCCCTCCATTAGGGAACGGGTTCTCTCTTAGGAGACTGCTGAGAAGAGACATTGGGCGAAGGCAGCGGGGTTAACGGTTCATGAAGCGCATCACGGTTTTGTTGGCTGAAGACCACGCGGTCGTCCGCGAAGGTTTGAGGGCGTTGCTGGAATCGGAAGGCGATATCGATGTCGTGGGCGAGGCGCCAACCGGGCGCCAAGCGGTGGAAGCGACCAAAGCACTTCGTCCGTCCGTGGTCGTTATGGATATCGGGATGCCGCTGCTTAATGGTTTGGAGGCCACCCGCCAGATTCTCAAGGCCGTCCCTGCCACCAAGGTGCTGATTCTCTCCGCGTACGCCGATGACGAGCGGGTCGAGCGCGTGATTGAGATGGGCGCGGCGGGATACCTGCTCAAACAGACCTGTGTTCACGTCTTGTCTCAGGCGATCCGGGAAGTCCAAAAGGGAAACACCTTCTTCAGCCCCTCCATTGCGAAGCAGTTCCATGAGCATTATCAGAAGTCGCCGGATCGAGGGGACTGACCAAGAAGAGGGTGCCCGCCTGACTTCGCGCGAGGTGGAGATGCTCCAACTGATTGCCGAAGGGAAGGCCAACAAACAAGTGGCGGCAGAACTTGGCATCAGTGCCAAAACGGCCGACAAACACCGGGAGAATCTCATGGGCAAGCTGAATATTCACGATATCGCTGGCCTCACCCGGTACGCCATCGCGGCGGGCATCATTGAAAGCAACACCCAGTTCGGAAACCGGTAGTGCTTTGTTACAATTCATTCGGAGGGTCGTGCTTCTGCGCGACCGCTCCGTGATGCGGAGAAGCGGCCACGCGGAACCGTGGCCCTCCGCAGGCACGCTCGGCAAACGAAGTGTGTCGTCGCCAACTGCTCTCCGAGGTTTGACGATGGTTCATGTACGGTGAACACCGTATAGCGCCTGTACGGTTCCCCGGCTTATCGTCCCGCATGGAAACCAACCCGAGGCAGAACGGGTGGGGACATGAGATTGTCGAGAGCAGTCGCAGTCAAGGGGGCATTTTCTGGCCCGGGCTCTCCAATCTGGCGCTGGCAGTCGCATGTGCTGCCTCGTGGTTGGTTGTCCCGGTCGCTGGCGCGCAGGAGGCTCGTCCGCCGACCATGGTCGCTTCGTTGTCGGCACCCTCGGTTCAACGGGAATACTTCCTGAGGGGCGTCCCGGGGGCCAGGTCCGGCGGCGGTGCGATTCACGGAACCCGCCAACTATCGCATCGTCGCGCCGAAGCGGGCGCAGACCGAGGGGGAGGCGTGGGAGCAATTTGAAAGGAGTTCCGACCGGAACAGCCGAGCCGGTCGCCGATCAAACACCAGATCGAGTCTGCCAAGTACCGTTTGGACGTTGCCGTGTTTGCCGTCAGCCGGTTGTCGAAAAACATCGAAGACGCCACGGAATTCAAACTCGATCAGGGCCGATTGCAGCGGGTGACGCCCGGTGCCCAGCCGCGGCGACGAGTTTCAGCCAACCCGTCGACGGACAGGTTGGGGAGTGCACACGTGAAACTTGATCTTCAAATGCTGCGCAGCAAACCCTACGCCGCGGTGCAGGTGGTCTTCCCGTTCGGAAACTGAGAGCCGTCGTTTGAGCGGTTGAGGCGCCCACAACAAAACCTTGTCTCGGAGGGCTAGTACCTCGTGGGAGGGGCATTTTGCTTCGCATGTCTCGCAGACTCGGCTCTGCCCCGACCGGTTGGTGACAAGAATGTCGCTCCCACAACTCTCTTGCGGTTCTTGTGCGTCTCTGTGGCTGAATGCACGGCTTCTTGTGTCTCCATCAGCCCGTCTTGATAACGCAGCGGGAGATATTAAACCTTGTGCTCGGGGACAGTGGGACTCTACGATGCGCCATGCCTTTCAAACAACTGGGATTATCCGAAGGAGCCGTGCGCGGCGTGCAGGCGGCGGGCTACGTCGAGCCGACGCCGATTCAGCTGCGGGCGCATCCCGGTGATCCTCGGCGGCAGGGACTCGATCGGTTCCGCGCAAACCGGGACGGGCAAGACCGCGGCGTTTGCGCTGCCGATTCTCACACTGCTGAGTCGCACGGCAGAATGCGCGTGTGCCTCGTGCTCGAGCCGACGCGCGAACTGGCCGCGCAGGTCGAGACGGCGTTTCGCGATTTCGCCCGGTTCACCAACTTACGCATGACCGCCGTCGTGTTTGGCGGCGTCGGCTACGGCCAGCAGCGGCAGGACTCTGCACGAGGCGTGGACATCCTGGTGGCCACGCCGGGCCGGTTGCTCGATCTACTCAGGCAGGGACGCTGCATCTGCGCGACGTGGACCGTGCTCGTGCTGGATGAAGCCGACCGGATGCTCGACATGGGATTTCTGCCCGACGTGCGCAGCATCATCGACCGCTGCCCGAAACCGGCAGACCCTGCTGTTCTCCGCCACGATCCCGCCCGAGATCGAGCGGCTCGCCGCGTGGGCGTTGCGGCATCCCGAACGCATCGAGATCGGCGTGAGCCGTTCGCCCGCCGAGACCGTCACGCATGCATGTACCCTGTGCGTCGAGCCAGAAATACCAGCTGCTCGCGGCGCTGCTGCAGCGGACGAACTTCGACAGCGTTCTCATCTTTCGTCGCACCAAACACGGCGCCGACCGGATCGCCCATCGGTTGAGGCGGAACAACACGCCGTCGCCGCGCTGCACTCGAATCGCACCCAGCGCGAGCGCGTCGAGGCTCTGGAGGGATTCAAGTCGGGCAAGTACGAAGTGATGCGGATGTAGTGGCTGGGGAGAAGTTCAAGGTTCGCAACGTACTTCACATTGACAAGTGGGAACAGGTGAACGTGGGTGATGAGGAAGGACATGTGGTTGCGTTCTATGAGAAGAAGGGAATCTCGACGAATTTGGAAGGGAAGCAGCTATTCGATGGTTGTCTCGTGCGAGAGACAGGCCTTCTCGATTTAAACCTAAAAACCGGAGTTGGATCGGCTCAGGGGTATGGGGACATAACCGACAAGGATGGCAACAAATGCTATTACACATGGGAAGGCAAGTGTGTTAAAGCAGGAAAACCCTGGGAGGGGGTGTGGACAATAGTAAAAGGAACCGGCAAGCTTGAAGGCATCACGGGAAAGGGACCCTGGGTAAATTATAATTTAGGGGGTGGATGGGGTTATGACGATTCGGAGTTTGAGGTGGAGTTACCTCGATAGCCCGGGATGGGAAATGACCTGAGAGATGCCGGCTCTCAGGAACTCTCAAGCATCCGTGATAAAGCGAAGGCAGGGTTCAGAAATGGACCTGCTTCTTTAAAAAATGAAGGAGGAAAAGAATATGTCTAAGTCCAAAATCGTTGGAATGATGGCATTGATCGTGTTCGTCATGGGTATCTTCTTGGTGGGCGATGCGGTGGCTGGGGAGAGGGGAAAAATTCTAATGCGTGAGGTGCATTATTCTCCGACCCTTCATGCAATTAAGGTACCGGATGTGGAGGGCCACGCTATTATAGCGTATGAGGGAAAAGGAATCGCCTTCTTTGAAAAATGGGGGGCTTGCCTGGCTACCGAGACCGGCACGTTTGATCTTTTAAAAGGAGAAGGGCCGGGTCAAGGATATAGTCATTATACTTTTCCCGATGGCTCCACCATCACCATGAAGTGGGAAGGTAAAATTGGAGGTGGAGGCCGGCCACAGCGGAAGGAACCTGGACTCACATCAAGGGCACGGGAAGGTTTGAAGGCATTCAGGGTGAAGGTACATGGAAGTCCTACAACATGAACCCCGGAATCCAGTGGTATGCGGATTCGGAGATTAAGTATACGCTCCCGTAGGGATCTCGGAATCCCTTCAGATCATCTTTAAGCTGAATCATTAGCAGGCAGGGTCAGAAATGGCCCTGCTTTTCTTATGCACATTTTTACTCCTAATCGTTGACTCTTATCACTATCCTTTTCTGAGGAGTAGGTGAAGTCGAGAATCAGGTTCTGACATAACCTGACACTGTCTGTCGGGTCGAGTTTTGGGCAGGAAATTTAATCCCTTACCATAATGGATTACGGTCTTTTACTTTCAAATAATCCAAAATATCAGAATGCGGGACCCTATTTCTGAGCTTCTCAATCACATCCTCCAATTTATCCTTCAAGTCCTCATAAGCTCGGACTTCCGCATTGTGACTCTCCATTAAGGTATTTAGCATGACATCCAGACTGGCGATTCTGTCCTCCTTCTTCTTTAGTTGGAATTTCAGGGATGCAATTTCATTTCTCAGGGAATTCAAAGTTTGCTCGTTTTGATTATCTGTAAGGGTGTGATTATTGGGTTCGGTCATGGTGGCATTTCTCCTTCTGTTTTAATTTTAATTTTGTTCCAGGATGAACTTTTAAACTTTTAAGAATTTATGCGGAAAAAGTGAGGAAACGGGAAATTTCTTAAAAGTTTAAAAGTTGGTTACATGGGTAGGACTGGACCAGAGCAAAAACGAACAGCTGTTCGCTTTTCTCCATCATGAAAATGGAATCGCTGGATACAAGGATTTTCATGATCCGCTTCCAGTGGATGGTGTTTACCGGTGTTTAGGGGTGTTTATGGCGGTACTTAACACATCGGAAGGGTAGAAAGTCATTCTTTTTATTCAGAAATAGAGGATCTGAAGGAGGGGTGTTAATGTGTTTAGTCGATTTTCAGGGGGAGAGGGAAGTTTTAATGTCCATTTGACAAAAGGAAGAAATTGTGAAATATTCTCGTCAAAGATCACGCCAGAGCTGGTAGCCCTGGATTTTGGTTGGAATCGACCCAATCGGAAATACTGGTGCTCTTTAGGAGGGACCAGGAAATGAAATACAAAGCGATTCCGATCCTGATTTTCCTTTTTCTTCCTACCCTTTTATCTTCCGCCTATGCTCAACCCCAAATAGGAGAGAAAGCTCCTGGATTCATCACTTCCGCCTTAGATGGTAAACGAATTGCTCTCAAGGATTACTGGGAACAGCAGGGAAAGAAAGTCTTAGTCCTCTCCTTCTTCGCCACGTGGTGTCAACCTTGTAAAGAGGATCTAAAATATCTTCAGAAGATTCAGGATAAGAATGCCAATAAAGGACTGCAGGTGGTCGCTGTTCTCACTCAGGACTCATCGAATGAAAATGTCGTTAAGGAATTCATGGAAAAGCTCGGAGTAAATCTACCTGTTTTAATGGATGAATACGGGATTATCGGTAAGCGTTACTGCTGTGACTGCTCTTCCATGCAATTTTGTGATTGATAAGGATGGGATTCTGAAGGCTAAATATTTTGGATATAGCGAGGATGTAAAGAGACATTTTGAAGGACAGTTAAAAAGTCTTCTCTCGAATCCCTGAGGAGGAGATATGAAGTTTTTCAGTTCATTTTTTTTATCTTTAATTCTTACCCTCGTCGCTACGGTTTCAACCGGGAAGGATCTTCCCAAAATTGCGGTATGGGATTTGAACGCTGGAAATATAAACCCCTCTTATGCTCAGGATTTGACTTCAATTTTGGTAAGCGAGATCACTAAACTGGGAAAATATGAAGTCTACAGCCAGGAGAATGTCCGGACTTTAGCGGGATGGACTGCGGAAAGGATGCCGTTAGGCTGCACCGACACCAAGTGTCTAACCGCTCTCGGTCAAATGGATATTGCAAAACTGATTTCAGGCCGGGTGGGGAAGATTGGAAATAGGTATTCGGTTTCTCTGAATCTTTTCGATACGCAGAATGCAAGGGCAGAAAAATCAGTTTCAGAGTTTGGTCGTTCTGAAGACGAATTGATTGATCTGGTGCAGGTGGCCGTGCGGAAACTGTTAGGAATCGAGGTTGCGCCGTCTAAAGTGGAGGAGAAGGGACCCGGGAAAGCAACAACGGGATTAACCTCCCCTCTGCCAGGAAGATCCTTTGCAGACCCCGTGACGGGAATGGAATTTGTCTTCATAAAGGGTGGGTGTTTTGAGATGGGGGATACCTTTGGGGACGGGGATAATGCTGAAAAGCCCGTCCACGAGGTGTGCGTAGATGACTTTTATTTGGGGAAATATGAGGTGACAATCGGCGAGTTTAGAAAGTTCGTCGATGCCACCGGGTACAGAACGGAAGCGGAAAAAGGCGATGGGTGCTTCACCTGGACGGGGGAGAAGTGGGAAATGGATCGGAGTGCGAGCTGGCGGAGTCCTGGGTTTCCCATCAACGACAAACATCCGGTTGTTTGCGTATCCTGGAATGATGCGGTTGCTTATGCCCGGTGGATGAAGGGGCGGGGCGGGAAGACCTACCGTTTGCCGACGGAGGCGGAGTGGGAGTATGCGGCAAGAGATGGCGGGAAGAAGATAAAATACAGCTGGGGGAATGGAGAGCCGACGGGGAATATAGCGGATGAGTCGTTTAAGCGGAGATTTCCGAAATGGGATATTTGGTCTGGATATGATGATGGTTATGTGTACACGGCGCCAGTTGGTTCATTTCGGCTCAATGGGTTGGGGTTGTATGATATGACGGGAAATGTATGGGAGTGGTGTGCGGACTGGTATGACGAGAACTATTACCAAAATAGCCCTAAGGATAATCCCAGAGGTCCTGGAAATGGGCAAATACGTGTGCTTCGCGGCGGCTCCTGGGTCAGCAATCCGTGGTTCGGACGGGCGGCGGTGCGCGTCGGGGTCTTCCTTGCGAAGCGGTACGGTAGCTACGGTTTTCGCCTGGGGCTTTCTGTCCCGTAATTATTTTTTTGAAGTGGGAATTCCCCGTTTCTATATGGACCCGTCTAATCAGTAGTTGGCTGCTATTATAACATCGTGAACTTTTTCTAAGATCGCCTAAACTTCTTCCCAATCTTTAGGGGAAGGAGAAGAAGGCGGTGAAAAATGAGAAAGCGTATGAGAGGCGATGGAAAGCGATTCAGTTGTATGAAAAGGGCTATGGATTTGATCAGATCTTGCAACTGGTCCGAAGAAGCCGAGGTTGGCTTTCCAAGTGTCTCAGACGATATCGCCAAGAGGGAATGCGAGCACAGGGGGATTATAGGATGTCCCCTATTTCGCATTGTAACGTCGTTTTTCATATTCAGCCTGTCTATTCAATAATTCAAATGTCGAATAAATTAGGATAAATTGCGGGGAGAGGAAAAAATGTATCCAGGAGAGCATTTCTGGTGGGGAGGGTGGTGGATGTTTCCAATGGTAATGCCAATCATAATGGTTGTTGTCGTTTTAATTGCCCTTTATTTTTTGTTCGGCCGAGGTGGATTTAAGCCGCCCTGGTGGGATAGATATCCTGGTGGAGAATTAGAATCCGCTCTGGATATATTGAAAAAGCGGTATGCCAAAGGGGAGATCACCAAAGAGGAGTTTGAAAAGATGAAGAAGGACATCTTGAATTAGCGAGAAGGAGTAAAGCACGGGAAAAGAAACCCTGGATGCTCAATGGGAACATTGGGAAGAAACCTTCGCTGAAAAGCCGGAAATGTTTGGAGCAGATCCCAGTGATCCGGCCCGAAAAGCAATGGATATTTTTAAAGGGGAAGGAATAACGAAGATCCTGGAATTGGGTTGCGGTCAGGGTCGGGATACAATTTATTTTGCCCAAAACGATCTCAGAGTCTATGCACTGGATTACAGTCAGAAAGGACTTGACGCCATCAGCCAAAAGGCAAGAGAACTTGGACTGTCGCAATTCATTGCCACCCAAAAACACGATATTCGAAATCCGCTTCCTTTTGAAGATGACTTTTTTGACGCGTGCTTTTCCCATATGTTATTTTGCATGGCCCTGACAACTGCCGAGCTGCAATTCCTCTCAAACGAAATCAGAAGAGTAATAAAACCGAGAGGGTTAAATATTTATACGGTTCGGCATACAGGGGACGCCCACTATAAGCAGGGAATTCATCGGGGGGAAGATATGTACGAAGGGGGAGGCTTTATCGTTCACTTCTTCAACAGGGAAAAGGTTGAACTTCTGGCAAAGGGATATGAGATCGTGAACGTTAATGAATTTGAGGAGGGTAGGCTTCCCAGGAAACTATTTCGGGTGACGCTTAGGAAAATATCGCAGATTTAGATATCCGCTATATCTGTTCTATTTTCAGACCATAGAAAAATTTTCGATATGGTTTCTATATTATGTTTCGCGTCCTTCCATGAAGAGGGGGAGGATTAAGGTGAGGCGGGAAACGTTTTTCGCAATGCTCTTATCTTTTCCAACGTATCCCGGTAGATGCTTTCTTTGGCAGGATTTAGTTCCAGGGCTTCCAGGGCCAGATTTTCTGCCTGGTCTAAGTTCTCCTTCTTTGTGTAATAAAGCCAGGCCAGATTATTATGGGCATCGGCGTTCCGGGGCTCTTTCTTTATGGCCCTTTTGTAGTTATCTTCTGCTTTTCCCAATTCCTTTTTCTGAAAATATACATTGCCGAGGTAAAGATAGCCCACGGGGAGGTTTTTAGCTGCCAGCTTGTACTCTTTTATGGCGGCGTCGAGTTCCCCTTGTTTCTCATAGGCCACTCCTAGATTTAAGTGTTCTTCTGGAGTGAGGGAGTCTTTGAGAATAATGATCCTCGGAATGGAACAGCCCGAGAGAAGAAGCAAAGCGCAAAGCGCATAGCGCATAGCGGGAGAAAAGCGAGAGGGATAGCGGAGGAATACTCGGTGGCCTCTGTGCTCTCTGGGGCTAGGGATCATTTCGGTGTGATCCGCAGGGTCCAGAAATTTGTCCTTTCCCAGCTCCTTAGAAAGCGGCCCAGAGGGATCAATTGACGTCGTTCTTTTCCTGAATTCACAATCAGACCCCCTTCCTCATAGCCCACCACCACCATATAATGGTCCTTTTGATAAACCCAGAAGCCATCGTCGACCAAAACAACCAAGGGTTGGTTAGAATCGATATTTCTTTTCAGATCCTCCAAACTTCCCCGATACTGGCCGGCTTTTAGGCCTTTCTTTTCTGCGAACAAGACCATATCCAGGTCCAATGTGCCTCTGGCTTTTGGGCTGTAGATCTCGGCAGCAATTTCCGCCGGGGGAATGTTAAACCCCCAATAATTTAGAACTCCGGCGAGTGAGGCAGGACCGCACTGGTACGTTTCCTGGGGGTAAAAGGGGACGTTTTCTATAATGCGGATGGTTCCGGATTCCCTATTCTTGGAAACCCCAGCGCAGGAGAAAAGCAGAATTGGAACCAGAAGCCAAAGAGAGGGGCCTCGACCTAAGCAAGCCCCCCTCCTCATTGTTTTTTTAAGCAAAGATAAATCGCTCGATTCGTTATTTTATGACGACCTTGTGACCCAGAAGCCATATTAGAACCACAATCAGGATGGCGATCACCAGCAGAGCAATAACAACTTCTAGCCCATCGCCGCCTACCTTCAGGTTATCTATCTGGAGGGCAAGTTGGTGAATCTGGGGGTCACTGAGCTGATTTAACCGGGATTGAATTTCATCGGGAGCAAAGCCGAGTTCCTGGAGCCTTTCCCGCACCACTTTCATCTCCAGGAAGTTTTGAATCTTTTGCACCTCTGCGGCCCGTTCAGCCGGCGCAAGGATCGTGAACTCAGACGGAGAGAATCCGGCATAAACCCGGGGCGTAATCCCGATCACAAACATCGCCATCACCAGATACCAGGTGATCCATTTCCGCAACGGGATCCTCATCGAAATTCCTCCTTCTCCAAGATCGATTTCACTTGGCGACCGAAATTCCAAAACCTTTGATTATTTCACAACCACTCTATGCCCCGTAACCTGGAGAATAACGATCACCAGGATGACCACCACCAGCAGGAAGATGATAATGCCCAGGCCGTCGCCACCCAGCTTCAAGTCGTCCAGCTTCACGGCAAGTTGATGAATCTGCGGATCGCTGAGTTGACTCAAGCGCGCCTGGATTTCATCCGGGGCAAGGCCGAATTCCTTGAGCCTTTCTCTGACCATCTTCATCTCTAGAAACTTTTGAATCTTTTGCACATCGGCAGATCGTTCAGCCGGTGAAAGGGCGATGATCTCGGATGGGGAAAATCCTGCATAAACCCTGGGAGTAATGCCGATCACAAACATCGCCATAACGAGATACCAGGTGATCCATTTTTTTGGCAGTATCCTCATCTCTACCTCCTTCCCTCTTTTTGATGATCCATGATTCCTTGAAATCTCAATCCCAGCGGCCTTGCTTTAAGAAATTTTACGGGAAGAATAGGGTGGTGTCAAGCACAACCTCCCCCTTCCCTCCCTCCCCTTCGCTTTTTGCCTAATACGAACGTAATAAATCCATTGATATTTCGCCCCCTCACCCTCCCCTCTCCCCCGCTGGGGGAGAGGGATGAGTTGAAGGGGAATTGAATGAAATGTAAAATAAATTTCTACGTTTTTATTAGTAAATCAGGGGTCATTGGCCAGGTGGGGTGGAGGGGGGCGAGCGCGGCCGATCCGGTTGGACTAAGACAAGATTCGAGTCGGCCAGGGTCCGCTCAAAGAAGCGGGTGCCCTTTTCGCTAAAATTCTCGCTGAGCCATGCAAGAATCGATAGAGAAGTGAAAGAAGGCCTTTATGATTGGGGGTTAAAATTGACTGAGCATTTCCTTCAGGGCAACGGCGTTGTTAAGTTCTAATTCTTTCGTTGAAAATAGCAGCGTGACAGTCTGCTTCCTGGCTTCCCCCTTGATCTTTTTAAGCAGTTCCGATTTCCCGGCGAGCTCCTGCTTGTATCTCTTTTTAAATTCTGCCCATTTCGCAGGGTCGTGGGAATACCATTTCCGCAGCTCATGACTGGGTGAAATCTCCTTCAGCCATTCATCAATATGGGCTTTCTCCTTTTTGATTCCCCTCGGCCATAGCCGGTCAATGAGGATTCTTTTGCCGTCATCCGGGGAGACCGGATCGTATACCCTCTTAATCTTAAGCATGGGAGACCTCCAGAATTTTCTAATTGGACGCAAAACACCAAAGACAGTTGCGATTTTCCATTCGGAACCATCTGCGGGTATTGACCCAATCCCCCTCCCCAGTCAACTTAAGGCATAGAAATAAGCGGCAAGGCCTTCCCGATCACGGTAAAGACCGATGTAGGAACGATCCCCAGCCATAGGATTAGGATAAGAATCAGGCCACCGGCAAAGCGGTCCGAAAGAGAAATGTCGGGGACGGCAACTTCTCTTTCTGCAGCGCGCATGAAAAGGGCGACGATTACCTTAAAGTAAAAGTAGATGGATACAATGACGGTCAGGATGCCGATCACGGCCAATATTACAAACCTGGCCTGGAGAACCGCTTGAAACAAGGTAAATTTGCCGATGAAACCAGCGGTGGGAGGCATGCCCGCCAGAGAAATGAGACAAAGGGCCAGGATACTTGACCGCCAGGGATGAGAGTAGGCCAGGCCTTTGAAGTCATCCAGGGCATCCAAATCCGCTTTCTCCTCCGATAAGGTTGCCAGAGCCCCGAACGCCCCCAGGTCCATCAAAGCATAAACAGCCAGGTAAAACATGATGGCCGAAGCGCTATCCTGCTTTACAGCCACTAGAGTCATCAAGAGGTATCCCATTTGGCCGATGGAAGAGTAGGCCAACAAACGCTTTACCCGGGTTTGAGCCAGCGCGCCAATGTTGCCGGCCACCATGGTAAGGACAGACAATATCCATATTACGGGCACAAAATAAGCCCAAATCTCCCCGCTGGAATAGGAGGTAAAGCGTAATAGAGCTGCAAAAAGAGCGACCTTCGAGCCGGTTGATAAAAAAGCCGTGACCGGAGCCGGCGCACCCTGGTAAACATCGGGGGTCCACAGATGGAAAGGCACCATGGAAATTTTAAAGCCAATGCCGACCAGAATCAAGCATAAGCCCAGCAGGACCAACGACATGCTTCCAGCCGGAGCGCCCCCCGCCAGGCTCTGGGCGATATCTAGCTTCCCCGTCATGGCATAAATCAGGGCAATGCCGAAGGTGAAAAAGGCACTGGCCACTGCACCCATGATGAAATACTTTATGCCCGCTTCATTGGAGGCCACCTGCTCTTTGCGGATGGCAATGAGCACGTATAGGGAGAGCGATAAAATCTCCAGGCCCAGGAAGAAGGTCAGCCAATGAATGGCGCTCGCAACCAGAGACATACCCAAAGCTGCAAAAAGAATGAGTCCGTAAAATTCATCCCGCGCGAAGCCCCGGATCTTGCTGTACTGATGGGAGAAAAGCAGGGTGATCGCAGTAATGAGGGTAATGAGAAAGGTAAAGAACCGGCCATAACCAGCTACCTCCAGCATTCTTAAAAACTGGGGAGCTTTTGGTTGAAGGAGGAGAGTCGCCCCCCCCGCCAGGCAAACGGCCCCCAGGGCGATCCCGAACAAAAGCCCCGCTGAGCGCTTTCGCCAGAATGCCCCGACGCAGAAGACAATGAATCCTCCTGCTGTAAGAAGCAACTGGGGAAGAATGGCCAGCCAGTCAATCATAGAAAAAAAGTAAATGGGAAAAGGTAAAAGTTAAACTTGAAACTCGAAACCCGAAATTTGGTAACAGTTTAGACATTTGAAAATGGCCTAAAAATCCCTTCCGCCCTCCCTTTAGTAAAGGGAGGAGATTAAATTTCCCCCTTTGAAAAAGGGGGATAAAGGGGGATTTCCTGCGGACTCCCATCCAATTTTTGAGATTTTCGATTTTTTTTCATAAGGCGAAACAGTTACGAAAAATGCAACGTAAAACTCACTTCCAAAATGCGATCAGCCCTTTAACGGGTTCCTGGAAAAGATTCAAAACCGGCGCCGGGAAAAAACCAATAACGAGTACAGCCGCGGCCAGCGGTGCCAGGATCATAACTTCACGCCCGGTGATATCGTTAAGGGTGAGCGCTTTAATCTGTTCATTCCTCGTTTCCCCGAATAGAGTCCTCTGCACCATCCACAATATGTAGACCACGGTAAGAACGAGGCCCGCAAAACCAATCCCCGCAATCAGAGGATTCCCCCGAAAAGTTCCGATCAGAATCAAGATTTCACCAACGAAATTATTGAGCCCCGGCAAGCCCAGGGAAGACATCGCGAACAGCAGGAAGAAAGCACTAAAGGCGGGCATCTTCTTCCACAGGCCGCCAAAATTGGCCATTTCTCTCGAGTGGACCCGTTCGTCCAGCATGCCCACCAGAATAAAGAGCGCCGAAGTTGTCAGGCCATGGTTGACCATCTGCAAAACAGCGCCGGAGAGGGTCATAACATTCCAGACACCCACTCCCACAACGACCAGACCCATATGGCCGATGCTGGAGTAAGCGACCAGCCGCTTGATGTCTTTTTGAGCCAGGGCAATCCAGGAGGCATAGAATAAGCCGCCTAAACCCAGCGCCAGCAAGAGGGGAACAAAGAGCTTGGAAGCCATGGGGAAGAGGGGAAAAGCAAATCGGAGGAGGGCGTAGGCCCCAGTCTTCAAGAGCAATCCAGCTAGAATCACGCTCCCGGCAGTGGGTGCCTCGGTATGGGCATCGGGCAGCCAGGAATGGACGGGGATCAGGGGAATCTTAATGGCAAAGGCCAGGAGAAAAGCGGCATAAAGCCAAATTTCGGTTCCGGGGTTGAGGGAAGTGCGCATCAATTGATAGAGAGAAAAGGTGTACGTGCCGGTCTGGCTGCCGTGGATGAGATAAAGTCCTATCAGAGCAATCAACATCAGCAGGCTGCCGGCGACGGTATAAAGGATAAACTTGATGGTGGCGTAGATCCTTCTTTCATGGCCCCACATGCCGATCAGGAAAAACATGGGGATCAGCTGGATTTCCCAGAACAGGTAAAACAGAAACACGTCCGTGGCCAAAAAGACGCCCAAAATCCCGGTTTGCATGAACTGCAAAAAGAAGTGAAAGGCCCCCACGCGCGTATCGATTTGCTTCCAGGAAACGAGCACGCAGAGGAACCCGAGAAATGCGGTCAGCAGGACCAGCACCAAGCTGATGCCGTCCAGCCCCAGGCTGTAACGGATTCCGAAGCGGTCGATCCAGGCGAAGTCTTCGACGAGCAGCCAGTTACCGGTGGGACCGGACTTTACCTTGAGGCTAAGGGCCAGCAGACAAACTACCAGGATCAGATCCGCCGCCGTAACGCAAAGGCTGGCCCAGCGACAAAGGAGCGGCCGCCGCCAAAAAACCAGAGCCAGCAGGCCGCCCAGAAGCGGCAAAAAAATGATCACCGAAAGCCAAGGAATAGAGGTTACCATGGAACCCAGCCCAGAGCCAAAGCACAAAGAATGACGGTGAATCCCAAAAGAAGCATCTTCAAGTAAGTGGAAAGTCTACCCGTCGTCCACAACTGTAAGCCGATAGAGAAAACCGGAAAGAGCTTCCCCGTCCGATCGAATCCCTCGTTCAGCCCACCTTCATCAACTCTCACCCATAGGAACCTGGCAATTTTTTGATAAGGACTGACCACAGCTATCTGATAGAATCGGTCCAGGTAGAATCCGAAGAAAAGGAGTTGTTCCAGATTTTGGGGCAGAGCCCCGGGCGTTGGGGTGACCAGGAATTTTTGGGGGCGATAGAGGTAATAAGACAATGCCAGCATAACAATGGAAAGCAGTCCGGTCCCCATCTCCATGCGCCCTTCGAGGGCCGGCGAGGCCGCCAACGACGGAACGGTGCCGGGAACAGGGGAGAGATAGCGGGCCAGCCATTCGTTTCCGGACAGGATCGAGGAGAGATTCAGCAGGCCTGCTATCAGGGAGAGGATCGCCAGGGGCCATAAGGTCCAGACCATTAATTTCGGCACGGGCCGAAGCCCCTGCTTATCCTGGGATGATTCTCTTGTAGCGGATGGCCTTTCCAGGAAAACGATAAAGAAGAGCCGGAAGGTATAAAGAGGAGTCAACAAGGCCGTAACTGCGGCCACCACCCATAAGATTTTATAGGCCGGGTCCGGATGGATGAAGGTGGCCAGCAAGATACGGTCCTTGCTGAAAAAGCCGCCAAAGGGCGGGATTGCCCCCAGGGCCAGCGCTCCGGCCAGAAAGAGCCAGAACACCACGGGGAAACGGGAGCGGAGGCTGCCCATGCGGAAGATGTCGTGTTCCTCGTTTAATGCCTGGATCACACAACCGGCAGCCAGAAAGAGCAGGGCCTTGAAAAAGGCGTGAGAAAGCAAGTGGAACATCCCCCCGATGATGTCTCCAGCCCCCACTCCCAGAAACATATAGCTGACCTGACTAATTGTAGAATAAGCCAGGATGCGCTTGATGTCCTTTTGAGAAAGGGCAGCGCAGGCAGCAAAAAATGCCGTGACCGCTCCCACCGCGGCGATCGTCAGCAGGGTGGTCGAAGAGAGGGAGATGAGCGGGAAAAATCTCATGAGCAAATAAACTCCCGCCGTAACCATGGTCGCCGCGTGAATCAGGGCAGACACGGGTGTGGGCCCGGCCATGGCATCCGGCAGCCAAACCGCCAGAGGCAGTTGGGCGGATTTACCCACCGCGGCCCAGAGGAGGAGCATTCCCAGAGCCGTGGCCATCCCGGCGCTGAGGGAAGCGGCTTGCTCGTTAATGGAAGAGAGAGACAGGGTGTTGTAGATGAGAAAAAAGAAGGCGATGGCAATTCCGAAAGCCACATCGCCAATCCGGGTTAGAACGAAGGCTTTGCGGCCAGCATTCGCTTTGACCTCGTCTGAGTACCAGAAACCAATGAGGGCGTAAGAACAAAAACCCACCCCTTCCCAGCCCAGGTATAAGAACAGAAGGTTGTCGGAGAGGGCCACGACCAGCATGGCAAAGACAAATAGGTTCAGGTAGCAGAAGAAACGCACATAATCTTCATCTTCGCGCATAAAGCTGACGGAATAGAGATGGATGAGGCTGGAAACAAAAGTCACCATCAAGGCCATGACCGCTGCCAGTGGATCATAGTAAACGCTCATGGCCGCAGAAAAATCACCCACCCCGAACCAGGGTAACAGGGTAACGGTTTGACTTTTCTGACCAGCGGAGACAAAGGCGATGATCGCCATCACGAAAGATCCCAGGACAGCAAGGCAGGCAATCATCTCTACCCCCCGCCTGGACAAGCGCCTTCCGATGACGGCCAGGCTCAGAGCACCCAGAAAGGGTAGGAAAACTAAAAGGAGCAGAATCGTTTTCATTTCAACCCTTCAGGAGATTGTAACGATTGGCGTCCACAGACCCGGTTCTCCTCTGCAAATAGACGATCAGGGCCAATCCGACCGCAACCTCCGATGCCGCAACCGCAAAAATAAATATTACGAAAGCCTGCCCATCCAGATGCTGCCATCTCAGGGAGGCGCCAACGAAAACGAGTCCGGCGGCGTTTAACATGATCTCTACGCCGATGAGGATCATGATTAAATTCCGCCGGGTGATGGCGCAGGCCGCCCCGAGCCCGAAGAGGATCACGGCCAGCAAAAGCACGTGGCTGAAGGGAACGATCATGGTGTTTTCTCCGTTTGATTGGGAGGCGATTTTCCCTCTCTTCTTCCGAGGTAAAGAGCACCCACCAGAGCAATGAGCAGTAAGAAAGAGGCAATTTCTACGGGGAACCAATACTGCTGAAATAGGAAATGACCAAACTCTCTGGGGCCGGCCACCGCGGGCTTAAGGGGCATCGGAGTCGCCGGATCTGCGAAAACCATGGCCGCAGCCAAGGAAAAAGCGATCCCCCCCAGAACGATTGCCGGAAGCCACTGCTTCAGGGCAGCCGCCCAGGTCTGGACCGATGGCCGAATCTGAATCATCATGATGATAAAAAGGAATAAGACCATAATCGCCCCGGCATAAATGATAACCTCCAAAAGAGCTAAAAAGGGAGCGCCGAGGAGATAAAACAAAAGGGCGGTGCTGAAGAAGGAAATGATTAAATAGACAACCGCATGCACGGCTTGGCGCCGGGTAATGGCCATGAATGTGGCGATGCCGGTGATGATGGCCAGAACATAAAAGATGCCCGTATAAAAAGTCATCAAAAAACCTAAAGAGAGCCTTCAGCTTTCAGCAATCAGCCTTCAGCTAAAAATTAAAGGAAAATTAAAGCTGACGGCTGACAGCTGATTGCTTTTATGGCATGTTACTTTTAAGATTGACCGGTTTATCCTCATGGATATGGGTGCCCTTATCCCCCACCATCGTGACGCCCGCGTGCCGGTAAAAATTGTACTCATTATTCTTCCCGCCGTGATCGACGAGAAGATCCTCTTTCTCGCAGACCAGTTTCAAAATGTCAGACCGGCAGGTTTCAAAATCCGGCGTCAATTGAATGGCCAGAGTGGGACAGGCCTCCTCACAAAACCCGCAGAAAATACACCGGGCAAAGTTGATCCGGAACCATCGAGCATAACGGCGCCCGTCTTCCCGTTGCGTCGACTGCATTGAGATGCAACTTACCGGGCAGACTGCCGAGCAGAGATAACAGGCCACGCACCGTTCGTCCCCGTCCGGGTCCCGCGTAAGAATAATCCTGGCCCGTGATCGGATGGGCAACTGCCGTTTATACTCCGGGTACTCTTCGGTTACGGGTCGGCGAAAAAGATGCTTCAAGACCGTGGCAAAACCACTGGCCAGCGCTTTCAGCCCCTCCAGGAAGCTGCCCGTACCCTCTTTCAGCTCCATTCCTATGACCTCCCCAACATCACGGCACCGGTAACAATAATATTCAGTAAGGCAACAGGGATGAGTACTTTCCAGCCCACGTGCATCAATTGATCATAGCGCAGGCGGAGCAAGGTCCCCCGCATCCAGATCATGAAGAAGACAATGATGCCGACCTTCATGATGAACCACACCAAGGGTGGGAAAAAGGGGCCGCGCCACCCCCCCCAGAAGAAGACCGCCACCAGTGAGCCCAAAACCACCAGGCTGATATATTCACCCAGAAAGAAAAGGCCAAAGCGCATGCCGCTGTATTCTGTATGGTATCCGGCCACGAGCTCATTTTCGGCCTCCGGCAGATCGAAGGGAATTCTTCTTATCTCTGCGGCCGCACTGAGGAAAAAGATCACAAAGGAGACCGGCTGCACCAGCATGAAAGGATAGCGGCTCTGGGCATTGACAATATCGACCAGGCTGAAGGAACCTGCCAGCATGACCACGGGAACCAAGGAAAGAACCAGGGGCAGTTCGTAACTGATCATCTGGGCCGCCCCGCGAATGCCACCCAGCAGGCTGTATTTGGAGTTGGAGGCCCAACCCCCCAGGGCGACTCCATACACTCCGATGGAAACGAGCGCCAAGACGTAGAGTAAGGCTACGTTGAAATCCGTAATAACCATCGGGATGGGCCGGCCCCCGAGGGTCAGCGTGTTTCCAAAGGGAACTGCCGCAAAAATGAGCAAGGTGGTTGTAGCCACGATGGCCGGCGCGAAACGAAAAATAACCCGATCGGCGGCCTTGGGTACTATGTCTTCTTTGGCCAGCATTTTTATAATGTCCGCCAGAGGCTGTAACCAGCCGAATCGACCGGCCCGGTTGGGCCCGAAGCGGACCTGCATTCGTGCCAGGAGCTTGCGTTCGACCAGCACCAGCCAGCCGGCCACAAGGAGTAAGACAACCAGCACGATTCCCAGCTTGATTACGAGAAAGATGATTCCCAATATCCAGGGCAACATATTCTTTAAAAATGGCAAATTAGAAATTGCCAATTAGAAATTCTATGGTGAAGATTTAGCAATTTCAGGTTTTTTTAATTCCCGAATTCGGCATCCGAAATTCCTCATTTCTTCCTTATCCGTTCAACCGGAATCTTTGCCGGAATGTCCTTGAGCTTTTGCCAAGAGATTTGCCTGTGCCGGGGCAAGACCATGACCCCCGAAGCCATATTGTCTGCGACGGCCAGTTCGATTTCCAACGGCCCGCCGTCAAAATGAACAACGACCTTGTCTTTATGCTTCAAGCCCAATCTGGTCGCGTCCTGGGTATGCATAAGCAGCACCGGGTTTTTTTCCACCTGGTGAATGCACCCGGAATAGCTGGAAAGCTCTTCTGTTCCAAAGGTCCAATCTACCAGCAGGAGTTCGAGGGAATTCGAATTCGCCCCCTCCGGGCCCTCCCCCCTCGACGGAGAGGGAGGGGGTGGGGGGGAAAAGGCTTTCTCTTTGCTCTGATCCGGCAGGAGGCGAAATCCTTCCGGAGGTACATCGAATGGCTGCAAACCGGCAAAAGCAAGGGTGGTCCTGCATCATCCATCGCCAGAGGTCTTCAATTGATTTTGGGGGAAATACCTTTTTCCCTGCCACAGGCATGGCCTCGGCGAGTTCGCCCAAAACCTTCCAGGCGGCCTCCGGTTCTCCACCGGGAATCTCAGCTCCCATACAGGCGCGGGGGATGGTTTCCGGCGCTAACCTGGGCGATCGGAGCCCCACCGGCATGAACGGGTTCTCCAAATTGAATCCGTCCTTCCTGGTTTATAAAGCTTGATCGCGTTTCAAACAGCGTTGACGTGGGTAGGAAAACATGGGCCTGCTCCGCGATCCGGGAAGGCAGGTAGTCCAGAATCAGCAGCAAATCCAGTTTTCCCAGTGCCTGTTTCAGCCCCTCCTGATCGGGATAGAGCCAAAATGGGTCATTTTCAACCACTACCAGAGCCCTTATCGTTCCCTTTTCTACGCCCTCGATGATTTCTTCCAGGGAACCGCCGGAAGAGAACAGGAGACTTGCCCCAAAAGTATTGGCCGCGGGCAGCAGATAAAAAATACCGGCCCACTCTTTGGCCGCCCTGAGAAACAAGGCATGGTCTGCTGTTAGGGCCGGGGTCGTCTCCCGAACGATGTTCGTGCCGCAAACAATGATGGGTCTGTGACACTCCCGAAGCTTCTGCTCAATCCCCGCGAGGCGCTCTTTGAGCGGGCCATCAAAAGGATATTCTGGCGGCAGGGCGTCATAAAAACTGAGGGCTTCTGCTCCCAACGCTTCGGCAGCCTTACGGCCCACGGCCTTTTTCACTACCCTGCTCAGATAAAGATCGATATCGCCAGGGGGGACGGGAAGGTGTACGAATTCAAACGGAAGAAAAACCGGGCGGGGGTCCATGACCACCACCGTCCCCCCACTTCTACAGGCTTGCCTCATCGCCAGGGCTAGCATGGGCGCTTCCTGAACGGGGTCTGCGCCAACCACCAGAAGGAAATCCGCCTATTCCATCTCTCTCAGGGAAACGGCGATGCGCCCATCCAACCTTGATATTGCTTTCTTGACCTTGCGTTCGGTGGAAGCCACTTCAAAATATGCGGGATCTTCCCATCGCTGCGTCTGGCAAAGATATTTCAACATCGCCTGGTTCTCCAGGCTGCTGCGGGCAGAACCCACACACCGGATCGCCCCGGGGCCGGCGCTTTGGTTTATCCGGCTGAGCTTTTCTGCGGCTGCTTCGATCGCCTCTCCACGCGGAACCTCCTGCTTGCCGATCTTGGCCTTGCGGGGGCGTTCCGGATGGCTGGCATAGTAGAAACCATACCGCCCGCGGTCGCAGATAAAATAGCCATTCACCGCTTCGCTGAAACGGGCTTCCTGCCGAACGACCTCCCGATACCGAGCGCTGCTGACGGTCTGGCAGCCCAGGGAGCAGTGGATACATAGGGAGGGACCTCGTTCGAAGTCCCAGCGTCGTCCAGTGAAGCGCGAGGGCTTATCCGTGTACACCCCGGTGGGACATATATCGATGAGGTTCCCGCTGAAAGGGCTTTCCAGAGGGCCGTCGCTGAACCGGCCAAAATAGGTTCGGTAGGCAATCTGCATGGCTCCCAGGTCGCGGTAGCCGGAAAAGTCTTGATAGTATCGCCAACAGCGATAGCAGTGAATACACCGATTCATCTCATGCTGGACGAACCCACCCAAGTATTGATCCCGATAAGTCCGCTTCTTGCCCGGGTACCGTCTGATCCCGTGACCACCGGCAATCGTTAAATCCTGGAGAAGGCAATGTCCGCCTTCATCGCACACTGGACAATCGTGGGGATGGTTCATCATGAGCCACTCGATCACTTGTTTGCGGAAATCGACGGCTTCCTCGTCGGTGGTCGAAACCACCAGGCCATCCCGTGCTTCGATCATGCAGCTCATCTGAATCCCTTTGACCGGGCCTTCACACTTCACCGCGCACACGCGGCAAGCCCCGACGGCTCCCAGGGCCGGGTGGTAGCAGAAGCGCGGGATCATGATGCCCAGTTGTTCAGCCGCTTCGATGACCTTCGTCCCGTGGGCAACCTCTAATTCATGACCATCAATGAAGAGTTTGGGCATAGGAATAAAGCAGCTTTCAGCTGTCAGCTTTCAGCAAATACCATTCGGTCCTTTAGCTGATCTCGCTGATCGCTATTTTTTAAAAGGACATTTCTTCTGGCTAATATGCTCGCGCACCTCATCTCCAAAATAAGTCAGCAGGCTCTCCACCGGCATCGTCGCCCCGGGAGCAAAGGCACAAAAGGATTTCCACGTATGCTTGCACATAACCTGAAGCATAGGAATAAATTCTTCGCGGCCTTCACCATTCTCAATCCGCCAGAGCAAATCCCGAATATACGGCAAGGCTTCCCGGCAGGGTGTGCACCAGCCACACGACTCCCGGACAAAAAAATCCATCAGGTTCAAGGCGGCGCCCACCAGGCAAGTCTTTTGATCGAAGACAATGACGGCCCCTGTACCCAGCCGATGGCCGATTGCTTTCAGGGGGGCAAAATCCATCTCTACGTTGTAAAAATCTTTGGGCAAAAAACGGGTGGAGGCGCCGCCCGGCAGGCAGGTCTTATATTCCGACCCGGGCGGCAGACCTCCGGCGTGCTCTTCGATGATCTCACTCAGGCGGGCTCCCATGGGCAATTCAAAACAGCCGGGCCGATTGACTTTTCCGCACGCGCTGTACAGCTTGGTTCCGGCTGCTCCTTTGGTTTTGGCCAGGCTCTTGAACCATTCTGCCCCATGGCGGATGATGTGGGGAACGCAAGCCAGAGTTTCCATGTTATTCAATACCGTGGGGCGCTGCCAAAGCCCTTTGTCCGTGGCATAGGGAGGAGCCCCCCTGGGATTGGGTCTTCTTCCCTCAATGGCGTTTAATTGGGCCGTGCCTTCGCCGCAGATGTAGCGGCCCCCGCTCCGGTGGACCACAATCTCCAAGGAATAACCGCTGCCCAGAATATTTTTGCCCAGGAGCCCGGCCTCTGCGGCAATCTTCAACTCTCTCTCAAAAATCAGAGCGCTGCTCTCATAGGCCGGCCGGACAAAGAGGAAACCCTTCTGCGCGGAAACAGCGTATCCGGAAAGAATTGTGCCCTCGATTATCATATGGGGGTCGCTATGGGCCAGGATGCGATCCTTAAAGGTACCCGGCTCCATCTCATCGATGTTGGTAATGATATACCTCGGGAAAGGGGCGTTGTCGGCAACCGCTTTCCACTTGAGACCCGTCGGAAAACCGGCTCCACCCCGGCCCAGCAAGCCGGCGTCCTGGACCATTTGCTGCACTTCCTTGGGGGTATGTTTCTTGAGAACCGTAGCCAACGCCTCATAGCCGCCACTTTTCCGGTATTCATCCAGCGTGGCGATCCGGTCGGGTTTGCGATTCTGCAAGAGCACCTGGGGAGCCATGCCGTTCACTTTACCTTTCCCGCACCCCGCGGAGGCTGATCTTTCAGTTTCTGCAGAATCTGATCGATCCTTTCCGGGGTTAAGGGACCGTAAACTTGCCGGTTAATTAACATCGCCGGTGACCGGTCGCAATAGCCGATACAGCAAACGGGCAAAAGCGTAAACAACCCATCAGCGGTCGTTCCACCCACCCGAATCCCCATTTTTTGGCAGAGATAATCGAGCACCGATTGGTGTCCGTTCATCCAGCAGACGATGCCGTCGCAAACGTGGATGACGTATCTCCCTACCGGTTCGCGGTAGATAAATTCATAGAAAGTAGCCACTTCTTCCAATTCCAAAGTCGTCATGCCTAGAAGCGCAGCGGCTTCTTGCATGGCTTCATCGCTGAGATAGCCGTAATAGTTCTGCAGGGCCACCATGGCATCGATGGCCATCTCCCGGGGATGCTCAGCTTCTGCAATCTTTTTTCTCAGTGATTCTTCTAAGTCCTTGGGTAACATAACCACTCAAAATTTTTGTGACGGACTTTGCCCATCAATTCCTTTTCTTCTACCGATCGATATCGGGCATAATGTAATCCAGCGAACCGATGATCGCGAGTAAATCAGGGATTGTCCCGCCTCGGGCCATGAGCGGCATGGCCTGAATGTTGGCAAAACCGGGAGCCCGGATACGCAGGCGGTAGGCAGCGCTGAGGCCGTCACTCACCACATAGTACCCTTGCTCCCCCCGCGGAACCTCGGTGGCGGCATAGGCCTCCCCCGCTGGGATTTTGGGCCCGCGGCTCACCTGGATAAAATGATGGATGAGGCTTTCGATATCTCGCAGAGTGTCCTCCTTCTTCGGGACTACGTAGCGGTAATCATCGCTGATATAGCGCCCCCCCGGCATTTTTCCCGCAGCCTGCTGAATGATCCGTAAGCTTTGGCGCATCTCTTCGACGCGAACGAGATAACGGGCGTAGCAATCCCCCTGGCTGGCTGTGGGAACTTCAAAGTCAAAAGACTCATACCCGGAGTAGGGGAATTTTTTTCGCAGATCCCACTCCAGCCCGCAGGCCCGCAAATTGGGGCCGGTCACCCCCCATTCCATGGCCTCCTGCAGGGAGAGACGCCCGATGCCGCGGGTGCGGGCGCGAAAGATGGGATTCTTGGTAATCAGGGCTTCATATTCCCGGAGCCGGTCCGGAAAAATCTTCACAAAATCATCGACGGCCTCTTTCCATCCTTCCGGCAAATCCGCTGCGACTCCGCCCAGGCGAAACCAGGAGGGATGGAGCCTCCCGCCAGTGATGAGCTCCACCACATCCATGATCTTCTCCCGGTCCCGAAAATTATAAAAGACCGGACTCATCGCCCCCAGGTCCTGCACAAAAGTGCCGAACCAAACCAGATGGTTGGACAAGCGGAAAAGCTCGCTCAGCATTACCCGGATGAATTTTGCCCGCTCCGGAACCTGTATTCCTGCCAGCGTTTCTACCGAATTCAGGTACGAGAGGTTATTGGCGACCCCGCTCAGGTAGTCTACCCGGTCCGTGTACGGAATGAATTGATGCCACGACTGGCGCTCGCCGATCTTCTCCGCCCCCCGATGATGATACCCGATGTCCATGTCGATCTCGGAGATCTCTTCACCCCGGAGGGAGAGGACAAAGCGCATAAGCCCATGCGTGCCGGGATGGTTTGGCCCAAGGTTCAAGACGAACTCATGATCACCCTGGCCTTTCTCCCCCGCAATGATTCCTCCATCCAGGGGTTGATGTTTTCGGGCGTCGCCCTGGGTATAGGAAGGCATCTCCGTTGCCCGCCCCGGATGCATTTTGCGCAGGGGATGTCCCGGCCAATCGTGCGGCATGATTAGCCGCCGCAGATTGGGATGGCCGGCGAAGCGGATTCCGAACATATCGAACACTTCCCGTTCGTACCAGCTCGCCGAGGGCCATAGGTCCGTTATCGTCTTAACAACCGGCTCTTTGCCGCGGAGGGCGACTTTCACACGGATGCGGCCGGGCGGCTCGAAGGAAAGTAAATGATAAACCAGGGTAAGATCCGGGTGAGAGGGGTCATCCGGGTGAGCCGGTCTATCGAGGGATACCTCCTTCCCAACCGTCCCCGCATAAACCCCCGGGGTCCGGACACGGCGGGCAGATTCATCGATTGCAGTTAAATCATCCAGACGCAAAAACCGCGACGTCACTTCGGTTTTCAGGAAACGCAGCACTTCCTTTAGCCGTTCCTCGGCCACATGGACGGTTAACATATCTGATGTCTGGGGCGCTGGCCGAACGGCTTCACCAAATTTTTCTTTCATCACGACGACCAAGGACTGCTCCCTGGCACTCAGCTCAATCCGGCGCGGAGGAGGTGTCCACATCAGGTCGGACCGGTTGTCCCAGAATCTGGGGGGAACGACCGAGGTGCCCCGGATGGGAATGCCTTCATAACCCGGCCCCCTCGAATCTCTGGATTTGCTCTGTCCATCCACGAGGATGGGTTTTTGGCTTCCCTGGGTACCCCCTGGGAGATGAAAGATAGAACGGGCCGGGCGTTCGGAACCGATCTTCTTTTGCAGCAGCACCAGCCCGTGGAGGACCGCTTCCGGCCGTGGCGGGCAACCGGGAATATACACATCTACGGGCAAGATCTGGTCGATGCCCTGCACTACGCTGTACACATCGTACATTCCCCCGGAATTAGCGCACGAACCCATGGAGATCACCCATTTGGGCGCCGGCATTTGCTCGTAAAGCCTCAGAATAACCGGAGCCATTTTCTTAAAGATCGTTCCGGATACAATCAAGAGGTCGGCTTGTCGGGGGGAACCACGAATCACTTCCGCTCCGAAACGGGCAATATCATACCGGGGCGTAAACGCCGTAGCCTGCTCCACGAAACAGCAGGAGAGTCCGAAAAACATGGGCCAGAGGCTGTATTGATGGGCCCAGTTGACTAAGGTGTCCAGTCTGGCCAGGATTACGTCTTGGGTGTGACTGGAGTCTTTACGGCTGTGGGCCCCCACTCCAGGCCTCCTTTTTTCCAGATATAGAACAGGCTGATGAGCAGAATGATGATGAAGAAGGATATTTGCAGCCAGCCGGACCAGCCCAGAGGCTCGGCTGCAATGGCCCAGGATAAGATGTACACCGCTTCCACGTCGAAAATGAGGAAAAAGGCGGCGATCAGGTAAAAAGGGACGGGATAACGAAATCGAGCCGCGCCCGTGGGCAGGATGCCGCTTTCGAACGGGTTCAGCTTTTCAGGTTCTTTTTTCTTCTCCCCGAGCCAGCTGGAAAGAAAAAGCAGGGCCGCCACCAGAATAAAGACTAGGAGAGCATAAATAATCAAAGATAAAAAACCCGGTTCCCAGGGAGTGAAGAATCCGGGGCTGGGCATAGGTTGCATTCATTTCCCCTAAGCGGCGACAGCTGGTTTCTGATGAGCCTTTTAGGAATCGCTCCGAAAATCGCGCTTTTAGAATAAAATACCTAAAAATAATCAGGGGATAAATAGGGTCATTCCTGTATTTTAGAACTATAAATGCTGTATTTTATAAGATTTGGTCGGTAGGAGGCTAAAGGCTGGAAGAAATCACAATGGTGGATAAATTCATACCGAAGGGATCTTAACTCCTTTGGTGGAGTCCCGCCCTTGATGTCCGGCGCGGAGAAAACGCTCCAGGTTCATCAAGAGGACATCCACCCTGTCATGGCAGGCCATGTTTTCTTTGGCGAGAATCATCGTTCATCTTTTTTCTGAGCGCTGCGTTGTAAACCAGAAGAATGAAAAAGATGAGGCTTAAGAAGGCAACGATGAGCGGGGCCGTAGGGACATCCAGCTTATAGGAAAGAGAGACCCCAAGAAGACTGACTGCAAGCCCGATTGCCCATCCCCTCAGGAGGATGCGGACGGGATCCCTCGTGTAGAGCCGGCCAATGAGAGCTGGGATCACCAAGAAGGAGAAGACTTGTAGAATTCCAGCGATCTGCACGGAGCTGACCAGGACAAAGGCAAAGCTCAGGAAAAAAAGGAATTCCCAGAAGAACCCTTTACCATTGCCATAGGAGAGGTCGATAAATTTTTTCCAAAAGAGGACGTGCAGCCCGCCGATCCCAAGATAGAGGAGCGATGCCTCAAGCACCTCCGCCGGGGTCAGCCAGAGAATGTTACCGTTCAGGATAGACTCGAATTCTTCCGCGCCGTGGGGGCTTTTGTTCAGAAAAAGAACGCTCACCGCAAAGGAGAATACGTAAAGCACGCCGATGAAGGCTTCGATGTTGACCACGCGGGCGATCTGCTTCGAGAAGGAGAGAATGCAGGCCCCAAGGACCGCGAAGGCGACCGCTAAAAAATACCGGGTGGACGGATCATCCCCCAGGAAACAAGAAATCGCAATGCCTACGGCGATGAACTGGGCCAGAGACAGGTCCAAGAAGATGACGCCCCGTTCGAGGATGTGGATTCCGAAATAGGCGTGGATCAGGATCAAGATAACGCACCCCAGGAAGGGGTAGATCAAGAACTGGATGGCCTCCATTGGGTCTCCTTATTTCAGCGCCGCCAGGACCTGGTCCATCAAAGAGAGCCAGTCCTTGCAGGCCGGAGTCGCCCCCACATCATGGGGGACCACGACGTATTTCACCCCGCTCTTCTGAGTAAGAAAACTCACTTCTCGGGTCCCGTAATATGATGTCGTCAGGATCGCATCCGGTTTCATCCTCTTGGCCAACTCGATGATCCTCTCGACCCACCCGGCTGAAGGGGGAATTCCGGGTTTCGGCTCGACATAGCCAATGATCTCGAAACCGAATTCATTGGCCAGGTATTCAAAAAACTTATGGTAGCAAATGAATTTCCTCCCCTTCAAATTGTATTCCCCCCACTGCTTTTCTTTTTCCTTAAATTTTTCTTGCCAGGCGGCGAGGTTCGCCCGGTAGAATCCGCCATTTCCCGGATCGATCGTTGCCAAGCCCTCCATGATTCCCCCCGCCACCCGGTAGATGTTCCTGGGTGAAAGGAGGTAATGGGGATTGCCGAGCGGGTGCACGTCCCCCATGCTCCGGTTGACGACCGCCGGTCTTTCAATGACCTCCACGAACTGGGAGCAGTCGAAATAACCACGGGTCCCGGGTTGAATCATCGGGTTTCGGGAGGATTCGACCAGCACTGGCAGATACCCGATCTCGAGCTCTAGGCCGTTGAACATCAGCAGATCTGCCCGGCGCACCTCAAGAATCATGCTCGGCTTGGCTTCCACGTAATGCGGGTCCTGGTTCGGCTTCACCAGCGTATTCACCTTGATTCGGTCCCCGCCGATTTCACTGGCAAGGCTCCCGATCCATGGCAGGGTTGCGACGACATTCAATTTGGCCATAGCCGGACTGGCCAAGACCAGAAAGCAAACCATCGCCAACGCACATTTTCGAATCATCTTCCGGCCTCCTTCTCAATAAGCATGGGCGCCGTGGGCTCCAACGGCGATGAGGAATTGTAAAAAGATTTCCTGATTTTCTTTATTCGGATCTGACTTGTCATAGATATACTGCAGGCGGATTCGCGAAAATTCCGTGGGGTTGAATTCGAGTGCCCCGGTCGCGCGATAAGGCTGTCCGGAAAAATTCAATTTTTCCCCGGCGCGAACCACTTCATCTTGAAAGAGGGCCATGCGGTCAAACCTCCCCCCGATTCTCCAGCGATTGATCTGATAGAGTGCCTGCACATAAAAGCCATCCTGGTTCCTTTTCAAAGAGTCAGTCGTCAAGGCAATCGTATCTGTCAGATCCCCTGTCTGATGGCGATACAAATATTCGGACTGCACAATGAAACTCCGCCACCGAGAGGGCCTCCATTTATAAGTGAATTCCAGCCCATAAAGAACGCTGTCGCCCTGGAGCACTGTATTCGGTGCAAACGAGGTTGTATTGGTTTTTCCCCCGACGACTGAACCTCCGAATAAAATGGAATGGCTGTCCCCAAAGTCAAGCGAAGATTTGACGAAACCGGTATAGGCATGAGGACCCCCATCGGGGCCAAAGAGCGTGGAGTTATCCCCCTGCAAGACTTCCGCTCCCAAGATCATATAAATGGGCAGATTGGGCAAATAGGTCAACTGAGCTCCTTTTTCGATCAACCCTTCTCCATCGCCACCGAAAAAAAGTTTATAGGCAAGAGGAGCATCCACAAAGTCCCAGGCATGGGGATGAAAAGCATTGAACCGGCCAAACCCGCTCTTAAATTTCCCGCCCTTAAACTGAAGCCCAGCAGGGAGGGAAGTGGTCACGAAGTAGGCCTCTTCCAATTCGATCTCGCTATCCGTAACGGGAAGCGTGGCATAGAGATTAAAATAGGGGTCCACGGGGGCAAAAAATGCCAGCTCCACTTCTCTCAGGTTGAATCCCTCGTCGAAAGGGGGTGGCTGAGGATTGCCAATGAAGCTGGGTGCACTAAACGATTGCAGTTCTTTCTGTGATAAGGTGGAATGGTAATATTCGGTATCCAGGATGACGCTGATGGCGGGGTTCATCAAACCCGGGGTGGAGGATTGCTTGGTCAGTGAGTAAGGGGTCAAGGGGGAGGCGGATTGGACGTAGATTCCCCGGGATCGGTCATCGAGCCGGTAATCCCGTGTTGGCTGCGGGGCGCTGGGCGGCTGTTCGGCGGGCTTCGCCTGTTTGGATTGATCTTTCAACTCCTCCAGGGTTTTCTGCTGGTTTTTTAAGGTCTCTTCCTGCTTCTGGATAGTTTCCTCCAGCAGCTTGATCCGCTCCTCCAGGGTTTCAGCAAACGCAGAGGAACTCCCGATGCCTAAGGCCAAAGCCAGAGCGATCATGGTGCGCATATTCTCTCCTCCAAGCAGGGGGGTCAGGCCCTCATGTGGTGGGGTCCAGTCGAAAGATGCCAATTCTGGAACCCGCCACCCGTTGGATTTTACTATAAGAGACTAAAATGAGAAAGTAAGTATGATTTATGCCATACCCCTGGGGAAATAATTTATTATTGAATTCTTATATATTCTCCGAGTGGCGGCATTGCGGTATCGACCCCCAGAAGGGTTTGATATTCGCTAACAAGACCTGTTTGATTTTTAAGATTTTCTCCCTTATCTTATATATCTCAACTTCTTATCTGGAAAGAACATATTTATGGCCGCCCGGTCAAAGAAATTAAACTTAGGTGCTCGCAGGAAGAAACAATCGGCTGAGCAGAACTCCGGCCTGAAAGGTCTCATCATAAAATTCTGCAAGGATCGGGGGGCGGACCTGGTCGGCTTCGCCCCGGTAGAGCGCTGGGACGAAGCCGGGGAAGTGCCTCCCGATTTTCGCCCTCAGGCGATCTGGTCCCCTGCTCGCACGGTCATTGTGATTGGGGTAGCCATGCCTTTGCCCATCGTCGAGACGACCCCATCCGTTTTACACATGGAGCTTTACAATACGAGCAATCGGGAACTGGATCAAATGGCCTACGACCTGACGCGGTATCTCAATCGTTTGGGGCACGCGTCCTTTTTCTTTCCCCGGGATGGGTACGGAACCCTCAAGGCTCTGAGAGAAAACCCCATGGCCGCCTTCAGTCACGTGATGGCCGCAAAATACGCGGGTCTCGGCACCGTTGGTCTCAGCCATAATCTTCTGACCCCGGAATTTGGTCCGCGGGTCCGCCTGGTCTCCGTCTTTACTACGGCATCGCTACCCCCCGATCCAATGGTGGCGGAGGAACTCTGTATCCAATGTGAGGCCTGTGCCAAGTGCTGTCCAAAGAAAGCCATCCAGAGGCGGCCAGACCAAGTGGTCGGAGATTATGATAAAATGGCCTGCCTGGAAATGGCCGAAGAATTAACCGCCAGAAGATGTTATCCTTGTGGAATCTGCACCAAGGTTTGTCCGATCGGCCAGGATCGTTTGTTGTACAAACAAAAGGGGGGCATGAAAAAATACTTAAAGGAGGCCGAGGCCCTCGCCACAAACCCGGATGACCCGGAATATAAATCCTGGAGTCACGTTCGCAAATATGGGATTCCCAAACTTAAAGGTACAAAGGACTGAAGCAAAATGGGCCGTATGAACTTAGAAGAATTTTGTCTTCGTTTCCATGCTTTCCTCGATGAAAAACCGGCTTTACCCAGGTTGATGGAAGCCGGCCAAGAGCTTTTTGGCGAGCTCCTCAGCGATCCAGGTTGGTTCCGGGGAATATTGAAGAAATTGATCCTGGACCGAGATTTCTTAAAGATGCAGGAAGTCTCGGTTTTTCACAATGAAATAACTCTCCATCGCAGTTCCGATCGGGCCTTTTCGGTTTTGGCGTACATCTGGGAGCCCCACACCCCCAGTCCCATTCATGATCATGGGTCCTGGGGAATGATCGGTGGCCTGATCCATCAGGTCCAGGAAAGAAAATACCGCCGGTTAGATGAGGGGCAGGTTGAAGGTCATGCTGAATTGGAAGAGATTTCTTCTGAGGTAATCGGGCCCGGAAGAACTACCTATGTGTTCCCCCTGGATAAAGGAATTCATCGGATGGAAGCTGCCCTGGACCAACTTGCTGTAACGGTGAGTGTCTATGGGAGGAGCATCCGCAAAGGGTATGTTCAATTTTTTGACCCCTCCCAGAAAAAAGTCGTCCAGGCCTACCCCCCAAAATTGTTCAAAGAAGTGCTGGCCATCAGAACCCTAGGCTCAATCCCTGAACCCTGGGCTGAGAATATTCTGACAGCCGAGACCCCGGCTGCCATACCCGATTACCTGATGAAGGAATATCAGTTGTCTTTGTCCAAGCTGCGCCGGGGAAAGCCCAAGGAATAGAAAGACCATCCATAAAGCAGGCCAGCAACCGCATCCCAGACCCTCTGCTCCCTCCAGGATTCGCCATCCCTTTGGCAATAATCAGCCTTTCACCGACACGCCTCCCGTCTTTCAATACGTTCTTATCCTGGCTGGCAATTCCCCTTTTGACCTTGATGGTGTGCGGATACTTGTAGGCGACATATTTTCTCAGTAAAGGGTCCTCTATCTTCATCAGGGAAAGTGAACCCTGTTTCTTTCCCTTCTCTTTGCTTTGTCTTTCCAGTTTGGCACGGAACCCTTCGATGATTCCAACAGCGAAGTCAGTCTGGCGATAGCGGTTCAATCTCTTCCCGTTATTATACTCGGCCCACTGGGAATGGATAAACCGCCGAACAAATTCATGAACATAACTGGCCAGTTTAATGTTTTGGATGGTTCCGCTGACCTCCAAAACCCGCCCCATTTTTCCTTTTTCTGGCACATAGGTCGAGACCCAGATTCCTTGCACAAAATAAAAATCTTGCAATAAATGGGCGAGGGAATAATCTTCTGGAGGATGACGCAGAGCGGGCTGTCCCACAAACACGCTGGCAAAATTCCGGTCTGCATCCTGGGACAAAAGATCTAAATTATATTTGGCGATCAAATCATAGGCTTTGGCCATGGCAGAATCCGCTTCATGGTGATTTGAACTTGCGGCCAAGGCCATTAGTTTTTTTACCCGGTCCATCATTTTATTTTTGGGACTGGACGATTCCTGGGACATCCGTTCATCCAAAGTCCGGTAACTGCCCGAGGCTTTGGGATTGGCCCGCAGCAGAAAACAAGCTTGATGGAATTGGGGACCGTGGGGAGGTTCATGAACAACAGCGAAAACTTCATCGGTAAATTGATGGGCCATTTCATGCAGCAGAACCTCGCATACAGCGTTCCAGGAATGATTTGAGACCAGGTCTCGGCTCAACGAGATCTCCCGTTTCTTCCCCGACCAGGAGCCCCACCGGTCTTTCATCTCCCTTAGACTGAACAGGGGAAGGCGCATCATTTTTCGGTGCGAAGGACTCAAGACCCAGAGGCTCTTTTCCCATTCGCAGGCCAACCCGTGGAGAAGGGAACGCTCCCATGCTTCTGGATTGAGGATCTCCTTTTGCCCCTCCGGAGTTCTCTTCATCATTCGCTGATATAACAGGCCACGATCTCTCCAAAGTATAGGGTGTGATAGTCCTTTTGGGGATAGAGGCCCTCCATGTCTTTATCCATAAATTTTGGGTCCATGGGGGTCTTGTACATCATCTTGCATTCATAGTGGTAGCCTGGAATCTTGAGGACTGGCGTGCTGACTTTCTGCGCCTTTGTCGTCGCTAGCTGGCATTCTTTAAATTTATCAAGATCCTTGCCCGATTTCGATCCGCAGAAGTTGATCTCTTTCTGCATATTCCCGCTCGGGACGCTGACCGTGAAACTATCCGCTTGTTCGATGATCCCGTGAGTAAACCGGCTATTCCTGACTGCGACCATCATAACGGACTTTCGCCACACAAACCCGAACGTGGCCCATCCGATGGTCATCACGTTTTTTCGCCCTTTGGCCTGAACTACAAGGAAAGCTCCCTGCTTGATTATTTCCACTGCCCTTTGGGCGATTTCCATCTCCTTCACCTCTTTCATTTCCTTCTCTCCCTTCGTTCGTTGGATTATCCAAATCGATCCGGCTCGACGGTATCATCGCCATGCTTCCTCTTCCCATTTGCCCAAAAAAGAACTTTCCGCAGTTCCGAATCCAGCTAATCACAATAGACGCGCCCCCGATGCGTGTCAAGTGTCTTGGATATACCAAAAAAAATTCCTCGAGTTAATGATCTCATCCCGGTATATTTTCTTCCGCAGCTTGGCCCTCCCCGTTACTACCTTTCTATCCTGCTCCTTTATTCGGCCTTTCAAGAAATACTCAAAAATATCTTGCATTTTGATTCTTTTTGTTATATTTTCTGACCTGCAAATCAGAAAGGCTTACTCCTGACAAGCAAATGGAGGGCTTATGCGGCCATTCGAACCCCGTTTCCGAAAAGGAGGCGGGGTTTTTGTTTGCATAAATTCACCCCACTGAAATTAATGGCTTGGATTCATTAGACGTAATCAGAAATATAAAGTTGTTTTAGAACCTACGTTCACACTCTACAATGACGTGAGTGGGTATCCCCTTCAATCTCATTCACTATAGTGAACGACAAGAGAAAGTTGGCATTAATTGTTCGGCATTCTACGGACAAATCCCCCCCACCCCCCTTTATCAAAGGGGGGCAAGGGGGGATTTAAGCTGGGAATTTTTAAGTTCCATCAGAGTCGATCTAATGTCAACTTATTTATGTCCTTCCATATAGATAGCGAAATCCCAGGGATGGCCTAGCAAGGGCCTGGGGGAATCGCGGGGGAACGCGCAGTTAACCCCACCGTCATAGACCTCCGCCAGTGAGACTGTAAATAAGGATGGCGAATACAATCAGGGTCACGATGACGTAGGTACGGTCCCTTTGCCAGGCAAAGGCAAGAACGGAGAAGGCGACCCGGGCAACCGGGGTGGCGATCAGCAGCAGAAGCCCAAGCTGGATGATGCCGCGGGGGTGAAATGACAGTGCATCTTGCCCAATCCCAGACACGGTACGTAAGTACACCGGCTCTCCCCGAAAAACTCCATAATCGGGTAAAGTGGCGCCATAACGAATCAGATACAAGATCCCTCCCACCAGCACTACCAAAGCGGCAACGAGGACCCCGCTTCTTAAGAGGGTGCTGATGATCCGGTCCATCTGCTCATCTGTTAAAGCTCGCTTCGGTTTGGCCATATTAAAGCCTTCCTGTAAGGCCGTTATAAATCATCTCGACCCCTAAAGCCAATATGACTCCGGCAAAGATCAGGCGCAACACCCGGGTTTTAGCGCCGGCCAGCATCCGTGCGCCCAAGAGCGATCCGAAAAGCACCCCCAGCATGACCGGCATGGCCAGGCCAGGATCAATGTATCCCCGATTCAGGTAAACACCCGCGCTGGCCGCGGCAGTCACGCCGATCATAAAATTACTGGTGGTTGTGGAAACTTTGAACGGGATACGCATGATCTGGTCCATACCGATTACTTTGACGGCTCCCGAGCCAATGCCCAGCAACCCGGAAAGTCCACCGGCTACGAACATCAGGCTAAATCCCCCAGGGATGGCGCGGACACGGTAGGCTTTGGGACCTTCGACGGTCGGATAGCTGGCATCCAATCGCAGTCGTTGGGCAAGGGGATCGGGCGGAATATCGCTGAGTGAGTCACGCTGGGTCCGGCCCGAAAGATAGGCCGAGTGAATCAGGACAATTCCAAAAACTACGGCGATCGCGGCGGTTGGCACCTTCGATGCCAGGACAGCCCCGACCAGTGCTCCCAGGGTAGTCGCCACCTCGAGGAACATCCCGATCCGGATGTTGGAGAAGCCTTCTCTGACGTAAGCGGCAGCAGCTCCCGAGGAGGTGGCGATCACCGAGATGAGCGATGCGCCGATCGCGTACCGAATATCCACGCCAAATACAAGCGCCAGGAGGGGCACGATCACCACCCCGCCTCCCAGGCCAGTCAACGATCCCAAGAACCCTGCGGCGAGTGAGCCTAGCCAAATCAGCATAGTAAATTCGACAATGTTCATGAATACACCCACTCCCTTCCGGCATTCTCAAATTGAATTCCAGGCTGGAGAGAGCGATTGATCCGACATTAAGATTATTAATCTACCAGGATTGGGAAAGAATAAATAGGTGAAACCGTGTATTTTTGGGAGGGAAAAGGATGTATTTTAAATTAAAAAAATTGATAGCTCCCACCCGAGAGTATAGCCTGTGGGAGCTATCAGATACGTTGGGGCAATGCCTATTTAAAAGGCATACTCAAGGTAGCCCTTTTCTACAGGGGAATTTCATCCGGGTATTGCTCCCTGTAGTAAATCTGCGGAAGCTTTCCCGTAAACCTGGGGGCATTGAGAAGTTCGTGATCACCATAAGCTTGGGGCACACCGCTGGGGCTGAATTTTCCCAGTTGGGGTGACGCTACACCGCTATGCGTGCCACTAATCATGTGCTCACCATAGACTTGCATACCGATTAATTTGCCGTGTTCTTGCCACGCCTGGGCTGCTGGTACACCAGAGACAAAGGCTATGGAAATAGCCAGGACAATTAGACTCATTAGCATCTTGTTCATTGTATTCTCCTCCTTTTTCTTTTTTGAATTTTAGCATTGCCCCTAAGTTACCGTTTTGTTTTTTTATCTGCAATGGGTATGCCAAAAGCCCTTAACCGAAATATTCCTCTGATTTTAAGCGGTTTTTAATATGGGTGGGTTTTCGAAGGCCTTGCTTTGAAGGGATTTTCCTACAAAAGAGAGAGGAGGAGGTAGGGTATTTCCTACACTTTATGGAGATTTCTTAAAATCTTCTATCTTCAGATCATGTTTTTTCAGGAGATCATAGAAATCGGCCCGGTACTTTCCAGCAAGCTTCGCTGCCTGGCTCACATTTCCTTCGCTGAGTTGGAGGAGACGGATAAGATATTCTTTTTCAAACTCATCTCTGGCCTCCTTCAGGGGCTTTAATGATTCATGAGATAGCATCGGAGCTTTTGTTTGCAGAACAAAGTCCTCGGTGATGATATTTTGTTGAGTCATGGCCATCGCATACTCTATTGTATTTTCTAACTCCCGCACATTCCCAGGCCAATCGTGGAGCATCAGCCTCTGCATTGCCTTGGGTGTCAGGCCTTTCACCTCTTTTTTCATCTGCTGGCTGAATTTCTTCAGGAAATGTTCTACCAATGATGGAATCTCTTCTTTCCTTTCCCTCAAAGGGGGTAAATGGATGGGGACCACATGAATCCGATAAAAAAGGTCTTCCCGGAAAAGGCCTTGCTGGGCTTGATCTCCAAGGTTTTTTTGGGTGGCCACGACCACCCTGACATCTACCTCCACAGATTTTTCACTGCCCACCGGATAGAACTGTCGCTCCTGAAGGACTCGGAGAAGTTTGGCCTGGATCGAAAGAGGCATATCTCCGATCTCATCTAAGAAAATAGTTCCTTCATGGGCTTGGGTAAATAACCCCTTTTTGCTTCGAACCGCCCCGGTAAACGCCCCTTTTTCATGGCCGAAAAGCTCACTTTCCATCAAAGTTTCAGGAAGGGCAGCACAGTTGATGGCCACGAAGGATTTGTCCTTCCTCTCACTGGCAATATGAATTGCTTTAGCAATCAGCTCCTTACCTGTGCCGCTTTCTCCATAAATGTAAACCGTGGATTCAGTTTTAGCAATCCTGGAAACCACCTCCAGCACCTTCTGCATCTTCTCACTCTTGGCCACAATGTTTGCAAAATTGTATCTCTCTTCCAGAAGTCCTTTAAGCCTTTTAATTTCAGAGGTGAGCCGGCGATTCTCGAGAGCCTTTTCGATTTGTAAAAGCAGATCCCTGTGGTCAAAAGGTTTGGTGAGATAGTTATAAGCTCCCCTTTTCATGGCCTCTACCGCACTCTCAATACTTCCATAGGCGGTCAGGATGATCACCGGCATCTCCGGGACGATTAAATGAAGCTCCTCCATCAAAGATATCCCATCTTGGTGGACGAGCTGAAGGTCGACAATGGATAGGTCAAAGATCTGTCCCCTGGCTGCTTCTATCGCATCTTCCTCTTTAAAGGCCGCGGTGACCTTGTAATTGGCAGATTCAAGCCTCATTTTTACCAGCTCTACGAGGTTCTTATCATCATCCACTAATAAGATCTTTGCTGAGGACATTACCCCCCTCTTATCCCACTTTTTTTTCAGCAAGGAAAATCACGCTGGCAAAACAAAAATAAATGTACTTCCCTGTCCTGGTTGGCTTTCCGCCCACACCTTTCCGCCATGCGATTTGATGATATGCTTAACAAGGGCCAAACCCAATCCGGTTCCCTCGGGTCTATACGAACCTGGAATGATTACCTGCTGAAACTTGTCAAAAATTGTGGTTAACTTTTCCAAGGGTATGCCGGGGCCGGTATCCGCCACCGAGACCTCCACCCCTCCATCCATGGGCCGGGCCGAGACCCTCACACGGCCCCCATCAGGCGTGAACTTCACGGCATTTCCGATCAGATTTCTTAGGGCCTGAAGAATCCTCTCAGAATCCAGCTTAATTATTGGCAATTCTTCGCTGATCTTTGTCTCAACATTGATTTTTTTGGCTTCGACCAGAGGGCTTATCTCGGTTATCGCCTGATCAATTAGGGGCACAAGGCTTGCTTGTTCTAATGTATAAACCATCATCCCTGCTTCCATCTTGGATAGGTCTAACAAAGAACTGACTAGGCTGATCAAACGATTGCTCTCTTCGGATAGGATTGTTAAAAGCCTTTTTTGCTTGTCCGTAATAGCTCCACCCACCCCTTCCAGCAAAAGACTGGTTCCTTCTTTTATGGAAGTCAAGGGGGTGCGCAATTCATGGGACATGGCTGAGAAAAAATCAGACTTTATCTTATCTACAGCCTTAAGCTTGCTGCACATAGAATTAAAGGCCTTGGTTAACTCGAATATCTCTGGAGGAGAGGAAATGTTTAAATCACATTCAAAAACCCCTTCGGAAACTTCCCTGGTTTTATCCATTAAAAGCGTAAGAGGATCGGCAATGCTTCTGGTGATAAAAAAGGATGTAATCGTTACCAAGAAAATTGCCGCAATAGCCATAAAAATAATGACGTTGCGAGCAGAGGCTCCGGCCTCGGCCAACATCTTCATCCTATCAGAGAGGTCCTGCCAAGAATAAACCTCCAGCATTTCAAGTTCTTTCATAATTCCAACCGAAGCCTTTCCCTTTTCCTGCTCGTACCATTTTTTATCATAGGCTTGGTTCTCTCTGATCCATTTACTCTCGCTTTTAACCAAGGATTGGTAACGCTCAGAGTACGCCTTCACCCTGTTCAGTGAATCCTTTTTGGGGGGCGTATCTGCTATGGAAAGGACCTCAACAAGATATCTATCAAACTTACCTTTAGCCGAAAGAAATTGTTCATAAAAGATGATATCCTTCGAAATGATGTATTCATTCTCATATCGCTGCTGTGATATTATGGAATCAGTAAGCTTTTTCTTATAATTCAGAATACGATTGTCTATGCTTAAAATATAACGATTACCCACATTAAATTGATGTAACTTTATAATAGCATACGCGCTGACTGCCATCACCAGAAGAAAAATGATGAGATAACCAATAATCAGCCGGGAAAATATAGTCAATTTCATACTAAGACCTCCATGAAGTCCAAGGATTTATCATAAATTATCTTTCGGGTCGAGACCCAACTTTCACATTAAGGTTATTAATCTACCGAGATTGGGAAGAAATAAATAAGGGAAACCATGTATTTTATGGGGGAAAAGGCTGTATTTTACGAAGACTCTCGGGAGCAGAGACGGGCCGGAGGCATTATAATGATTACAGGTATTTCGCATAGGAAAACGACGGTGGAGAGAAAGGAGAACGTAGAAATGGCATGTCCCAGATTATCAGGGTTCTTACTTTCCGGCTTCTTCCTATTTGTGGCCTCTGGCTGCGCTTATCCTATCTCCAAGGAGTTGAGACATCAGGCCAAAAAAACCTAGACTTTTCCCAGGTGATTCAGAACCCGGAGGCCTATACTGGAAAAATCGTCATTTGGGGTGGACTCATCATCGAGACCTCCAACCCTCCAGACGGAGGGGAGATCCTTGTTCTGCAAACTCCGTTAGATTCCGGTGAATATCCCGACACGAAAAGCACCTATGGGCAATTCATCGCCAAAACTTCGACATTTGTGGACCCCGTTATTTACGAAAAGGGGAGGAAGGTCACACTGGCGGGAGAAATCATCGGCAAGAGGGTGAAAGCATTGGGGGTGATGAAATATACCTACCCCGTGGTCGGGATCAAAGAACTCTTCCTGTGGAGTAAAAAGAGGGTATGGTGGCAGCCTCCTTCCTATTATGGATGGAAATGGGAATTATATGAACCTTATCTCTCGCCCTATTACGATGTTGGGGGACACTCAAGGGATCTGGAATGACTGACTCGAGAAAAGATGAATTTGGCGATCAGGTCATTTTCAACCTCAGATTTATGGGCTCTTCCTTGTCTCGGATTCATTAACCTTATATTCCGCCCTGCCCTCGACCTTGGTCACTTCTTGGGGTTCTCGATGGAAGCCGATTCGGCCTTAGGCCGGGGCTTCCTCTTGGGTCTCTGCAGCGCTTTGGCTACCTCAGGCTTCGCCTCTTCTTTCTTGGCATCTGCTGGCGCTGAAAATTCTTAGGGATAAAACGTCTTGAATTTATTCCTAAGAGCAGCTTAATCCTTCGCCTCTATAGAGAGAATTTATTTTCGGGGAAGGAGAATATCGTGCCTCATCCCCTCAAACTCTTGGATCGGTTTTCGCTTTAGCAACTCAGCGACTTTTTGCTTTAAGATTTCTAAGGAAAAGCTCCTGATCCCATATCCATTCGTTACTTCGAATCTTATTTCTTCTTTGTAGCGGCCATAAGAGGTAAAGGTAAGGATTGGGAGATGGGGGTCTCGCCTCTTGATCTCCTCCAACGCACCCCATAAATCCATCCTACTTTTAAGGAAATCCAAAAGCACCAAATCAGGCTCCAGGGTAGTAAGCAGCTCTTCGATCAAAGCTGGGCTGCTAATGGCAACCACCAGATGTCCTTCTCCCGCCAGCTCTTCAGCCATAATCTCTCGTACGCTGGAGAGTTCACCCATGATCAATATTTTTGCCATTTCATCCTCCATTCCAGCCTTTATTTCCAGGGCTTTCCTTTGGCGCGAAAAAGAAATTTTGCGAGGCTTCTCTCTTAAATTACCTTATTTAACGCCGTTATGACCTTTCCATTAACCCAGACATTGACCAGATCGCCCCGGCTTGAGTTTTCAACAGTCCTTTTGCACTTTCCCACTCACCTCCAGTTTCAATAATCCGATTGTGGAACACGGTTTCTTGATGGATGGATAGGGTTTTAGTTTTCGGGATCCACGGCGGTCACCATCCCGCCCATCCGCCAGATGTGCAGTTTGGCGGAGACCCCGTCTCCCTGTTCTGCTTTTTCTTTTCCTTGAGCTTCTTCGGACTTCACTGCCTCGGTTGATTTTTCGGTGGCAGGTTTGCTCACTCCCGCCGGCTCCTCCTTTTTGGCCTTCTCCTGGGCCAACGTCCAGCCAGCCTGAGACAGAGCCAAAAGGAGCGCGATCCAAACGATGAACAATTTCTTCATTTTCTTTTTTCCTCCTTTGATTCAATAATAGTGGGCCAACCCCTTTTGCGAAAAATTTCCCTCTTGAATCTCACCCCTCAAAAAATCGACCAACTCAGAACCGACCCGAGAAGAGATTCTCGGCCAACGACCTCTCGGGGGTTGAATGTCAGACTATCCAATTTCTTAGTCAATTTGGAAGTAAGCATCTGCTTCTTCTTCAATCTTCCTCAAGGAGGTAGCTTGAAAGCTTTCCCTCTTCAATATCCTCAGGCAGCGCTCTCTTTTATCGTTTCCTGCTGAGGAATCTTCTCGAATAAGTGAATCAGACTCTTCTTCCCTGTCATGATCTGCATCAACCCATCCATGGAGTACAAGATCACAAATTGATCCGTAATCTTCTTTACCTCAAAAATATTCCCCGTTGACCGGTTCTTCATGATTTCTCCTTCTTCCGGAATGATCATAAAGTTTCACCTCCTCCCCTCCCTCCCATTTTGGGTTCCCCTTTTTCCCACCATCGCTATTTTTCTACAATGGTTTCGATTCTCCGAAATCAACGGATCAAAAATCTCCCCGCAAAAAACACACCTCCAACCCCAGAAGGGATCTCCAGGGCCGTAGAATCTTTCCTTGGCCATGATCCCATTGCAACGATGACACTTCATAAAAGCCTCGCCCACAAATCTCTTATCAGTCAATTTCCTACGGTGCAACCAGCTTCTTCTCCTTTTTTCGTCCACCCCTATATCTCTTCCGCGGCGTGGTTCAAAAATCTAATCTTGTAATCCACGTGGCAGACATTGAAAACATCATTGGCAAGCGCACGCATTGCGGGTTGTTGCTCAAAGAGCCTCCTTTCTGCCTTCCTTGTAGGAATTTGGCAGAACTGATCGGGCGCCGACCCTAAGGCCGTCGCCCATTGTGAAGAACGGGCAAAGAAGTTAAGTTGTTTTCTTTTCTACATGCCTTTTTCTAAATGCCTAACTTTAGGTAGACCTGTGAGGGCTACCGTCAATCCCAGGATGGCCACAATGGCTCCCAGGATCACGTCATTGATGGTCATGCTCGTCACCTCCCTAAACCCTAGGGCGAAGGGAGAAATGATCAGCCAGATTCCCAATACCACCTGGAATATCATCCAGTAACGCAAGCTTCCCATTTTGATTTACCTCCTTCTGATTCTTGGGTCTGCTATCCTTCTAAATCCCTTAATCTTGGTCACCCCTTTTTCTTGGTGACCAGGGTGTAACTTGGAGCAATGACCAATTTTTGACACAAGCAAAAAAGGCACACCCAAATGTGGACCTTTTTGATATGGGGTTGACATCCCCGTTACTTATTTTCAGTGGCTTTTTCGGAAGGGTTTTCCTTCTTGGCCACCATTGGCATGCTGACATGGACTGTCTCGGCCATCAGCTTGTCCCCTTCCTTCCTATACCCGATGGACGCCCACAGCCCTTTCTTCAGATCATTGAAGGTCAGGGCTTTGCTGCCTTCGGCGATTTTCGTTTGATCGCCGAAGGAAAAGGTCATCTTCTCTTTGTGAAACTGCACAAGAGCGTCCTTTGTCGCCTCATCAACCTTAACAATCACCCCGTTGAACCTCTCCAACCTCGATACCGGTGCAGTAGCAGCTGGAGTTGAAGGCGACTGTTGCTCGGCGAATACCCCAGAGACAAAGGCTACGGAAATAGCCAAGGCAAATAGACTCACTAGCATTTTGTTCATTTTATTCTCCTCCTTTTTCTTTTTTTAAATTTAGCATTGCTCCAAAGTTACTCCCTTCCCGGATCAAAAAATAGCAATGCGCATGCCAAATGCCTTTGATTGAATTATTTCTTTGATTTTAAAGAGTTTTTAAGATAGGTGGGTTTTTTGGAGAATCTTTCTTTGAAGGGATTCTCCTTCAAAAAGTTAGGAAGAGGAAGGGGATTTCCTTCACCTTAAAGAGATTCTGATGTAAAACCCAGAGTCGCCGAATGGCTATCATTAATGGCAAGTCGCCCAGATGAAGGCTACGGGAGGGAATTGCAGATTGAGGACATCCCTTTACCGGGGCGCTATATAAAACCCAGAAGAAATCGTTCAATACAACTTTCGCCTTCTGGCTCGAAACAGCACTCCTTTAGTGACAGGAGAACTTTTGAACCCGGTCTCCTTGACGAGGTCAAATTCGATAAAGCCTGCTTCATTCATCATGGCCAGGAAATCCTTTCCTGGTACGGCTCCGCCCTGTCACCTGGCCCAGTTCTCTATCATGGATTGAGTATCCCCGCTTGGATCAACGGTTAGAACCTGGTCTGCGATCATAAAACGGCTCAGAGGTTTTAAGACGTCTGAGTACTTCTTTCAGGGCCTTCACCTTATCCGGAATAAGGTTGAAAACCCCGTTGGATATCACAACATCAAAACTTGCGTCCGGAAAGGGAAGGTCTTCAGCGGAGGCTTCCTGGAAGCTCACGTTATTAAGAGAGGTCTTCCGAAGATTCTTTCTTGCGCGTTCGAGCATTTCCGGTGTGAGGTCAATCCCTACCACATTTCCTGGAGGACCTACCATTATGGCGGCAATCAGCGTGTCCACACCGGCACCGCAGCCAACATCCAGGACAGCCTCACCTTCGTCGATTGTCCCAAGGCTGAAGGGGTTTCCCACGCCGCAGTAAGAGGCCAAGATATCTTCAGGAAGGCAACTCAGAACCTCAGGAGCGTAGTTTTGTTCCTTGAGCCCGGCCTTTCCGGTGGGGTATTGAAAATTCCCTTCAGGGCTAATGGCTACCCTCACGTATTTTTGTCTAATGCCTCCCTCTATTTTTTTTCTGTCTTCGGCAGTTAAACCTTTCACGTCACACCCTCCTTCATTCAAAGTCTTTTCGGATCAAACATAGGATACTGCCAAATCTCCTAAAGCTTAACCCCTGCGATTTTGACCTTCTTTTCCTTCGCCATCTTGCCTATGAAGAAAATGGCGCTTTCTTCAGACATTTTGAGTTTAGCCGAAATCTCAGAGGGATCACATGATCCTTTCTCCTTGGAGAGTTCAAGAATTTCTTCCTCAACGGCCTTTACCCATTCTTCAAACAGTCCCCTTACCTCGGGTGTTGCAAAAGACGCCATTGACGCTGACTCCGAGACGGCACCTGCCATCTGTTGACACATCTGCATTCACTTCTCCATCATAGGAGGCATGACACCCCAGCCTTCCTTCCTCTCTTTCATCATTCCCATCCCCATGCCTGGTCCCGTATCTCCTGATTTGCCTTCCATTTGGCACCTCCTTTTATTCCTTTTTTTTAAGCCTTCCAATCTCATCCCTCAGGTCTCTTATCTCTCTTCTGAGCTCTTCTATCTCATCGTATCCTCTGCCGCCACAAAACCATCCTCCCCCTCCAAAGAACCGGGAAATGGCAAAGAGCGCTACGATGACGAAAACAAGCCCAATCAAAGGGAAAATCCACCACATGCCCCACACAGGGTGAGGACCATTCCACCACCACATCTTAACTGCCTCCTTTCATCCACTTACGCATAAACGGCATCGAAGGAATCCTTTATTAAGACTGCGACAAGAAATCTTCATTTCGCCACCACTCCTTTGAGGCCTCCTGATATGAGTGATGCAATATCTATAAGGATTCGGGGCAGTGCAAGACCACCCGGGGAGGCTACGTATTTTGGTTGCCAAATCGGACCAAACTTTTCTTTATACTCTCGCAACCCCTGAAAGTTGTAGAAGTGCTCCCCGTGTCGGAAAACGAAAGATCCAAAACGGTTCCACAAGGAAGCAGAATCAGGGTTCCTCAAGGCCAGATAGAGGCGCCATACCCAGATTAAACCACCGGTATCCCTCTCGCTTACCCCAAAGCATAATCTCGACAAAAAGATAATCCATGACGCCGTTCGGTGCCTCCGGCAGATGCCGCATGAGATCGGCGGACAGTTCCTCCTTCTCGAATCCGCAAAAGATATTGGTAAAAGCTACAATCTTTTCCATCCCTCTGGACTATCCCGGCATGAAATTTCATCAGATATTCCTCGTCAAAGTACCCCAGAGAGAATCTCTTCTCTTTGGTATTTTTCGCTTCCAGCCATGCATCGGAAATCTTCTTGAACTCTGGAAGAAGTGGACCGATTTGGCCCGGTGGGACGATCTTGAAGGTACACCCCTTTCTTTCAACTTTATCATGAAGGCGACGTAAGTTCCTACGGTCGTTTTCTTCAACTAGAAAAAGTTTCGAGAGGGATACGGGCCTCCTCGCCGATCTTAAACAAGGTGAGTCCAAGATCAAGATAAATATCCGTATTTTTCCGCATAGACCTCATAGAATACCGTCCATCCATCGTGCCGGTCACACATCTCATGAAACCGCCAAACCAGTTCAGCCATTTCTCTTTCTGGGCCAATCGGATCCCCAAAGGCTACCCAGCTTCGTCCCTCGATACCGTACATGATAAATGCCGTTTTGTTCTCGCTGAAAAGAAGTGCTTTATCTCCGAGCAGGGCAAGATTGGCATGAGTTTTTCGTGATCCTTTGATAATGGCACGGCCCTTTCCAAATCAGTCATGCCAGGAAATGGCGGTTCGGTGGGGACAGGGCGAAGCAGTCTGGCCATGGCCATAAACAGGGCAGCACCGATCGCGCCCACAGTGGCCCGGAGAAATCGAGGAGCATCCCCGATAAAGGGTGAATTGCCACCATAGCTCCTTTGAAAATTCCACGTCTTTAATGAAAAAATCCCCAGCCAGACTGAGCAAGCAAAACAAGAAATAATGGCGGCTATCCAACCGAGAGTAAATCGCTGGCTGATCAGCGAGGCCCTACGGTAAAAATGACGGCGGGAGGGCAAAGTACTACTGAACATGACCACCAGGACAAGTGCCTCTTTGTAGTCAAATCCCTTGAGTAGAGACAAGACAACCCCTGTGCCAAGAAGAGCCAAGGTGAGAAGGTAGGCTCCGTCAAGTCTTCGTTGAAGTCCCCGGGCAAGAAAAAGGAGCCCAACCCCCACAAGGCTTGTGAGAAAGTGTGAGATTTCTATTACCGGCAAGGGAATAAAGTCTTTGAGCCCTGTCAGTCGCCAGTTCACGACGGGGATCGCCCCCGAAAAGAGGAGAATGGCTCCTGAGACAAAAATGGCAAGGGCGAACACGTTCGGCAATAGCACGGGAATCCATTGTCTAAAGAGGAGGGCAGCTCTCTTGGCCTCTGCCTTCCTCTGATAGGCTTCATGAGTGCCAAGCAATGCTGCGGCGATGCCCAATGGAAGAAGATAGTATATCGCTCTGTAGGCCAAAAGGGACCCAAGTATCGAGTGAATAGGTAAGATGGGGCCAAGGAGGGTAAGAATCATAGTCTCAAAAACTCCGAGACCACCTGGGATCTGGCTCAACATTCCTACGATCTGGGCAAGGAGAAAAATGCTAAGAAAAGCTGGATAAGAAAGATTTGTGGAAGGAGGCAGAAGGACATAGAGGACGCCTCCGGCCAGTGTCCAATCCAGGGAGGCGACAGTGATCTGATAAAGAGACAGTCTTACGGACGGGAGGGGAAACTCCCATCCCCGAATCCTTAGCGGTCTCTTTCTCAAAGCACACAGCGACAGATATCCTCCTACCAATAGTGAGAAAGAGTATTCCCAAGGGCTGAATGGAAGAAAATGGGAGATGAAGCAGTGAAGGAAGCGCCAGGGGCTCGATTAGAAACATTACGCCTGCCACCGTGGCAAGGCCGAGCCATAAGGCCAGAGTGTAAAAGGCAACGACCTTTGTAATCTCGATTGCTGACAATCCCCAGGCAGAATAGAGCCGGTATCGAACCGAGCTTCCAGCGATCATGGAGAGCCCTATATTCGTACTGAACGCGTAGCCGATAAAAGAGGCGAAAGCAATCTTGGGGTATGAAAGAGGATAGCGGATGTAGCGGAGGGCCAGGCTATCATATCCCGTCATTTCAAGGTAGTTCAAAATGGTGAGGATAAGTGCTATGTAGAGATGAACAGACGGCAGTGCCTCTAAACTCCGTACAACATCATGATAGGAAAAGGCTTTCAGTTCTTTATGGAGGACAAACAGGGCAATAGCAAAAAGGAGGAGGCCCAGTAAAGGACCGACAGTGTGGACAACTTTTTTTCTTATCATCGGGAACTTTATAATCTCGGCCAGAACTTTTTTACGAGGACCACCTTAATAGGGTCATTTATCAGAAAGACGATAAAGCCTGAGAGGCCCGCAACGGCCAGGGCAGCGGCCGGGCTTATACGAGCGATACCGGGAAGCCCGAGAATTGAAATGAAAAATACGACCACCAAATCCGTAGCAATAGTCAAAAGGAGAAACCGGCTTGGTCGAGAATTCCAGAAATGCTTTCTTTCTCTTAGAATCAGAAGATCCAAAAGTTCTACGTAAATAAGCATTTGAAATGTAAACGTCTGCAACTGGCCGATGTTTGTGGATAATCCAAAATACGAAGCGCCGGTATTTAGCAGGAGCATCAATTCGGCAATGACCAAGATTCCAAGAAAGAAAGCAACTTTGACGAGGCCAGTGATGTTCCAACTATCGGGTAGTTCGGAGTAACGAACATTATCTGTGGAAATGGAGAGCGTCACAAAGTCCGTTAAGAATAAGAGAAGGATCATGTGCAGGGCGGAGATGATGTACTCGCCCGTAAGTAAGAAGGCCAAAACGACAAAGACCGTGATCTGGAAGGTTTTAAGGATTTTATTTAAGATCCAGGTGATGATTCGCTGATAGGTCATTCTTCCCATTTTTACCAGGTCCACGATTCCTTCCAGGCCTTCGGTGGTGAGGACGGCGCTGGCCGCCTTCTTGGCTACATCCGTGGCATTGCTTACGGCGATTCCTACCTCCGCCTGTCTCAAAGCCGGGGCGTCATTCACGCCGTCCCCCGTCATCCCGACTACATGATTCCCTCTCTGGAGACTCTTGACGATCAGGAATTTGTCCTCGGGATAAATTTCGGCGAAACCGTCACTTTCTTCGACCAGGGGGAATATTTGATCCTCTCTCCTCCCTTTCAAATCCGAAATTCTGGTTATCGCCCCTCCCAGACTGAGTTCCCTGGCCACTTCTTTGGCGATGGGCAGAGCATCACCGGTCAACATTTTTACCTTGAGACCCAGGGCTTTGAGTTCCCGTATCAGCTGGGGCGAATCGGGCCTGGGCTTATCGTAAAGAAAAGCCACCCCCACCAGCTTCAAGTTATTCTGGGCCGTCCCTTTCGCCACCGCAATCGCCCGGTAACCTTTTGCCGACAGACTCTCCACTTTTTCGCCTGTTCTCGGTAATTCATCTCTGGCCATTCTGGCATAAAGGAACGATCGTGTTGACCGCTCCCTTGGTTACCAGAAAGTGTCCGTCCATCTTTTTCTATGGTCGCTTCTGTTCTTCGGGTGGAAGGGTCAAAGGGCACAAATTTTTTCTGCCGATAACCTTCCAGAGACATGGCGCGAGTCTTTAGCCGCCGAGAGGAAAGCTACGTCGATCGGGTCCTGGTCTGCCTCCTGCGAAGCCAGGGCACCATAGAGGATCACCTCCTTCCCGCCATAGGGATCGACGGCCATTTCTTCTTCCACCGAAAGCTTGTTCATCGTGATGGTGCCTGTCTTGTCGGCGCAAACAATATCCATGGTGGCGGCATCCTCAATCGCACTGAGCCGCGTAATGAGGATTCCTTTCTTCATGAGATCCAGAGACCCCAAGGCCATGCTGATCGTGAACATGGTCGGTAACGCCACCGGGATGGCGGACACCATAAGGACAACCGCTAAGGGTAGAATTTCGAGGAGATTCACGCCGCGCAGGGCGGTAAAGCCAAGGGCGACGGAAAGGAAAGAACTGACGATGATCACCAGCCATCTCACAACCTTGGAAGTTACTTCTTCCATGTGCAACTTGGGTTTCGCCACCTGAACGAGTTCCACGGTCCGGCCAAAGTAAGTTTTTGTGCCGGTCGAGGCTACCACTCCGGTAATCTCCCCTCTTCTAAGAATGGACCCGCTGTAGAGAATCTCGTTGGCTTTCTTCTCCACCATTTGCGATTCTCCGGTCAGAGGACGACTGATCCACCTCTGCATTCCCTTCCGCCATCTTAACGTCCGCAGGAATAAAATCCCCGGCTCGCAGCCGGATGACATCTCCCGGGACGAGCTCTCTCGCGGGAATGACCGTCCAACTCCCATTTCTCTTCACCCGGGCATTGATTCTCAGCTTTTCTTTGAGGAGTTCGAGGGCAGAATTGGCCCTTTCTTCCTGAATAAAACCCAGGATGGCGTTGAAAACCAGGAGGCCCATCACCACATACATTTCAAAATATTTTCCCAGGGCCCATTCCAAGGCAATGGTGATCTCCAACATCCAGGGGGTTATGCCCCAGAATTTTTTAACGACCCCCATAATGGGGCTTACTCGTTTCTCGGGAACTTCGTTGTACCCGTATTCACCGATCCTTTTCCGGACTTCCTCGGAAGTTAAACCCTTTTCCCAATCGATACCGAAATCCTTTACCAGGCTATCCCCAGCCTTTTCCATTGAGTCCCCCTTGATTTCTTTTTCGATCATCCCCTTGACCACTCCCGTCCCGGATTCGGTGCGTGACTGACCCTGTCCCATCAAAACGATCATTTGGGATTATGGAACTATAATAAGATCGTCATTGAAGGATCAGCCTCGGCCATAATTATAAGGACCTCATTTTTCTTTTTTTCTTCAGTGCTTGAGTCATTCGCTTCCAGGTTCAGTCGCATCACCGGGTCCATGTTGGAAGCCCTCAGGTTTAACCGCCAAGCGTCGTATTCTACAGTTAACCCGTCCAGGTGATCGATTCTAGCATCTTTAAACTCGGCCTCCAAGGCCGCAAAAATAGCTTCCTTATCTTTTACCTGCAAGTTGATCTCTCCTGTTGACTGGTATTTTTTGAGAGGGCGAATTAACCGGGAGAGCGGGGCACCTTTTAGCGACAGGAAATTTAGCATACGGATCAGGAAGTCGATGAATGATTTCAGGCCGAACTTCTCATTACGGTAAGCCGCAAGTTCCCGTCCCTCATTGCTGACCGCTACGACCTTGAGATTGTAGCGGGCCTTTAAGCGACTGATCAGATCGATCATCTCCGGATAGGCCTGGGACTGCGCGGACATAAACGAATTGAACCTCTCCCGCGAGAAGGATCACTCCTTATAGAAAACCACCCGGTTCAAATATTCATCGAGGTTCAGCTTGCCCTCCTCATAGGTGTCAAAGGCGAGGAAGCGGCGGTCATTCATCTCTTCATAGTCAAGACCGAAAGTCTCCGCCATTGTCTGATGTGGGGGTACCATGCGTTGGTGAGCAAGACGCCCCCTATGTCCAAGAACAGAATCGTAATAAGTGTAGATGTTATCCTCAGTCTCTCTCCAAATTATGTTGGTGTCCCCTCGCAAGGCTGCCAGCTGCTGGCTCACGTCGGTGCCCAGTGCCCAGGTGAAACCTTCAGCTGCCGTATAAGCATAGCCTAAAGAGCTGGGCCATAGGCTAGCCACCGAATTCCCTTAAGGTGCGCATATAGCTGATAATATCCTCCCGGCTGAGCATGCCCTGAATTTGCCCATCCACCATCACGGGAAGCTGGTTGACTCCATCGCGGTCCATCTCTTCCAGAGCTGTCCATAATTCTGCATCGGGCTGCACCCGTTTTGTTCGCTCGATCGGGATCATGGCTTGAGCGCTGGTCGTGGTTGGCCATTCAGATCGCGGAACCTCTTTAACGTGATGCAAGGTCAACAAGCCAACTGCCTCGTTACTCCTCTTGACCACAAAACTCCGGCGGCCGCTGCCCAGGATGTGATCGTCCACCAGGCGTTGCAAGGTAGTATCGGCAGGGATCGCTGTGTATTGCCGATTCATCGCCTGCGACACTTTATGGCCGGCCAGCATATCGTGGAGCGCCAGTTGCTGAACCTGTCCCCTGGCAGCACTTTCCAGGAACCAGCCGATGAAGGCGATCCACATGCCGTTCATGAAGTTGCCGCCAAATATTTGCCACACACCGAAGAAGATGAAGAGGTAGGCGATGAATCGCCCCAGATTGGCGGCGATGAGGGTAGCCCGGCGCAGGTTGTGGGTAATACCCCATACAACAGCCCGAAAGACGCCGCCGCCGTCCAAGGGGAAGCCTGGAATCAGATTGAACAGGCCTATCACGAGGTTGATATAGACCAGATATTTGGCCAAGGCCAGTAGCGGCACAACATCCGTGAAGACAGGCTGCAACAGGAAAAAGAAGATTGCCAGAGCGAAACTGACAGCGGGGCCGGCGATGGAGATCCAGAATTGAGCCGGGGCACTGGTTGGTTCGGCGCCAATTTGGGAGATACCGCCGAATATAAAGAGCGTGATGCTTCGCACCCGGATTTTGTAGTGCATCGCCACCACCGAATGTCCCAACTCGTGCAGCAGTACGCTCACAAACAGCATGATGGCCGTTGCCCCGCCCACGATCCAATATTGTGCCGTAGGCCAGTCCTTAAATTCAGACGGGTAGTAGCCAACGGCCATCGTCCAGGTGATCAGTACAAAAATCAAAAACCAGGAATAGTCCAGCCCGATAGGGATACCCAGAATGCGTCCTAATGGAATCGTATGTCGGTTCATTTCCTTTTCTCCTCTGATCTGTCAGATTTTCATTGCGAATGCGCCTCGGACTCACTCTCATCCATAGCCAGAAGACCTTTGTCGCCAGCGACCATCGCCTTGGCAGTGGCCATAAGCTCTTGTGCACCCATCTCTGATGTCTCCGCAATTTTTATAAAAGTTAATGAATGACTCGCGGTCTTGCCGTCGGTCTGTTCTGTTTGTTGGACTTGCCCTTTCCCAATTCTTCTCCGCCCCGTGGTATTTGCGCTTGATGTCTTTGATGTCCACGGTGGGCTCCGGGAACTTCATGTTTAGCCAATCTAGGGTCTCCGCCGCAATCCAGTAAACCGACAAGTTTTCCTTGAACTCGCTATTCACCCTCCAATCCTCCATTCAAAATCGAATCACCGCTGCCACAGGATTCGAGCGGTTTCGAGAGGAACCCAAACGCCCAGGAAACGCGGTATCACTCGCGCCGTATAGTCCGTTGCCGGACGTGTCGACGGCACCTGTGCGCTATAGATGTAGCCGTTTACGCCCACCAGTTGCCCGCCGCGCATCATCTCCTGCCGCACCGGCTCGCCGCCGTTCACTCCGTCGGCGTAAAGTTCTACCCATACAGTATTTGGGTCAAGGCCGCTGAGATAAACCTGAACCTCGAATACGTGCTTCCCCCCGTCACTCACCACCTTCATTTCGCCGAAACGTAGATTTGACCAGTTCTGTTCCACAGCACGCTGCCAATTCACCAACTGCACGCCCATTGCGCCCTTATCGGCAGCGCGCTCCCGGTAGGCCGCAGCAGCAGGGATGTAGTACTGCTCGGTGTACTCGCGGACGGTGCGGTTGGCGGAAAAGCGAGGCGTCAACCGACCCATGCTCTCACGCATGCGCGCGACCCAGGCAGTGGGGATGCCGTTCGGGTCGCGGGTATAAAACTGGGGGACCACCTCCCGTTCGAGTAACGTGTAGAGCGACTCGGCTTCGGCAGCATCCCAGGCCGGGTCATCGCCATGCTCCTTGCGATCACCCAACGCCCACCCCACTTCAGGGGTGTAGGCTTCCGCCCACCAGCCATCCAGCTCCGACAGGTTGATGCCTCCATTGACGAGCACCTTCATGCCACTCGTCCCGCAGGCCTCCCAAGGTCTCCGTGGCGTGTTGATCCAGACATCCACCCCCTGCACCAGGCGCCCGGTCAAAAGCATGTCATAGTCGCTCAGGAAGACCACATGTTTGCGCGCCTCGGGCCGCCGGGCGAAATGGGTCCACTCCTGAATCATCCCTTGCCCCGCCAGGTCCGCCGGATGGGCCTTGCCGGCAATGATGAGTTGTACGGGGCGCTGAGGATCGGTGAGGATGCGAAGGAGCCTCTCGGGATCGTGCAACAGCAGGTTAGGTCTCTTGTAGGGGGCAAAGCGGCGCGCAAAGCCCATCGTCAATGCGTTAACATCAAAAATATGCTTCGCCTCCTCAACCTCCACAGGTGATGCGCCCGAGGCTTCCAGTTGACGGGAAAGCCGGTCGCGGACATATTCAATGAGCGACTTGCGGGCGGCGGTGCGAAGTTGCCAGAGCTGGGTATCCGAGACATTAACGATTTGTTCCTCCAGAATTTCCGTTTCTCCCCGCCAGCGGTCCTTCGTACAGGTCTCAGTCCACAGATCGTCAGCCACTGCCGAGTCCCAGGTCGGCATATGGACTCCGTTCGTAACGTGCCCGGCTGGCACCTCGTTCTCCGGCCAGCGCGGAAAGAGAGGCTGAAAGATGCGACGGCTCACCTTTCCATGCAAGCGGCTCACCCCATTGACCGCTCCGCTCCCTCGTACAGCCAGGTAAGCCATATTGAAGG
>CAVXFA010000089.1:0-10040 GCA_963760605.1 uncultured delta proteobacterium | reverse complement strand
AGGGCATGGACATACTCTTCCAGCTCGCCGTAAGAAATCTTCGCGGCCCGCAAAGATGATCGCCACGCTTTGGGGATAGGACTTGGCAGCCTCCTGCAAGAAATGCGTCAGCGGCACGCGAGGATAGGTCAAGGAAAAAGGAACTCCGTCTTCGTAGTTTTTTAACCAGGGAGTTTCCACCGCCACCCGCTCCCTCATTCTTTATTTATTCACTTTTTCCTTTTGCCCTTCTGCGCCTGTTCGGTCACCCTCGCGACCAACGAAGCTTTGTAGCGGAGCAAGGATTTTTTCAACTCCCCATGCTTCCCAGAAAGAATTTGGACAGCCAGGATGCCGGCGTTTCGCGCCCCGGCCTTTCCGAGAGCCACGGTCGCCACGGGCACTCCCGCAGGCATCTGGACTGTGGAAAGCAGGGAATCGAGCCCCATCAGGGAGGATTCGAGAGGCACCCCGATCACCGGCAGGATAGTGTGGGCCGCCATCATCCCGGCTAAATGGGCTGCACCGCCGGCCCCGGCAATGATCACCTCGACGCCGCGTCCGCTTGCTTTCTTAGCATACTCTGCGGTTCGTTTCGGGGACCGGTGGGCTGAAATGACGGTCATTTCATAGGGCACCTGGAAATCGGCGAGGACTTTGGCCGTCTCCCCCATAACCGGAAGGTCCGATTGGCTTCCCATGACGATGGCGACCAGTGGTTTTGTCATCTTCCCTTTTCCCTTCCTCGTTTTCGGGCTTTTTGGCCTCGATAACCCCGCAGCCGGTCAGCCGATCTTCCCATTCAACTTCCGGGTCAGCCTCAGAAGAGGCTGGGTTTCCGGCGTAGAACCCGAGAACTTTTGCTGATCCTCAGCATACTCTGGGGTAAATAATTATTTTTTCTCCAGGTATCCTGCAATTGCCTTATCGTAGCGGGCAGTGAGTTGGTAGACTTTTTTGGCCAAACGAAAGTTCGTTTCTTTACTCACGGCCCCGCCACTCTTTTTCATTTCCTCCAGGATGGGCTTGTAATCTACCGGGTCCACAATCACGGTCACATAGGGGTAGTTCTTCGCCCCTGCCCGCAGCATGGAAGGCCCGCCAATGTCGATGTTCTCGATGGCCTCCTCCAGGGTGCAGGAAGGCCTGGCCACCGTGGATTCGAAGGGATAGAGATTGATCACGACCATGTCAATGGGCTTAATTCCATGCTCTTTCATTTTTTGGGCATGCGCGGGGTTATCACGGATTCCCAGGAGCCCCCCGTGGACCTTGGGATGGAGCGTCTTCACCCGGCCGTCCAGCATCTCCGGGAAGCCCGTGTATTCGGAGACGTCCCTGACTTTCAGGCCGCTTTCCCTGAGGGCCTTGGCTGTCCCGCCGGTAGACAGAATCTCGACGCCGAAGGATTGTAGCTCTTGAGCGAAATCCAGAATTCCTGTTTTATCTGATAGACTGATGATGGCTCGCTGGATCTTGGGCATAATAGGTTCCTTTCTAAAATAGATAGATAGGATTGGGGAATCCCCCCTGGCATCCTTATTTTTCAATATTCTACAGTGATGAGGTCCTTCTCCCTATGAGTCACTTCTCCTATGAGGGAAGCCTCCTGAATCCCCTTATCCCTCAAACTTCGCAAAAGTTTTTCTCCATCGGCTGCGGGCAAGGCGATGAGCAGGCCCCCCGAGGTCTGCGGGTCAAAGAGGATGATCCGCTCCGGTTCGGGAATTCTTGAGGAGATGGCAACCTCCCGGCCAAAGTGCTCCTGATTGCAGTAGGCTCCTCCCGGGACCATTCCCTGGGCGGCATATTCTTTGGCCCCCGGCAGAATGGGGATTTGCGGATAGAAAAAACGGAAGGAGAGGCTGCTCCCTTTGGCCATTTGGAAAGCATGCCCCAAGAGGCCGAAACCGGTGATGTCCGTACAGGCATGGACGCCACCCTCAACCATGGCCTCCGCGGCCTTATTGTTCAGCCGGGTCATGGAATCGACCGCTCCTTGCAAGGTCCGGGCTTCGTCCAGCTGGGCCTTGTGGGCGGTGGAGATGATTCCGGTGCCAATGGCCTTGGTCAAAATCAGGACATCTCCCACTCGCGCCCCGCGGTTGGTAACGATCTTCTGCGGATGTACCGTGCCTGTCACCGAGAGCCCGTACTTCAACTCGACGTCATCCACCGTGTGTCCGCCCAAGAGCACCGCCCCTGCCTCATGGACTTTCTGCAGCCCTCCCCGGAGGATCTCAGTGAGCACAGAAAGGTCAAGGGAGCGCTTGGGGAAGCCAATCAGGTTCATAGCGGTGAGTGGCTTTCCCCCCATGGCGTAAACGTCGCTCAGGGCATTCACCGCGGCGATCTGCCCGAAGAGGTAAGGCTGATCGACGATGGGAGTGATGAAGTCCACGGTCTGTACCAGGGCGATCTGGTCGGAGATCTGGTAGACTCCCGCATCATCAGCGGTCTCGATGCCCACTAAAAGATTGGGGTGCCTTTCCAGGGGCAGGGGACTTAAGGCTTTTTCCAAGTCCTCCGGACTCAGCTTAGCCGCTCACCCGGCAGCCCGGACCATGGCCGTTAGTCGGACTCGCTCATCTTCGCTCATTGATAAGAAATTCCTTTTCCTCTTGGCGTTCTTGGGTTCTATTGATCGTTAATTCATCCGGATTCGTAACGGCTTGCTGAGGAGCGGGGGAACTCTCCCATTTGATCGGCCAGGGGGAGTAGAGCACCCGCAGAGCACGCTTGCCCCCATCAGCCCGGTACTCCAAAAGCCCCTTGAGAAGGGAGAAGTAGGAAAGATCCCTTGCTAAATAGTAGGTGAGCAAAAAGCTCACCTCGAAAAGCTCGCGATCGGCGTTCTTCCGATGCACATAAAATCCCCAGAGAAACTTGGATTCGCTGGCCCCTTGCGGGCTGCGGCGGTATTCGTACAGGCTCAGCAGCGGTACCCAGTTTCGCTCATACCCCTCATAATCCACCGGAATAACGCACGGCCAGTATAGATATTCAGCGCCCTCTCTTTCCTGGCGATAGTAGAAGAGCGGCCAGACCCGCAACCTGCGCTCCTCTTCGCCTTCTTTTTTCCAGACCTTGGTTTCATCCTTGGAAAGTAGCAGGTAGCGATTGAGTACTTTTTGATATTGGTCGTCTTCCTCGTCCACATACCAATAGATCGGCCAGAGAATATATCCCCTCTCGAAGGTCTCCCAGTGTTTGCGGCCGTAAATCGGAAAGATCCGGAAGATCGACTTCTCGTCGCCCTTGGCCCACTGGAGGATGGGCCAGGGAAAGTCCCACTGGGTGTAGTGGTCTGCTTCATCGTAGGTGTAATTAAAGAAAGGCCAGATCACGGACCGGGAGACCCGCTTGGAGGATGCAGTGGAAGCATAAAAGGGCCAAACCATGTTGATTTCCATGGGGTCGTCGGTGTAAAGGTAACGTTTCTCGAAGTGAAAGATGGGCCAGAGGAAATAGGTCTTATCGTAGTCGTTTTCCTTCCGATCATATCCCCCCAGCGGCCAGAATTTAAACCCGTCCCTTCCTCTCCCTTCATAGCGGGTAAAAATTGGCCAGAGAAGAGTGTAGGTTTTGCTTTCCCCTTCCCGGGAATCAGAGTAGAACGGCCAGAGAATAAAATTCAATTCATCGCGTCCAAACCGGTTTTTCAGGTTTCCGTAAATGGGGAAAAAACCTCCGTAAGGCTCGCCCTTCTCGGTCTCCCCCCAGAAAGCTAGGAGGAACCCCCTTTCCTTTTTCTGGGTGGCTTCTGGAGTCAAATCCCGGTCAGTGGAATAAATCAGCCGGAAATAGGATTCCTCCCGCGTCTTTGTTCGTTCGTATTTTCCCATGGGGTATATGTAGTCCAGCCTGTAACCCTCCGGTTCGCTTTTCGAATAGAATAAAGGACGGAAAGCAACATGCTTCTCCTCCTGGTCCTTGCGGTACGTGAAAAAGGGGCCCAGGACGTCGGTCTCTTTCCCGCCCCTTTCTTCATCCTCACTGTAGATAAAGAGGGGAGCGAAATTTTCCCTCCGCGGGCCCGGGTTCAGGGTAGCGCACCCGGAAACCCATGACCAGAGAAGAAAGAGTGCCACTCCTCCGCTTACCTTTACCCAGGCCCTCCTCATCCGTGCGATGCCCGCCCCCTACCGAATCACCGTTCCCAGAAGCACGCCCAGCACAGTCACTGGAGTCACCTCCTGGATTCCATCCGCCGCTTTTTGTACCGATTTGATGGCCCTTCGGGTATCGTCATACAGGGCTTCGTCTTTGACGAGCTTCCCTAGGGTCCCTTCTCCGCTTTCGATCTGCTTGGATACTTTGTTCAGGTTGGCTAGCGTTTCCTTGGTTTCCGTGTAAAGGGTGTCGTCCTTGACCAGTTTGCCCAGGGTCCCTTCCCCGCTCTCGATCTGCTTGGATACTTTGTTCAGGTTGGCTAGCGTTTCCTTGGTTTCCGTGTAAAGGGTGTCGTCCTTGACCAGTTTGCCCAGGGTCCCTTCCCCGCTCTCGATCTTCTGGGCCATTTGATTCAGGCTGGCGAATGTGCTCTTGGCTTCTTCCATCATCGCCTTCGTTTGTTCGTAGAGGGCCTCGTCTTTAGCCAGCTTCCCCAGCGTTCCCTCGCCGTTCTCGATAGACTTGACGACTTGGTTCAGGTTGACCACTGTCTCCTTGGCCTCCTTGTACAGGGTTTCATCCTTGACCAGCCTACCGAGTGTCCCTTGCCCTCTATCAATGGTCTGGGTGATGTTCTGCAGGTTGATTACAGTTTCCTTGGCTCGAGTGACCATTTCCTGGAGGGAGCGCTCCCCTTGCTCTCCTCCCAGGGTGCGGTTGAGAGATTGGGTCACGGCCTTAATGTCTCCCCCAATGGAACTGAGCTGGGTGAGCACCCGGTCTACATCCACGGAAGGCCCCCCTTCCACTATTTGGCTATTGGCCTTGATCAACCCTGGCCCTGGCCCCGGGGTAACTTCGATATACCTTTCTCCCAGGAGACCGGCGGATTTAACATAGACCTTTGAGTCCGTGGGGATTTTTACGTTCATTGGCAGGTGGAGCGTGACCTTGGCTTTCGACCCATCAAGAACAATACTTTCTACTTTGCCGACTTGCACGCCGGCGATGCGTACCGGAGAATTCCTGTCCAAGCCGGCTGCGGATTCCACGTGCGTGTAAAGCCGGTAGCCCACCTCGCGGACAGCGATCTTGCCGACCCGGAATGTGAAAAAAGCTAAAACGACGATCCCGAGGACCACAAAGATCCCCACTTTTGTTTCCGTGGCAATGTTCTTCATAGATTACCTCCTTAAAGGTTGAGAAAATTGATGGACGAAGTCAGCCCCGCGAGTGATCGGCCCTTCCACCTCTCCGTGGATGAACTGCTGAACGATCGGGTTGGAAGAAGCCTTGATTTCATCGGGCGTTCCCACCTCGATGATCTCCCCTTTGTAGAGCATGGCGATGCGGTCCGCAATCCGGTAGGCGCTGACCATGTCGTGGGTGATGGCGATCGAGGTAACAACCAGCTTTTCGCGCATGGTCACGATCAGTTCATTGATTACGTTGGCCATGATCGGATCCAGGCCTGTGGTGGGTTCGTCGTAGAGCAGGATAGCTGGTTCCATGGCGATAGCCCGGGCCAGGGATACGCGTTTCCGCATCCCCCCGGAGAGCTCGGCGGGCATGAGGTTTTCCACATTCTCCAGGCCCACCAGCTTTAGCTTCTCCGCTGCGATGGCTTTAATCTCGTCATCAGAAAGGGTCGTGTGCCGGCGCAGGGCAAACCCCACGTTCTCCCAGACCGGCAGAGAGTCAAAGAGGGCATCCCGCTGGAAGAGCATACCGAATTTTTTGCGTAGTTCGTTCCACTCTTCCTCCTTGAGGTGCGAGATTTCTTGGCCGTCCACGTAGATCTCTCCGCGGTCGTGATGCAGCAGGCCGATAATGCATTTGATGAGCACGCTCTTTCCGGTTCCGCTCCCCCCAATGACCACCATCGACTCCCCGTACTGGACCTCCAGATTCAGTCCCCGCAGGACGTGGTTTGAGCCAAAGGACTTGTAAGCGTCCTTAACGAGGATCATGGTTTCTGCAGAGCCACGGCGGCCTTGCTTTTTATTTATGCTCTCCAGTTCTTCTTCCAACTCAGTGCTCATTACTCATTCTTTGCTAGGGTGTATTCTCTAGTCAGCCCGAATTACTTTGGCCTTGCTATGATGGAATCCTTCTCATTCAGTCCTCAGTCCTCATTGCTAAAAAAACAGGGCCGTTATGAAATAATTGGCGATCAGGATCCAAAGGGAAGACAAGACAACTGCCCGGGTGGTGGCGTTTCCCACGCCCTCCGCTCCCCCCCGGGTGTTGAACCCCTGATAGCATCCGATGGTGGCAATGATTATGCCGAAAATGCAGGCCTTGAAAAGGCCGATATAAATATCCTCTAAGTGCAGGAAGTCATAGGTTCGGCGGATGTAGATCGTCGGGTTGCTGCCCAGCAGATAGACGCTGACCAGGTAGCCTCCGAGGATTCCCACCAAGTCAGCAAAGAGCGTCAGGATCGGCATGATAATCAAAGAAGCCAAAAAGCGGGGGACAATTAAATATTTGATGGGGTTGGTGGCTAGGGTGTAGAGGGCATCAATCTGCTCCGTGACCTGCATGGTTCCCAGTTCCGCGGCCATGGCCGAGCCCACCCGCCCCGCGACCATCAAGCCCGAGAGCACGGGCCCCAGCTCTCGGGTCATGGATAACGCCACCACCGTTCCTACAAAAGCCTCGGCGTTAAAACGCTTGAAGCCGGTGTAACTCTGCAGGGCCAGAACCATTCCGGTGAAAGCTCCAGTGATCAGGACCACGGGGATGGAATTGACGCCCACCTGCTCGATCTGTTTGAGGAGGTTTCGCATATCAAAGGGGGGCTGAAAGGTCAGCGTCAGGGTCTTGCATAAGAGAATCATCACTCTTCCGGATTCCTCCAGGAGCCTTAGGACCCAAAGTCCGATGAAGTCAAAAAAACCGATCATCGCCGGAACTTTACGCCTCCCTTTTTAAGGAGCATCGATGGCCCCGTTTTCCGCTGGCCAGAGAACTTTATAAAAGATTTTCTGAGCCCGCTGTTTGATGATTTCTGGCACCTGGGTTCCCTTGAACCGCGAAACGTACAAGTTCCTCGCTTTTGCCGCAGGCAGCCCCATCCTGTCCTTACTTGGTGGTCAAGGTGTAAACCCCATCCCAATCTTTCGGTGCATCCAAGAGTTAGGCAATACGAACCCTCGGCCACGGCCAACGCCCGAGCTCATCGAGGGACTTTTCATCGATCGTCACCAGGACGATCTTTCCAGTGGGGGCAATCTTGCCCCAGGAGAGAAATCGCAGGTCAAGGGCCTTCAGTTCCAGCAGAGTTAAAAAATCGGGATCCAGATCGTAGATCGCTAGAACAGTAAGAGTAGAAAGGAGAGCAATTTTCATGCCCGAGAGATGAAAGAAATTTTTCAGAATTAGGCCTTTCGAAAATTTTTCTAAAAGTTTAGCAAATTTATCCTTTAAAAGCAATCAGCAACCGCGCGGCGGAAAAGGCTTGAAGTATCTCTGGAAGCATGGCAGAATGCTATCCCAAATGGAACCCATGGTTAAAGACTCAATGCCTCTGAACCCGCGGCCTGCCTGTTTCGGGGATGAGGCCAAGTTTGTAAGCTATATGGAGACCTCCGCCGCGGATTCTGAATGTGCGAAGTGTCCCAGTGAGGATGAGTGCGGAGAGTTCATCCTCCTCAAATGCTCCCGGGAGTTGATTTTTTGACGGGCAGAATGATTTTGATTTTCGCGCTGGGGTTTCTTTACCTTTCTCCCTTCACCTTGGCACAGAGGCAGGCAGCACCGGAGAAGCAGGGAATCTATGGAATCGTCAGGGATGCGGATGGGGAAAAGATGGGAGGCTATTTGCGCCTCGGTCCCGATGAACTGACGGCGCGATCTAAAGACACCCAGGAAAAGAACGTCCCCATCAAATACATCCAATCGATTACTCTGGAAAAGATCGGGGAAGAAATCCCCGGCGCTCCTTTCGAGCCGACGTAGCTCAGTGGTAGAGCAGCCGATTCGTAATCGGCTGGTCGGGAGTTCAACTCTCCCCGTCGGCTCCAGCGAAATTTATGAAGGGGTCACCTATTAAAAGGCCCCTGTCAAGAGCAAACACTTTTCATACGCAAGAAAAAAGATTTTCTTGCCAATCCTACGCATGGAGTTATCACCCTCTCCACCCTTGCCGAAACTTCTTTCCATTGTTGGTGTCAGTCTTTATCCCGCCATTGGCGGGATCACCCATCAGGATTAAGGTCTTAGGGATTCTTTGATACCTTGGAGATAAAATCAAAGTAGCGGACCTGCGAGACCTCCAAGATCTCGCAGCGGAGCCACCCGATTCTATCCGGACCCTTTCCGCTCAAAGCGGACCAGAAAATCTTCGGTCTCAGGCCGTGTCCAAATGGTTTTTCACAAGTCTTGTGGTTGTTAACCAGCCCCTCGATAGCTCACGGCATGGGCAGTAAAGAGGTGATCATCCTCTATGTTGGGTGGAACGGATTCCCAATCAAGTCTCATGGGTATTAGCCAACCCCTTTGCAGGTTCCCCGTTCCAGCCACCGTATCCAGCAAATAACTTCTCGGACCGGGAGATTGGGGTCAAATCTTCATTTGTTACATTTCTGTTCGATGCGCTTGACCAGAGCCTCCAGACCCCTGTATTCCGTTGAAGGATCTTAATTTGCCGAAAGATTTTTGGGGTCAAACTTTCAAAATTTGATTGACAGTATTAAGCGGTCAGAGGGGGAAAGAGACTGGTTATTATGCTGGGATAAAGGGGCCAGCAGTGAGGGGGGCCATCAAGGGGATAGAAGGAAGGTTGAAAAAACAGAAAAAATCAAGAAAGGAATAAGTCTCCTAGGCAAAAAGTGATAAATGAATTTTGAAGGTTTGACCCCCTTTTTACACTATGCGTTACTTCTTTACTAAGAGACCAAACCAATAATCTATCTCTTGATCAGTAATTTTATTTAAGTTCAATTTTTTTGTTTTTTTGCCTGATTCCCAATAAAGGCCATCTGCTACCACTTTAATACAAAAAGAAGAATACCAACCCGAATGCTTGACACTATATTCCGTGTGTAGGAAAGAGAGCTCTTTAAGAAAATGGTCAGAATCTCTATTGCTTTCATAAGCGAGTCGAGGATATAGATCAAATTTATGTACAGTCTCCTTTTTTTCTATTTCTAATCTCTTTTTCTCAATTCCTTCTAAAACTCCGCTCTCAAAAAGGGCCTTCTTGTATTCAATAATTTTTTGCTCTCTGTGTTCCCTTTTTAAATCCTCTTCTCCCTTTTCAGGCCAGGCCATATTATGCTCCTTTCTTTTTTGCTACTCCCTCTCTATAAGTTCCCTACAAAGAGCCAAATAGTCCTCTGCCCCCTGGCTGTCCGGTCTATACTCATGTCAAGTTTGGGGTCACATCTTCATTCGTTACATTTCTGTTCGATGCGCTTGACCAGAGCCTCCAGACCCCTGTCTTCCAAAAGCCGAGCTCGCAGCCGCCTTCGCTCTTGGCTCACGGACGTATAGCCCACCCCCATCACCCTCCCAATCTCCTCTCGCTTAAGCCCACCAACCCGATACAAAAGCTCCATAGCAACCTGCCGAAATAGCCCCTTCTCTTGGGAAATCGCTTCGAAGCTCCTGCCCGTCTCCTGCTCCATGGCCCTAAGTATCGCATCTTTTGCCCGATATGTGAAGGGGGCATGGAGGGGTCGTGAAGGGGTCAAGTCTGCTCTTGCCTCTTAATAAGGATTTGTGATAGAAATTTTGGCATGTCTAGGCCCTTGAGACTAGAGTATCAAGATGCGTGGTACCACGTCATGAATCGCGGGAGGCGGGGTGAGGAGATCTTTACAGGTAAAGATGATTATAGGAATTTCATTGAGATTCTCAAGGAGACGGCGAGATTGTGGAAATTGCGGATAGCGGCTTATTGCTTGATGGCGAATCATGTTTTATGTTGAGCTCAACATAAA
>CAVXFA010000088.1:0-16263 GCA_963760605.1 uncultured delta proteobacterium | reverse complement strand
CACCTCTTCCTCAGAAATGGGGTCTATCCAAACTTCCAAACCATCCAACCTCCTGGCTACCCACTCGGGTAACGGGTAAGGGTTGATGGACTTATCTCTTTTTTTCGCCTTCCTTGCTGAAGACCTTCAGCATAAATCCTTTTCAGGGTCAGTAACCAAATATAGTCGTAAGGATAAGTGCTACCCCGATTAATCCAAAAGCCCACCGCAAGCCCCCAGAGATGAAAAAGGCTAAAATAATTAAAATGATCCCTATGACAGATCGAAAAATTGCCTCTCCTCTCCCCACATTTTTTATTATCACCGTTGGTCCCCTCCCTTCCTACTCAATTTCTGCTTTGCCTCAAATACAAAACCCCATTCCTCTTCCTCAGAAATGGGGTCTATTCAAATCTTCCAAACCATTCAACCTCCTGGCTACCCACTCGGGCAACGGTTAAGGGTTGATGGATAAGGACAGGAATGCCGGCTGGTTGATTCAACAGAATTCTATGAAAATGGAGTAAGAAAGTCAAGGTGATTGGTGGACCGGTTGTTTTTTAGAATCTTGAATCTTTTCCTCTGTGCCCATATTTCCTTATCCTTGACACACAATCGCCTTTCCAGTATACTCCCACTACTCAAAAGCGAGTTCTTACCAAATTTATCTCTCTTAAAAAAACCAGCATTTATACTTTCAACAGGCGGAAATCATGTCTCCGGTCACAATGAGTATCCTACTGCTGCTCGGTCTTGCCCTATTCACCTACACCGCTTTCAACCGCGTAGGACTGCTTCTCTCCGCACAGGGTAAGGAAAAGCGCTTGGACAGAATTCCGGAACGCATAAAGACAACAATAGAATACGCATTTGGTCAGGTACGCCTGCTCTTGCGCGAAAGAAAATGGGGCTTGATGCACGCGGTCATCTTCTGGGGATTTTTGGTCGTAGGCCTCCGGACAATCACTCTTTTTGGCCGGGGATTTTCACCGACGTTCCATCTTCCCCTGCTCGACGGCAGGCTGGGTGATATTTATAGGTTGATAAGGGATATTACTCAGCTTCTCGTGATATTAGGCGTCGTAGTCCTCCTTTTCCGCCGTATCGTGATCAAACCGAAGCGGCTGACCCTTTCAATTGAAGGCGGACGCCATCCTCGTCGCCATCGGCATTCTGATGATCACTGATTTTCTGATTAAGGGGTCCGAAATTGCACGGACATGGACGCCCCACGCGTTCTGGAGCCCTGTCAGCCTGTGGATCGCCGGCATTTTCACGGCCGCCCGAACATCGCCCGAAGCGCTTCACCTTTGGTTCACTGTAAATTATTTTATTCACACCGCGGGTATCCTGGCCTTCTTAAATTTCCTGCCGTACGGAAAACATTTCCACATCATTACGTCGGTATACAACGTCTTTTTGTATAAAACCCAACCTCTCGGTCAGCTTTCCAAGATGAATCTTGAAGATGAAAGCATCACGACCTTCGGCGTGGAGAAAATAAACCAGTTCAGCTGGAAACAGATGCTCGATATGTACAGCTGCACAGAATGCGGTCGTTGTGAGGATCAGTGTCCCGCCTGGGCAACAGATAAACCGCTTTCGCCCAAAAAATACCTTATAGCGATTAGGGATCATCTCTACAGGAATTCAGGCAAAGTGATTCGGAAAAAGGACGATCTCCCTGCAATCGTCCCTGGAATCGTCGCATCGGATATCCTGTGGTCCTGCACGACATGCCGCGCCTGCGAAGAGGCATGTCCGCTTTTCATCGAATTTGTAGATAAAATTGTCGATCAGCGAAGAAATCTGGTCCTGATGCAGGGCGCATTTGCGCCTGAGGCGCAGACTGCTCTAAGAAACATTGAAAAAAATTCAAATCCATGGGGCATCGGCTTTTCAACGCGGGGCGATTGGGCAAAGGGTTTGGGTATAAAGACATTGGCCGAAGATAGGAACGTTGAATATCTCTATTTTGTGGGTTGCGCCGCATCTTTTGATGAGCGGGCAAGGAAGGTGTCCAAGGCTTTTGTGAAACTTTTGCAAAAGACTGGCGTGAGTTTCGGAATTCTCGGTGCGGAAGAGAAGTGCACGGGCGATTCCGCCAGAAGGATCGGCAACGAATATCTCTTTCAGATGCTTGCGAAGGAGAATGTTGAAACCTTCAACAAGTATGGAGTGAAAAAAATCATCACCACATGTCCGCATTGTTACAACACGATCAAAAACGAATTCCCGCAGTTCGGCGGAAACTATGATGTGACCAATCACACAGAACTTCTGGCGAATCTCGTAAGAGATGGGAAGCTTACACCTAAAGGCTCCATGCACGGCAAGACAGCGACATATCATGATTCCTGCTACCTTGGCCGACACAACAAAATCTATGACTCGCCCCGCGAAATTTTAAAGACCATTCCGAATTTACACGTTGAAGAAATGGCGCTGTCCCGCGACATGGGGCGCTGTTGCGGCGGCGGCGGCGGAAGGATGTGGATGGAAGAAAAGATCGGAACGCGCATCAACCAAAAGAGACTTGAGGACATTCAGAAAACGAGATCGGCCAAAATTGTTGCAACTGCCTGCCCATTCTGTTTGACGATGTTATCCGATGCGGTGAAGGAAAAGAATGCCGCCGACATGGAGGTATATGATGTTGCTGAATTGCTTTCTCAGAGCATCTAGCGCTTTTTTCCCATCACCTTATACATGCTAAAGGCAACCAGGATGGATGATGATTGTAATGTTTCAGACAAGTCAAGCGAAAAAAAGGTGTTGAATCTTTTCCTCTTGAATCTTCGCTCCCTTTCCGATATACTCTCGCTATCCAGCTTTAAATTCCATGCAATAGGAGGATAAAAATGGCTAAGAAACCTATGACCAAGGCCCAGATTGTTTCCCATTTTGCCGAGAAGTTTGAGCTTTCAAAGAAGACCTCTTCAACGATCCTTGACGAGGTTGCAGCTCTGGCGGTATCCGAGACCAAAAAGACCGGCTCCTTTACCCTTCCTGGCATTGGGAAACTGGTCCTGGTCAAAAGGAAAGCTCGTATGGGCCGCAATCCAGCTACAGGTGAAGCGATTAAGATTCCGGCGAAGACTGTGGTCAAGATGCGGGTGGCAAAGGCAGCTAAGGAGGCGATTGTACCGGGGAGGAAGTGAGGAGATAAACTATGAAAAACGTAGAAATGTCTATTGAAGGGAACATCCTTACAATTAAGGTCGATCTATCGAAGGAATTTGGTCCATCTGCTTCTGGTAAGACAATCATTATTGCCTCAACTGAGGGTAATGTAGTCATTCCGGGGCATGAGGAGGCTAAGGTCGGGTTGAACGTTTATCGTAAGAAGTGAAATCAACTTTTTAATGGAGTCGGAGCAGCAAATTCCGACTTATACACTCCCAAGCAGAAATGTTTCCAGACCACTGCCTTCGGCTTAAGGTCAAGGTGGCCAAACCTAAGGGAAAATGATCAAGCAACTCGAAAACCAAATACGGGATCTAAAAAGAGAACTGGCTGAGATACAAAAACATCAAGCTGTCCTTCGCCTCCAACCCTGCCGGGGAGATTCAGAAATTAGGGGGAAGGGCGCGAAATTCGATGAGCTGGATAGGCGAGCAAAAGTCATAAATGGAACCATCCGGGGCATGACAAGAAAACGTCAGCTATTGATCTCCGAATCCACCATAAGAGGAAACAACGAATCTCCCAGTTCTAAGAATTCTTCATAGCGCTGTTTGGGCTCATGGAAAAAATCCAGGTTTTTCCACAAGACGGTATCAACAGTCCTTGCTACACCCATGCTACTGCCCACCTCCCAAAACAAGAATCCCCACTCCCTTTCCCGCTCCTGGTGCCGGAGAACTCGTCCTATCCAAACCCAACTCGCATCTCGGACCCAATCCCGCTACCGGGGCGGAGATCAAGAGTTCGGCTAAGACGGTGGGTAAGATGTGGGAGTGAAGGCGGCTGAGGAGGTGATTGTACCGGCGAAGAAGTAGAGACTTAAGGTACGGGAATGACCCTCGGTATGGAACCCCGAGTCCTACTGTTCTAAATTTGTTCTAAAAAAACCTCAAAGAGACCGGAATAGATAGAACAAACTGGAACAGATAGAATTCTGTTTTGCTAGTATTTTCATTAACTTATGGGAAAACCGGACCGCTATCAAGGAGTTAGCAAATTTGCGTTTTTAGGACTGAAAATCCGTGTGTCCCCAGTTCGATTCTGGGTCTCGGCACCAGGAAAATCAAGGTAAAAGATTCTTGACATATTTTTTTCGCAATGGTATGCAAGTCGCATCTAAGATAAAAACAAGATGCCAGTTTTGATATCCTCTGGTTTGGCGTCATCTTCTGCATTGAATATGCATATCGCGGATCTCTGGTTGCCCCTTGTTCCTTCCGCCTTCTACTTAAAGACGGTGACTCCGCCTCAGAGAACTCTCTTTGTGGTTATCAGCGCAGAGGGTGCGAAGACTATGATGCTTTCAGGGATGTAAGAAATCATTCCATCATGGGGGTGAAGAATGAAGGCCTTAATCAAAGACAAGCCCACCCGAGGTGCAACATTCATCGATCTTCCCGTTTCAAAAATCGGCGACAATGATCTGCTGGTCAAAGTTCAGGCCGCGGCCATCTGCGGCACCGACATCCATATCTACCAATGGAACGAGTTCGCCTCATCCAGGGTGAAACTTCCGCTCCTCTTCGGCCACGAGTATGCCGCTGAGGTGGTCGAAGTGGGGAAAAATGTGACCCATTTCAAGAAGGGAGATCGGGTAGCCGCCGAGACCCACGTCCCCTGTGGCCATTGTTACCAATGTACGACAGGCCTGCAGCATATTTGTAAAGATATGAAGATTTTAGGGGTCCATATGGATGGGGCATTTTCCGAATACGCTGTCCTTCCCGCAGTCTGTGCCTGGAAGCTGGACCCGGCCATTTCTTACGAAATTGGGGCAACCATGGAGCCCTTTGGAATTGGGGTCCATGCCCTGTCTAAGACGAAACCGGCTGGAAAAAAGGTGATCGTCTTCGGCTGTGGGCCGATCGGCATCTATGCGCAGATGGTGGCGAAAATGAGCGGCGCCGAGTATGTGATCGGGGTCGATATTACCCAAGAAAGGTTGGATCTGGCCCGCAAAACGGGCACGGATATCGTCCTCAATGCAAAGAAAGTCAATGTCGTCGAGGAAGTCGAACGAATCTCCAAAGGTTCGGGAATGGATATTCTGGTCGAATTGACGGGCGATAAGCTGGTGGTGAACGCGGCTAGTAAAACGCTGAGGCGCGGAGGGGATATTGTTCTCGTGGGATTATTCTCGGGGCCCGTGGAGTGGGATCTTGTGAATAATGTCATCTATAAAGAGGCGAATGTTTATGGGGTGACCGGCCGAATCATGTGGGATACCTGGTGGATTGCCCAGAGCATCCTCCTTTCCGGAAAGATCGATGTCACCCCGGTCATCACCCACTATTTCGACCTCAAGGATTTCGATAAGGCTTTCCCCTTAGCCGCATCGGCCACAACCGGGAAGATCGTTTTTAAAATGTAGCCCATCAAAAGGAGAGGGGAGTCATGAATAAGGAAGAATTAGTCAGGGAACTGCAAGCGAAAGCCAAGAAGCTGAGAAGAGGGTCCTTATGGGTCATGAAGGAAATGGGAATGGGTTGGCTGGGAGGATCGTTCTCTTCCGCCGACTTCGTCACCGCACTCTTTTTCTATCGGATGAGGCATGATCCCAAGAGGCCCCAATGGCCGGAGCGGGATCGGTTGATCATTTCCAAAGGCCATTCGTGCGAGGTCTTTTATGCTGCCCTTGCGGAGGCCGGCTATATCTCCACGGAAGATCTGAAAACGTACAGCCACTGCGGTTCCAGGCTGCAGACCCATGTCGATTGCCGGACCCCGGGGATTGATTGCAGCGGTGGCTCGTTGGGGCTGGGGCTCTCTTTCGCCGTAGGCACTGCAACCGGAGCTTATATTCAGCCCACGGGGGAGAATCTGAAGGCAGCTGTGCGGCATCGGGAATCCCGTTTTCGGGTTTACTGCATCTTAGGCGATGGCGAATGTAACGAAGGCCAGGTTTGGGAGGCAGCGGCCAACGCCTTTCACTATCGGTTGGATAATTTAACTGCAATCGTTGACCACAATAAATTTCAATCGACGGGGCCTGTAGGGATCAAGCTGAATATGTTATCGCTGGCCGAGAAATTTAAAGCCTTCGGTTGGGAAACCAAAGAGATCGACGGGAATAACCTTTATGAGGTCGTCGATGCCCTGGATTGGGCCGTTACGGTCAAGGGAAAACCTCAGGCCATTATCGCCCACACCATCAAAGGCAAAGGGTTTCCATCCCTGGAAAATACAAATTGCCACTTTGTTAAAATCACCGACGATTTGCTAAAAAAGGGACTCGCAGCTTTAGCCGATTAAGTTAACCCGCGGGATAAGAATCAGGAGGAGGCCATTGTGAAAAGTAGATATCTGCGGCCCATGAGGGATGTCGCCGAGAATATGTATAGTGCGCACAACCGGGCACTCATTGAACTTGCCAGAAGAAATGAAAAGATTGTTTCTTGTTATGCCGATTTTCCTCCCGGTGAAGTCGGAGAGGTTTTCTCGAAGGAATTTCCCGATCGCATCATCGATGTGGGAATTGCCGAGGGCCATTTGATCACGTGTGCTGCGGGTTTGGCCGACGCGGGGTTGATTCCCTTTACGCATTGCCATGCCCTATTTTCCCTGGGGAGAGGGTATAATCAGATACGCCAAAATGTGGCCTATGATCAGCGCAATGTCAAAATCGTCCTCTGCAACGCCGGGGTGATATGGGGAGGGATGGGACCTTCGCACCTAGCCCTTGAGGACATTGCTGCCCTGCGGGTGGTCCCGAAACTGGTCATCCTCTCACCGGCCGATGCAGTTTCATCAGAAAAAGCAACCCTGGCGGCAGCCGATTATGTCGGCCCGGTGATTCTCCGTCTGCCGGCGGTTGGCGCAAACTATCCCACTCTTTACACCCCGGATCTCAAGTTTGAAATTGGAAAAGCTATTTGTGTCCATGAGGGGAATGATGTGACCATTCTCGCAACGGGGATTTTAGTCCATGATGCCCTTGTGGTTGCCGAAAGGCTTGTGAAGGATGGGATTCGAGCCCGGGTGCTCGATATCCATACGATTAAACCGCTCGATGAAAAGGCAATCCTAGCCGCTGCTCGGGAGACGGGTGCCATTGTTACGGTCGAGGACGCAAGCATCCTGGGAGGACTGGGAGGAGCCGTCGCTGAGGCGACCTCGGAAAAATGCCCGGTCGTGATAAAGAGAGTCGGCGTCCGAGATCAATTTGGTGAATCCGGTACATCCGAAGAGATAAAGGAATGTTATAAATTGACCGCCCCCTTTATAAAGAAGGCCGTTCGAGAGAGCTTAAAAGCTAAAAGGAGCAAGGCGGCCCCACCAAAACCAAGGGCTCGTCGTGGCAAAAAACGTTAAAACAAAACACCTCAGCTCATGTTCCGGTAAGGGGAAGATGCGGAGAAATAGGGTCTAATCTTAGCTTAAAAGGAGATCCCGATGAAAGCTGCCATACTGGAAGAGAATTACCGCATTGCCGTAAAAGAGGTGCCCGATTTACGGACGGGCCCAGAAGAGCTTCTCATTGAGACAAAATTCGCTGGAGTATGCGGTTCAGATCTTCATTCCTTCAAGGGAATCCATCCTTTTCGAAAAGCGCCTGTCATCCTGGGACATGAGCTTGCGGGAACGGTTGCGGAATTGGGAAAAGGAGTAAGAGGATTCCGCGTTGGGGATCGAGTCACGGTCATGCCTCTTATCGCCTGTGGAAAATGCCTTCACTGCGAAATGGGAAAAGAAAATATCTGTCTCAATAAGAAGGTCCCCGGGGTTGGAGGCTGGGGGGGGACTTTCGCTCAGTATTTCCTCTCCAAGCCTTCCATCACCTTTAAGTTGGGAGAGAAAGCGAGCCTCGAAGTCGGCGTTCTGGCTGAGCCCTTAGCCGTAGGAATCCATTCCGTTTTTGAACAGGGAAAAGTTTACCCGGGGAGCCGTGTCTTAATCCTTGGAGGCGGAACCATTGGAATCCTGACGGCTTTAGCCGTGAAGAAGGCGGGGGCCAAGGAGATTGTAGTGACAGACCTCTTTGATTTCAACCTAAAAGTCACAGGCGACTTATGCGGGGCGAAGACTTACACTGTCAAGGAGGCGGGCTTAGAGGAAAGGATTCTAAAAGATCGTCCGGAAAAATTTGATGTGACTTTCCTTTGCAGTGGTGCTCCGGCAACGGTGAAACAGGCTCTCACGTTGACGCGCCGGGGAGGCCGAATCGTGGTGGTAGGTTTGTTTCTCGAACCCGTTCCCATAGAGCCGCCAATGGTGAGTTTGAACGAACTAGAAATCATAGGGTCCAGTGTTTACAACCATGAGGATTTCAAGAAGGCCGTGGAATGGATCGATTCAGGTATATTTGACTTTAAGAAATTAATCACCCATATCTTGCCGCTGGAGAAGGCGCAAGAAGCTCTCAACATTCTCGACGAACATAAAGAGAATGTCATAAAAATTCTTCTCGATTTAAGGTAACGGTAGGCAACGGCGAGGGGGTCACTTCTTGTACCGGGTATTAAATCTCCCGGTAGGCGTCACCCCGAACCAGGGCAGCGCTCAAGACAGATTCGCTTTGCAGGGTGGAAATAGGCATAATAAAAAGGGCGAGATATTGTATCTCGCCCCTTAGAGTTTATCTTCCCAAGGAGGGCCCCTCTTGGCAGCCCTCCTTTTTCAGGTTAATCAATCCCGCCTATTCGACGCCTTCAGGCAGTGGCCAGATCTCATCCCAGGCAATGTTCTTGGCCGCCTCGGATGGCCATCTCCACGTATGCATCGGGGCTACCAGCTTCTCCTGGACCTCTTTAATGGACTTGCCCACGACCTTGATTTTGGTCAGGTCGTTGCAGCCCAGGCCGTTTTCACCCGCCATCCGATACGTACCGTAGTTATGGGGATTGAAGCCCATCACCACAGTGGTCACCGAGTCGACCGCCAGAGGATCAGATCCCGCGATGATCAGGCCCATGGCAACTGGGAAGGAACCGGGCCCGCCCCAGGCACCGCCCTGTTCGCCCTCGCCAGCCCAGAGCGCATCCACCACCGCGTAATCGATAATCTTGGTGCCCTTCCCGTCTTTTTTGCGGATGAGGTTGATGTCAGTCGTATATTCCGCAAAGGTCAGGTGAGGCAAGGCCAGCTTAAAGGTGCCATACACCTTGTGCGTCGGAAGTCCGGTGGAGACATTCTTCAGGGAAAGGGAGGTCCCGGCGACGGTATGACATTTCATCTGGGGTACGCTGATGAACACGTCGACTTCCTTGGCTACCGAAGTCGGGATGGCATAATCCGGGTCGGCCAGGCCTTTTGACTTCACCCAGGTGTAGGGACTCTCTCCGATGGGCTGGATCACGACGTTTATACCCGGGCTTTGAGCTCATCGGCAATCTGGTAATAGCCCCAATGGGCCAGGGAGGCAGAATCTGCGCCGGACCGTGTACCTTCACCGATGATGATCTTCTTTGCCCCGGACTCCCAGGCCATCACGCAGAGCTCTCGCACGATGCGGACATCCGTCACATGAGCCTGTTGCTCCGGGGAGGTCATGGACTGCCCCTCCATCATATCGACGAAAGAGTTAACCAGGTTGGGTTTGATGTACACGACATTGCCCTTTTTTACCGGCCAGTTGCCGGCCAGTTCAACCGCCTCCCGGGTCAGCTTGCCGATGTAGACCTCGGACTCCTTTGACCACTCCACCTTGATGATGTCCTTCTTGTGGCTTTTTGTGGGCTTCTGCATGAATGTCCGGTCCGTATTGATCTTGATGGAATTGAGCGCCAGGTCCATATTGCCGGCCTTGACGATACCCACTTTGGCCTTCTCGGGCCCGGTATAAGCAGGCGGATTATAGGCGTTGTCCCAGGCCAAAATGCCACCGCCCTCGGACGGCCATCTCCAGGCATGCATGGGCGGGTTGATCTTCTCCCGGACTTCGGAGATTTTCTTGCCGACGACCTTGATCTTCCTCAAATCAGCGGTGCCCAGGCCATACTTCTCGGACAGGCGGAACTGGCCATAATTTTGCGGGTTAAAGCCCATGATGGCGGTCATCACCACATCCGGCTCCAGGGCGCCCGGACCTGCCAGGATCAGCCCCATGGGTACCGGGAAGGTATCGGGTCCCACCGCGCCCTGCTCGGCTTCACCCACAACCAGGGCGTCGACGATGGTATAGTCCACCAGGATGGATCCGCTTCCGCCCTTCTTGCGGAGGGTGTTGATATCTACGGTCCACTCTTGCATTTTCAGGTGAGGCGCGGCCAGCTTGAAGGTTCCATAAACGGGGGCGGGCATGAGACCCACGGTGCACAGCTTCAGGCTGTTGGTAATACCCGCCACTGTATGGCTCTTGGGGTTGGGCACGTTGATCAGAACATCCGCCTCCTCAGCGACAATCTGCGGGATCGCATATTCTTCGTTGCACAGGCCTTTTGATTTCACCCAGACATAGGGAGAGGCGCTGGGATCGTCGAAGTCCAGGAGCTCTACCTTGATCCCCTCTTTCGCCAGACTCTCAACCATACGGTTATAGCCGAAACCCTGCATGGCCGCCAGGGCGTGGCCGGCATTGGAGGCCTCGCCAATGACGATCCTGCTGGCCCCGGCCTCGTGGACCAGCTTACAGATCTCCCGAACGACGCGCGGATCAGTTGTCTGAGCCTGCATCTTGATAGGATCCTTGGACAGCGCCGGCGCATACCCCCACATCTTCCAGAAGTCGATGAAGGAAATGACGGTGTTGGGCTTAATTACAACGACATCGCCACTTTTCACCGGGAAATCGCCTGCTAGTTCCACCGCCTCCCGGACAAGCTTGCCAATATACTCCTCGGATTCTTTGGTCCATTCAGCGGTAATGTAATCCATGTTACGTCCCACTGTGCGGCCCTGCATGAAGGTCCGGTCGGTATTCATCTTGTATGTACTGATACAGAGGTCAAGGTTATCGGCCTTGACAATGGCGACCTTGGCAAGGGCAGATCCACTCATTAGGCTGATAACCATGACAGCCACAATTCCCATCAAAAAGATTTTTTTCATTCCAATCCCTCCCTTTCGTTGTTAAGAGCTCTGTTTAGACAGTAAAACGAATTTGCCAGTCTCATTCCCACTTTCCTTAAATTCTTTTGGCGCTCACCCCCTTTCCCTCTCGCAGACGACCCACCAAATCCAGCCCTCAGGCGGATCTCCCCATCATTCATTTGGTAGAGGGCTTGTACCTCTCATCCCAGTTCTGCACCCCCCCGTGCTCAGAGGGCCAACGGTTATCCTTGGGTACCACCTTGAATTCCTTTGCCGCGCTCGCAATTCTCTCACCTTTCACTACAATTTGATCTAAATCAGCCACCCCCAGGCCATTTTTGGCTGCCATGGTGATGTGGCCGATATTCTTGGGATTGAAGCCCATGACGGCGGTGGAGACCGCATCCACTGCCACTGGGTCGGCTCCCGCAATAATCAAATCCATCTCTATCGGCTCTCCACCCAATGGACCATTGCCTTCCATACCCCAGATTCCATCCACCACCGTGTAGTTGATCTTGAAGATTGAGGTAACGTCGGTAATCCATTCGGGGATCTTTTGATGCGGGCATCCATATTTGAAAAATCCATACACGCGGCCCGACATCAACCCTACTGCTACATTCTTAAGGCTAACGGTCACACCCGCCATGGAATGGGTCTTCAGGGCGGGGACGCTGATAATGCAGGTGGCCTCAGTCGCTACCTTGGGCACGGCATATTCTGGGTTAGCCAGGCCCTTGGACTTGACCCATGTATAGGCCTCATGAGTGAAATCTATCAACTCCACCTTAACCCCATCTTTTGCCAGGTCCTCGACCATCGCGAGATAGCCACTCTGCATAAAGCCGGCCCAGCCGTCGCCCGCCGCCGGTCCTTCACCGATGATGATCCTCTTGGCCCCGGACTCCTTCGCCATAATGGCCAAAGCCCTCACGATCCGGGGATCAGTCTGGCAGGCCTGAAAGTCCTCCTCGGTACTCTTCCCGCTATAGACGAGGAAGAATATGGAAGCCACCAAATTGGGTTTGATTAAGACCACATCTCCGGGTTTGACCGGCCATCCGCCGGCCATCTCCACGGCATCCCGAACCAATGCCTCGATTTCCTTTTCACTCTCCTTTGACCACTCAGCCCGAAAATAATCAAAGATTCGGGTCTTGTTCACCCCTTGGGAAAAGGTGCGGTCCCAGTTCATCCTGAAGGTTTGCGCAACCAGTTCACGTTTGGAAGCCTTCAAGATGGCCACCACTGGCTTTTCATTCTCTGCGGCATACAGGGTCCCCGCTGATAAAAGTAAAAGCAAGATGACCATCCCGCGATATAGCACCTTTTTCATTGATTCCCTCCTCAGAAATTAGGATAAGCCGATCTGCAAGGGTATCAGGTTGGAGTAGGTTTCCATCCTCTCGCTTTTCCCTTATCTACGTGGGTCGTGAATCGAATGTACTCTGGAGTCGACTCATAACCCGCAATCTTTTGGAAGGCCTCTCTGGCCTTGTCAAACCACTGAACCGACTTCTGGCGTTGATCGGCCTTATGGCAAGCCCATCCCAAGAAATCCATGTATTCAGGGTCGTTGGGATCTTGTTCGTGAGCAGATTGGATAAGTCTATTCGCCTCTTCAGGATTGATGCCTCTCTCCAGGTAGATATATCCGAGAAAAGCAAAGACCTTGGGATCTTTGGGATCGAGGGCAAAAGCCTTTTGGATCGCTTGTTCAGCGGAATCAATATCATCCAACCGGGCATAGAGATCACTGAGGTTACGGAAGGATCGGGCCTCCGAGGTTACCCAAGGCGTGACGGAAAAATCTCGAACCCGATAGCTACCCCCGATATTCAGGCAGGCAATCCCCAGGGTCCTGAATTTGTTCGTTCCTCCTTCCGTATTCGCCAATTTCACGACGACCGTCTTAATGCTATCCTTTCCCGAAACCCCGATGATCTCCCAAGACTTCGTGCCGGAGAAGACGGTGGCGATCTCGGGTGACTTCAGGAAGTCTTCAGCAGTTTTCCCTCGGCGGAGTCCAGAACTGCAAAGCTCAAAGGCACCGGGTGAATCTCCTTGGACTACGGCGCGCAAAAACTGCTCCGCGAATCCCAGTGCCGCGTTTTCTGACTGAGCAAATGATCCTTGTACCCCCAAAAAAATACTCACCAGGAAGAGGACGAGAAGTCCGCCCAAGACCCGAATGTCGATTCCTTTCTTCATTTCGCTGCGCTCCTTACTTGTCGTTAGTCGTTAATGAACCCCGCACCAACCTCGACCTCAAAAAAGAGAGAGTCACGGCAGAAACCGTTGCGTGCGCCAACGGCCCGAGCAGCAGTCAGTCCCTTTTTCTCGCAACACCCTTTGGAAGCGGGGACAGGGATACTTTAACAGCCCTGCTGAAGGAGCTGCCGTAATCATAAGCAGGAAACTGTAATTTAATTTAATCGGAACTCGCTCTTGGGTCTCTCTTAGCACCTTCCGGACATTTCTTTTTATGATTCCGTGCGGAAAGTTTTGGATCAGTTTGTTAGGTTAATGGGAAACTCGGAGAAATGAATCTGGTAAAAATTAGGCTAAAATTCAAATATTGTCAAGCAAAAAAATTGATTCCCTTCGTAATGGTGGATTTACCTAATGGAAATGTGGGGTTGCAAAATGGGTCGAATGAATATCCTTTTTCTATAATAACAAGACCGCTTTTTTCAAAATCCATTCTCCCAGCCTCTGCTATCTCCGCTTATGGCGGAATCCCAATGGTGCCGGATTTTCCTCCTTGACAGACTACCCCCTTTTCATATAATTAATTTAGGATAAAGAAGAGGGGCAAAGATATTGCCCAGAAATTCTGGGTTTCCCAATCAGGGATCAGGGAACCTGCTTTGGAGGGGTTATAGATGAATGCTGTAACGCTTGTTTTTGTTGCTATGTGCGTGTTTGCCATCGGCTACCGATTTTACGGCCTTTTCATCGCTAAAAGAGTTCTCGGCGTCGATCCGCAGAGGCAGACCCCCGCGTTGAAGATGGCCGACGGCCATGACTACGTGAAGACGAATCGCTATGTGCTCTTCGGCCACCATTTCGCCGCCATCGCAGCAGCAGGCCCGTTACTGGGGCCAGTCCTGGCCGCTCAATTCGGATACCTGCCGGGTGCGCTTTGGATCATCGTCGGGTGCGTGCTGGCGGGAGCGGTCCATGACACGGTGGTGCTCTTTGCCTCGGTGCGGCATAAAGGGCAGAGCCTGGCCAAGATCGCCGAGAACGAAATCGGGGCGACTACGGGGACCGTTGCCTCGTTTGCCATCATGTTTATTCTTATCATGACTCTGTCCGGGCTTTCCATCGCCGTGGTCAACGCCATGTTTTCCAGCCCCTGGGGGACCCTTACCGTCTTATCCACCATCCCCATCGCTCTGATCATGGGCCTCTTCTTGAGGCGGGACAAAGTTAAGGGGGCCAGCATCATCGGCGTTGTTCTCTTGGGGCTGGCGGTCTCCTGCGGGCCTTGGGTAGTCGCCCATCCCGCTCTGGCGTCCCTCTTCACTTTCTCCAGGAAGCAGCTCTGTATAATCATCCCTGTCTATGGCTTCGCGGCTTCCGTATTGCCGGTCTGGCTGCTTCTTGCCCCCAGAGATTATCTCTCCACCTTCCTCAAGATCGGGACCATTGTCCTGCTGGCAGCGGGGATCTTCTTCCTCCAGCCCCATTTCCAGATGCCCGCATTGACCCAGTACATCCATGGCGGAGGCCCCATCATTCCGGGAACCGTCTTCCCCTTTGTGTTCATCACCATCGCCTGCGGGGCCTTGTCCGGGTTCCATGCAATCATCGGTTCAGGGACAACCCCCAAGATGATCGGCAATGAGAAGGACATCCTCTTTGTGGGCTACGGCTCCATGCTGGTGGAGGGTTTTGTGGCCATCATGGCTCTGGTTTCGGCCTGCGTGCTGATTCCCGCGGATTATTTTGCCATCAACACCTTGCCCGAAGTCTACCAAAAGCTCGGCATGACCCCGGTTCAACTGGGGGCTCTTTCCCAGTCTGTCCAGGAGCAGGTCCAGGGAAGGCCGGGCGGCGCTGTTTCGCTCGCAGTCGGGATGGCCTATATCTTTTCGGCCATACCGGCGATGAAGGGGCTGATGGCCTACTGGTACCACTTTGCCATCATGTTTGAGGCCGTCTTCATTCTGACCGCAGTCGATGCCGGGACGAGGGTCGGCCGGTTCTTCCTCCAGGAAATGGTCGGAAAAGTCATTCCTAAGTTCTCCGAAGTGAAGTGGGTCCCCGGGATCATCGTGACGAGCTTCTTCTTCACTTTCGCTTGGGGGTACCTGGTTTACACCGGGGATATCAGCACCATCTGGCCCTTATTTGGCATGAGCAATCAGTTGCTGGCAGCGAGCGCCCTGATCATCGGCACGGTCCTCATCATTCGCCTGGGCCGGGCCAAATACGCCTGGACGACCTTTGTCCCCGGCTTCTTCATGGCTGTCGTAACCATGGTCGCAGGGTATGAGAATATCTTCTTCAACTACCTTCCCAAGGGGAAATACCTCCTGGCGAGCCTGTCCGTAATCGTCATGGTCCTGATGTTTGTGGTCTTAATCGGAGCCTTCAGGAGGTGCTTTGAGCTCTTGCAGGTGAAGACCGTAGTCGAGGACAAGTATGGGCAAAGTGTTTTGGCCCTCGTTGAAGAGTGACCGCTGGTAGGGGCCAGCAGTCAGGGGCCATTAAGAGGGTAGAAGAAAAGACGGCCTACTTCAACACCATCGCGGTGAAGGGATAGACATAGGCCTGCATCATCACAAACACGCCCACCAGCGCGGCCAGCAAGATGCTGTGCCAGAACACAAAGCCAAGGATCACACCCTCCTTGCCGATGTAGTTGGTGGCGACCGAGGCCACGACGATGCTCTGAGCATCGATCATCTTGCCCATCACGCCACCGGAGCTGTTCGCCGCGGCCATCAGCGTCGGACTGAGGTCGAGCTTGTTGGCCGTGATTACCTGCTGACTGCCGAACAGCGCGTTCGACGCGGCATCGGTTCCCGTCAATGCGGTGCCGATCCAGCCGATCAGGGTCCCGAAGAAGGGATACATCCAGCCCGTGTTTGCGAAGGCCAGCCCCAGCGTGCCGTC
>CAVXFA010000087.1:0-6841 GCA_963760605.1 uncultured delta proteobacterium | reverse complement strand
CATGCCTGAGTAGCGTGTTGTGTAGCCTAGCGCGAGCATGGCCAAGATGGTCAGCAAAGAGAATTTCATGATCCGGAAGGTCTCGACCCAGGTCCTGAGCATCTCCTTGAGCCTGAACCCCATCACAAAGCCAGCAATGATTGCCGCGACCAGGATGCCGCTGCCGGTCGCCGTCAGCACGCCATATTTCAACACAGCCGCCTCGGTGCGGGCCTGGATGACCGCCGGTGCCACCCGCTGCACCATGTTGTGCAAACCGGGGATGGCCTTCTCCCAATAGGTTACGCCCTTTACGTTCAGGATCGCCTTGACCTGAGGCAGCCCCCACAGGAACAGTACAACCGTGAGGATTACCCAAGGCGTCCAGGCTTTGATCACCTGTTCGCGGCTGTGCCCGTGCCTCTCCCGGCTGGCCTGTGCTTCGGCGAAGCTCACCGTGCTGCCCGTCCCACTGGCATCCAACATCACCCGCTTCGGTTTCCACACCGCCAGAAACACCGCCAGCAGGACCATCGAGACCATCGCCGAGACCATGTCAACAAGCCACGGGCCGTGGTAATTCGAAATCAGAAACTGGGGAATGGCAAAGCTCAGCCCCGCGACCAAAACGGCGGGCCATATCTCCCAGGTGCGGCGGAACCCGCAGAACGTGATGACCAACCAGAACGGAACGATCACGGAGAAGACGGGCAGCTGTCTGCCCACCATAGCAGACAAGGTCATCAAATACGAATCGGTGTTCTGCGTGACGCCGTTGAGCACGATGATCGGGGTACCCAGTCCGCCGTAGGCCACCGGCGCGGTATTCGCGATCAGGGAGAGACCGGAAGCGGCCAGCGGCGAGTAGCCGAGTCCGATCAACATCGCACCGGTGACCGCCACCGGTGTGCCTCCGCCGGCAGCGCCCTCGAAAAAGGCCCCGAAGCAGAAAGCGATCAGCAAAAGCTGCAGTCGTCGATCGTTGGTGATGGCTCCAATGCTGTCCTGAAGGATGGAAAACAATCCCGCTTTGACCGTCATTCGGTACAAGAAGATCAGATTGAGGATAATCCAGCAGACCGTGGTCAGCGCGAACAGTGCCCCGAAGAAACTGGCGCGGACCGCCAGGGCGCCGGGCATACCCACAATCAACCTGGCGATGACCAGCGCCACGACCAGACCCCCGATAGCCGCGTAATGCGCGCGAATATGGAAGATCCCGAGACCGCCCAGCAGGACGAGCACGGGAAGGGCACAGACCAGCGTAGACAGAATGGTATTGCCCAGTGGGTCGTAAACCTGAGACCAGATTTCCATCGATCCTCCCCCTTGAAGTTGTTATACCGGCGAGTGCTCGCAACTGGATTTCGCGCGCAGCCCGTGTGGCGGCAAGTATATCCAGAACTCGGTTGCAGGCCTTTATCGTTCGGAAACCCTGACCATCGACGCCAGCCCGGTACGATGCGGGCTTCGCTGCTTCTGAATGATCAGGACTCGCTTTGGGAAGAAATCATTATATGAAAAGGGGGTCGTATGTCAAGGAAAATCAAACAGGAAAATCAATTACAAGATATGGGCAGTGCCCTCTTCAAAGGGTGGGCACTTTCTTTGCCGATTTGACCAAATGAGGAATGGCGGGTTCCTTTGGTTTACCTGCCAACGATCTTTAAGAGTTTCTCGTTCTCGAGAATCTCCCGCGGATGCCCTTCAAATATGATTTCTCCTCTTTCTACGAGGTAGGACCTTTCGGCGATCTGAGATGCGATTCGGACATTCGATTCCCCCAAGAGAAGGGTAACTCCTAATTCCCGAATCTGACTTAAGGCCTCTATAAAATGTTTCACCACGAGAGGGGCCAATCCTTCAAAGGCTTCATCCAGAAGTAATAAGGACGGATTGAGGGCCAATGCTCTGGCAATGGATACCATCTTCTTCTCCCCGCCGCTGAGGTGGAGCCCCTTCCGGTCTAAGAACTTCTTAATCGCCGGGAAGATATTGAAGATTTTCTCAAAACTGAATGTTTCCTGTATTTCCCCCTGGCCTCTAATCCAGGTTGAAAGATTCATATTTTCTTCCACGGTGAGGTCTGAAAATATTCTGGTATCCTCGGGAGAATATCCGATTCCGGCAAGAACTTTCTCTCGCGGTGAGAAAGGAGTAATGTCTTTTCCTTGGAAAAGGATCTTCCCCGATTTGCCAGAGTAAAGACCGATGATGCACTTGATAATTGAACTCTTTCCGGCACCATTTCTCCCCAGAAGGAAAACGATCTCCCCTTCATTCACTCTTAAAGAAATGCTTCTTAGAATTTGAGTCGAGCCTATGAAAAAGTTCAAATTTTCAACCTGCAATAGCATATTCCTTAGCCCAGAATACCAAAAACGGTCGCTTTGACCTCTTTATTTTCCATAATCTCATCCGGTTTGCCTGCGGCTAAGATTTGGCCCTCGTGCATGACAATGACTCTGTCCGAATAGCCCGAAACAATATCCATGTCATGTTCGATAATCAGGGTAGAGATTCCTTCCTTTCTTATGGCCGCTACGATGGAATCCATGACTTTAAATTTATCATAGGTAGCCACCCCACTGGTGGGTTCATCCAATAAGAGAAGTTTCGATTTCAACGCAAAAGCAATGGCCACGTCGAGAACTTTCATGTCCCCTTCGGAGAGTCCTTTGGGGGTTAAATCCTTTTTATCCAATAAATTGAAACTATCCAGGATCGCGGTCGCCTCCTGGGTTACGGAGGAATAGCGGTCTGCAGGCAGCAGTCCCCTTCTGATCATTCCATATCTGGAGAAGAGGGCGGTTCGCACATTATCCAAGATCGTGGCATTTCCAAAGAGTTGAATAATTTGGAAGCTCCGCCCCACCCCCAATCGAATCCTCTTATAGGGGGAAGCATGCGTGATATCCTGGCCAAAAAAAAGAATGCTTCCACTATCCGGTTTTAAATACCCGCTAATTAAATTGACCAAAGTGGTCTTGCCAGCCCCGTTCGTGCCAATAATGGATACAATCTCGCCCCCTTTGATTTCAAAACTGACATCATTGACTGCCTGGAGATATCCAAAATATTTATTCAAATGTTCGATGACTAACAAGAAGTTCCCCCCGCCGCTTTTCCTTTTTTTATTTTCGCCCATAGATTTGCCACGGCTCCGGCAACCCCATTCGGCAAGAGAAGAACGAGGGCGATCAGCGTCGCACCGATCACGAACATCCAATACTCTGTGTTACTCATGGCATATAGTTTTAGATACGTGAATATTATCGCGCCGATGACGGGACCTTCCAAAATTCCGAAACCTCCCAGCAGAGTCATGTAGACAATCTCCCCTGAAAAGAGCCAGTGGGATAGATCCGCCGTAACATGGCCGTTGACAAAAGACCAGAGGGCACCGCCCAACCCAACGTACAAGCCAGAGATGGAGAAGGCATAGAGTCGGTATCGACGAACGCGGATGCCAATCAATTCGGCCCGCACCTCGTTATCCCGGATCGCCTGGAGGGCTTTTCCAAATGGGGAACTTACAATTCCTTTCATGAGGAGGAAACTCAAAGCAAATATGAATAACAAGAAATAATAATATGTTCCCGAGAGGAAAGCTGGCCTCCGGACCCCTGCATTGGAAATACCGAACAGGCTGGGAATCGGCACCCGGAGGCCATCGGACCCCCCGGTAAGGTAATATAATTTGAATATCAACGCGTAGAGAAGCATCGAAAGAGCGAGGGCCAGAATGGAAAAAAAGATCTTTGTATGTCGCACGCAGAGAAAACCAAAGAGGATCGAGAGTAGCAATGAAAAAAAGAGCGCTGCTGGAAGCAATATCTCCATGGCGTAGGAACTCGGAAAATACCTACCTATCATAGCCACGGCATAGGCCCCGACCGCAAAATAGGCTCCATGGCCAAAGGACAAAAGGCCGGTATATCCCAAAAGGAGATTGAAACCAAGTCCTACGATGGCGAAAGTCAGTCCGTATTCAAACAACATGAGGTTATAGATAGAAAAAAGATGAGGAACAAATAAGAGAGTGATGAAGATAATTCCATAGGTCATCCATCTTCGATTTTGAACGATTCCCTTTAAACGCATCCTCTATCTCCCAAAGAGACCTTGGGGCTTAGCCACCAGGATAATGCCGGCGATCAAAAACAATAAAGGTAACTCTATTTCTGGAAAGATGGCGATGCCAAAGGACCTTGTCAATCCCACGAGCAAGGCTCCTACCAAAGCACCCTTGAGGCTGCCGAGGCCGCCGACCACCACTACGATAAAGGCCAGGATCAGGGGTTCCATCCCGATTCCCAACAGGGCTGGGGTCGTGGGTACCACCAAAGCCCCTGCCAGGCCAGCCAGGGCTGATCCGAGCACAAAGGCCATGGTGCTGAGTCTCCCAATATCCAGTCCCAGTCCCGTAGCCATTTCTCGATCGAGGGAGATGGCTCTTAACATAATCCCCAGCCTCGTTTTGGACATGAAAAGCCAGACGAGCAATCCCGCAACGCAGGTAATGGCCATCACAAATAAAAAGTAATTCGGATAAACATTTCCCAGGATATTTATTGTGCCTAAAAGATCAAAAGGGGCCGAAGCGTAGTACGCCTGCCCTCCCCATATCATTTTGATCACATCTTCCAAAAGGAGGAGGGCTCCGAAGGTAAGCAAGAGTTGATACTCCAGAGTACGGGTATACATAGCCCTGATCAACGACTTTTCCATCAACCAGCCGACGATCCCGGCAATCACGAATCCACTTAAAAGGGATACGTAGAGGAAGAATGGCGGCGCCTTCATCCAAATATGAATGATGGTCCAAGCCGCCATAAACGCCCCAATGGCATAAAAAGAACCATGCGCCAAGTTGAGTATTCCCATGACTCCCAATATGATGTTGAGCCCCAAGGAGATGAGAAACAAAAGGGCTCCAAAATATAAACCATTGAGTGTGTAAACTACCCACATCTTGAATATTCTCCCGGCCCTCCCCTTCTCCCAATCGAGACTGTGTCGTAATTCGTCATGCCCGCGAAGGCGGGCATCCAGGCAGGTCGGATCATATAAAAATATCCTGCCATTTTAGGCCCCTTGGTCTCTTTCAAAATTCCTGGATTCCCGCTTTCGCGGGAATGACAGCCATTTTCCTTCATTACGACACCGTCTCATCAGGGAGAGGGGAAGGACCCAGCTATTTCCAGCTATTGATCCAATCCACTGTTCTTACGCCTACAGGTGGGTTTACCTGACTGGCTGGAAAGACTTCCATTCTCTTTGGGTCAAGAATGGGGAAAGGATACTTGGGTGTGAGTTTGGAGAATCCAACCAGGACATCCTCAATGGCGTTGTGGTCCTCCCGGATCGTTATATTCCCCGAAGGGGAGGGAAAGGTTAGGCCGGTCATGGCTTGGGCAATTTCTTCGACGGTGGGCCACCCCCCTACTAATTTGCCAGCCTTCTCGACAGCATGTTTATACGCATAGATTGCCTGATAGGCGTGGTAGCAAGGATAGGTGGGATATTTTCCATATCGCTTGCGGTATTCCGCCACAAACCACTGATTGAGAGGCGGGGCCGTATAAAGGAAATAATGGGTTCCGGCACAGCAGATAATCTGCTCTTCGGGATATTCTTTGCCCACTTCTTGAGGATAGGGTTCCCCGCGGGAATAGGCCATTTTAATCTTCTTAAAAAATCCCATTCCTAAAGCCTGTTTGGTGAATGTTACGGCATCTCCCCCCCAAAGGGAAGAATGGACGACATCCGGCTGCGCCCCGATCAAGGCGCTGATATGGGCAGTGTAATCTGTATTGCCCAGCGGAGGCCATAGAGTTTTCACCACCTGTACATGGGGCATCAGTTTTTTCATCGCTGTTTCGAATATTAACCAGCTATCCCTACCCCACGCATAATCCTGGTTTATGCCGGCGATGGTTTTAATTTTAGGCATATATTTCTTAATCATCAAAGCCAATCCCACATTATCAATGCCCAGATGGGCTGAAGTTCTAAAACCCAATTTAAACTTAGGTACATCAAAAGGGGATTTCGTCCCTTCCATCAACTCCTGGGTTCCACAGTCATAGGCGACGACCAAACCGCCCGTCTCATCTGCGAGGGGAAGGACGGCCAGACAGGAGGCCGATGAGATATAACCCAGATCTACATCCACCTTATCTTCCAAAATCAGTTTCCTGGCCAGCTTCACCTGAGCATCGACACCGCCTGCTTCATCTTTGCCGACGAGCTCGATCTTCCGACCGAGTATTCCCCCTTCCTTATTGATCACATCCGCACACATCTTAAATGTATTTTCGCCCGGGATACCAAAAGGGGCTGCCGCTGCGCCCGTTAAAAAACTCACCACTGCAATTTTAACGGGCGTCGTAGGAATCGTTCTCTTAGCCTGGGCAATTGCTTGGGTCGCCCCGCCAGGAGGTCCAATCATCAGAACACTTGAAAGAGCGGCTGCTGCCATATACTTAAAAAATGTCCTCCTCAAGATCTCATTTGACATAATTCTTGCCTCCTTTTTTATAAATATTTACTAATCAAATTGATCTCTTATCACAAGCAATGGTATATGTCAATAAATTTGGAAGATCGGTTCTTAAAAAATTAATAAATGCGGTCAATAACTTAGCATTAAGAAAGCTTTTTCCCCAGTGGAACCAGATCTCGGGTTTATGAAGCGGGGAGGGAACTTGATAATTTTTTTCCTCCCTGCTAAACTGTCATCGATCTTATAAGCACTTCTCGGTGAACTCGAAAGGGCTCTGCCCATGCTTTTTAAAAGGATAGGTTTTATTTTGCTCACCACGTTCTTTCTCAACGCCCACCTTCTGGCCGCTTGTCC
>CAVXFA010000086.1:0-61676 GCA_963760605.1 uncultured delta proteobacterium | reverse complement strand
CCGCTGCAGATAATCGTGGAGAAGCTTCGGCCGTTTCCGGCCATAGCGGACAACTCCGATACTTTTTGCCCTTGCCCAGGAGCTGGACTTGAGCGGTGCCATCCAGACGCAGGTCAAGTAGTTTCAGTCCCACGATCTCACTGACCCGAGCCCCGGTATTGTAGAGCAGGAGCAGCAGGGCTTTATTCCGCAATCCCGTACGCGAGGTGAGGTCTACCGCGTTAAGCAGGGCCTGCATTTCTTTCTCTTCGAGATAGTCGACTGTTTTGTGCTCCGTGCGTTTGAGGGGGATGGTGTGGATGGTCTGGGAGTGGAGCGCCAGGGAAGGTTCCTGCCGGGCGATGAAGCCGAAGAGGGCGCGGATAGCCACCAGTCTGGCATTGCGGGTTCTGGGGCTGCAGCCTCTTGTGGTTTCCACATGTTCGAGGAAGTCCAGTACGAGTGAGGCGTCGATGTCTTCCACCTCGAGTTCCTCGACCTTCTTCTTCAAGGTGTCGGAGGCATAGCCCAACAGCAGCTTAATGGCGTCGCGATAAGCTACAACCGTATTGATGGCCAGGCCTTTCTGGACCGGCAGGTAGTGGCTAAAGAAACGTTTGATGAAGTTGGCGAGCGAGATGAGTTATAGGGTTCCTCCCTGGGGTTTAACCCGATGCAGGTAGTGGTTATGAAAGCGCCGGTCGACTTTCTCGATCAGCTCGGGGGTAGCCTGCAGGTAGACTTGAGTGGAGTGGAGATCCACGTGGCCCATATAGGTGGCCAGCCAGGGGAGTCGGGCGTTGAGATCCTGTCCGTCCCGATACCAGGCCAGCAGCCTGTGAACCGCAAAGGTGTGTCGCAGGTCGTGGATGCGGGGGCCGGTGTGCTTGTGGTGACGAATGCCGCACTGCCTTAGCAAGTACTGGAAGGACTGATGGAGGTGCAGGGGGTCAGGCGGCGGGATCGCTGGTTGAGCAGCAGCGGGGAGTCGGGCGAGCGGGGCCTCATTTGGGACCGTTCGTGCAGGTATTGGTGCCGCGCCCGGCAGGTGGAAGGGCTCAGGGGTACCCAACGAGCTTTTCGGAACTTGCCTTCGGCGATGTAGAGGCGTTGCTCGGCGCTGGGGAAGTCCTCCAGGTTCAAGCCCAAAGCCTCGCCAATCCGGATCCCCGTGCTGTAGAGAATCCCCAGAAGCGTCCGGTAGGTGTGAGGCCGTAGCGAGTTGGGCGGCGGCAGTTTGCTGGCGGCCGCCAGGAGCGCTTGGAGTTCAGAGGGACTGTAGATATAGGGCGGGTGAGTCCCGGGCGAGGGGATTCCTCTGAAGGGTTCGGGTACATAGCTGCGGGGATCGTTGCCGGCAAGATACTCGCAAAGCTGTCTGACCACGCAGAAGCGGTTGGAGCGGGTGCGGGGGGCCAGGGGGGAAAGGCTCTGCTGGTAGCCGTCGGTGATCTCTCGGGTAATGCGGGGTTCGCTCAGCCCTTGCGTAAGCAGAAAGCGGTCGAAGTATTCCAGCAGCCGGGCCTGACTTTGATAATCGGTGCCGGAGAGGCGGCGCAGATGGATGAAGTTTTGGATCTCACTGGCCAGACAGCTGTGAAGCTTTCCGGACTCATGGTAACACCTCCTGTGGCCATTCTAGGGCCACTTGCTTCAGGGCCTTGAAGTCGACCTTGGTATAGATGAAGGTGGTGCTGAGGTGGCGATGGCCGAGGATGTCGGCCACCGCCTTCAGCGAATGGCCTTGGTGGACCATGCGGGTGGCAAAGCCATGCCGGAAGGCATGTGCGCCCTTGCTGGGGGGCTCGATGCCCGCAGCCCGGATATGACGTTCCACGATAGCCGAAAGGGCGGTGGGATGAGTCAGAGGGTGATAGGGCGCCCGGCAGGTCAGAAAAACGTGAGGGTCGGAATAAGGAGGGCGGGAGTTTTGCAAGTAATCCAACAGACTCTTACCCACCTGAGCTGTTAAGGGCAGTCGGCTGTCTTTGCCGTGTTTGGAGGCTTGGAAAAGGATTTGGCTCTGCGTCCAGTCGATATCCTCCAGGCGAAGGGCACGCACTTGGCCGCCCCGCACGCCGTAGGTGTAAAGCAGTTGCAGAATGGCATAATCCCGCCGGCCAGCGTGACGGTTGCGGTTGATGCCGCGCAGGACCTGTTGGGCTTGGGGGTCGCTCAGCCCGCGTGGAACCGTGGTCAGTTTGTAAGTGCGCAGAGTGGGGATCGCGCGGTCGAGAGGTCGCTTAATATAGCCTTGTTGCAAACAGAACCGTAAAAAAGTCCGCAGAGCCGACTGCATGGATCGCCGTGCGGATCGCCCCATACTCTGGGCATAGCTCAGAAAGAAGGCTTCGACTCTCTGGGCCGTCAGCCTGGATAAGCCTTCTGGCGTGGCTTCTGGGCCAAGCCACTGAAGGAACTGAGTGATCGAATGGCTGCGGACTTGAAGCGTTCCATCGGCCGTGTGCTGGTAATGGCGCATCCATTCGAGATAGCCGTCCAAGAGGGGCTGATAGATCTTCTGTTGCGGCAAGGAATCCAAAAGCCCCGAGTCCCGAAGGTAGGCGAGGAAACGATTGACCGAGTAGCCCACCCGACGGAGGTGTTTTTCCCCCACCCCTCGGTTCCGGCACCGCAAAGGGTAGGCGCTGAAAAAGCCCTCCACTTCTCTCAAACTGACGGTCTGGTGGACCCCACTCCTCGGGCCGCCCAGATGCTCGTTAAGGTGGGATACACTAAAGATGTGCTTACGTACTGTCCCGCGACTGAATCCATGCTCCAGCAGCCAATGGCAAAACCCCTCCAAAAGCTTTCCTATCGGACCACTGCGCAGCCTCTTCAGTGTTCTCGGATACTCAAAAACCCGTTCCAGTGCCATGACAATCTCCTTTCCCCGCCTCTTCTGTGAGACAGTATGAACTTGTCATAGCATGGAATTATGTGTAGTATTATCGGCAGAGGCCTGCGAATAATGGCAAAATGGCGGGAAGATTCATAATGGAGGGGAGCTCAACTTCACATAATCCAGAGCTTCACATAACATGTTTTATGTTGAGCTCAACATAAAACATGGTTAGGCATCAAAGCCCAGGCGTAGCATGAGGTTTCCGAAGAGTTCAGGGCTTTGTCCAGCCGGCTCAGAAGGTTCTTGCGATCAACGTCATCTTGGAAGATCTTCTTACGTTCAATCCCTCGAAAGATGAGATGATGAAGGCCACCAGGCATGTCGATGCGGGCTCTTCTGGGCATGGGTGGAAGGGTAGCAGAAGTTTCCTTCATTGTAAACTTATAGATTTATGGATGTTGGTAGCATATGAAATGTCCGCCTCCTGTAGCAAGTGAAATGTCCGCTTTTGCGGGAGGAGAGGTAGACTTGGGTCTTCGGAAAGGAGGGCCCAATGATGGAGACCACCTACTACCTTTCTTCCGCCGTGGAGCGGGCGATGAAGGTTCAAGAAGTGATTTTGCGAGCTATCGATGGGCGGTTGAAATGGTACCAGGCGGCCGAGATTCTCGGGATTTCGGATCGCCAGCTGCGCCGGTGGAAACGGCGTTACGAGCAGTGGGGCTACGATGGGCTTTTTGATCGACGCCGGCAACAGCCCTCGCCCAAGCGGGTGCCCCTGGAGGTTGTGCGGCAAGTGTTGACCTTGTATCGGGAGCGGTACTTCGACCTGAATGTCTTGCACTTCCATGAGAAGGTGCGCGCCCAGCATGCGATCACACTCTCCTACACCTGGGTGAAGACCACCTTACAGGCCGCCGGATTGGTCACCCAAGAGACCCGGCGCAGCCCCCACCGCAAGGCTCGGCCCCGACGGCCGCTGCCGGGAATGCTCCTGCACGCGGATGCCAGCACCCATGCCTGGATCCCTGGCCTGGATGGAACGCAGGACCTTATTGTGGTGCTGGATGACGCCAATAGTGAGACCTATTACGCCCGGTTCGTCCCCCAGGAAAGCACGCTGACGATGATGGCGGGTCTTAAAGCCGTCATTGAGTTACACGGCCTGTTCTGTAGCCTGTACACCGATCAGGCCAGCCACTTTGTGACGACCCGGACTGGGCGCAGCCCCCATCGGCCCCAGCAGGCTGCCGGCCCGACCCAGATTGAGCGCGCTTTGGGCCAGTTAGGCATTGAGCTGATCCCCGCCCACTCGCCCCAGGCCCGAGGACGGATGGAACGCCTCTGGGAGACCTGGCAGGGGCGACTCCCCCAAGAACTGCGCCTGGCGGGGATTACCACGCTGGAGGCGGCCAATGCCTTCCTGGAGCACACGTGGATCCCGTTCCATAACCGGACCTGGACCGTCCCTCCGGCTGGGGAGGGAACTGCTTTCGTCCCGTACACCGGGGATCAACTCGATCGCACCTTCGCCCTACAACATGAGCGGACCGTGGGCAACGATAACTGCGTCGAGTTCCAGAACCGGCGCTGGCAGATCCCCCCGGCCACTTGGCGTTACACCTTCGCCAAATGCCGCGTGAAGGTTTATGAGCATCTGGATGGGACCCTGAGTATCGGCTATGGCCCCCATATCTTGGGGCACTATAGTTCCGATGGACGCCTCCTGCCCAGCCCTCCAACGATGGGGAGACAAGCCGTGGGAGGCAACGGTATAGCGCTAGAACTACCTTTGTCACTTCCTGCCTGGGAAGGGGGCAGAACACTATCAACAACCGGACAGATCACTTGCTATAAAAACCGGACATCTTGACTTGCTACTAACAGGGGGGAAAATTTGCCTTTGAAAATAGCCTCGGTTTTCAAGCCCAAATTGAGGATTTGGATTTGAAATGTTGCATTCTAAGGGATGACCCTAAAAACAAGAGGAAGTACTCTGCACCTTTAGGAAGAACCTGTCAATCACTGCTTTGAGGAAGTAAGTTTGATTTTTTCAGACAATATCCCTCTGGTCAAATTTCAGCTATTATATATTAATCTATTGATGACAAGAAAATCTCTTAAGGACTGAACAAACCATTTTCTTTTCTTATTAGTCAGTCCATGATTATATAGACACCGAAGACCAAATCCTTCCTTCCCTCCCTTTACAAAAGGGAGGAATTTCCCCTCTTTGGAAAAGAGGGGTCAGGGGAGATTTTGGAAGAATATGTCTGGTCAATTATGGACTCCTTAGTAATGCTTGAACTTAGCAAAACTTTTTTCTGGACCGATGCCAAAGCAGGCCTGGATTCGATCGACTCATTCAACCGGTCCTGTTTTTTCCCTACAAAAGCCAAATTTCGGGAGGAAGGTTATGGTGATTTCAGAGTTCATTTCCCTGCAAACCAAAGGATTTAGTGACATCATCGATATTACGTCCCATGTAGCTGCCATCGTCGAAGGATCGAAAATGAAGAACGGTGCCGTAACCGTTTTCTGCCCGGGGTCTACCGGTGCCGTCACGACCATCGAGTACGAGAGCGGTGTCCTGGAGGATTTGAAAAAAGCGATCGAAAGGGTGGCGCCATCCGACATCCCTTATGCCCATGACCGGCGCTGGGGGGACGGCAACGGTTTTTCCCATGTGCGGGCGGCCCTGGTCGGGCCTTCTCTCACCGTTCCCATAACTCGCGGGGCATTGGCTCTGGGAACCTGGCAGCAGATCGTGTTCATCGATTTTGATAACCGCAAGAGGCAGAGGAAAATAATAGTTCAAGTGATGGGGGAATGAAAACAGCGACCGGGAACAATGAGACGCGGAGACGCGGGGACGGCGAGACAGGAAAGAAACGCGAGAAGAGCGGGAGAGGAGATACGTTATAGGATGTCTCCCGTCCCTGGGTTTAAGGCAGCGATTCATGGCCCGCAAAAGGCTGAGGCTTAAAGCTTGTCCGTAAATAGTATTCCCCCCTTTGTAAAGGGGGGTGAGGGGGGATTTTTCCAAGGCATCCCAAAGCAAATCCCCCTATGTCCCCCTTTTTTAAAGGGGGATTTAAAAGTAAGAACTTATTTAAGGATAAGCTCTTAGTCAAAAGATCGCAACTGCTTCCTGCAAGCCGTTTCGAGCACGCAGTTTCATCGCCAGGCTTTGGGCCTCTTCCTTGAAGCCCAGGTCTGAAAGGCACTGGTGAACCGCTGATACCAAGCTTTTTAAGGTCAGTCGCGAGCGGTGGATGGGTCGGGGCCCCAGTCCCAGCTTGTGGACGCGGTTTCCCCAGTAGTACTGATCCAAAATATGAGGAACTACAACCTGCGGCACTCCTGCGCGCGCTGCTGCATAGACCGTACCTGCACCTCCGTGGTGGATCACAGCCGCCATTTGGGGAAACAAACTCGCATGGGGGACATGGCCGATCATTCTGATATTTTTGGCGCACACCTCCTGTCCCAAACCCGCCCAGCCTTTCGCAATAATCGCCCGGACGCCCAGAACCGCCACTGCTTCTGCCAATAATCTACTCGTTTTCTGGGGGGAGGAATCGGTCATGCTGCCGAAACCAATATAGATCGGTGGGGATCCATCCTCTATGAATCTCTCTAATTCCGCGTCGAGCGGTTGGTCTTCCGAAAAATACCAGTACCCGGTTTGTATGCAATCCACTTTTATATCCGGAGGGATGGGCGCCAGTTCCTTATCCATGGCAACGATGACCTTGCTTACAAGGAAATCTTGCACATTCTGGATACCCTTCAATCCCATGTTGCTTCGATAAGTGTTGATCGTAGCTCTGAACACCCTGTCTAAGAATAGAGTGCTTGTGCGCCAGCATAGACGATTCATGAAGCGGGGAAGGCTCTGCCAAGGGAGGAAGGCGGGTGGATGATAGCTCGAGGGAAGGATCTGTGGAATATGTACGACATGGCGATAGGGGAGCTCCAAGGCCTGGGCGACAGAATGAGCAGCAAGATTTAGCCCTGCACCGATGAGAAAATCCGCCCCCCTTGCGCACTCAAGCAATCCCGAGAACAGTTGGGGAACAAGGTCACATAAGCCGTCGATCATTGGTTTCAAACCCCGGATCGGATGGCCCATGACCGCCCCGGCGTTTTCTTGCGCCCAAACCTGAATATCACTGCCGATCGGATGGAAGGGGATTCCTCGATCCGCGAAGAGCTGGTAATTGTTCGGTGGAGCACAGACCGTAATCTGATGTCCAACCTCGCGCAGAGCTGTGGCGAGCACCAGGATAGGCCGAACATCGCCTTCCGATCCAACAGGGGCAAGAAGAATCTTCATGCAAAAACGGCCGTGATAGGTAAAGAAGAGATTGAAGAAGCTGCCTTTATCAGGTTTTCGTATCCTTGTTGAGAAAAAAATTGCGCCCGGCTTTTCCCTGTGTCCGGAGCATGCCCCTTTATCCCCATGAAGCAAATCTTTGACTTATTAGTCAGTCCATAATTATATAGACACCGAAGACCAAATCCCTCCTTCCCTCCCTTTACAAAAGGGAGTCCCGCGTTTCGCGGGATTTGGAAAAGAGGGGTCAGGGGAGATTTTGGAAGAATATGTCTGGTCAATTATGGACTCCTTAGTAATTTCAACTGGTTAATCTTGCCGGAGCGCCCGTCCATGCGAAAGTAAAAAAAAAACCCCAGGCGCCCGTTGGAATGTATAGGGCTTTTTGAATTACCATGTATTATATCGGAAATATCAGGTGATTTATTAATGCCTCAGTTACACTGATCACGTAAAGATGGCTTTGGTTGTCAGATGAAATGGGATATGGTAATCTTTCTCCATGGAATATGTAAGTACCCGTGGATCTGCCCCGAGCATTCCCTCTAAGAAGGCCATCATCAAAGGCGTTGCGGAGGATCATGGCCTTTATGTTCCATCTACCTTCCCTTCCCTCGGCCCTAACCCTTTCTCCATTGCTGACCGGGGTTCCTATGCGGCGCGGGCGGCCAAGATCCTGCGACCCTTTCTCACAGATTACACGGCGGCTGAACTCTTAACGGCCTGTGAAGCTGCCTACGCGGAGAACTTTGATTCTCCTTTGACCGCTCCGGTCAAATTTCTTGGAAACGGCACGGCAATCCTCGAACTCTGGCACGGGCCGACCTTAGCCTTCAAAGACCTGGCCCTCCAGCTGATGCCCCGTTTGCTCTCCTCAGCTCTCCAGGCCGAGCGAGAGCGGTTTGAAGTAGTTATTCTGGTAGCCACTTCTGGAGACACGGGCAAGGCCGCTTTGGAAGGCTTTGCCGGCGCCGCAGGGGTACGCCTATTCGTTTTTTATCCCCATGAGGGAGTGAGCGAGATCCAACGCCTGCAAATGGTCACCCAGCGGGGGACGAACGTCGGGGCCTGCGCAGTTAGGGGCAATTTTGACGATGCGCAATTTGGGGTTAAACAAATCTTCTCCGACCCTGATATGAATGCCAAGCTGGCGGCCTTTAACCTCAGGCTGTCTTCCGCCAATTCCATCAACTGGGGCCGGCTGGCTCCGCAGATCGTTTATTATTTTTCCGCCTATGATGAGATGGTGGTTGCCGGGAAAATCCAGCGCGGCCAGCCAATCCATATCTGCGTTCCCACGGGGAACTTCGGCAACATTCTCGCGGCATACTACGCGATCCGATGTGGATTGCCTGTTTCCAGACTGATCTGCGCCTCCAACCGCAACAAGGTCCTTACCGATTTCATCCGCACCGGGCTTTATGATCGGCGGCGGGAGTTTTACAAAAGCGAATCCCCCTCTATGGATATCCTGATCTCCTCCAACCTGGAACGCTTGCTTTTCGAGCTGGCCGGCCGCCAATCGGCCAGGGTTTGCGATGATATGGAAAAGTTGGCTGGCCAGGGTTGGTATGCCCTGCCCCCTAAGGCGCTGGAGCAACTCCAATCCCTCTTTTACGGAGGCTTTGCGGATCGCCGGGAGACCCTCCGGGCTATCCAGGAGGCCTTCGAAAAGCTAGGATATCTGATGGATCCTCACACCGCCGTGGGTTATAGCGTCTGGCAAAGATACCGAGAAGAAACCGGTGACAGCTCCCCCACTCTGCTGGCTTCCACCGCCAGCCCCTTCAAGTTCAATCGGGCCGTTTTGGAAGCCCTGGGACGGATTACATCCCCCAAGGATGAATTCTCCCTCCTGGAAGAACTTTCTGTCTTAAGCGGCCAGCCTGTCCCGGCCAAGCTTGCCGAATTGAGTTCCCTGCCAGAGATCCACCGAGGAGTATGCGAAAAAAAAGAGATGGCCAAGGTCCTCCGCCAGTTCCTGGGACTGGGATAGAGCCAAAGAGGTCTGAATCCTGCCTCGGCGATGCGCAGTCATAGATTTTCAACGATGGCCTCATGAGAACCCGAAAGCGAATAGGAAAATCTGCGGGGGTATTATCCGATAAGATCTTGATTGTCTGCAAGCGCAGAAAGAATCAACCCCAAATTCTTCCCTCGGTTTGTGAAAAACGCTGCAAACACCTCAAAGGTTGTCCTGATTACAGACGTTACATCCAGCCCGGGTTGTTTGATCGATTGCAACGGAGGCGACCCTGATCGTTTTACCCAGTACATTTGAGCGGATCGATCGGTATCTACGTGCCCTCAAGGGGCAAGCCGATAGGGTCCCGATCTCAGCGCAGATAAACGAACATGTGGTAAAGCTCTCTGGCGGGGATATGCGTGAAGCCTATACAAACGCCAAAAAGTTCGTGGAGATGAACCTGGCCGTTTTTCAGTACTACAGCCTAGATATGCCGGGATTTTACTACGACATCTACAACATCGAGGCCGAGGCCCTGGGGCAGCGGATGAACTGGGAAACCTACCGCATGCCGGACATCGACCGCCAAAACCCCCTCATCCGGGATCCCTCGGACCTGAACCATCTTCGTCCTCCAGATTTTAAGAAATCCGCCCGCATGCCTTTCGTGCTGGAAGTCATGCGCCGGTGCTATGATTTAGGACTTCCCGGGCGCATCCGTTTCTGTTCGCCCTTCTCGCTGGCGGTGAATGTCCGAGGGATCGAGAATCTGCTCATGGATATCCTCGCCGCTCCGGAGTTCGCTCATCGCCTTTTCACGTTCTTGACAGATGAAGTCCTAATCCCCTGGGTCCAGACGCAGCGGGAGGCCATTGGCCAACCCGGAGCCCCGGGAAGTGGAGCCGATGCCGCCGCCTCGCCTCCCATTGTTACCGTGGAGATTCTTCGACGAGTTTGTCATGCCTTACGTAGCTCGGATGAATGAAAAGATCGGAAACGTAACCAGCACAGGATACTGGGGGTACAGCTATCTCTACAAAAACCCGGAGAAATTCCGGAAAATGCTGGAACTGATGACCTCAGTGAGTCCGAGGCTTTTAGCCTGCATGGATCCGGATGTGGCCGTAACGGGTCCCGAACCTTACGTGGAATTTGCCAGAGAGAAAAATGGCGCTGATGCTGGGGTTGGATACCCTTCTGCTGCAGGAAGGTCCGATCGAAAAAATCGTAAATCGTTGCCGTAGATATATTTTCAGCGGGGTCAAAGCAGGTCCCTTGATCATCTTCTTCAATGATGTCTCAGTGAACACCCCTGTCCAGAACGTGCACGCGGCCATTGCGGCCGTCCGACACTTCGGGAAATACCCGATCGAGGACCGGCCCCTGGAATCTTTCCAGATGCCGAAGATCGAATCTTTCGGATCGTTTATGGAGCGCTGTAGAGGTAAATACCGAGGATCGAGGAGCGGTCATCCTCGCGGATCGGTTCGGTAATATACGCCCCCGAAAGAGGCAGGCGCACCTAGATCATCCTTCCGATCGCCAAGAGTAAGATCCCCATCTCCCATCTGGAAGGTAACAGATGAAGCAGCAAAATGCCCAGACCGGCCAGGGAACATACCAGCAGGATCACGGACAACCTTCCGCCAACGGTCAGAGAAGGATCCACCCAAAGGCTCATCTAGATTCCTGTTGAAAAGATAAAAGCAAAAAGCCCCGGGCGTTTCCTTGCTAAAGCTGAAGGGTTCGACTCCATAACCCCTCGCTTTCTCCGGGAAAGGGTATAAAGATCAAGGTTTGATAAGAGCCTAAAGATCATGTTCGTTCCTTCAGAGACATCAACGCTCTCATGTTTTCCAGAGGTACGTCTTTGGCAAAGTCGCATCCCACCGTGAGGATATACCCGCCCCCATGACCCCAAACGGCGAGGCACGACCTGGCCTCCGCCGCCACCTCCTCTGGCTTTCCGGACAGAAAGGCGCCGATCGGAGAGACGTTACCCGCCACGCAGACTTTTCCACCTAAGATTTCCTTGGCGGCGCGCAGGTCCACTTTGCTTTCCAGGCTGAAGCAATTCGGGCCGATCTCCAAAATATCCTTGAGGATTCTAGTTGAGTCGCCACAAATGTGAATCATGCTGTACTTTCCCTTGGCTTTGAGCCTTTGCGAAAGATCTTTAAGTGCGGGGGCAGCGAATTTTCGAAAGGTAGCCGGGGAGATCAGGTCCCCCGAGGCCACCGGATCCGAAAAATTAGCGCCTAAAATATCCTTATGCTCCAGCACGGGTTCCAACAAAGCCCAGATCAGGTTAGTGGAAAATTGGATGAGGTTCCTGAGTCTATCGGCATCCTGGATCGTGGCCATCAGGGTCGCCTCCGTCCCCAGGATGCGAGCGGTGACGGTGAAAGGGGCCCATTGGGTCGGGATGATCAGCGTTTTCTGGCCGATGGCATCTGCGATCAAGTGGTGCGAGCGGATAATCCCCTGCATCGTTGGATGCCGGACAACCTTTTCGATACTCAGTTGATCAATTTCATTGAGGTTTTTAATGACTGATCCTTCCAGCGCCGGGTAATCGGAGGAATCGTCCTTTATGGGGCAGCCCAAAAAGTGGATGGGATAGTTGAGGAAATTTGAACCGGTCCAGAGCAGATCATGGTCCATTTGGTTGAAGTACTGAATGAATACATCGGCGATCTGAGCCGGGTCATCCTTAATCTTGGCGAAAGTCGTGCCGGCCCGATGGACGGCCCACGCCCCTCCCCCGATCAAGGTTACGGGCACTCTGGGTGGCTCTTTCAGTTCGAAAGCCATTTGAGCAATTTCTCTGCCGGTCATCCTTTCTTCCTTTCTTTTTTTACCCCCACTCGAATGGAGGCATGGGGGATGGGATTCTATTGAGCCGATAGGGAATCCCTTGTTCCCAGTTTATAACCCTTTGTCCAGAAATTCCTTCAGGGTCAGTCCATTTTTGACCGCATAACCATAGGCATCGTTGTTGTAGTAGATCTAGATGTCTTTGCCTTCGGAAAGCCAGGTGCGCATCCTTTGGGCGTCGCGCCTGAGGTGTGAATCTGGATAATTCGATGCGTAGAGACTTCCCGGCCCGTGGTGCCTCACAAACACGAAATCAGTTGTCAATGGACCTTCTGCGGGTAATTCAGGCCAGTCCGTGAGGGCCGGGGAAACCTTCTACTTCTTAAGGATATCGAAACAGGCATCGCAGTGCCACGATGCATGCCGAGCCTCCAGCGCCGAACGCAGGCCCGGGAGAATCTGCTGCCGGCTTATAAAATGGAAGAATCCTTCGAGCCGATCCGGATCGAATTTCCAAAAAGGGGGGGGCTGAAATAATACCACCCCCAGTTTTTCTCTAAGGCCACTTCCATTTGTACCCACAAAGTAACGTCCCCCCACCTGGTTATGCTCCGCTCTTGATTCCGCCTTTCCGATGATGATTCGGCCAGAGATGAGATAAGATATTCATTGATCTCGATCATATTATATCCCAAATAACATCTCCTATACTGGACTTAATACGAACGAATTAATTTTTTTTACCCCCCACCCTCCCCTCCCCCTCAAGGGGGGAGGGCTTGCCCTGGGGAGTAAATTCAACTACTCCACAGGGTAAAGGAGGGAGTGATCTCACTTTATTTATTACGTTTGTATTAGTCAGTCCATAATTATGTAGACATCCGAGACTAAATCCCTCCTTTCCTCCCTTTGCAAAAGGGAGGAATTCCCCTCTTTGAAAAAGAGGGGGTAGGGGAGATTTTGGAAGAATATGTCTGGTCAATTATGGATCCTTAGTATCCTAAAAATTGAATAAATATTTTCAGGGAGCCGGTTTGTCATTCCCGCGAAGCTTGTCCCCGCGAAAGCGGGGAGGAGGATCTGCGGATATAAAAGTGGACGGAGAATGGCCCTCTGGATATAATCAAAAAGTTTGCTAGATAGGGGGGAATGAAAAACCCCTGGCCAGTGGGTAGGCGATCCGCAGCCGGGAAAATATCAACATAAAGATCGAATCCTCAGGGTGGATCTCCATATTCGGGAGAGGGAATCAGAATGGAAATTGATAAGAAGAAATGCATTGGATGTGGGAATTGCCATGCCGTTTGCACCATGGGGGTGATCCGTTTAGACGAAGATGGGAAGTCCGTGGTCAATCAGGATGAGTGCGTGGAGTGTTCTACCTGTTACCGGCTTCTGAGAAATGAAGGATATTGGCCCTGGTTTGTGAGGGCGGTCCGGAAAGTTCTCTCCATCTTTCGCCTGGGATATTTAGGGGATGTGGACGTTTGTCCGACGGGTGCCCTGGTTCCCCCCGAGTTGAAATGGCCAAGAATTATTCGGGCAGAATTTAGCGACCCCTCCATCGTCCACGGCGGAACAGGGGTTGGCGGACGGGGAACCGAAGAGATCAAGAGTAACGATGTGACCGGAAGAATTCGAAAAGGGGAGGTGGGGTTAGTGGTCGAAATGGGCCGCCCGGGAACTGGGGCTTATTTTCGAGACATCCAAAAAGTCGCCATGGCCTTGGCGCATCTTCAGCCTACCTTCGAGGCCCAGAATCCGGTCACCCAGTTAATGGAAGATCCGAGGATAGGAAAGATAAAGGAAGAGGTTCTCAACGAGAAAGTGCTTTCTGCGATCATCGAGATAAAAACGAAATTGGAAAGAATTCCAGAGTTCCTCCACGCCCTAGAGAAGATTCAAAAAGAGATCGATACCGTCATGAGCATAGGGGTGTCATCCAGATGTCTGGCCGATGGAGCCATCCCTCATGAAGAATGGGTGAAAAAGGCTGGGTACAACCTTTCGCCCAACGGGAAAACCAATCTGGGACTGGGCCGGCCTTTATTCCGGGAGGGTTGAATCATGACCAATACGCTGCATCGACAAGGAGCCGTAGAAAATCTGAAAAATGATTTTGTCATCTTTGCGACTACGGCGAAAGGGATCAACCGAGAAGGCTCCGCCCCTAAGCTCAAAGAATTCTTGCGCATCTGCCTGAAATATCATCCCGTCAACATCGGGTCCAGCAAGCAGGGGAATATCCTACAGGACGGCATAGATATTCAGGAGTTGATTTCTAACTTGGAAGACGGTGAGGGAGCTGCCGCTGTTTTTACAGACCTCGAGACCCTACAGAAAGTGCTGGAAGAATTGATCCAGTCAGATCTCGGGATCTCCATCAACATCAGTGGACTTTTGGGGGAAGTTCATGAATGCTGCCAAAAGGCAGGCCTGGAGAGGCATAGTGTGGAGCATTCCCTCGGTTTCTGGGGTGCGAAAGACCGGCTACCCGAAAGGGAAATTTTAGAATTCAACACCCTGTGCGGCCACGGACTGGTCTCCTTTAACCTCATCCGCAAAATGATTGAATATGTGAAACTGCGGAGGTTAAGCCCGAAAGAAGCTGCAAAAATCATGGCCAAATGTTGCGTATGTGGCGTTTTCAACCCTGCCCGGGCCGAGATTCTCCTTAAGAAGATGCAAGAAAGAGGATATCTGTCAGTGGAAAGAAGAGTCGAGGAGTAAGGTCGGGATGGACAAATGATTAAGGAAAGCGCTGGCAAAATTTTGGACAAACTTTATGCTATCGGGAACTCTGGTCTCCCGGCATTTCTTTTGCTAGGTAAAGTCCCCGCCCTTTTCGATGCTGGCATGACCTTTATGGGACCCTATTACCTCAAGGAGCTGAAGAGCTACCTGGAGGACCCCGGCCGGCTTCAATACCTCCTTTTGACTCACTCCCACTATGATCATTGCGGGTCGGCGCCCTTTCTTAAAAAGAAGATTCCCGGCCTGAATATCGGGGGCAGCCGGCTGGCTGCAGAGGTCTGGAAAAGACCGAATGCCATCCGCTTGATCCAGAGCCTTAGTGGGGATCACGAAGAAAGGTTTAAGTGGCTGATCGGGGATGAAGACGTATCTTTCCATACCCTGGAGATTGACCTGATTCTCGAGGATGGCAGTGAGCTGATTCTGGGAGATGGGATCCGGGTGCGGGTGATCGCCACTCCGGGCCATACCCGCGATGCGGTCTCTTTTTATCTTCCGGAGTGGGAAGTCCTCATCGCTGGCGAGGCCGTCGGGGTTTTTGACAGAAATTTCGACATCCGGCCAGAATTCCTATCCAGCTATGAGGACTATATAGCCTCCCTCGAAAAACTGGCGCCCCTCGACATCAATCTCTTGTTAATGGCCCATTCGTATGTGCTTACCGAGGATGACGCCCGTGGATATGTGCCCAAATCGATCGAGGCTACAAAGAGGTGTAAGAAAAAGATCGAAGACCTTCTCGATAGGCTGGGCGGGGACCAAGAGGCGGTGGTTAAAAAAATTTTCGAGGAAGAATACGTAGATTCAAATACCGCTCAGCAGGAACAGAGGCCCTATCTTATCAACCTGAAATCAAAGGTCAAAGCGGTCGCCGAAAGAAAATAAACCTACTCGGATCTTCCTTCCTTTCCCATCCTGGGCAACCCATTCTTATCCTTCAGAAGACCTCCGCTAACAGGCTTCTGGAAGAAAGCATTTTTCATCTTCCGATTCGTCTTTAGCGCTATCTCTGATACTTACCCGTCAGCGATGCCGACTGGATTATTTTCCCCTCGATCATCTTTTTGAAGACCGCCAGGGAAGTGTTCACACCTAGTTCGAGCTTCTCTACATTCAAAGCATAGAGGGTAATCACATAGGGATGTTCACCCGATCCCTGGGGGGGTTGGGGTCCTCCATAGCCGATCTCTCCAAAAGAGTTCCTCAACTCAGTCGCGCCCATGGGCATTTTCTTTCTGGACGCCCCTTCTCCAATAGAGGTTATGTTCTCTGGAATATTGATCACAAACCAGTGAACCCAGTTTTGGGCGACGGGATGAGGATCAACCATCGACAGAGCGAAGGATTTGGTCCCGGGAGGGAAATTTTTCCAGGTCAGCGGGATGGACAGATTTTTTCCGCCGGCTGCAACCATGACATACTGAATCGGAATCTTTTCCCCATCTTTAAATGCCGAAGATAAAATTTCCATGGTCCCTCCTCCGAACGCGTAGTTTGGCCCAAGCCATAAAGGGATAAAAATAATTAACCATAAAAAGTATCTATGGGCAGTTCTCAATTTGATTCCTCCCCCCAGCTGAGTCTGAAAGATCCGTATCCATTCCCACACGATCTCCTCATTATCATTATCATTAATTTACTGGAGACCAGTTGATAAGTCAATAAAAGAAAATCCGCGTTAAAGGTCTTCCCCTTCTGCCAGAATATTTATCAAGGCGAGATGGTCATCGATAAAGGTATTTTTCGCTATCCTTCTATTTTTATAGGCAATAAATTTGACCCCGGCAGATTCAGCCGTTTGCTGGTCAATCTCAGAATCTCCCACAAAAACGATCTCCCTTCGCTCTACGTGGAATGTTTCGATGATCTTCTCGATCGATTCCGGATGCGGTTTGGGGTTTCTAACATCGAGAGCGGTGATGACTAGGTCAAAATAGGGCCAGAGATCAAACCAGTCCATGACGTATTTCATCGATGTCGATCGGTTTGTATTGATCGCCCGAAAAATTCCTGTTTCTCTCAAGATCTTTAGCGTCTGCAGGAGGTTGGGTTCCATCTTTAGGTAGGGAATGTATTCCTTTGGATCTATCCCGGGGAGCGATTCTAAAGCTTTTCGTTCCAAACTTTCGTCATTTCTAAAGATGAAACGGATGGCTTCGAAGACGGTGTGCATATGAGCGTAACTTAATTCCTCTTCGGTTAACGGGGGTCTCCCGAGGGAGGTACAAATGTGGTTGTATAATCTTCTGTTGGTCTCGATGGAATCAAAGAGAACTCCATCACAGTCGTAAATAACACACCGAAACTTCGGTTTGACATTTTGCATATCCATCTCCCACCGCTTACATACTTGGGGCAGAGCCTCGAATCACTTTGAAAAGAGTCAACCTTTCTGCCCCCTGAGAAAAACTTTTCTAATTCTTTACTTTGCTCGAAGCAATCCCCAAGACCCCTACTCACCAACCGAATGGACATAAAAATTATACTCCTGATTCCCCGATTTTCCTACCCGAAGTATGCTTCTCGATAGAGAGGTTACCCTCCAAATTTCTAGAGCCATCGTTCCGGGCAAACCTTCCCGCCTGCCTGGAATCTCTTCGCTCATTCCTCTCCGGCCTCGGCCAAAATAGAGGAGGAACCACCCAAGTTTTTGGATTTTCGGAAGCATCCATACTTGACATTTTCAAGGGGTGGAATAAAATGAAATGGTTTTGATTTCGTCAACCTATGATATCCATGGCCCTTTTCTGGAGGGTGGGGGTTCTTTAGAGGAAGGGGAAGGAGCGTGATCATGGACGATATCCTGAAAAGCAGCCATAACCTCTTCGATTCGATTCAGACGACTTGCCTCCTTACCGACACCCACTCTAAGATTCTATACACCAATCGGCAGGCGGAATCCTTCTTCGGTTATCAGCCCGAAGAGCTTGAGGGCCAGAGGATAAGGATTCTTTTTCTTGAAGAAGATCTGATCTATTTCCTCCCCAACATCCTCTTCCTCACCCTTTACAAGAAGGGTTTCGAGGGGGAAGCGCTTTTGAGGCAGAAGGACGGGAAAAAAATCTTCGCTCATCTTTTCACCGCCTCTTTTAGGGAAGAGGAAGAGGTGTTTTTGATCTTTACCTTTCAAGAGATTCAACGGCTGAAGATTTTGGAGCGAGAGAAGGTGGAAGTGGACCGGTGGGCGAGCTTGGGCCGGATGGCGGAGGGGATTGCTCATCAATTTCGTAATCCGGTGGCTTCGATCGGAGGGTATGCAAACCGGCTTTTGAAGGGGCAATCTTCGCGCAAGAGCCGGTCCTACGTCAGCCAGATTCTGCAAGAGACGGGGAGGTTGGAGGCGATTCTCCAGCGGGTGGAAGAGTATGTTCGGATTCCCCGCGCGGTCTTGCGGAAGGAAAAGATTCAAGAGGTGGTAGAGGTGGCGCTGTCAAATTTTTCTAAACCGGGTAAGGGAAAAGAGATCTCGATTCATCTACAAGCGAATGAATTAGCAAGGGATGGGCAGCTTTTCATCGATCGGGCGTTGATGATCAAGGCTATTTCTAATATTTTGGAAAACAGTCTGGATGCGGTCTCAATGGCCCCCTTGCGGAGGCAGAAGAAGGGCATAGAGGTATCCCTCGCGGATGATGGGGAGGTTGTGGAGGTTTCGATTTCCGATCAGGGGCAGGGGATTGCTACAAAGGACCTGAGCATGATCTTCGAACCGTTCTTTTCTACTCGGGCCGACCGAGTGGGTTTGGGATTAACCTTCGCCCGGAGAGTGATGAAAGAGCACGCGGGAAAAATCCGGGTGGAGAGCCAGGCGGGCAAAGGGACGACGGTCACTCTTTATCTGCCGAAAGATCGTCGGAGAAAAGTCCGTCGAGAATGGATCTCCCCCGAATCCGTGGAAAAAGAAGATGGCTGATCGGAACCCGCCCGCCTTGAGCCAGTTTGGGAAGGTAGGGAAGATTCATAGCACTCCGGGATTGAAAATACAGCCTTTCCCTTCCTAAAATACAGCATCCACCTTATTTATTATTGGCCGCCACGGGTAAAAGATAGATCCGTTGGCTTATCCTTTTCACGCTGGCGTCTTCCAGCAGGAAGGACCCTCTATTTTGGGGGAGAAAAACATTTTTTCATTGGGGGATAAGCTTGGCCAGAAAGATTCTGTAGGAATTTTCGGGAGGAAAGATGCCGACCCAAATTGCCCGTTCAAAAAAAAATACGGGCGGCTGGCGCGGGCCAGAAAAAACCCTTATTCGGCTGAGGGTCAACGGCCAGGAACATGAACTCTATGTCGAGCCGCGCCGCACGCTCCTCGACGCCCTGCGCAACGATTTAGGCCTCACGGGAACAAAGAAGGGTTGTGACGAGGGCACGTGCGGGGCCTGTACAGTGTTAGTCGATGGCCAGGCCATCCTGTCCTGCATGGCCCTGGCAGTCGAATACGAAGGGAAATCCATCGAGACCATCGAGAACCTCGAGAGAGAGGGCAGACTTCACCCCATCCAGGAGGCCTTTATCGAGGAAGATGGACTCCAATGCGGTTTCTGTACCCCCGGTCAGATCATGTCGGTCAAGGCCCTCCTGGCCACCAATCCGCACCCCTCTCCCGAGGAAGTAAAGAGGTCGATGAGCGGAAATCTCTGCCGTTGTGGGGCTTACCCCAAGATCATCAAATCGGCTCTGCGGGCCGCCGAGCTCTTGAGAAGGGGGACCTGAAAATGTCCCGAGTCATCAAGACGAAAACGGAGTTTGAAGGGCGCCTATACGAGGAGCTCGTTGTTGTCGAGGGAGAAGGGCTCCCCGCCTGGGAACCCGGCGCCTTAAAATTCGTCGGCCAAAGGAAGACCCGGGTGGACGGGGCTGAGCGCGTCAGCGGGCGGGCGGTTTATACCGCAGACCTCCACTTGCCGGGGATGCTCTACGGGAAGATCCTGCGCAGCCCCCATCCCCATGCCCGGATCCGGTCCATCGATACGGGGCAGGCAGAGAATATTCCGGGCGTGAGGACGATTCTAACTTACCAGAACATCCCCCGTCTTCCCTTTTTCGGAGGACAAACTTCGGTGCTGGATGAGAACGTGCGCTATGCTGGGGAAGAGGTAGCCTGCGTTATCGGAGATGAAGAAGAGGCTTGTGTCGATGCTTTGGAGAAGATCGCCGTGGAATACGAAGTTCTTCCCTTTGTCCTCGACCCTGAGCAAGCCTTGCTCCCCGATGCCCCCAAGGTCCAGCCGGGGGGAAACCTGTGGAGAGGGACGCCAGACGTGTACGAGCGGGGGAATGTGGAGCAGGGCCTGGCGGAAGCGGAGGTGGTAGTGGAGGACATTTTCAAGACCCAGACTGCCCTCCACAACTGCCTGGAAACCCACGGCAGCGTCGTTCTCTGGCAGGGGGACCATGTAACGATCTGGGATTCAACCCAGCATATCTTCGGGGTGCGAGCTCAGTTTGCCCAGCTGTTTAACCTGCCTCTGGACAAGGTCCGGGTCATCAAGAATTACATGGGCGGCGGTTTTGGCAGCAAGAACAGCCTGGGCAGATATACGGCATTGGCGGCACTGGGCGCGCGCCTGACCGGGCGGGCGGTGAAGATCATGCTCGACCGGCTGGAAGAGAACCTCACTGCCGGAAATCGGCCGGCGTCCATTCAGATTTTGCGGGTGGGAGCAAAGAAAGACGGTACGCTTACCGCCATCGCCCTCAAATCCATTTCGGCAGCGGGAGCCTACGTCCTCATTCCTCCGGCGGTGGCGGGCCCGGCCCGCCAGCTTTATGCCTGCCCCCATGTGAAGACTGAACAGTACACCGTTTTGACCCATACCGGGCCGATGTCCGCTTTTCGGGGGCCGGGCTACGTGGAGGGGACCTTTGCCCTGGAGTCGATCATGGACGAATTGGCCCAGAAATTGGGGATGGACCCCCTGGCCCTGAGACTGAAGAATTACTCCGCCAACAACCAGATCACCGGGAAACCTTACACGACGAAAGGATTGAAGGAGGCCTATGAACGGGGGGCTGCACTCATCGGATGGAAAAGTCGCCAGAAGGAAGGGAAAGGGACCTGGCGCCGGGGCTTCGGTATGGCCTCGCAGATCTGGGGCGGCAGCGGAGGGCCGCCAGCCTATGCCCTGGTGAAGATCAACCCGGATGGCACGGCGACTGTGATCAGCGGGACCCAGGATTTGGGCACGGGAACGAGAACCGCCCTGACCCAGATCGCTGCTGAGGAGTTGCACCTGCCCATGGAAAAGATCTCGGTGGAGATCGGCGATACCCAATTAGCTCCGTACGCGCCCATCAGCGCCGGGTCCATGACCCTGGCCAGTGTGGGACCGGCAGTGCGCTTTGCCGCCCATGATGCCCGGCAACAACTTCTGGACGTAGCGGCCCAGGTGCTGGAGGTTCCCCGGGACTCACTGGAGATGAAAGATGGACTCTTGCACAGTCCGGCCCTCTCCAGACCCGTCGCCCTGAGGGATGTCCTTTCCGACGTCCGGAACTTCATGGTCATCGGGAAAGGGGGCCGGTCGCCGAACCCTGAGGGCCTCCACGTCAATACCTTCGGGGCCCAGTTCGTCCATCTCGCGGTGAATACGGAGACCGGGGAGGTGCGGATTGAAAAGATTGCGGCCGTCCACGACTCCGGACGGGTGATCAATCCCCTGACCCTGTCAAGCCAGATAGAGGGAGGGGTTTTGCTGGGGATGGGGTTCGGGCTACTGGAGCAAAGAATCGTCGACCGGAATACGGGGGTGGTGGTAAACGGCAACCTGGAAGATTATAAGGTGGCCACCAGTCAGGACGTCCCCGAAATGGTTCAGGAGATGGTCGACCGCCCGGACCCGCAGGCCAATAACGTGGGCGCAAAAGGAGTAGGAGAACCGCCGGTCATTCCAACGGCCGCTGCCCTGGCCAATGCCCTGGCCGACGCCCTCCAGGTGAGGATCAAGGAACTGCCGATCACGAAGGATAAGATCCTGATGACCTGTAAGGCAATTTTAAAAAATACCCAATGATACGCACCTATAGTGAACGGCTTAAATAAGTAGACATTAAATGGGGTGTCATTGCGAACGGAGTGAAGCAATCTCATGAGATTGCCGCGTCGCTACGCTCCTCGCAATGACTATTTTGTTAGACCCTTCACTATAATAAAAAATGGATTATGGAATCGAGGGATGGGGGATGGCCATTTTTGATTTGGATTTTTCTTGTTGTTCAGTCCAGGGGTGACCGATGCATAACTTTGAATACGCTGCCGCCGCCGACTTGGAGACGGCCCTTGCTCTCTTGAGAGAACCGGAGAGCGAGCTGCTCGCCGGGGGAACCGACCTTCTGGGCGAGTTGAAGAGGAGGATCCGGAGCCCGCGGCGGCTGGTGAATATCAAGACCCTCGACAAGCTGGGAGAAGTAAGTCTCGATCTGGAGGAAGGCAAGGCCCTGAAGATAGGCGCCCTGGTTTCTATCTCTGAGATCGAGCGCCATTCCATCGTCGCCGAACAATTCCCCTCTCTTCAGCAGGCGGCCTCATCGGTAGCCAGCCCCCAGTTACGCAACATGGGTACGTTGGGCGGCAACCTCTGCCAGCACCCCCGCTGCTGGTACTTCCGCAACCCTCGCTTTCCCTGCTGGCTCAAGGGCGGTTCAAAGTGTTTTGCCGTGATCGGGGAGAACAAGCTTCACCGGATCCTGGGCGAAGGCGTATGCCACTCCGTTCATCCCTCGGACTTAGCGCCGGTGCTCATCGCCCTGGAAGCCCGGGTGAGAATTTCCGGCCCGGATGGAGAGCGGGAGATTCCCCTTGAAAAGCTGTATACGCTGCCCCGGGAGGATCAACGGCAGACGACGGTCCTGAATCGGGGGGAGCTGGTCACCGAGATCCGGGTCCCCGTACCGGAAAAGCCGGGGCGTGGGATTTTCCTCAAGTCCATGGAACGCAGGGCCTGGGCCTTCGCCCTGGCAGGCGTGGCCCTCCAGCTCCGTCTCGACGGCGACCGGGTGGCGGAGGGACGGATGGTTCTGGGGGGGGTAGCCCCCATTCCCTGGCGGGCGAAAGAGGCGGAGATGGTTTTAATGGGCCAGAAGCTTTCGGAAGACCTGGTTCAGCGGGCAGGAGAAGCAGCCGTTTCCGGTGTCCGGCCCATGCGGGATAATGCCTATAAAGTTCTGTTGGTGCAGGCGCTCGTCAGAAAGGCCTTAATCGCACTCTGGACTCCAGATTCGTGATTCCTCGCCCCCCTTCTCTCAATTGCTCAATTCCAAAATCTATTTTTTAGAGGGTGCTTGCCTTCTATAGGGACGTGAGCCGTACCGGTTTTCCTTCGCAACTTCGTCAACCATTGCTCCAGGAAGGCCTGGTCGGCAATCGCCTTCTTTATTTCTTCCTTCAGCGGGTTCTTATCCCGGGTTTATTTGCTCCCGGGGATGAAGGAATCGCAATCTCCTGTTCAACATTTCCTGGAATTTATCCAGATAGATATAGACCACCGGGGTGATATAGAGGGTGATGATCTGGGAGAAGAGCAATCCCCCGACTACGGCGAGACCCAAGGGCCGGCGGGATTCTGCCCCTGCTCCGAAGCCGAGCGCGATGGGCAGAGTACCCAGGAGTGCCGACATGGTCGTCATCATGATGGGGCGGAACCGGATGAGGCAACCCTGGTAGATCGCCTCCGCCGGGCTTTTCCCTTCTTTTCTCTCCGCCTCCAAGGCAAAGTCGATCATCATGATGGCGTTTTTCTTGACGAGTCCCACCAACATGATGACTCCCACAAAAGCGTAGATATTCAGGTCGACATGGAAGATGAGCAGGGTCAACAATGCGCCGAAGCCTGCGGAAGGGAGGCCCGAAAGAATGGTCAGGGGGTGAATGAAGCTCTCGTAGAGAATCCCCAGCACGATATAAATAACCAGGATGGCCATGATTAACAGAATCCCCAGACCGCGAATCGAAGATTGAAACGCCTGGGCTGTTCCCTGGAAGCTGGTGCTAATCGTAGCGGGTAAAGTGGTCCGGGCGACTTTTTGAACGGCGTCTACAGCCTTCCCCAAAGAGACGCCCGGTCTGAGATTGAAAGAGACGGTTACGGCAGGAAGCTGGCCCAGATGGTTTACCGTAAGAGGGCCCACGCCTTGACTAATTGTCGCCACGGTACTTAACGGAACCAGGGCACCCTTTTGTGACCGGATGTAGAGCAAGGAAATGGCAGATGGGTCCATCTGGTATCGAGGCTCAAGCTCCACGATGACTTGGTATTCGTTGTTGGGGGCAAAGATGGTAGAAATCTGCCGTGACGAGTACGCACTGGAAAGGGCATCTTCGACCTGCTGGGCGCTAACTCCCAGGGCGGAGGCCTTATCGCGGTCAATCTCGATGTTGATCTCGGGGTTCTTGATTTGCAGGTCGCTGGTCACGTCCTGAAGCCCGGGCAATTGCCGCAGCCGATCTTCCAGGATGGGAGCATAACGGTAGAGTTCATCCGTATCGGGAGCTTGCAGGGTAAATTGATATTGGCTCTTGGTCAGCACCCCCCCGATGCGGATCGGAGGAAAGTTTTGCATGAAGACCCGGATTCCCGGAACCGTCGCAAATTTCGGCCGCAACTCCTGAATGATTTCATCCGCGTTCAAGAGGCGTTCTTTCCGCGGTTTTAGACGGAGAAATACGCGTCCGGTGTTCGAGACCACACTGATCCCGCTCGCTCCGATTCCCGAAAAGAATGAGGCCACGTTGGGGTCCTTCGTAACAATGGCCATGATTTCTTTTTGATGGCGGGCCATGGACTCGAAGGAAATTCCTTCTGCCGCTTCCGTGAAGCCGAAGAGCTGACCGGTATCTTCGCTGGGGAGGAAACCTTTGGGAATGATCATAAAAAGGTATACGGTGGCCACAAGAATTACGCCGGAGAAGAGGATCGTGGCGAATCGGTGATCCAGGACTGTTTGCAGACTCCAATCGTAAAATCGAAACATCCCCTGGAAGGCTCGCTCTGAGGTGGCATAAAGTCTGCCGTGGCGAATGGCCTCTGGCGGGCGAAGGAACCGGCTGCAGAGCATGGGGGTGAGGGTTAAGGACACCACCCCGGAAACCAGAACTGCTACGCCGATGGTCACGGCGAATTCATGGAGTAATCGTCCGATAATTCCCCCCATGAATAGCACTGGAATGAAAACGACCACCAGGGAAAGGGTCATGGATATAATGGTGAAGCCGATTTCCTTTGAGCCATTCAGGGCGGCCGTCAGAGGTTCTTCTTTTTCATGCTCCATGTGGCGGACGATATTTTCCAGCATGACAATGGCGTCGTCCACGACAAAGCCGACGGAGAGAATGAGCGCCATCAAGGAAAGGTTGTCCAGGCTGTACCCCAGAAGATACATAAAAGCAAAGGTGCCCACGATGGAAAAGGGAAGGGCCAGGCTGGGAATGATGGTAGCTGAAAGGTTACGCAGGAATAGGAAGATCACCATAATGACCAAACAGATGGCCAAAAAGAGCGTGAATTTCACGTCGTTGATGGAATCGCGGATCGATGCCGAGCGATCATAAAGCTGGCTTATACTGACCGATGCGGGGATGTCTGCCCGCAAAGTTTGGAGGATTTTCTTGATGGAGTCCACCACCTCAACGGTATTGGTTCCCGGCTGACGCTGGATGGCCAGGACGATCGCCGGGGTGTTGTTGTACCAGCTGGCAATTTTGTCGTTCTCCACGCTGTCAATGACCCGCCCGAGATCCTGGAGGCGGACGGGAGACCCGTTGCGGTAGGTCACGATGACGGGTCTGTAGGCTGAGGCTTCGGTCAACTGGCCGGTAGCCTGCACGGTAAAAGCCCGGTGGGCTCCCCACAAGGTTCCCGTCGGTAGGTTTACGTTCGCATTCTGCACAGCGCTGGCCACTTCGTCGATCCCGATCTGGCGCGTGGCCAAGGCTTTGGGATCTACTTGGACCCGAACGGCATACTTCTGGGAGCCAAAAACCTGAACCTGGGCCACCCCGCTGACCATGGATATGCGCTGGGCGAGCAGGGTCTCCGCATATTCATCGACTCTCGAAAGGGGTAGGGTGGGCGAACTCAGAGACAGGTAGAGAACGGGTTGATCAGCGGGGTTGACCTTCTGGTAAGAGGGGGGAGTGGGCATGTTCGGGGGAAGCTGTTTGGCTGCCCTGGCGATCGCGGCCTGCACGTCCTGGGCAGCCGCATCAATGTTGCGGCTCAAATTGAACTGGAGGGTGATCTGGGTGTTGCCGAGCGCATTGGTTGAGGTCATGGAATCCACTCCGGCAATGGTCGAGAATTGCCTCTCCAGGGGAGTCGCGACCGCTGAAGCCATGGTCTCCGGGCTGGCCCCGGGGACGCTGGCGGTGACCAGAATGGTGGGGAAATCAACGTTGGGCAGGTCACTTACCGGGAGTTGCTGGTACCCGATAATCCCGAAGAGGAGTACCGCGAGCATGACGAGCGTCGTCATGATAGGGCGACGAATGAAGAGTTCGGCGACATTCACGGCTGCTTCTCTTTGCCCGGATCACTCTTCACTTCCACTTTGGCCCCCGGGACCAACCGGAGCTGGCCATCGGTCACTACTTCCTCTCCCGGCTTGAGTCCCTGAGCAATCACCGTCTCGCCGTCGATCGTTCGCGACACGACGAGGGGGCGAGATTCCACGGTCAGGTCGGGTTTGACCACGAAGGCGTATTGACCCTGCTGACCCATCTGCACAGCCTGGGAGGGAACCACGATCGCATCCTGTTGCACCGTAAGGGTCAAGATCGTGTTGACAAACTGCCCCGGCCAGAGCCGCATCTCTCGATTCTCAAAGGTACCCTTGAGCCGGATGGTTCCAGTCGTGGTATCCACTGCATTATCCACGAAGGTGAGAATTCCCTGCTCCGGGTGTTGCTCATCGCCGGGGATGGCAGCCTCCACTCTGAGCTTCCGGGCAGCCATATACCTCTTGATCTCCGGAAGATTCTTCTCCGGCACGGAAAAAGTGACGTAAATGGGGTGGATCTGGGCGATCACGACCAGGGGGACATCGTTTGCTTTAACGACGTTTCCCTGTTGAACTAGGACGCTTCCAGTACGACCGTCTATGGGTGAGCGGATGAAACAGTATCCGAGCTGAATTCGGGTATTTTCTACGGCGGCAGCAGAGGCTCGGACAGCGGCCTTGGCATTTTCCACGGCGGCTCTGTCCGCTTGGACAGCGGCCTTGGCATTTTCCACGGCGGCCTTGTCCGCCTGTACGGTTGCTGTGAGAGCCTCGGCATTGGTGTGCATCTGTTCGTACTGTTCTTTGGGAACATAATTTTTTTCAACCAGATAGGCATATCGCCGGACCTCTTCTTCGGCATATTTGAGTTGGGCCATATCTCTGGCCAGGTTGGCCTCAGCCTGGTTCACCTGGGCCATATCTCTGGCCAGGTTGGCCTCAGCCTGTTTTACCTGGGCCGTATCTCTTCCCAGGTTGGCTTCGGCCTGCTTGAGGGCCGTCTCAAAGTAGCGAGGGTCGATGGTGAAGAGCAGATCATTCTTCCTGACGTCCTGGCCTTCTTTAAAATGAACTCTTAATATCTCCCCCCCACAAAATTGCCCTGTTGAACTAGGCTTTTGATGGATACCGTGGAGTAGGCTTCCACCGAACCGATGACGCGAAGCTGGACGGGAACGGCTTTTTGCAATACGGTCCCCACCCTGACGGGTACGCCTGGACGTGGTTTTTCTCCTACTTTTGTTTCCGCAGAGCAGGCCGCAAGAAGGAGGGAGATTCCCCCTACGATTCCAAATCGAGCAAAAAGATTGCCAAAGCGAGAGGAGGTTAGGCTCCTCCGCTGAAGGGGTCGACGGGATACCCTGTTCCATCCAAGAAATGAGCCCATGGAGCATCGCCCGGGTCTCATCACCCCATACGATTTCTTCTCCTTATATCTGTTAAAAGCCCCTTTCATCTATAAGGTAAGTATTCTTCAGATTTATCGGATCTATATACTCTATTCTGAAATTAAGGCTTCCTCAAGGCTAATTATTTCGGTCCTTTGGCCTCATATTGAATCTCAGCCTCGGAACGCCGGATGTAGGTAGGGGTGAAGGAAAATAGGTCCAGGGTCAGGCCCTTTCTAAATTTGGGAAGGCTGAGTCGGGCTACGTTAACTGCCCGGGGCAAAGACAGCTCAGGTGGCGCAAAAAGAGCATGGGAACCGAGTTTTTCTCTTAAGAACTCCCCGTAAACTTCGATTCCGTTCCCCAGAAAGATCGTTTTCTCAGAGATCCGTGAGCAAAGATCTTCCGGAGCCAAAGCCCAGTCGCCACCGATTTTTTCCAACCCGCTATTTTCATCCCCGCGGAAGAGGGCGGCATATACTTCTCTCTTCCGGGCATCCAGGATAGGGCAGATCGGCACAGAAGCGAACTGAACATTATGAGCCAGAGCATCCAGGGTAGGAATACCCGCCACAGGAACCCGCAGGGCGTAGGCCAGGCCCTTGACGGTGGAGACCCCGATGCGCAGGCCGGTGAAAGACCCGGGTCCCAGCGCCAAAGCGATTCCTTGGACATCGCCAATGGACAAGGAAGCTTCTTGAAGTAAGCTGTGGATGGAGGGCATCAACCTTTCCGAGTGGGTGCCCGGAAGGTTCAGGATATGGTCCCCGAGGATCTTCTCGCCCCTGAACGAGCCATCCTCATGAAGCGGAGCTTCCACCAACGCCACGCTCCCGGTCTGGGTGGAGGTTTCAATGGCCAGGATGAGCATTTTTTATTGCGTCCCTACGATGCGGGAGAGGTCGTTGTAGATGACCAGGAGCATGATCAGGACGATAATAAAGACGCCGATCTGCTGGGCCCTTTCGCGGAGTTTCAAGCTGACCGGCTTGCCCGTAAATCCCTCGATGAGGAAGATCAGGATGTGCCATCCGTCCAGGACCGGGATGGGCAGCACGTTGAGGATGACCAGGTTGATACTGATCACGGCCATGAAGATGACTAGATTGAGGGCACCAGCCTTGGCTTGTTGACCGGCCAATTGAGCGATGAGAATTGGGCCCCCGATGGTTTTGGCCGAGATCTTCCCCTCGAAGATTTTGACGATGCTGATCACGGTCAGCTCCGTGATCCCCCAGCTTTGCACAAGGGCTTTGTAGGTGGCTGTGAAGGGGTCAAATCGCTCAACAAATAGGCTCCCCGATGGTTTAATCCCGATCAGGCCCACGCGCACTTCATCGCCAAAGAGGTTTTTCTGGGTGGAGACCTGAGGGGTGAGCGAAACTTGCAAAGTTTTTTTATCGCGCTCTACCTTCAAGGAGAGGAACCGGCCGCCGCTCTCATGGATGATCTTGGCCAAATCTTCCCAGCTTTTAAGGGGAGTGCCATTGGCCTCCAGAATGCGATCGCCTTTCAAGAGGCCCGCCTGGTGAGCTGGATAATCCGGCGTCACTTCTCCCACTTCTGGAAGCAAAGTAGGCATGCCCACCATGAAGATAGCGGCGAAAGCGATCAGGGCGAAGAGAAAATTAAAGAAAGGTCCGGCGAACACGATCCCCAGGCGTTTGCTCGCAGGTTGAGCGGAGAAAGACTTGGCCAACAGCTCTGGGGGTATTTTTTCTCCCGGCTCCTCCCCGACCATCTTCACGTATCCCCCCAGCGGAATCAGAGAGATCTGATATTGGGTTTCCCCGATCTTTCTACCGAATAGCCTGGGTCCAAACCCCAGGGAGAAAGTGACAACGCCGACCTTCAACTTCTTGGCCACCCAAAAATGGCCCAGCTCGTGGACGAAGATCAAAACTCCTAAAACAATGATGGTGGCGATGATCGTTGTGATCACGGGTTACCTCGATCGATCATTTGCTGGGCCTCTTGTCTAGCCCAGGCATGGGCGCGCAGGATATCTTCCAGGTTGCGCTGTTCTGTAGGATGGTGGTGGTCCATGGTTTCGCAGATCAGACGGGAGATTTGCCGAAACCCCAAACGACCCTGTAAGAAGGCCTCCACGGCCACTTCGTTGGCGGCGTTGAGGACCGCGGGCATGGTCCCGCCTTCTTCCAGGGCCCGATAAGCCAAACCCAGCGCCGGAAATCGCTCCGCATCCACCGGACTGAAGGTGAGCTGGCTGATCTCGAGAAAGTTCAGCGCAGGAAGCTTCAAATCGAGTCTTTCGGGATAAGAGAGGGCATACGCGATAGGCCCGCGCATATCTGGCAGGGCCATCTGGGCGATTACCGAGCCGTCAATATATTCTACCATGGAATGGACGATGGATTGCGGGTGAATGTGGACCTCGATCTTCGAGGCGGGGACCCCAAAGAGCCAGTGGGCTTCGATGACTTCGAGCCCTTTGTTCATCAGCGAAGCGCTATCGATGGTGACTTTTTTCCCCATATGCCATTGGGGATGATGCAGCGCCTGCTGCGGCGTGACTTCTGCCAGCTCTTCCAGCGGGGTATAAAGAAAAGGGCCCCCCGAGGCGGTGAGGATGATGCGCTTGATGTCCTCTTGGCGATGTCCGGCCAGAGCCTGGAAGATGGCGCTGTGCTCGCTGTCGATGGGAAGAATCCGTATCCCTCTTTCCCAGCTTTCTCGTACCAGAATCTCGCCAGCCATGACCAAAGATTCTTTGTTGGCCAGGGCCAGGTTTTTTTGGGCTCCCAAGGCGGTCAGGGTGGGCATGAGGCCGACGCTACCCACCAGGGCGGAGACTACCATCTCCGCCTCCGGATGGGAAGCCACGGCCATCAGGCCTTCCATGCCCGAAAGGATGCGGGTTGTTTTTTGAGGCAAGCGACCCTGGAGGCGCTTCGCCAATTCTGGGTCCCTCACCGAAGCCAGTTCCGGGGAGAAGCGCAGAATCTGTTCTTCCATCTTTTGCGTGTTGTCACCCCCGGCCAGGGCCACCACCTGAAACTTATCCGGGTACTGGGCAACGATCTCGAGGGCGTTGACTCCGATGGAACCCGTGGAACCGAGAATGGAAAGCTTTTTCATCAGTGAATTTCATCCCTAGGAATCCAGAATCCAGGAGCCGGCATCCAGAATAAGGTCGTTCTTCTGACTCCTGGCTCCTGGATTCCTCCCCTAATTTACCCCGGCCCGGCCGACCAGGAATAATAATATACCAAAGGGGAAGCGAAAAGCACGCTGTCGATGCGGTCTAAAAGTCCTCCATGCCCGGGAATGAGAGTTCCGGAGTCTTTCACCTGGGCGCTGCGCTTGAGCAGCGATTCAAAGAGGTCACCCAACTGGCCGACGACTCCCACTCCTACAGCCAAAGCCAAAGCGTGGGAAGTATGAAGTTGGGGAAAGAAAAAAAATTTAAAGAACAAAGCGCCCGCGATGCTGCCACCGATGGCCCCCAGGCCTCCCTCCGCGGTCTTGCTCGGGCTGATCTTGGGGGCAAGTTTTCTTTTGCCCCAGGCCCGGCCCACATAAAAGGCCGTCGTGTCGCCGAAGTATACGACGACCAGGGTAAAAAGAATCCAAATCCTGCCCTCTTCCAATCCGCGCATGAGGATGAAGTGGGCCAAGAGAAAGGGCAAGTAAAGAAGGCCTAAAAGATGTTTGCCAACCCGATCGACTCGGACAGAAAATTCTTCTTGGTGAAAGAGCGCCGAGATGAGCAGAAAGAAGAGAACCAAGGCCAGCCCGGCGATGAAGCATCGAGGGTCTCTCAGATATAGAGAAAAAGGGAGCAGGATACCGAGAAGCATACCCACCCCTCTTTCGCTTTGGGGAATCCCTGGCAAAGACAGGGCGTAAAATTCCTTCAGGCCTAAGAGGGTAAGAGAAAGGATGAACAAAAGGAAAAGCCAGGAGGGAGTGTAAAGGATGAAAAGGATCAAGCTCGGGGCCAGGATCAACCCGGAGAGCCAACGCTTCAGGTGCATAAGGTTACCGGTTCCCTGTTTTGATCTGTTCACTGGTCAGCCCAAACCTACGTTCTCGATCCTGATAACTCAGCAAAGCTTGGATGAGTTCCTCTTTGTTGAAGTCTGGCCAGAGCGTGGAGGTTACATAGATTTCCGTGTAGGCCAGTTGCCAGAGGAAAAAATTACTGATACGCATCTCCCCGCTGGTGCGGATCAACAGGTCAGGGTCTGGAAGATTTGCCGTCCAGAGGTATCTGGGGAAAAGGCTCTCATTGATTTCTTCTGGAAGAAGGGTTCCTTCCCGGCAGTAGACCATGATCCGGCGGATGGCCTGGAGAATATCATCCCTCCCTCCATAGCTCAAAGCCAAAGTCAAGGTCATCGCTGCAGCTTGGGAGGTTTGCTTGCTTGTCTCGCTGAGGACGGCAGCGACATCCCTGGGCAGGCGGGCAAGATCGCCGATGGCCAGGAGACGGATGCCGTTGGCCAGCATCTCCTGGAGTTCCGAGACCAGGTATTCCTTGAGGAGGATCATGAGGGCCTCCACCTCTTCTGGGGGGCGGCTCCAGTTTTCCGAGGAAAAGGCAAAGAGGGTTAGGTAAGGAATCCCGATCTCCCGGGAGGCGCGGACGATATTTCGAACGGCTTCGGCACCCTGATGGTGGCCAACCATGCGGTCCAGGGACCGTCTTGCAGCCCAGCGTCCGTTCCCATCCATGATAATAGCTACATGGCGGGGAAGTTTTTCTTTATTTATACGGTGCATGACATTCCAGTCATTTCTAGGGTACTCACCGGAGAGTTCTTTTGAACTCATGACCTGCCCTGATAACAGTCAGGGTTTACAAGCAGAACACCTGCGCCCAATGAAAGGGGGGCCGGCGGGAAAGGGCGAAAGGCTTCAGACCTCCAGAATCTCTTTTTCCTTGGCCTGGACGATCTCTTCAGCTTTCTCGATGGATTTATCCATGAGCTTCTGGACCTCTTCCTGAAACTTGAACTGTTCGTCCTCGGAGACCACCTTGTCCTTTTTAGCTGTTTTCAGTTGCTCGTTGGCGTCCCGGCGTATATTGCGCATGGCCACCTTGCACTCTTCCTCCATGCGTTTAATGACTTTGACGAGTTCCTTTCGTCTCTCTTCGGTGAGGGGAGGGATGTTGATGCGCACGATTTTCCCATCGTTGAGGGGAGTCAGGCCCAATTCTGATTTTTGGATGGCCTTTTCGATTTCTCCGATGACTTTGGAGTCCCAGGGCTGGATGGAAATTGTCCGGCTTTCAGGCACTGAGAGAGAGGCCACCTGAGATAAAGGCGTGGGAACCCCGTAATAGTTCACCCGCACGCCATCCAGCAGGGCCAGGGAAGCCCGCCCGGTCCGCACGCGGCTCAGGTCTCGGCGCAGCGCCTCTATGGATTTTTCCATTTTTGACCTGAATTCGCCTATAAAAACTTCTTTTTTGAACATGCCTTACCCCCGAATAATGGTGCCGACCTTCTGGCCCAGAACCACCCGCTTAATATTCCCCTTCTCTGTGAGGTTGAATACAATAATTGGCAGATGGTTGTCCATACACAAAGAGATGGCCGGAGCGTCCATGATCTTCAGCCCTCGCTGCAAAACTTCCAAGTAAGAAAGTTTTTCGAACCTCTTCGCCTTTTTATGGATCAGCGGGTCCGTGTTGTAGACTCCGTCAACTTTTGTGCCCTTGAGGATCACCTCGGCCTTCACCTCCATGGCGCGGAGAGCGGCGGCGGTGTCTGTGGTAAAAAAGGGGTTGCCTGTGCCCCCAGCGAAAATCACCACCCTTCCCTTCTCCAAGTGGCGGACGGCTCTTCTCCGGATGTAGGGTTCGGCAACCTGGTAAATCTCTATGGCAGACATCACCCGGGTGAATACGTCCATCTTTTCCAAGGCATCCTGTAAGGCCAGGCTATTGATGACGGTAGCCAACATGCCCATGTAGTCGGCCGAAGCCCGGTCCATCCCCTGGGCGCTGGCGGCTACGCCGCGATAGATATTCCCGCCGCCAATGACGATGGCCACTTCCACGCCCAATTCCCTCACGTCTTTCACTTCCGCAGCTAACTTCTGGACCACGGCGGGACTAATGCCATACTCCATCTCCCCTACCAGAGCCTCTCCGCTAAGTTTGAGCAGGATGCGTTGGAAAGCGGGCTTGGGCAAAGATTTCAACCTTTGGGAATCCCTTCTCCGACCTGGAAGCGACTGAAGCGGCGGATTTCCACTTTCTCTCCCAGTTTGCCGATCAACCCATTCAGAAGGTCCTGGACTGTCAAGTCCGGGTCCTTAATAAAAGGCTGTTCCAGGAGGCAGACCTCGCTGTAAAACTTTTCCAGTTTGCCTTCAATAATTTTTTCTACGATCTTTGCGGGCTTGCCCGCCTCTAGAGCCTGGGCCCCGTAAATTTCTCGTTCTCTTGCCAGGACCTCGGAGGGTACGTTTTCCCGGTGGATATAAAGCGGATTACTGGCGGCGATATGCATGGCGATGTCCTTGGCGAAAGCCTGGAAATCGTCCGTCTTGGCTACGAAATCCGTTTCGCAATTGACCTCCACGATCACCCCGATTTTTCCACCGGCATGCACGTATGAACCCACCCGTCCTTCGGAGGCAATCCGCCCCGCTCGTTTGGCGGCAGTGGCCAACCCTTTCTGTCTCAGGTAATCCACGGCTTTCTCGAAATTTCCCCCTGTTTCGGAAAGGGCCTTCTTACAGTCCATCATTCCGGCGCCCGTCTTCTCCCGCAGATCCTTAACCATGCTGGCTGATACTTCCACGAATTGAGTCCTCCTCTTCTTCCTTCTCTCTTTTTTCTTCCTCCTCAGCCACCGGCTGGCCCGATGCAGCGGCTACTTCAGCCTTCTCGGAGACCGCTCCTTCCCCCGGGATGGTTCCTTCCGGGGCAGTCAAGCGGGCTTCCAATAGTTGCTTGCCTTCAAGGCAAGCATCGGCGATTTTGGAAGAGATGAGACGAATGGCCCGGATGGCATCATCGTTTCCGGGAATGATGTAGTCCACCTCGTCGGGATCGCAGTTCGTGTCCACGATGGCCACGATCGGGATGCTTAGCTTCCTGGCCTCATGAACGGCAATCCTCTCTTTGCGCGGGTCGATGATGAAAATTCCCTTGGGAAGCTTGGTCATGTTTTTGATCCCTCCCAGGGTCTTCTCCATTTTCGCCTGTTCCTTTTCCAGTCGCAGGACTTCCTTTTTGGGGAGGGCGGAAAAAGTTCCATCCTCCTTCATTTTCTCCAACTTCTTAAGGCGTTCCACGTTCTTCTTGATGGTCCGAAAATTCGTCAGAGTTCCGCCAAGCCAGCGCTGGTTTACATAAAACATGCCGGCCCGCTGGGCTTCCTCTGTGATCGCGTCTTGGGCCTGTTTCTTCGTCCCCACAAAGAGGATGCTTTCGCCTTGGGCCACGGTCTCGACGACAAACTTATAGGCTTCCTTGAAGAGGCGCACGGTTTTTTGCAAATCGATGATGTAAATTCCGTTGCGCGATCCGAAGATGTAATCCTTCATCTTCGGGTTCCAGCGTTTGGTCTGGTGGCCAAAATGGACGCCAGCTTCCAGCAATTGTTTCATGGTGACAGTGGACATAGGATCTCCCTCCTGGGTTTTTTCCTCCGCTTTCCTTTTTCTGGCCTCACATCCCTACGGCCCGGACACCCAGGGCCAGCTCGGAAAGCGTGTGTTTTTCTTAAATTTTTATTTATAGCATCTAATATTCTATTGAAGCAAGTCCAAAATATAATATCGCCCTTTCTCTAACTTCGGTAAGAGGCATTAATCTTGACGTAATCATAGGAGAAATCGGTGGTGAATACGGAGGCGCTCTTCGTCCCCCGTTGCAGATTTATCCGCACTTGATACTCTCTCTTTTTCATTACCGCCGCCGCTTGCTTCTCTCTCTCCGGTCCAGTTCCCTGACCGCGGCGGACGATGTCCACGTCGTCGAAGGAGATGTCGACTCGATCCGGATTAATGGGAGCCCCCGAGTAGCCGACGGCACAAAGGATCCTGCCCCAGTTGGGATCCTCTCCGAAGAAAGCAGTTTTAACCAGGGGAGAGGCGGCAACTGTCCGCGCCACCCGCTCGGCTTCAGAAGTCGAGCGGGCCCTTTCCACGGCGATTTCAACTAACTTTGTAGCTCCTTCCCCGTCGCGGGCGATCATCTTGGCCAGGGAAAATAAGAGTCCATGCAAAAGATCGGAGAATTTCTTATAACCTGCGGTGTGGAGGACAATCCGCCGATTTCTGGACTGCCCATTGGCTAGGATCAGAAGGGTATCATTCGTGCTGGTATCGCCGTCCACTGTTACGCGATTGAAAGATCCTTGGGCGCCCTCCCGTAAGGATTTTCGCAGCGCCTGGGGGGCAATGGCGGCATCGGTGAGGACGAAGGAGAGGAGGGTAGCCATTTTCGGGTTGATCATACCTGCCCCCTTGGCTATGCCCGCGATTGTGATCTCTTGCCCATTTACATGGCTTCGGGTAATCACCGCTTTGGGAAAGGTGTCCGTGGTCATGATGGCCTGCGCGGCCTCCCCCAGGCCCCCGCTGGATAGAGAATCAACCAGCAGGGGAAGATTTTTTTCTATTGCTGGCATGGGCAATGGCTTGCCGATCACGCCCGTGGAGGCCAGGAGCACGCTCTCCGGATTAACTTTCAGGGAGGAGGCAACCAACCTGGAGAGACGCCGGGCATCCAGCAGGCCCCTTCTCCCCGTGCAGGCATTGGCGCACCCGGAATTGATGAGCACGGCCCGGGCGCTCCCTGACTTGATTCGCTCCTTAGAGAGAAGTACAGGGGCGGCTTTCACCCAGTTTGTCGTGAAGACCCCGGCGGCCACCGCAGGAACTTCGGAATAGATAAGGGCGAAGTCTCTTTCCTGGGTTTTTTTGATGCCCGCGGATATGCCCGCAGCTGAGAAACCGGGAACTTGGAAATCCGGGGGAATATGTTCGCTCATGATCAACCCTATGCAGCAAAGGGGAAAGAGCATAGCGCATGGAGTAAAATACTATTTTTTTCTATATGTTCTTTGCGCTTAGCTCTACGCTCTATGCTCTTATCTGCCATGGCATCTCTTGTACTTTTTTCCGCTACCGCAGGGGCATGGCTCGTTGCGGCCCACTTTCCTATTCTCTCGCTTTACGGGCTTTTGCTTCTCGTCGACCTCTTCCCCATGGCTGAGGACGAGGGGTTGTTGGCGAACCGCTTCAAACTGAACCACCTCCGCGGGGCGGGCGATCTGGACCCGATAAAGCTTCTCGATGGTTTCCCCTTTGATTTGCTGAATCAGCTCCATAAACATCTGGTAGCCTTCCTTCTGGTACTCCTGGAGCGGATTGCGCTGCCCGTACCCGCGCAGGCCGATGCCTTCTTTGAGGTGATCCATGGCCATCAAGTGCTCTTTCCATAAGGTATCGATGGACTGAAGGTAGATCACCTTTTCCAGATGGCGCATGGCTTCGGAGCTGAACTCGACCTCTTTTCTCTGGCAGACTTCTTTGGCCTGGGCCAGGACTTTCTCCAGGAGTTTCTCCCGGGTCATCTCCGAGGTTTCCCCGGGCCGGAGGTCCAAAGCGAAGGAGAAGAGGCGCATGAGCGACTCGTTCAGGCGGTGATAATCCCATTCTTCCGGATAGGTTTTTTGGTCGGCAATAGGATCGACGAGGTCCTCGGCCAGCTCGGCGATGGTTTCCTGGATGTCTTCGACAACTTCATCCTGGGCCAAGATCCGTTTCCTCTGCTCGTAGATTACCGTCCGCTGTTTGTTCATGACGTCGTCATATTCTAGGAGGTGCTTGCGAATGTCAAAGTTGTGGGCTTCCACGCGCTTCTGGGCATTCTCGATCGCCCGGGTGATCAAGGAGTGCTCGATGGGCTGGCCTTCCTCCATCCCCAATCGGCTCATCACTCCAGAGATGCGCTGAGAGCCAAAGATCCGCAGCAGGTCATCTTCCAAAGAGAGGTAAAATCTGGAAGTTCCGGGGTCCCCTTGACGCCCCGAACGACCGCGGAGTTGATTGTCGATGCGGCGCGACTCGTGACGTTCAGTCCCCAGTACGTGCAGCCCGCCGCTCTCGATCACTTTTTTATATTCTTGGCTGGTGAGGGAGCGCATCTCCTCCGAGATCTTTCGGAAACTTTCCCCATCCGCGGAGGGGTCCAGTTTTCGGCGGCGCGCCTCCTCGCGGGCCAGCATCTCCGGGTTCCCCCCGAGCATGATGTCCGTGCCCCGTCCGGCCATGTTGGTCGAGATGGTTACGGAGCGATACCGGCCGGCCTGAGCGATAATGTTCGCCTCCATCTCGTGGTATTTGGCATTCAAGACCTGGTGGGGAATCTTTTCCGGTTTGAGCATCTGGGAGAGTTTTTCGGAGTTCTCGATGGAGATCGTCCCCACCAGGACGGGCTGACCCCGGCGGTAACAGTCTTTCACTTCTTCCACCACCGCTTTATACTTCTCCCTCTGGGTGCGGTAGATGACGTCCGCGAAATCCTGGCGGATCATGGGCATGTTTGTGGGGATCACCACCACGTCCAGATTGTAAATCTTCTTAAACTCTTGGGCTTCGGTGTCGGCCGTGCCGGTCATGCCCGCCAGTTTCTTAAACATCCGGAAATAATTTTGAAAGGTGATGGTGGCCAAGGTTTGATTCTCCTCGGCAACTTTCACACCCTCCTTGGCCTCGATCGCCTGGTGTAAGCCGTCACTCCAGCGGCGTCCGGGCATCATCCGGCCGGTAAATTCATCGACGATGACCACCTGGCCGTCTTTGATTACGTAATTAACATCTTTCTCGAAGAGCCAGTAGGCTTTGACGAGCTGATGGATAGTGTGAATGCGCTCCGAAGTCTGCTGGTACCGAGTCTCCAGCTCCCGGCGCGCTTCGATCTTTTCCGCCGGGCCTAAAGCCTCGTTGTTATCAATGGCCTGGTACCCTTCTTCCAGGGAGGGGACGACGAAGGCATCCGCCCGTCCTTTGGACAGAAGCTCCATGCCTTTTTCGGTCAGCTCAACAGCATTGGACCGCTCATCGATGGCGCAGTGGAGCTCCCCGTCGAACTGAGAGAGAATTTTCTGGCCGGAAAGGTAGGATTCCAGGCGTTCAACGCGGGTCTTCAAGGCAGGTTTCTGGGCGATGAGGTCCAGAAAGCGGGGGTTTTTCGGGTCTCCGCGCTTGACCAGCAGAAGTTTTTCGATCCCCTCCTCGCTTTCGGGGTCTTTTTCGAGGAGTTTGACAGCCTCATCGAGGATGGTATGGGCCAGACGGCTTTGGTTCTGGCGCAGACGGATGACCAGGGGTTTCAGTTCTTCATAGAACCCCTCCTCTAGGTGCTCGACCGGGCCGGAGATGATCAAAGGAGTCCGGGCTTCGTCGATCAGGATGGAATCGACTTCATCCACGATGGCGTAGTTCAGCTCCCGCTGGACCATGTCTTCAATACGAAACTTCATGTTATCGCGTAGGTAGTCAAACCCGAATTCGTTGTTCGTGCCGTAGGTGACATCGCAGCGGTACGCTTGCTGACGCTCCGCGTCGTCGAGCTCGTGAACGATGACGCCCACAGATAGGCCCAGGAAACGGTAGATTGCGCCCATCCAAGCTGCGTCGCGCTTAGCCAGGTAATCGTTCACCGTTACCACATGGACACCCTTGCCGGGGAGGGCGTTGAGGTAAACCGGCAGGGTAGCCGCTAAGGTTTTTCCCTCGCCGGTTTTCATCTCGGCGATCTTTCCTTGGTGGAGAACAATCCCGCCGACCAGTTGCATGTCAAAATGGCGCTGGCCCAAAGTTCGGCGCGCGGCCTCTCGGACCAGAGCGAAGGTCTCGACCAGCAGATTGTCCAGGGTTTCCCCCCGGGAAAGGCGCTCGCGGAACTCCGCGGTCTTGGCCTGAAGCTGTTCATCGCTCAAGTTCATGAGAGCTGGCTCCTGTTCGTTGATCGCATCGACCAGGGGGTTCAGGCGATTGAGCTCTCGTTCGTTCTTGCTGCCGAATATTTTTTTCAGAGCATTGCTGAACATCTTCTTCCTTAAATAGACGCTTAAATAAAAACCCCGATAAAGCATTCCTTATCGGGGTCGAGCCTTCAAACCCTTCTAAAATTTAGCACATTTTTGCCGTCAAGGGAAGGGGAATTCTGATGCTTAGTTGAGATACCGAAAGGGGTTGACTGGATTCCCCTGAATGCGCACTTCGTAGTGGAGGTGGGGTCCTGTGCTGTTTCCCGAAGTACCCACGGTTCCGATCACCTGCCCAATTTTGATTTGTTCCCCGGTTTGGACTAAAAGTTCTTTCAGATGGCCATAAGCTGTGCAGAACCCATGGCCATGATCGATGCAGATCAGCAGTCCATACTCCGATTCCTGCCCGCAGAAGGTAACGACCCCGTCTGCGGGGGATACAATGGGGGTTCCCGGAGGGACAGAAATGTCCACTCCTCTATGGGGTCTCATTTCCCCTGAAGGAGAAGATAAGCGAGTTTCCCCGTACCCCGAAGTGACCAGTCCAAAAACTGGCCATAGGGAAGGGGTAGAAAGCAGAATCGACTTTTTAGCCTGGAGGAACTCGCTGATCTCCTTCAGATTTTTCTCTCTATGGAAAGCCTCCTTTCGCAACTCCAGCAGGTCTTGATAGAGAAGGCTAACCAGTCGAGACCTCTCTCGCTCCAGGATGGAGACTTGCTCATCCCGGAAGAAGGCGGTTTCCTGCCGCACTTCAATGGTTTCACTGGAGGTTTTTTTTCGAGGGACCACTGGGGAACCCTTCTTGGTTTTTTTGAGCTCGTTGACTTCTTTCAGGTCCCTCTCCATCTCTTTTTCCATGGCTTTGAGCCTGGTTAATTGCTCCTCCAAAAGGGTAATCTTATCCAAGAAAGAGCGGATTTCCTTCTGCTGGAAAAGAGTTTCCGTCCGCAGCTCCTGCAGCTCCCCCAATTGCCGCTTGTAAACCACATAATCGTAGATGATAAAACCAGAGACCACGAATACGATGGCCAAGACAACAGCGGCGATTTTGAGGGTGAGAGGGGAAAAAATAAATTTTTTAGCTTGGGCCGCTTTTTGAGAAATAATCAGAACGGTATAAGATTTTTTGGCCAACCTTCCCCTCCGCAGGAAGATGATGATAACGGGGGAACCATAAACCTGGGTTGTTATCCAGTTTTAGTCGATTTGGCTACATTTTAAGATTGCATCCTTTGGGGGAATTCCATTTACCACGTAGACCTATACCTTGTCAAGTTTTTTCTGGGATTTTTTTAAGTCCTCGAAATCACAGTTTTATTGAGCACTCCCAACAGACCCTCAAGCTTCTAAGAGAACGGCCACTTCGTCGCATTCAGGAAACTTCACGCACTTGATGCAATCGGCCCATATCTTATGGGGCAAGGCGGCCTTATCCACGACCTTGAAACCGAACTTACGGAAGAAATCGGGCTTATAGGTCAGGGCAAAAATGCGGTAAATCCCCAAGCTAATGGCTTCGGAGAGGCAGGCCTCGATGAGCTTGGTTCCGATGCCCTGTCGGCTGTATTCTTCCCGGACGACCAGAGAGCGTATCTCTGCCAAATCCTCCCAACAGATATGCATGGCGCAGGTACCGAGGATCCGATCCGCCCCCTCCTCTGGAAAGACATAATAATCCCGCAGGTTATCATAGAGCTCGCTTAGAGACCGGGAAAGCATCTCTCCCTTTTTGGCCGAAAGCTCGATTAGCTTCTGGACTTCGCGTACGTCGGTAATTTTCGCTTTGCGAATCATCCTTTCACCAGAATGCAAGAATTGGGGAATTATAGAATTCATTCCCGAATCCCTAACCCGGCCAAGCCGGAACCAAACAGGAATATTGGCGTTTGGATCAAACTACTACAAATCCCCCCAACCCCCCCTTTTCGAAAGGGGGGCTAGGGGGGATTTCTTGAATTTGTTACCATCTTGCGCACAATTTCATTCGTAAGGGACTCAATTCGCTGTATTTTATCCTCTCAAGGCATTTTTAATCATTTCTCGGGCATGGTCAAGCGTTTTTCCCGTAATCTTTAGCCCGGCGAGCATGCGGGCAACTTCTTGCAGGCGCTCCTCTTCGGTCAAACAAATTACTTCCACAAAGGTCCTTCCTCCCTGGGTTCTCTTGGAGACCTTGTAATGGGCATCGGCAAAGGAGGCAATTTGGGCCAGGTGGGTAATGCAAAAAACTTGGTGCTGCCGGGAAATCTCTTTCAGTTTTCGGCCCACAACTTCGGCGATTCCCCCCCCAATCCCGGCGTCTACTTCGTCAAAGATGAGGGTCTTGACCCAGGTTTCCTCGGCGAAGATGCGTTTCATGGCCAGCATAATCCGGGAAAGTTCTCCTCCGGAGGCGATCTTGGCAAGGGGTTTCAGCTCTTCCCCTGGGTTTGGAGAGATGAGGAACTGTACCCGGTCCATTCCTTTTTCGTTCAATCGGGGGGAGAGGTCCCGGCCCCCACCAGGCTCTTCCAGCCCTTCCGGAGGCTCCGTCTCCACCTGTACACTGAAGAGAACCTTTTTCATGCCCAGGGTGGAGAGTTCTGTCTCCACCTTGCCGCCTAGCTCATGGGCGGCTTTCTTTCTTCGGTGGGAGAGTTCTTTGCCGGAAGAAAGGGCTCGAGCGTGGAGGGCGGTTGCGCTGTTCTTAATTTCGGATATCTTTTCTTCCAAGCTTTCCAGGCCTTTCCGTTCCTGATCGATCTTTTCTTTGTAGGTCAGGACCTCATTGAGGGAAGGCCCGTACTTCCGTTTGAGTCTATTGATCTCATCCAGGCGAGATTCGATGGTTTCCAAGCGCCTGGGATCGAAATGGATTTTTTCTCTATAGGAGCGTAGGGAAGAAGCCACGTCCTCAACCTGGAAGAGGGAGGATTCGACCGCCGTGGCCAGCAGACCTAAGGAGGGGTCAATTTTCACGCCCTCCCGTAGTCGCTGCAGGGTCGACTTCAGGCGTTCAGCTACAGATCCACTCTCCCCGTAAAGGATCTCGGCGCCTTCATGGGCGATGGAGTGGAGCTTTTCTGCATGGACCAGGCGGGCGCGTTCGGAGACCAGCTCTTCCTCCTCGCCGGGCTTCAGGTTGGCCCGGCCGATCTCCTTTGATTGAAAGGCTAGAAGTTCCATGCGGTCGGAACGTTGCTTTTGCCTGCTGATCAATTCCCCAAGTTCTGAGGTGGCTTTGGACCATTGGGTATAAACCTCCTGGAAAGCTTGGCGCATAAGGAGAAGGTTGCCCGAGTGGTCCAAGATGTCAATGTGTCGCAAGGGATCGAGAAAATGTTGATGTTCATGTTGGCCGTAGATATTGATCAGCTTCTCCCCTAGCTCTTCGAGCATGTGCAGGGTGATGGAGCTCCCGTTGAGAAAAGCCCGGGATTTCCCGGAGCGGTGGAGGAGGCGCCGGACCAGCAGTCCATCCGATTTCTTCAGGTCCAGGCTGTTCAGGATTTTTAGGTCGTCCTTTTCCGTGAGGTCAAAGAAAGCTTCGACGGAGGCCTCTTCTTGGCCCGTTCGAATCATTTCCGGGGAAGCTCGGCTTCCCAGGAGAAGGTTGATGGCATCAACCAGGATGGATTTTCCGGCGCCGGTTTCGCCGGTGAGGATGTTGAACCCGGGCCCGAATGCAACATGCAGCTGGTCGATGATGGCGAAGTTTTTGATGTTTAGCTCGGTCAGCATCTAAAGCCTCTTCCGGCCTCCCATCAACGCTCTCCCCATTTAAATTTGGTGCGCAGGATTTGGAAATAATCCTTGAAGGGAGATTTGATGAAAAAAACGTGGTCCTTACCCTTGGTAACGACCACCTGATCGAGGGGGTGAAGAGTGCAGCCTACCTGCCCATCGAGGGTCAACTGGACGTCGCTTTCCTCGGACTCCAGGGTGAACTCCACGGTGGCATGATCGGGGATGAGTAAGGGCCGATTGGTCAGAGCGTGTGGGCAAATCGGGGTGATCAGGATGGAATCCATGGAAGGATAGATGATGGGACCTCCGGCCGCAAGTGAATAGGCCGTTGAACCCGTAGGGGTAGAGATAATCACCCCATCCCCCCGGTAAGTGGTGACGTAAGCTCCGTCGATGCTATTTCGCAGGTTGATGATCCGGGCCAGGACGCTCTTGGATATGACCACATCGTTGAGTACCGAAAATTCGCCCACCCGCTGACCCTTGCGCAGTACAGTGGCGCAGAGTTTCATGCGCTTCTCGGTCTCCATCTTTCCTGCGAGGATTCGTTCCAGAACTGGATAAAGTTCCTCGAGGGTTATTTCAGTGAGAAAGCCCAACCCGCCCAAGTTAACCCCTAGGATGGGTACGTTCTCGCCCTCCATGGCCCGCACGGCGCTAAGCAAAGTCCCATCGCCCCCAAGAACGATGAGCAAGTCAACCCACTGGCTGATTTCTGACCGGGGGCGGGCGAGGGGATGGTTGATCGTGGGGGCGATTGCTTCATCCACATAAGCCTGGACCTCTCGTCGCCCCAGCCATTCGATAAGCTCTTTGGCCAGGGAGATAGCGTCGGGTTTATTCGGTTTGACCACAATCCCAATACGGCTCAGCACCTGATCCTCCAGAACCTAAAAAGGGTTCGAGGGCCCAGCGTCCAAAGGGTCAAGATGAGAACACGGGAACCCTTGAACCCTCGAACCCTTTATTTGAGTTGTGAATTAAACGGTTTTTTACCATAAAAGAAATGGGCTGTCCACAAGGATTTGGGGTCTGCCTCCCTTCGCTTTTCATTTTCGGTCATAACTTCACAATAATTTAGCGAGGACAGGTGGGAGAGGCACTGAGCGCGGGCCATTCGGCCGGATCAACCTTCTTCCATTCTCTCACTCTTTTTCCGCAGGGCGAGGACGGAAAAAAGCATAGGGGCCTGCTGAAACGGGAGAAGTGAAGCTTCGGGCCATAAAAGAAGCTAAATCTAAAAGTGAAAAATGGCCAGCGAATTGGGGTCGGTCGCGAAGATCATTCCTGAGATCCTTTTGACCCGGGGGCTGAAATGCCTCAATTTTCTTAAGGAGGAGGGAAATTGAATTCCGGCCAGGAGTTGACATTGAAAAGGAGGACTGTTCTATGTTAATCTTGGACGCAGTTTGAAGGAGAATTCGGCCCGTTCATGGATCTTTTCGAAGCCACGAAGAAAAAAACAGAGGAAGAGCGAGACTTCATTCCCTTGGCGGATCGGATGCGCCCAGAACGCCTGGAGGATTTCGTCGGGCAGGAGCGCCTTTTGGCCCCCGGCCGTTTTTTGCGATCCTTGATCGAGAAAGATCAGTTGCAATCGCTGATTTTCTGGGGACCTCCGGGAACGGGCAAGACTACACTGGCAAGCATCATCGCCCATTCCACCCAATCTCATTTCTTAGCTTTCTCTGCGGTACTTTCCGGAGTGAAAGAGATCCGCCAAGTGATCCAGGAAGCGGCAGAACAGAAATGCCGGGGGCGGCGGACAATCCTTTTTGTGGATGAGATCCACCGCTTCAACAAAGCCCAGCAGGATGCCTTTCTTCCCCATGTAGAACGGGGTACGATTGTGCTCATCGGGGCAACCACGGAGAACCCTTCTTTCGAAGTGAACTCCGCGCTCCTGTCCCGTTGCAAGGTACTCACCCTGAGGGAACTCACGGGTGATGAGATCGGGCGCATCTTAGCCCGGGCGCTGGAAGATGAAGAAAGAGGGCTGGGGAAGCTTCAGGCAGAAGTAACTCCCGAAGCCCTAAGGCACCTGAGTGAAATGGCCCACGGAGATGCCCGAGTGGCGCTGAATGCTCTGGAGGCGGCTGTTCTGACCACAGCGCCAGGCGCCGCTGGTCAGAGATTCATCTCACTGCCAATCGCCGAGGAAGCCATGCAGCGCAAGGCTTTGCTCTATGATAAGGAAGGCGAAGAGCATTACAATGTCATCTCAGCGCTTCACAAAAGCATGCGGGGAAGCGACCCCGATGCTGCGCTCTACTGGCTGGCCAGAATGATCGAAGCCGGAGAAGACCCCCTGTACGTGGCTCGCCGGATGGTCCGCTTTGCTTCCGAGGACATTGGCCTGGCCGATCCGCAAGCCCTAAACATCGCCCTTTTATCTATGCAGGCATTTCATTTTCTTGGCCTTCCCGAGGGGGAATTGGCCCTGGCGGAGGCGGCCGTTTACTTAGCCACAGCGCCGAAAAGCAATGCGATCTATCTGGCTTACGAGAAAGCCCAGAGGGACGTGAAAGAAAAAGGGGCCCTTCCCGTCCCCCTCCATATCCGCAATGCGCCTACCAAGCTGATGGAGGAACTGGGATATGGCAAGGGCTACAGATATGCTCACGATTACCCCGAAGGGATTGTCGAACAAGAATATTTTCCCGAAGAGCTCGGGGTCCGGTCCTATTACCACCCGACAGATCGGGGCCTGGAAAAAATCATCGGCCAGCGCCTGGAAGCCTGGCGAAAAAAAATAAACCGGAAGCAGTAGGCGGTTAACACGAGTAGATAAAAATCTAGGAGTGATCTGATGGGAAGCGTAGTCAAGAAGAGGCGGAAGAAGATTTCCAAGCACAAACACCGCAAGCTTCTAAAGAAGACCCGTATCCAGAGAAGGAAGCGAAAGTAAAGAGGTCTTCCGAAGGAAAGGTATTGGGAGAAGAAGATCCCGGTCAGTGATCGGGTGGATGATCTACCCGTTCTTTCAGTTCTTTTCCGACCTTGAAGAAAGGCAGTTTTTTAGGAGCGACTTCCACTTTCGCCCCCGTGCGCGGGTTCCGCCCCTGGTAAGGTTGGTATGTCCGCACGGTGAAATTTCCAAAGCCGCGAATCTCGATCCGCTCCCCCTTGGCCAAAGCATTGGTCATGGAGGAGAAGACCGTGTTCACGATGGCTTTGGCATCTTGCTGGGCGAGATTATTCGACCTCTCCATGAGCTTCTGAATGAGTTGAAACTTGGTCATTTCTCTCTTTCTCCTTATCCAAATCCGAATTGTAGTTCAAACTGATTTTAAAAGAATATACCAAGAACTCTTTTTTAGTGCAACCTCAAAAATTTTAAGGGATTTTTTTCTTGCCGGGAAAAATAAAGGCCAAGAGAATATCTATTTCGGGATTGACTCTCTCGAGCCTGAAAATTTCAAGTAAAAGGAGATTCATAGTTCGTTTTTTTTATCGCTTCCGACATCATCTCCCGGCGTTTTCTCTCCAGCTCCCGGATCTTCTCGTGAATGGCAGCAATGCGCTTCTCGAGCCTGTCAAGCGATTCGTCCTTCTGCCGGATTTCCGCGTCTCCCAAGCAAGGTTGAAGACGGACCAAATCCCATTCCTTCTGAACCTCCATCAATTCCCTTTGTAACTCACGGACCTGCCGTTCGATTTGCTTAATCATGAATCCCCAGAAACCCGCGAACCCAGTTAGACGAAACGCCTAAATCAACCCCGGAACTCACTGAAAACGATGGAAATGATTTTACAAAATCTTTTAGAATCGATCAAGCGGAAAATTTTATTGCGATCTTGACCTAGAGATAAGGGCGCGGGATATCTAAAGGCGGCTTGAGCAGTGCCCGTGACAGATCTTGCTTCAAACGATGCAGCCCTGAAGCGCACCCGGACCGCCGTCTTGCCGGCTATGAATGAACCCGCTGATTTAGACGCCCCGACCGTCTTCCGTTTTTTACCTGCGGCCGAGCTGGCTGACAAAGGAACCGCCCTGATCGAACCTTCCCGCATCGATGAAGCTCTGGGCCAGAGGGGAGTTCAAAAGAGCGGACAGATCGAAGCGTTGACCCCCCAGGAGATCGGGGTTTTAGTAGGCGCTTTTGGCCTCTTCCACATGCAAGCGATGGGCGTGGGGGGGCATCGGAATCGGTTAATCGCTGACGCAGAGATCTTTTCCGCTCTAAACCCATTTGGCTCCCAGGAAAAGTCTTGAAAGAAAACCTTTTATTGGGTATAGTCGGTTCAGCTCTACAAGGAAGCTGTTTAGGCTCCTAACCCCGCAGGCTTTCCTGCGAGAAATTTGGCAGGAATGGCTTCCCAATAAATTTGAACCTTTTGGGGTCGGAAGGCATCTAAATTTTGGATTTTTCTGATCAAGACCTTGTCGCCAGAATCAGAGGGGGGGATTATCAGGCCTTCGAAGCATTGGTGAACCGCTACGAAGGCAAGGTCTACCGCCTGGGTAGGCGCATGCTCCGGAATCAAGAAGATGCCGAGGATGCGCTGCAAGAAACTTTTTTGCAGGTTTATCGAGGGTTGAACGGGTTCGAGGGCCGGTCAACCTTTTCCACTTGGCTTTTCCGCCTGGCCACGAACGTTTGCCTGATGAAGATCCGGCATCGGGAAACCGAACCCGCAAATTTATTGCCCTTGGAAGAATACCTTCCTCGACATGAAGAAGGGGAGCATCCGCAAATTCGGGACTGGCCGGATAAGCCCGAAGAGATGCTTCTGAACAAGGAATCCAGGGAAAAGATGCTCGAAGCCCTGGGGAAATTGCCGGCGGAGTACCGGGCGGTTTTTATTCTCCGAGATATAGAAGGTTTTTCCAATGCTGAAGCGGGGGAGGCTTTGGGGATTTCGGTGGCGGCGGTGAAATCTAGGTTGCATCGCGCCCGCCTGACGCTCCGGGGAATGCTTTCTAGTTATTTCCAAAGAAAGGAATTTTGAAGGAACGGGGAAAGCCCCGGGCAGAGCTCTCGCACGCTTCAAGAAAGGTTTTCGATACCATTCTGATCCTGAAAGGAAGGGAAGTCATGAAGTGCAAAGATATCCTGGAGAAACTTTCCGAATACCTCGACGGTGAACTAGACCCTAAGCTCTGCCAGGACTTAGAACGTCACATGGAAGATTGCCATCCCTGCCTTGTTTTTGTGAATACCTTGAAAAAGACCATCACTCTTTATAAATTTGCCAGCAGCGAACCATTGCCCAAAGAAGTACACCTTCGCTTGCACGACTATTTAAAGAAAGAATGCAAGGGCAGTTAAGGTCTCTCTCCTGAATCCTCTCTCTCAGCCTCCTTTCGGTAAGTTCGGTTGTTAAATGAAGGGTGAAAAAAACGGGCAGATATCTGCCCTCTGGATGCCTGAATAACCCATCTCGAAAACGGTCCATTTCTCTTCTCATTCTCTCCAATTCCCTAAAGGGTCTCCAGGGTGCAAGTTCCCCTTTCATAAATCACTCCTCCTTTCCATTTGTCAAGTTTCGTTCCTACTTCTTTACCCTCGGCCAGAATGTTCTTGTCTCCTTCCGTTCTTTTTTGTATTCTATTTCCATGGCTTGGCTGGATAGCATTTTAAAGCAATTGAGCTCCCTGGAGATTTTTCTCCCTTTCATCCCCCTTTTTGTTGCCTTCGATGTCCTAGGGATTCTTCCCATTTTCGTCTCCCTCACCTCCGAGATGGAGCCGTCTGAGCGAAAAAGAGTGATCCGTCAATCCACCCTGACAGCTTTTCTGGTGAGCATCGGGTTCCTGGGAGCAGGGAAAACAGTCTTTGCGATACTGGGAATCTCCGTCTCTGATTTTAAGATCGCCGGAGGAATCCTCCTTTTCATTATCGCCATCGTCGATTTGATCTTCCCCGAGAAGACTCGAACCTTTCCCAAGGAAACGATGGGAGTGGTACCCATTGGAATTCCCCTGATTGTTGGGCCAGCTGTTCTCACCCTCCTCCTGATGGTTGTGAATACCTACGGCTATGTTTCCACACTACTATGTCTTGGCCTGAATCTCTTAATCGTCTGGTTTATCTTCAGCCAATCCCAATGGGTCATGCGTCTCATGAAAGAAGGGGGAACGAAAGGTGTTGCCAAGGTCTCCTCCCTGTTACTGGCAGCTTTTGCCATCATGATGATCCGAATGGGGATAAAGGAATGGGTTAGGCTATTCTAAAAAAAAGAACGTCAGGCGAAGGCGGTAGGATAGGCAGGAATCAAGGAAGGGAGATTAAAAATTGCTCAAATTAGGGGTTCGTTTGAATACTCACTGAAAATGACGATCTTTCCACCAAGGATAAAAATCAGGCATATCCTGGCTTGGCTTCATCTGGAAAAGTGGTGGCCGCTTCTCCCTGAAAGAGGAAACCCCTTCGTAGCAATCTAATGATTTCCCCATATAATATACGCACCTGGAATCAATCTTGTGAGCTTCCATCGGGTGGTCCGCGCCCAACATCCGCCATAGAATCTGTCTCGACAGGGCAACAGAAACTGCCGAGGTGTTGTCGGCAATTTCTCGGGCAAGTTCTTGGGCTTTTGTCAGAAGCTGTTCCGGCGGAACAACCCGGCTCACTAACCCACCCTCCAGCGCTTCCTGGGCGGAAAACACTCTTCCGGTAATAACCCATTCCATCGCCCGACTCATGCCAACGAGGCGAGGCAAGAACCAGCCACTACATGCTTCGGGCACAAGCCCCCGTCGAGTGAAAACAAATCCTATCTTCGAATTTTCAGAAGCGATACGAATATCCATGGGCAGAGTCATGGTGATGCCGATGCCCACGGCTGGACCATTTATGGCGGCAATCACCGGCTTTTTCATTTCAAAGATTCTTAAAGTAAGAAGGCCTCCGATGTCACGATGCTCCTCAATCGGTTGGGTTTTATAGGCAAACGTGTCGACCCCGCCACTGAGATCCTGCCCGGCACAAAATGCCTTTCCGGCGCCGGTTACGATGACCACTCGTACTTCATCATCCTGATCTGCCTGATCGAACGCCTTGATGAGTTCATTTTTCATCCCCGTTGTAAACGCATTGAGCTTTTCCGCCCGGTTCAGAGTAATGGCTAGAACTTGTTCCTTGAGCTCGTATTTAATTTGCTCAAATTCCATTTATAAATACCTCCTGGATCCGGAAAAGGTCCGAAGCTGCCACTGCCTACCCTTGAGAGTTACAGTTCGGGCCCTTCCCTGCAACCTCAAGCCGTTTCTGGAAACCCCATGGCCAATTCGGTCTCTCAGCACAGGCCCTAAGAAGATACCCGATTCGGACCTTTTTTCAGTACTTCCTCAGCTTCGGCGACAATCCGGTTGATAAGTTCCCTCACGGATGGCAGGTCATTGGTGGCCCCGGTTACCTGCCCACAAAATAGGACACCCTCTTCCTCATTGCCTTCATAGATGGCTTTCTGTTGCCGGATGGCCCCGCTAGCCATATAGGCCAGCTGTAAAAGGTTACGCCCTTCTTCAGCGCTCATCATCTTGCAGGCGTTAACAAAAAACTGCCCCCAAGATTGTTTCAGGATTTTTCTGACCTTCAGAGCGTTCGGCACGGCCCTCCAAAGACCAAGCGAGTCTCCCTTCATCAACTGCTCAGCCACTCTGGTCTTTAGGACTCTCCCAGGCATCCCGTCAAAGGCGTCACTGTAGAGTGTGTCTTGCTCCGTAGCCTTGAGGCAAAGCTGTTTGAAACGTTCGTGGACGTTGCTATCTTTCGTCAGGATGAAACGCGTACCCATGGATATCCCTTCAGCCCCCAGAGTCAAGGCGGCGGCAAGCCCCCGGCCGTCGTAAAAGCCGCCGGCCGCGACGACGGGGACTTTCACCAGGCTGGCAACGAGCGGGATCAAGACCATTGAAGTTGCGTCCGCCCCATGTGCCGCTGCCTCGTGTCCGGTAACGATGACCGCATCACATCCCAGTTCAACCGCTCTCACAGCATGCTTGGCGATCGCAACGGTGCCAACGACTTTACCCCCATAGGCGTGAACCTGGTCGATAAACCAAGGCCGCCCCAGGGCATAGTTTATGAAGGGAACCTTTTCTTCGATGGCGACTTGAATATTTTCCTTCGCAGTGCCAAAGGCGAGGGCCTGGTTAATCATGAAGGGTTTATCCGTAAACTCCCGGACTTGCCGGATGTTTTTCCTTGCATCCTCCGGGCTAAATTGAGCGATGGCCAGAGTGCCCAATGCCCCGGCATTGCAAACTGCGGCTACCAGATTCGGTTCTGTGATCCAATTCATTCCGGCCATCATGATCGGGTGCTGGATGCCAAAGATCTCAGTCATTCTTGTTTTCAGCATTATACCCTCCTCAAACCGGAATTTCCGACCGTGATTATAATTAAACTTTTGCCCGTTGAAAGTCAATACAAACCCTCCCTTGCCTACCTTCGCTTTTGAATTTAGCTTTGATCATGGCCCGGGCCGAAAAGCGGTGAGCGTAGGATGAATTGGGGGGAAAGGATCCTTTCTGAGCCCGTCATTTTTAAAGAAACGAATGATCGACAGCGGGCGGTGCTAAAGTTCGCGGGCAAATGGAAAAGATAGGGCGTTTATTTATGGCCTTATTTAGCCCATGGCCTTTTGACCCGGCAGCCGTTTGGTGGCGAGAACTCGGCCCAAAAGATGCGGGAACGGTGGAAAAAGGATTTTTTCAGTTTGCACACGCCTTTGACTATTTCCCGGATAACAAAAGCGATAAGAGTAACATCCTTTCAAGGCAACTCAGTTATGGACTCACCGATTAGGGGGAAATTCCGGTAATCAGTGGAAAAGGGAAAAAGGAAACGGAAATGGAAAATCTCCCGAAGGCCTCAATCCCCTTTGCGAGCCATCATATAACGATCACTCTGTCCGGGTCCGGGAGTTGCAGCACAAATTCCTTCACCTGCTCGAATTCTGCATCCTGCAAATCGGAACCTCTTTCGAGTCGAATATAGTTTTGTTCCCCCAATTTTTCCGCGGGAAAAGCAAAGCCAAAATCGATATAATTTTCTTCCACCCGCACATAAGCCAGATTTTCCAAATTGATGAAGTAATTCTTAATTCTTATAAAGGGGGTCACCTTACACCTCCATCGAGAAACTTCAACATTATTTTTTCTCCACCTGGACAAACCTGAAAAGCAAGGGCATCACCAGGAGAATGATGATTGTGCCGATCAACATGCCACCCACCACCACGATGGCCAGGGGTTTCTGAACCTGACTGCCCACCCCATGGGCTATGGAAGCGGGAAAGAGCCCGAGAGAAGCGATAAGTCCCCCCATAAGAACCGGCCGGAATTTGTCCCGGGTCGTTTCGAGAGTTGCTTTTTCTTGATTTCTCTTCTCCCGGTAGATTTCTATGTAATGCGTAATCCAGATACAGGTATTAAAGATTGAAATCCCTATGATGGATACAAAACCCACTACGGCTGAGATACTAAGAGGTTCGCCCGTCAATAGCAGGCTGACGAGCCCCCCAAAAACCGAACAAATTGGGGCAACAGCTGTCAGGATTACATTGCGCATATTTCCGTAGAAGAGGTAAAGAAGGATGAGAATAAGGAAAATGGCTAACGGAATAGACATGTAGAACCTCCGAAAAGCCTCCAACATCTCGTTGAATTGGCCAGCCCAATCTAAAAAATATCCTTCTGGAAGTTTGATCTTCGCCGTTTCCTGCTGGGCCTTCATGACCGTTCCACCCAGATCCTTGGAGACCACGCTGAACTTCACGGGAATAAACCTTTTGTGATTTTCCCGGTAGATAAAGGAAGCTCCGGTATCGTAATCGGATCTTGGCTACCCGGGAGAGGGGCACAACCCCTCCGGTTGGAAGGACGACAGGAATTCTTCCGATCTTGTCCGGCTCCCTCCGGTAATCGTAAGGAAAGCTCACCTGCAGGGCAAAGTTTTTGTCCCCCTCTACAACCTGGCTTACTACTTTACCCCCTAAGGCAGCGGAAACCATATCCAAAACTTCCTGGACGGTAAGGCCCACTGCGGAGGCGTTTTCCCTATCCACCTCGATCAGAAGGTTGGGCTGGCCAAGTTCTTTAAAGATTCCCACATCTTCAATTCCCGGAACCTTTTCAATTTTCTCCTTTACTTCTTGGGCAAGCGCGATCGAGTTCATGCAGATCCTCCCCAAAAATCTTGACCACATTTTCACCCTTTACCCCGGAGGTCACCTCCTCAAGATTATCTTCTATATATTGCGATAGACTGATATTCACATTTGGGAAAAGCTGAGCCAGCTTTTTTCTTACCTCCTCCTCCAATTGCTCCTTCGTGATCTTCCGCTTCCATTGGTTGTAAGGGTGCAGGTCTACATAATATTCGGTATTCGAAGGGCCCGTGGCCTCAGTGCCATCCTCCGGCCTTCCAACCCGGACAGCGACTGACTTCGCCTCGGGTAACGCAATGAGAATGTCCCGAACCTTTTTGGCATTTTCATGGGTTTTGGTCAGCGATATGGAGTAAGGAAACGTGATTCGGATATAAAGATTCCCCTCATCCAGTTTGGGGAGAAACTGGGTTCCGATCACCTTAAAACCAATACCGAATCCAGTGAGAAGGATAAGAGAGGTTAGGAGAATCACCATCCGCGGCTTTCGGAGAAGCAAAGAAATCGAGCTTCACATAGTATTGCTGCATGATCTCGAAAAATCTAAACTCCTTTCCCTCATGCCCCTCCAGAAAAGTGTGAATGGAGGCCGCCAGGAAAGTGAGGGTTAAGATGAGGGTGAAGAGGAGAACATAGCAATAGGTCTCGGCCATAGGGGAAAAAATTTGTTTTTCTGCCCCTTTCATGGTGAAGATGGGAATAAAAGCGAGGAGGATGATGAGCACCAGAAGAATGATCGGTGTTCCCACTTCTTCCGTTGCCTTTATCAGGGCTCGTTCTTCGGTGGCCTTGGTCAGAATGCGTTGGCTGGTTCTATATTGCCTGGAAACCCGCACGTAATTCTCGGTCAAGACCAGGGCGACATCGGCAATGATGCCGAAATCAATGGCCCCGATGGATAGCAGGTTGGCGGAGTCTCCCCGCAGGGCCATGACCGCAAGGGTAATCGCCAGGGAGAAGGGGATCACCAGGGCCGTAATGATAGCCGCCCTCAGGTTTCCCAGGAAGAGAAAGAGGCCGACGGCAACGAGGAATACGCCGGAGGAGGCGGTTTCCAATACTTTCTTGATCACCGTGGTGATAAGCTCCCATCGTTCATAATATGGTACTACTTTTATCCCTTTGGGAAGGATTCTGTTGTTCAGGTCCGCTATTTTTTCATTAATGGATCGGATGGAAGGGATGGACTTCTCCCCCCTGCGGATGATCACATTTCCCATCACCACATCATCATTTTTATTGATAGATGATAATTCCCGTCCGGGGAATGTTTCCCAGGCTCACCTGGGCCACGTTCTTTATGAGAATGGCCTTTCCGCCCTTATAAGCAACCACGCTGTTCTCTATGTCCGGCAGACTCTTGATGAGTCCGAGTCCCCTCACCATGTAATACTGATCCCCCAATTCGACGACTCTTCCTCCCACATTCATGTTGGACTTGGAGAGACCATCAATCACCTGGGAGAGGGTGATCCCATACTTGATGAGATCTTCGGGACGAACTGTTACCACATACGCCTTTATAAAGCCCCCGTAGCTGGCTACATCCTGGACGCCCTGGGCGGTCTTGATATACCTGGCGGCAACCCATTCCTGGAGGGTCCGCAGCTCCATTAAGTTATTGGAACCGACAAGAACGTACTGCATTACCTCCCCCATATCGGCTGGCGATGATGGTGGGCTGGGCGCCGTCGGGCAATATAATGTTGCTGAACCTATTAATCACCTCTTGGCTGGCTTCTCTGTAGGGAATGTCATAAGAAAACTTGCATTTGATGTCGCAAAGGCCGTAGAGAGATGTCGTGGTCAACCTTTCCAGCCCGCGCATGCTGGCCAGGCCAATTTCCATGGGGAGGGTAATTCGTTTTTCCACCTCTTCGGCGGATTTCCCTTCGTAGATGACGACGGCCTCAATTTCGGGGGCGGAGGGATCGGGGAAGGCCTCTACATTGAGGTCCTTCACAAAAACAAGCGAAATAAAGAAAGCGCATATTCCCAGCAGCAAAAAAACATAATTGTGGTCGGTGATAAAGATAATCCATTTTCTCATGTTGTTTCCATCTCTATCGCCGAAAGGATAATCTCGTCCCCTTCTTTTAAACCTTCCACAGCCATAAACTTCTCGCCCGCGTCAAGTACCGGCTTAACCTCCTTTATCTCATTCTTATCTTCCACCCTCAGGTAAACACTGAATTTCCCATCCTTATACAAAAGGGCGGTCTTGGGCACTACGGGAAGTCTCTTTTTCGCATTGGTAATCTTTATCTTTAAAAACATATTCTGGCGAAACGGGTTCTGACCCCTTACGATTTCGGATGTAGGTTTTTATGGTCTTTGTGTCCGGGTCCGAGGTATCACTGATATATTTAATTAGGCCCTTGAAGGAGATGTTGGGGAAAATATCCGTGGAAAAGGTGACCGTCTTTCCCTTTTGCACATGGCCTATGTCGGTGTCGTAAATATTGGCCACGACCATAATCTTACTCGGGTCGGCCACAGTCATTAAACCATTTGTGGTATCTACCCGATCCCCGATATGTACCTGAATCTCTACCACACGCCCATCCATGGGCGACTTGATGGTATGCCTGTCAGAAAAACCAGATTCAGGTGTTCACGCCGTAAATCTCCAGCTTCCTCTTCAAAGCTTCCGATAAGGCCTTCACCTGCTCATAGTTTGCCTCACTGTTGAGGAGGTCATTTTTAGTCACCGCCCCTACCTCGAAGAGCTGCTTGTTCAGGTTATATACTCTTTCCGCTTGCTTCACTTGGGATAAATTAGAAAGGTAATTGGAATAGGTATCGCTGACGTCTGGGCTCCGGATTGCGCATAGGGAATCTCCTTTTTTTACCGGATCCCCCACTTTCACAAAAATATTCTCCACGGTCCCGGGCAGGGAAGATATGATTTTCGCGCTTCCTTCTATATCTGGTTGAATCGTGCCCGTAGCCTCGATGGAACTGGGGACTTCTTGATAGCTTACCTTATAAGTTTGAATCTCCCTTCCCACCGGTTTTTCTTTTGCTTCCTGGGTCGCCGTGCACCCGACTAGCAAAAGAGCGATGACAACCAGAGATAGAATTCTTCTCATCTAAATTCTCCCGTATATACCTTTATAAGCTCTTGGTTCAACAGCGCTTGAACAAAGGTCTGATTATATTTCGTTATAAAATCTCGATACGTCCTGCGCGTATCCAAAAGATCCAGAACCGTAATTCCCCCCAGGGAGAAGGCCGCCTCGCTCTTATTTAGCAAATCTTCCATAGCCGTCTTTCCTCGTTTTATAGGCGTCAAAGACCTTCAAGGAAGACTGATAAGTCAATAACGCCTGCCTTACGTCCGAAATCACTAATCGCCTTACCTTTTTGATCTGCTCTTCGACCTGCTTAAACTCCGCATTCTTCTTCAAAATCTCTCCCTGAGCGCGGTTAAAAATGGGCAGGCCAATACTCACCCCTCCCCCGATCCGCGAAACACTGTCCTTACCAAACGAATCGTGCTCTACCCCCACCGAAATATCCGGTATCCGTAATGCTTTGGCCAGGGCCAGATTATAGCGGGCTACTTCAGCCTGCTTTTGCAAAGCCAGAAGGTCGTACCGGTTCTTTAACCCCGCCTCAATCAAATTTTCTTCAGAAAATTCAGGAAAAACCTCTCGGATCACCAGACGGGTGGGCTCATAATTCCTATCGCCCCCGATCAAAAAATTAAAATTCTCCAGATCTTTTTTAAACTGGGTCTCGAAATTCGTAAGATTATTCTCCAGATCGATCTTGGCCAGCTTGATCTTCGTATAATCCAGCTGGGACAAAAACCCTGCATTAAACCGGCGCTCGGCAATATCCAAAATGCGATCAAACCTCCCCAGCTCATCCCTGGCAAACTCAATATTTAGCCGGTCTAAATGAAGATTGTAATAAACCGTATAAAACCCGATCAAAAGGTTCCGGATAACGTCCCGGTGCGACAGGGCAGCCACCTCATGGCCGGCTAAGGCAGACTCGGTCCTCAGCTTTCTTTTCCCACCCAGCTCAATCAGTTGATCGACCCGCGCGATCACCTGAGTCTCATCGGCCCGCTTCGGATACCCATCATAATAGTCAAGTCCAATGGCGTTTAGCGACAGGGTCGGGTTCGGTATTAGCTTGGCTCCCACATACTCAGCATAGGCCTTGTCGGTTTCGTATTTGTTTATCAAAACGTCGTAATTATTCTTGTAAAAGAGCTCTAAAGCCCGCTCCAAATTGAGCTCTTCCCCTTTCACTGGAACAACGTTAGAGAAAAATGTGATAATCAGAAAAAAAGTCAGGAGAATTCCATATTTACTATGCCGGAAGCAACCTATAAGGATATTTGAGAAATATTTTTTTATGATATTCATAAAATGGAATACCTTTTGCCTTAAAGAATTGATCTTTGGCTGTTAAGGCCAAATGTCAACCTGGACGGTATTAGCTGTTTGACATTTTCAGGAAGAAATTAATCAGGTCTGCAGAATTATCAACAACGGAGAACGGAGAGGGGTGAATCGATGCCGGGAACCTGAAACGAGGAAGGCGTAGGCTTTAACAATAGATCGGCTCCTAGAGAGCCTATAGTAGAAAATAGACCTGGTGCGAAATCTACATTGATCTGCTTATCAACGAGAAGATCATCAATATCGGCAGCCTCGAATTTTACTCCGACAGTAAGAAAATCAGCTTCTACCAAAGTGTTGTAATAGGAATAGGTAGAAGAAAAGAAGAAAAAGAAGGAAATTGCCATGACCAGGAAAACTGGAATTCTTTTCTGTGTCATCTGCATAGAACTATCCAACGTCATATTGACATCTCTTGCCATTTTCATTTTAAAGGGGATTTTTTTAACATGTCAAGTGGAATTTTACAAGTGTCATGCAAACCCTTAATGTTCAACTTACCCTGAGGGAAGGTCTAAGCCGAGCGCGTAAAGAGGCCTCTAGAAAAACGGCAAAATCGCCAATTCCAGTAAAATAACATTTTACAATATCTTGAAATTATTTACCTTTTTTATAGCCGGACCTGCCCCCCAATGGCGAAAAATAACTTTTCCAGAGATCTTGTAAAAAAAGCTTGACATCTGGTGCTACATTTTTTTAATATGTGATACCCAATGGAGAAAACCCATGTCTGAGATCATTCGTTTCGGCATTTCCATGGATAGGACCCTTCTTGGGAAATTCGATCAGCTCATCGCCCGGAAGGGGTACACCAATCGATCGGAAGCGTTGCGAGACCTGATCCGCGACAGCATCGTGCAGGCGCAATGGGAAGCAGGTTCCGAAGAGACTTTAGGAACGATTACCATCGTTTACAGTCAACACACCCGGGAGCTTTCCGATGTCTTGACTCATCTGCAACACCGCTATTACAAGTCCATTGTTTCCACCATCCACATTCACATGGATGAGCACAATTGCCTGGAGGTACTGATCGTCAGGGGGAAAGGCGAGGAAATCAAAAAAATCAGCGACCGACTGATCGCGACCAGGGGAGTGAAGCATGGAAAACTTTCCCTCACTACCACCGGAAAAGACTTAAGCTGACGTGCCGAGCTAAAAAAAATTTTTACCTATGAGTAGCACGATATCTAAATAAATATTACCCAATTGGAAAGGAGAACCGTATGCACATTCCTGATGGATACCTTGGGCCGCAAACCTATGGTGTGCTCTATGCGGTGATGGTCCCCATTTGGGCCCTGGCCTCAAAGGTCGTCCGCCGTACTTTGAAGCAGCGCCAGGTTCCTTTCCTGGCCCTGGGCGCAGCCTTTAGCTTCGTGATCATGATGTTTAACATCCCCATCCCGGGAGGGTCCACCGGCCATGCGGTTGGAGCAGTGATCGTGGCCATTCTTCTCGGTCCCTGGGCAGCCGTGATCGCCATCTCTATTGCCCTGGTCATTCAGGCTTTACTTTTTGGGGATGGTGGAATCACGGCCATCGGGGCTAATTGTTTCAACATGGCCTTCGTGATGCCGATGGTGGGGTACCTGGTTTATCGTCTAATCAGCAAGGGAGCAACCGTAACATCCCGGCGGAGGTGGATCGCGGGAGCAGTGGCAGGATATATCGGGCTGAACGTGGCGGCTGTAACTACGGCGATTATGTTCGGCCTGCAGCCGCTTCTGGCAAAGGGGCCGGATGGGCGGCCGCTGTATTTTCCCTATCCCCTGAAGGTGGCGGTGCCGGTTATGGCTGCCCAGCATCTTCTTTTCTTCGGCCTCATTGAGGCCGTACTCACGGGCCTGCTGGTCATCTACTTCCAGCGCACCGAGCCTTCCATGCTGGAACCGATGGGGGTGGCCAAATGAAAGGAACAAAAAGACTCTGGTGCTGGTGGGCCTGGTTCTTTTACGGAAAGCCGCTAAAGTAAAATTTTTTAATCTTTGATAGCACAAAATTTTATTTCGTAATACAGCATTAAGGAGGTGTCGAAATGCCGGCCAAGATCGATTGGAAAGAGACTCGCAAGAATCTATGGATTTTCATCGCCATGGGCCTGTTATTCATCCTTGTCCCGGAGGTTTCCGCCCATGATTTCTGGATTGATCGGAAAGGCAAGGAATTTCTATTAGTTTTTGGCCATGGAGACCAGAGAATGGAGTTTGATTTTTCTGAGGTTAAAGCGGTGAAAGCCTTTGGTCCTGGAGGAGGGGAGATTGAGGTCCGCGTGGAGAGGAAAGGAAAAGGGAAAGGATTACTCCTCCAGCCCGTTGAATCGCCTTCGTGGATACTCGCCGAGATAGATAACGGGTATTGGTCCAAAACAATTTACGGCTGGAAAAATCTGCCCAAGAGAAAGGCCAGCCGGGTGGTGGAGGCCATCCGCTCTTTTTACTACTCCAAGGCTCTGATGGCCTGGAACGATGCCTTGCAGAATCCTATAAGCCGCGCTCAACTCGACATCGTCCTTCTGAAGAACCCCTATGAATTGAAAGCTGGTGCCTCGTTGCCGATCAAAGTGTTTTACCAGGGGAAGCCCGTCGCGGCAACGCGATCAAATTCACTGAACGCGGCGAGGTCGTCGTGCGCTGCACGCCGAGTCGACGCGGAGGAACAGGGGGACTTGCCTCCGAAGGCCGTGACACGCCTGCGCTTCGAGGTCAGGGATACCGGGATCGGAATCACGCCGGAACAACAGGTCCGGCTGTTCTATGCCTTTGCCCAGGCAGACGGCTCGACCACGCGCAAATTTGGCGGCACCGGGCTTGGGCTCGCGATCGCCAAGGAGCTCAGCCACCTTATGGGCGGCGAAATCGGTGTCGAGAGTGAGCCCGACGTGGGCTCGACATTCTGGTTCACGATCCGGGTGACGAGCCCGCAGGCTCCAGCCGTCGCTGCGCCGGCCAGCGACGACCTCACCGGTCAGCGGCTGCTGATCGTCGAGGACAACCCGACCAACCGTGCGATTCTCGAAGAGCAAGCGCGCGGCTGGGGGAATGGCGGTGGCAACGGCAACGGACGGCGAGAGGGCGCTGGCGCTGCTGCAGCGAACCGCCGTCGACGGTGAGCGGTTCGCGCTGGCCCTGGTCGACATGAAGATGCCGAGAATGAACGGTCTCGAACTGGTGCGTGCGATCCGGGCCGACGCCAACCTCGCCGGGCTGCCGGTGATCATGCTGACTTCGCTCGGCGGTGAGGGAGAGATCGCCGCCGCGCGCGACGTCGGCGTCACCGCCTATCTCAAGCAAGCCGATCCGCCAGGCCGAACTGCGCCAGGTGATCGTCGAGACGCTGCATCCGACGGACGTGCGCCAAGCGGAGTCGCAGGTTGCGACGCCCGCACAGACGCAGTTCGCCGGTCACGTGCTTCTGGCCGAGGGACAACCCGGTCAACCAGGAGGTCGCGTTGGGCCTGCTCGAAGCGCTAGGGGTCAGCGCCGACGTCGTCGAAAACGGTCGCCAAGCAGTCGAGCAGGTGGCCGCCGCACGCTACGACCTCGTCCTGATGGACTGCCAGATGCCCGAACTCGATGGCTTCGCCGTCGACCGCCGCCTGCACCCCCAGCCAGATGAGCGGGAGAGTGGCGCGCATCTGCCGATCGTGGCGCTGACCGCCAGCGCCCTTGATGGCGATCGCGAGATCTGCTTGGCAGCCGGGCATGGACGATTACCTGTCCAAGCCGTTCACGCGTGAACAGCTGGCCGTAACCCTGGCGCCGTGGCTGCTCCGGCCCGCTGCCGCAGCCGCGGCGGCCAAATCCAGAGTGGCACCCGCTGCGTCGGCACGCGCCGTGCCGGTC
>CAVXFA010000085.1:0-26429 GCA_963760605.1 uncultured delta proteobacterium | reverse complement strand
CTTCAGATAAGCCGTGTCGTCTACCATAGGCGTGGGCTATGTAAATCCTCATTTATTCTCCAACTCCAATTCAAACCACCCTCTTTCTAGCATAAGGGCGATAACTGCATAACCGGCAATATCTTCCCAGCTTTCGGTTTTAGATTCATTTTGTGCTGGCTTGTTGCCAAGTATCAGATTCTTGAGCCTCGCTACTTTATCATTTTCCCTTACCAATATCCCGAGTTCCCCAAAGTCAAGTATGTTGCGGTGTCCGTAGTCCTTTTGCTTCCTGATTATAAGCCTTCCAATTTCTTTGCAGACTTCCCAAACTGCCTCCTCAAAGCTGTCTGGTTTTTCTTCTGGCATATCTCCACCTCCTAAGTGCGTTTTTATCTTTCCAGTATTTAGAATCATTTTTATGTAATTCAGAAACTTGCCAATTCCCCGCTACCAGTTCGGCGTAGCAGTCAGTAAGGGGACACTTCTCACACCATGGGCTTACATCACAGCCATCTCCATAGATAAGAAAGGTATCTCCATTCAGGAAGCGTTTAGCTTTTGATTGGTGCTTTGATTCACCTGGATTACCTGACGGCATTTATAACTCCTTCTTAGTGCCCTGAGTCACAATAGGTAAACGTCCATTCTCATCACGACTGGCCTCTCTCTTAATAGCCCTATCTTTCATTCTGGGTTGAGTTTGCCTTTTCCTAGAAGCATCGGCATGTATTCTACAAAGACACCAATAACCTGTATCTGCCCACATTCCCCCTTGTGCTTCTACCCACTCCTTGGATCATCCCCTTTCCAGAAAGGTAGGCCTCCCGGATCCCGGCGCGTCCCAGAATAAATCCACCCGTAGGGAAGTCCGGGCCCGGGATGATTTCGCACAACTCTTCCGGAGAGATCTCGGAGTTATTGATTAGCGCGATCACGGCATCGATGACTTCCCGCAAGTTATGGGGAGGGATGTTTGTAGCCATCCCGACGGCAATCCCTGAGGCCCCATTCACCAATAGATTGGGGAGGCGCGCCGGGAGGATGGAAGGCTCCATTAAAGATCCATCATAGTTAGGAACGAAGTCAACGGTCTCCTTCTCGATGTCCGCCAAGAGCTCTCCGGCTAAACGAGCCATGCGCACCTCCGTATAACGCATGGCTGCCGGGGGGTCCCCATCGACCGAGCCAAAGTTCCCCTGCCCGTCAATCAGAGGATAACGGAGGGAAAAATCTTGGGCCATGCGTACCAGCGAATCATAAACCGCCAGGTCTCCGTGCGGATGGTATTTACCAATGACGTCCCCGACGATTCTAGCCGCCTTCTTGTACGGCTTACTCCAGTCGTTGGACAGGTCGTACATGGCATACAGTACCCGCCTATGGACGGGTTTTAACCCATCCCGCACATCCGGTAAGGCTCGTCCGATAATTACAGACATGGCATAGTCCATGTAGGACTTCTGCATCTCCTCTTCAAGCCTGACGGGGATTCGATTTTGAACCATCTGCGGTTGCATAGAGATCTCGCCTAAAATACCAAATTACACCCTAATTTTTGAAATTTGGATTTTGGATTCTACTTAGACGTCCAGATTCGTGACGCTCAAGGCATTCCGCTGGATGAAATCGCGCCGTGGCTCAACTTGATCCCCCATAAGCACGGTGAAGATCTCGTCGGCCTTGATGGCATCTTCCACACGAACCTGCAACAGGGTGCGGGTCTCCGGGTTCATGGTCGTCTCCCAGAGTTGTTCCGGGTTCATCTCTCCCAGGCCTTTGTAACGCTGGACCTCCACGCCCTTCTTCCCGGAGGAGAAGATCTCTTGCACCAGCTGAGAGAAACCCGCAACTTCCTGCGCGGCTTCCCCGGCTTTCAAAATAAAGGGCGGCGGGCCCAGGGATTTGAGCTGTTGCGATATCTTGCGCAGTTCTTCGAATTGGGCTGAGCTTACCAAATCCAAATTCAGGACGGTCTCCAAACGGGCGCCATTGCTGCTGGAAAGGCAGCGCAGGTTGTAACTGCCGTGTTCCGGGTCCTTCTCCACCTGAAACTCGATCCCGCCCTTCTCCTTTTCACCTCTGCTCAGGGTGTTTTTCACATCCTCGATGATCCGATTCACTTCCTTCTCAGATTTAAGCGCACTCTTGGTGAAAGATTCTTGCTGGGCAAATACTAACAGAATGTCCGTATCCATCTGCCGTTTGGCTAAGCGCTCCAATATTTTCTTCTGGCGGATGGCTTTTTTGATCATCTCCAGCAGGTTTCTACCGCTGAGAGGCGCCTTGTTGCCGGGAAGGATCAGGCGCAGGGTTTCGATCCCTTTTTCCAGAAGATAATCCTCCAGTTCTTCCTCCCTGCGCAGATATTTCGCCTCCTCCTTCCCTTTTTTCACCCGGAATAAAGGCGGCTGGGCGATATACAAGTTGCCGCTGTCGATCAAAGGAAACATTTGCCGATAGAAAAGGGTCAGAAGCAGCGTTCGGATGTGCGACCCGTCCACGTCGGCGTCAGTCATGATGATCACCCGGTGGTAACGCAGTTTCTCCAGGTTGTACTCTTCTTCCCCCACCCCTGTTCCCAACGCCGCGATTAGGGTTCTGATCTCCTGATTGGACAGCATTTGGTCGAAGCGGGCCTTTTCCACGTTGAGGATCTTGCCCCGAAGGGGCAGGATGGCCTGCGTCCTTCGATCCCTTCCTTGCTTGGCTGACCCTCCAGCCGAGTCGCCCTCGACGATGAAAAGCTCGCTTTCCCGCGGGTCTCGCTCCTGGCAATCGGCCAATTTTCCCGGAAGGGAATCTCTTTCCAGCAGCCCTTTTCTCCGAGTAAGCTCCTTGGCTTTGCGGGCCGCCTCCCGCGCCCGCGCAGAATCCACCACTTTCTCTATAATGCGCTTGGCCACGGAGGGGTTTTCTTCAAAGTAAATGCCCAGTTTTTCGTTCACCAAGGCTTCTACCCAACCTTTGACTTCACTGTTGCCCAGTTTAGCCTTGGTCTGACCTTCGAACTGAGGGTTGGAGAGCTTTATACTGATGACCCCGGTGAGTCCCTCGCGGGTGTCTTCGCCCGTCAGGCTTACCTTCAGATTCTTGAAAAGGTTGTTGCTGGCAGCATAATTATTGATGGTCCGAGTGAGGGCGGATTTAAACCCGATGAGGTGCGTGCCCCCATCGTGAGTGTTGATGTTGTTGGCAAAGGAGAAGAGGATCTCTGTGTAACCATCGTTGTACTGCAGGGCGATGTCGATGTAGATGCCCTCTTTTTCGCCTTCCAGGTGGATTGGCTTCGGATGGACGGGCGTCTTATTCTTGTTCAGGTACTCGACGAAAGAGACGATTCCCCCCTGATACTGGAATTCCTGCTTTTTCTCGGATCGTTCATCCGTCACCGTGATCTTGAGACCACTATTCAGGAAGGAGAGTTCGCGCAGCCGCTGGGATAGGATATCGAAGCTAAAATCGAGGGATTCAAATATTTCTCCATCTGGGCGGAATTTGATCTTCGTTCCCCGCCGTTTTGTGTTTCCCGTGACTTCGAAAGGCGAAACGGGTTGCCCCCTCTCGTACCTCTGAAAATAGACTTTGCCGTCTCTCCAGATTTCCAGTTCTAAAAATTCTGACAGCGCATTGACCACGGAAATGCCGACTCCATGGAGGCCTCCGGAAAATTGATAGCTCTCGCTATCAAACTTTCCTCCGGAGTGCAGAGTGGTCATGACCACCTCTGCCGCGGGCCGTCCTTCCTCCTTATGCATATCGACGGGGATGCCCCGCCCATTGTCTTCCACGGTGATGCTATTATCCTCATGGATGGTCACGCTAATCTTACTGCAGAACCCGCCGAGAGCTTCATCGATGGAATTGTCAACAACTTCATATACCAGATGATGCAACCCCGAACTTCCCGTGCTCCCGATGTACATCGCGGGTCGTTTGCGCACGGCCTCTAGACCCTGAAGGACCTTGATCTTCTCGGCAGTATAACCCTCGGATCCTTCGTTCCCTGCTATCTCTCTTTCATTCTTCTTGGCCAAATTTTTCACCCGTTCTTTATATTCGCATGGGCATGACAACACAGGTATGCATGGGGTCATTGGCTGGATGGAGGATGGCTGGGCTCTTTCCATCTTCCAGTTCGAAGATCACCTCGTCGCTGTTCATGATGCTTAGCACCTCCAAGAGGAAGCGGGAATTGAACCCTACGCTTAACTCTTCTCCTTTGTAATCGATGGGCAGTTCCTCTTTGGCTTCACCGAGTTCTGGATTAAAAGTGGACAATTCCAAAAGATCCTGGCTGAAATGAAATTTAACGCCCCGGGTCTTTTCGCTAGAAAGAATGGAGACGCGGTGCAGAGATTCTATAATTTGACTCCTCTTCATACGAAAATGGCGCTTGCTTTTCTGCGGAATGACCTGGCGGTAATCCGGAAATTCCGCATCTAAGAGGCGCATAATTAGAATGACGCTTTCCTTTTTTACGATGAAATTGTTATTCATTAGTTTTAGCCAGATCTTTTCCCCACCTTCATCGAGGAGTCTACTTAATTCCGCTAGACCTTTTTTGGGAAGTAAAATGCCATTTTCAAAACCTTTGCCTTCAAATTTTAGCAATCGATCAATCATGGATAGACGGTATCCATCCGTTGCCACCATGCGCAGGCTTTCCTCTTCTGCTCCCGCCTTGGCGAAAAATACTCCTGTTAAGTTATACCGCGACTCGTCAGTGGAGACTGCAAAAATGGTCTTCTCTATCATTTCCTTCAAAATTTCTACTTCCGCAGCAAAAAAACCTTCTTCTTCGTAGGTCGGCAAGGAAGGAAATGTTTCTGCTGGAAGACCCATGATGCTAAAAAGAGACTTCCCGCTGGAAATTTCTACCCATTGGTTTTCTTTTAAGCGCAGGATAACACTTTTTTCTGGAAGTTCTTTTACTACCTCATAAAGTTTCTTGGCTGAAAGAGTTGACCGCCCTTCTTTTATGATTTCGGCGGGATGGAATCCTTTAATACCGATTTCTAGGTCCGTCGCCGTAACGGAAATTCCATTTCCCTGGGCCTCGATCAGAACATTCGAGAGAATGGCCATTGTCGCTTTTTTTTCAACCACGCTTTGAGTTCGATAGAGCCCTTGAGCAAATTCGTCTTTTTCAATTTTAAATTCCATTCTCTTTCTCCGACTTACTACTTATTATTTTAAAAATTAATTAATTTTTATTAGTAGTAATAGGCCTTGTTAATATACTCATTTTACATAAAAATTTTTTAGATTTCAATTAGTTTAATTCGATTTAAGGAGTGGAAAAAGGACTAAAAATATGTGGATGAAATTATTCACCAACGCCCAGCAGAATTTATTCTCAGCCAATCCACATACAAACCACAGGAAAGCCCCTTATTTTTGTATTTCATTTATTAAGGTTTCAATAACTTTTTTAATCTCCCTGTCTTCGGCGACTCTTTTTTCAATCTGGCGAAAAGCATGAATCACTGTGGAGTGATCTTTACCACCGAATTTTGCTCCGATTTCGGGAAAGGAAGATTTGGTCAAAGTTCGGCAGAGGTACATGGAAATTTGCCTGGGAAAGGCGTAGATTTTAAGTTTTCTTGAAGATTTAAGGTCGGAGACTTTAATGTTATAGAAATCAGCTACCGCCTTTTGGATATTATCCACGCTAATCATCTTCTGCCGGTCGCTCAGGATGTCTTTGAGTGTTTCTTTGGCCAAGGCGATACTGATGTCGTTTCCGGTTAAGGAAGCAAAAGCCCGAAGGCGCGTGAGTGCTCCCTCCAATTCGCGAATATTGGATCCAAGTTGGGAGGCCAAAAAGAGCCCAACATCATTTGAAAGCGCAATGTTATATATTTCAGCCTTCTTACAGAGGATGGCTACTTTGGTCTCAATGTCGGGGGGTTGAATGTCGGCGATAAGGCCCCAACTGATCCGCGACCTCAAGCGTTCTTCCAGACCCGGAATTTCTTTGGGAAGTTTATCACTTGAAATGACGATCTGCTTGTGGGAATCATAGAGGGTGTTGAAGGTATGAAAAAATTCTTCCTGAGTCCTCTCTTTTCCACCCAGAAATTGGATATCATCTACTAGAAGGACATCCTTGTTGCGGTACTTGGTCCGAAACTCGGTCATTTTTTCGTACCGCAGGCAGTTGATCAGTTCGTTGGTAAATTTCTCTGAAGAAAGGTAACAGACCTTGGCCGTGAGATCGTTTTGGACAATGTGATTTCCAATGGCGTAAAGGAGGTGAGTCTTTCCGAGGCCAACGCCTCCGTAGATGAAGAAGGGGTTGTAGTTTTTAGCCGGAAGGTGGGCTACAGCCAAGGCGGCGGCATGAGCGAATTGATTGCAAGACCCAACGACGAAGGCCTCAAAGGAATAGCTCGGGTTGAGCCCATCCTCCTTCATCGTCTGTTTGATGACTCGAGGAGTTTTATCGACGGCCTTCGGCTTTACTTCTTTTTCCTCTAGCCCCTCCTTTAAGCGGAAATGAATGGAGTAGGGGCGCTTCGTGATTTGGAAAAGGATATCTTGGATTAGGGAATGATAGTTTTCTGAAAGCCAGTCCTTGAAAAATTTATTGGGAACCTCCAGTTCTACGACACTCTCGGTTATGTTCAAGACCTTAAGAGGGTTCAACCATATATCAAAGCACTGCTGGCTGATCTTCCTGCCAATGGCGCTAAGACATTGGTCCCATATTTCTTTCATGGACATGCCCCAACCCTCCCCTTTCCAGGAGAAGTATTTTATTCACAGGATTATTAACAGCTGTGGATAAATTAAAAAACGTAATAATTTTAAAAACTTATTATTTTTATGGGCCCTCTGAGATGGCGGAAAGGTTTTCAAAGCAGGTATATCTATCCAAGAAAGCAAGCTCAAATTTATCAGTCGGTCCATTCCGCTGTTTGCCGATGATAATTTCCGCTTTTCCTTTATTATTCTCCGACCTATTATATATCTCCTCGCGATAGAGAAAGATGATCACGTCTGCATCCTGCTCAATGGCCCCGGATTCTCGCAGGTCAGCCAATTGAGGACGCTTGTCCCCGCGCTCTTCCACCCGTCGATTCAGCTGTGAGAGAGCAATGACGGGAACGGTTAACTCCTTTGCAAGGGCTTTCAAGGAACGTGAGATATCGGAGATCTCTTGCTCCCTGGTATCCGAAGCTGCCCGCCCCCGCATCAACTGCAAGTAATCCACGATCACTAGACCTAGCTTGCGTTCAGCCTTAAGACGGCGTGATTTGGCACGCATCTCCAGCGCAGTAAGCCCGGGGGTATCATCGATGAAAATGGGCGCTTCTGAAAGATTGCCGGCGGCGCGGGTGAGCTTGGGCCAATCGGCCTCGCTGAGAAAGCCGCCCCGCAGGCGGTGAGCATCCACCTTGGCTTCCGAGCAGAGCATCCGCAGGGCCAGTTGTTCTTTGGCCATTTCCAAAGAGAAGATGGCGGAGGGGATACCCCCTTGGATAGCGGCATGCTGGGCAATATTCAGCGCGAAGGCGGTCTTGCCCATGGAGGGGCGGCCGGCAACGATGATCAGCTCAGAAGGCTGTAGTCCAGAAGTTAACTCATCCAATTTTGTAAAACCGGTGGCCACACCCGTGATCAATTGCCGTTTCTCATAGAGCTTTTCGATGGTTTTGAAACTGGACTTGATGATGTCCTTGATGGGGTAAAAGGAGGGACGGACACGATCCTCTGAGATCTCGAAGATGGAGCGCTCGGCTCGATCCAAAAATTCATCGACGTCGCCGGAATCAGCATAACCCTGGCTGACGATTTCTGTGGCACGGTTGATCAGTTTGCGGAGGATAGATTTTTCTTTAATGATTTTGGCGTAGTAAGTGATGTTCGCTGCCGTGGGCACGCTGTTGACCAGGGAATTTAGGTATTCGATGCCCCCCACCGCTTCAAACTCTTCCCGCTTCTTGAGGACTTCGGAAAGGGTAATCAAGTCTGCGGGCTCGCTGCGTTCATAGAGCTCGAGCAAGGCGGAGAAGATCGTTCGGTGAGATTCTCGGTAGAAATCCCCCTCGCGGATCACCTCCAGGACGCGGTTCAAGGCCTCATTCTCTAACAGGATTCCACCTAGGACAGAGACCTCTGCTTCAAGACTCTGCGGAGGAAGTCGCTGTGCCAGCAGGTCCATGGTTATTTCTTTCCCCCCCGCGAAAAGTTGTGATCTCTCAGGATATCTTCTTTTCCGGAACGACGTTGACTTTTAGATGAGCAGTGACATCTGGATGGAGTTTCACCGGAACCGTGAAGCTGCCCAAGCTTTTGATCGGGCTCGGCAAGAAGATTTTACGCCGGTCCAGGGAGATCCCCTGGCCACTCAAGAATTCTTGTAAATCCATTGTGGTGACAGAACCGAAGAGCTTCTCCTTCTCCCCCACCTGACGTCCCAGAGTGCAAGAAAGGGTCTCGATCTTTACAGCCAGGTCTGCGGCATTCTGCTTTTCATGATCCGCCTTCTTCAGGAAAGATTCCCGCTGCCGATCCAGACCATGAATGTTGGCGGAACTGGCCTCCAGCGCCAATTTTTTGGGAATGAGGAAATTGCGCGCATATCCGGTGGCGACTTGAACTACGTCTCCAGCCTTACCCAGGGAGGGAACATTTTCCATTAGAATAATTTTCATACAGCCCTCCATAAAGTCAAGTCGCCGCAGAGCGAGCCAGCACAGTTCTTCCGGCGAAGCCGGAGGCCCCGAAGGAGCTTCGGAAAAAGGGGTCAAGAAGTCCAGCCAAGAAGGCCAAGCCGGGTAGGAGAGCCCCGCCAGAAGCGAAGCCTTCACTAGCTTACGATCGAAAACGGCATGAGAGCAATATTTCGAGCTCTTTTAATCGCGGTCGTGAGCTCTCTTTGGTGCTTGGCGCAGTTTCCCGAGATCCTTCGAGGAAGGATCTTCCCCCGCTCGGTGACAAAGTGGTTCAGGGTCTTCACGTCCTTGTAATTGATCTTCATGGCACTGTCTGCGCAAAAGACGCAGACTTTTCGCCTTTGGAAAGCCCTTTTTCTCTTCATCGGAGGTTTCATTTTCCTTCTCCTCCCTCAGGTTCGGCCTTCTCTTGCTCTTGCTTCATTTGTTCTTCTGGGGGGGATGTTCGCTCACTGACGGCACCCCCCTTTTCTGCTTGCGCCGCTTCTTTCCAGTTCCTGGCCACTTCCGGGGAGACCCTGTCGCTGACCTTGACGGTTTGGAATTTGAGGACCTGGTCGTTCAGGCGAAGATTTCTTTCCACCTCCCGGACCAAAGCTGGTGCAGCCAGATAATCCAGCAAGTAATAACGCCCCCGGCTGTTCTTGCGAATCTCATAGCCTAGCTTCTTGGCACCCCAGTCTTCAAGCTTGATGATTTCCCCCTTCAAGCTCGCTATGGTGGAGCGCAATTTTTTCTCTATCTCTGCATGGTCTTCTTCAGACAGGTCCGGGTGGGAGATAAAAATCGTTTCGTAGCGTTTCAAATCTTTTCCCTCCTTTTGGGTTCGATAGCCCTTTCACCTGCGGCGGAAGAGCAAGGAGCAATCAATCTTTCTTATACCTTAAGGGGGCCAAAAGATCAATGGTTTTTTTGCCCCGGGTTCTTCGAGGAGAGGTAGGAGGGGAAGGCAGTATTGAAAAACATCGGATCAAGAAGGATAACCTTTACCTCTTCCCCGGCACAGGCCAGCGTCTTATCCCGAGGGAGAACGATCAGGCCTTGAGCCTTGACCATCGAAGAGAGGATGCCCGACCCCTGCTCGCCGGTGACCCTGGCGTAAATTTGTCCTTCCTCTTGAATTAACCGGCAGCGGATGAAATGAGTGAGGCCAGCTTTCTTTTCGATATCTTCCCGGAGCACTGCCCGCAAAACGGGGCGGAAAAGATTTCGATGCCCGGCCATTTTCAGGATGGGGGGCCGAACAAACTGCTCAAAGGAAACCATGGAGGAAACAGGGTTTCCTGGAAGACCAAAGAGCGGTTTTCCGAAAACGATCCCAAAGGCTAAGGGTTGGCCGGGTCTCATGGCGACTTTCCAGAAATTTATCTTTCCCAATTCTTTAAGCATTTCCTTCACCAGATCGTAGTCCCCTACTGAAACGCCACCGGAGGTCACCAGAATGTCAGCGATTAAGCCTTGCTGGATCTTTGCGGAAAGGGCCTCTGGCTTGTCCTTGGCGATACCCAATTGGAGGGGCAGCCCGCCGCACTCGACGACCTGGGAGGCCAAGGAATAGCTATTACTGTTGATAATTTTGCCTTCTTCCCAGGGCTCGTCAATTTCCAAGAGTTCGTCGCCAGTGGAGAGTATGGCAACGCGGGGGATTTGGTAAACGGATACGATAGAGCGCTGCATGGAAGCCAAAAGGCCGATATGCGGGGGTCGCAGCACGGTCCCCTCTTCCACTACCCGCTCCCCGGCCTGCAAATCCTCCCCGGCCAGACGAATGTTCTCCCCTTTTTCTGGGCAGGCCAAGATTCTTACCGCAGCACCAGACTTTTCTGTGTCCTCGACTTGGACCACGGTATCTGCACCCCGAGGAAGAGGGGCGCCAGTCATGATTCGTATAGCCTCTCCAGGGCCCACTTCACCCTTAAAAATCCTTCCGGCTGGCAGGTCTGCCAAGACTTTGAGTTCGACAGCCTTTTGAGGAGAAGCCTCATGAATATCCTGCCACCTTACCGCATATCCATCCATTGCCGAGTTGTCCCAGGGGGGGATATTTCGGGGGGCCATGACATCTTCTCCCAGAACCCGACCCATGGATTGTAGGATAGGCAAACGTTCCTTTCCCAGGCGAGGAATCTGCTCGAGGATGCGATGGATGGCTTCTTCTACCGAGATCATTGTTTTAGTGTTACTTAGAGCTCAGCTACTGAGGGAGTAGAAGGTTTGAACCAGGCTTGAGTCGATCCTGGGGGGAGAGGTCATTGAAGCGGCAGAGGTCTTGAACGTTAACTCGGTACCTCTTGGCAATGCGCGCCAGAGTCTCCCCAGAGCGGACGCGGTGCATCTTTGCTTTCGGTCCAGGTTTTTGAATAAGGGTTAGGAAGTTTCTTTCGAAGATTTCTTTTTTTCCTGGCGGAAGCTTAATTTCAAATTGGGGGTAATTAGGAGGAGTCTTCCCTCTCCTTAGGGCAGGGTTAAGAGCCTGAATTTCGGAGAGGTCTGTCTCCGCAGCCTTGGCGATCAGATCCAAACTGGTGGCCGGGGGAACCACCACTTTCTCGTAGAGAAGGGGAGGCTGGTAGTCGATATTTGAGAAGCCATACTTATGGGGCGCGCTGGCGATGACTACCGCTGCCAGGAACATGGGAACATATTTTCTAGTCTCTCTTCTAAGATAACGGTGCTGGGAAATTTCCCAAAAGTCTTGACTCTTAGCCCTTTTCATGGCCTTCAAGACCCTTCCCTCCCCGGCATTATAACTGGCGGCCGCCAGGTCCCAGTTGTTGAACATTTCGTAAAGGCTTTTCAGATATTCGGCGGCGGCATAGGTGGATTTTTCCGGATCGCGGCGTTCATCGACCCATTTATCCACCTTGAGCCCATACCGTTTGGCCGTCTTCGTTATAAACTGCCATATGCCACTGGCCCTCGCGCGAGAAGATGCTTTAGGGTTGAACCCGCTTTCGATCAAAGCCAGGTAAAAGAGTTCTTCCGGGAGGTTTTTCTCTCGCAAGATTTTCTTCATCATCTCTTCGTAAGCCTGGGAGCGGCCCAGAGCCCTCTGGAAGAAATCATCACCCCTTGTCTGAAAAAAATCTATGAACTCTTCCACTTTCTCATTGAATAGCGAAGGGAAAGTGGCGGAGATCTCGGGCAGGTCATTCCTCCGGGCAGCGGTATGGGATCCTGCCTCTTCCCGGTTGAAAACCATCGGAGTTTCTTCTTCAATTGGCTGGATGTGCTCTTCTAGGAGGTTGCTTCCTTCCTTGAAAGCATTATGGGAGGCAGGCTTTATGGCATCCTCTTGGGGCCCCTCTATGAGTTTTTCTGCGGTATTTTCTACAGGGAATTCTTGGGATACCTCACTGCAGGAGATCATGATAAAAGCCTGCAATGCCTTTTCCCGTTCGGCTGCGATCTTTTCCTCTGCAGAAGGACCTGGTGTCTCCGCCGTGGTTATCTCTTTGGGGGTCGAATTGAGCTGAGGTTCGACAACCTCACATTGACTCTGGATCAATTCCCTATCCTGATGGAAGGGAAGGAAAGAGAATTCTTTCCAGGAATCGGGGGTGAGTAACGCAATTAGAGGATTTCCTAAATCCTCGATTTTATTTTGTATGGCGAGATCGAGAGGTTGCAATAAGAGGGGGTCTTTGAGATGAGGTTCAGCAACCTCACATTGGCTCACTAAGAAAAAGAACCCGGCGATGAGGATAAAACCCTTTTTCAGAAAACACCTCTTCGTAACGCTCTTTGGCAAACGGTTTCTATCATAGCCAATGGGGATAAACCTGTCAACTCATCAATTGAGTATTTTTCTCATTTACCCCGAAAGAGAGGATCCCGCCTTTCTAGGAAAGCTTTAACAGCCTCTCGGTGATCTTCGCTTTCCAGGCATGTTTTTTGGCTTTTGGCTTCAAAATTCAATGCAGAATCCAGACCTTCCAAGAGGTTTCGCCAGATGGCTTCCTTGGCTAGGCCGATGGCCAAGGAGGGGCCCTGGCCAGCTTATCGGCCAATTCTTGAGCGCACTTTACCAGATCCTGAGTGGGGACGACCCGATTAATCAGCCCGATACGCTCCGCTTCGGGAGAAGTAATTGGCTCCCCAGTAAAGATCATTTCCGCAGCCTTGGCTAAACCCACCAGCCGGGGAAGAAAGAACGTGCCCCCTCCATCGGGCACCAATCCCATAGAGACGAAGGCCTCGCCGAGTTTGGCTCGTTCGGCGGCAATCCTGAGGTCGCAGGCCAGAGCCAAGTCGAGGCCTAACCCTGTGGCAAACCCGTTAAGGGCTGCGATCGTCGGCTTGGGCATGCCTGATAGCAGGCGAATGATCTTCTGTGATTTCGAAAGCAGATTCCAGGCTGCATTCTGCGCTGAATGCTCCTGATCCTCGCTGAACTCGGAGATGTCCGCGCCGAAGCAGAAAGCCCGCCCCGCCCCCGTGAGGACAAGAACTTTGACATCCTTATCTTCCCTCGCTTGCCCCACCGCCTCCAGAAGCTCTTCGACCATTTCAGCATTAAGGGCGTTCAAAGCGCGGGGGCGATTCAAAGTGATCGTAATCACCCCCCCCTCTTTTTTATGAATAAGCCAGCGATATTCCATCGATCCCTCCTTCTTTTGAAGTGCCCGCAATTATACCATTTTGGCCTTGACTATGGAGAGAATTTAATATAATTTGGAATCGTTGTTGGGGGATCGTCTAGCGGCAGGACGCCAGATTCTGGATCTGTCTCCCAGGGTTCGAATCCTAGTCCCCTGCCAAACCAGACGACTGACTCCCAAACCCTAGAAGGGTCCCATCGTCTAGCGGCCTAGGACGTCGGCCTCTCACGCCGAAAACACGGGTTCGATTCCCGTTGGGACCACCAAATGCTTTGATTAGGTGCCTACCAGAATCAACGTCTTTTTCCTTCCAGAATCCCATGCAATCAAGCTTTGATCTACCTCAGGTGATTCGGAAGAGGTTGACTTAATCTGCCGCAGGGAGATTGCTGCGGCGAGCGAGATCAGGAAAAAACCCGGGGGAAAAAGCGGAGAGAAGGTCCCTTCTTTCAAGTCCTGGCAATGCCGTGCAGGATACCCCGGTGGCCCAGGCGATTTTGCAGGGGGCCAAAGAGAAAAGCTATGGCCAAGAGCTGGAGCTGTGATTTCTCATAAAGACCTTGACAGAAAAGGCCAGGGAGGTAAAATGACCAAAAATTCTTTGAGACGAGATTTCCGGGCTGGGGCTCATCAAGATCGCGATCCTCATTGTGATCCCGGCCGGTAGAGAATCAGGGGACTTGAGGTTTCTCGGGGGGAGAGGTGCGAGGCCAGCGCAGTTTTGCCCGTGGTTGAATTGGACGCAGAAAAAAGGAGGAATGAGGGGTGACGAATTTAGAATTCGGGTTGAGTCTCACCGTGGTTGGAATGGGCGGAACGCTGATAATCCTCTTCCTGATCAGTCTGGTGGTGAATGCCTTGAATAAATTCCTCCCTCATCGGGAAAAGAAAAAGGAGTAAAAGGCGGCAAATGATCACAGATGGTTTATTCATTCTTCTATCCGGGTTGGGAAACCTCCAATGGTCAAACGGGGTAATGATCCTCGTAGGATGCGCCCTCCTTTATCTGGGAATCAAGAAGGACATGGAACCCCTCCTTCTCGTGCCCATCGGCTTTGGGGCGATCCTGGTGAACATCCCTCTGGCCGGATTGATGGAAAAGGAAGGGCTCTTGCGCTACTTTTACGACGCCGGGGTTTTGACAGAGATTTTTCCCTGTCTGATTTTTGTCGGGATCGGGGCCATGACGGACTTTGGCCCGCTCTTGGAGAATCCGCGCATTCTCCTTTTGGGTGGAGCGGGGCAATTCGGAATTTTCCTCACCCTGCTCCTGGCTTTGCTATTGGGATTCACCCGGATGGAGTCGGTAGCTATCGGGATCATCGGAGCTTGCGATGGCCCCACGGCCATTTATGTCACCTCGAAGTATGCTCCACACATGCTGGGGGCGGTCTCGGTAGCAGCCTATTGTTATATGTCGATGGTGCCCATCATTCAGCCGCCGATCATGCGGGCCTTGACGTCGGTGGAAGAACGGAAGATTGTGATGACGTATAAGAAAAAGTCGGTTTCCCGGTCGGTGAAAATTATCTTTCCCATCGTCGTGACCTTGGTGACCTGCTTGATCGCGCCCATGGGCACGCCGCTAATGGGGACCCTGATGTTGGGGAATCTTTTGCGCGAGAGCCGGGTGGCCGATCGGTTGGTTAAGGCTGCCGAGAACGAAATCGCCAACGTGGTCACCCTCCTTCTGGGCATCTGCATCGGGGCTACGATGGCGGGGCCGGTCTTCTTGAAGGCGCAGACCTTGATGGTTCTGGGGCTGGGGCTGGTAGCCATCTCTTTAGATACGGCCATGGGAATCTTCCTGGCGAAGCTAATGAAGGTCCTTTCCGGTGGCAAGGTGAATCCTTTGATCGGAGCCGCCGGGATTTCGGCCTTCCCCATGTCGGCACGGGTGGTCCAGGTGGAAGGGCAGAAGGCCAACAAAAAAAGCTACCTTCTCATGCACGCCATGGGCGCGAACACGGGGGGACAGATCGGCTCAGTCCTGGCAGCGGCGGTCATGCTTTCGCTTCTCAAAGGAATGGGCATCGTCTGATCATTTGCCGGACTTTTTCAAGAGGTCCAGGTATTGCTGGGCCAGCCGGGCATTCTCGCTCTGGGGGGCGATGCGCACCACCTCCTCGAAGGACTTTCTGGCCTGGTCGCGCTTCCCAGCGTTGAAGGAGAGTACGCCAACCTGGAAGTGGGCATCCAGAAAGGTGGGGGCGTAAGTAACCGCAGAGCGCATAGCCGCAATCGCTTCCTCCGTTTGTTTGTTATCCTTATATACCAATCCCAGATTGTAGTAGGCTAAGCCGAAATCTGGTTTCATGGCTAAGGCCTTCTTGTAATACTCGATCGCCTTCGGCCGGTCGCCTTTTTTATAATAAGCACGTCCCAGGTTATTCAAGGCGTAAAAAGGCGTCAGATAGAGATCGTCTTTTAGGACCAAATCGAATTCCCGAATGGCGTCATCCCACTGGCCCAGCTCTAAATAAGTGGCCCCCAAGGCATTGTGGGCTTCGGTGAATTTCGGATCGATTTCCAAAGCTCTCCGGAAATGCTCTAGCCCTTCACGGAAGTGGCCCTTGGCGTTGTAAGCGGTTCCCAGGGCAAATTGGATGGGGGGATCTTTGGGATCGAGCTTTTCCGCCTCTAAAAACTCCTTGAGAGCGGTGGTAGAGTCCCCTTGCTGGAGGGACTGGTAGCCTAAGCGATAGTGGATGTTCGCCTTTTGCTTGGCTTGCTCACTTGTAGCGCAACCCCCCAAAAAAGCCAAGCCGGTCGCCAAGAGTAGGATTGCTTTGAATGAATTCATGTCTGCTCACTCCTTAGGTTCACCTGCCGCTTCTGAAAAAGTCCGAATCTGCTGCCTTCAAGTATTTCCCCAGTCCAAATTCAGATCGCTGGGTAATTCGCGCCCTGCTCTCTGCAGGAGATGCTGGAAAATGGCCCCCAGGCATTCTTCTACAGACCCATGGGTTTTCAGGGGAAGATAGGAATCTGGGCCCATTCCTTCCACCTTCTCAAAATCTTCTTTCTGATCGGCGAAGAGCTCCCACCGGCCGTCTGAGGATTCGCTCTTATCCCCGGCTCGGAGGGTCAGCCTCCTCTGGACTTCCCGTTCGTCGCTTTGGCATTCGATCAAGAGAAAATCAGCCTGGGCTTGATGGGCCAAAGCCCGGGCTTCCTGGCGATCCGTCTTTTTCTTGAAGGAGGCGTCGATGATCAAAGAATTCCCGGCGTCCATAATATCATGGGCCCGGTCGAAGAGGCCCTGGTAAGTTTTTTGGGAAAAATCCGGGGAGTAAAGGCCCTGATGATATTTTTCGTAGCGGTGCTCCAAAGGAGAAAGGTGGGCCAGCTTCTTGCGCAGGATGTCTGAGCTCAACCGCTCCCATCCGAGGGCCTCAGAGAGCGCCTGGGCAATAGTGGATTTTCCCGTGCCCATCAACCCGCAGGTGAGGAAAAGCGCCGGGCGGTTCATTCTCATGGCATAGTGGTGAGCCAGATGGAAATAACGCCGGGCTTCTGCTAAAAGAGACTTTTTTTCCGCTGCGGAAATGGCCGGGTCATCTATGCGAAAACTGATTACTTTGCCGCGGACATAGGCGCGGTAAGATTTGTAGAAATCCAGGAGCAAGAAGAGCGGCCAGTCGTGAGAGATGTCTAAGTAGCTGGAAGCGAGGTCCGCGGAGAGCAAAGGATAGCCATGAAAGTCCAGGTCCATCAGCAGGAAAGCGATATCGGCAGCGACGTCCGAATACCGGAATCGCTGGTTGAACTCGATGCAGTCAAAGATGAGGATCTCCTCGGTCAAGCAGATGTGTTGCAGATGAAGGTCGCCGTGGCAATCGCGGATCTTTCCCCCGGCCAGGCGTTTTTTTAAGAGAGGAAGCTGCTTTTGTATGTATCGGCGGGAGCTCTCTTGGATCTCTTGAAAAAATTCTGCAGAGATGGAAAGACCGACGTAGTTCTCGGTCTGGGTGAAATTCTCCTCCACGTTTCCCCGAATGGTTTCGATATCGCCATAAGAGGCGATCTCAGAGTTTGTTTCGGCCTGAGCGTGAAAGTGGGCTATTTTTGCGGCAATCTTATGGAGGAGTGCAGGCGTTATCGCTCCCCGGGCCAGCCATCGGTCCATCATGCAGTCCGGGGGGAGTTGTTTCATTAAAACAGCGTATTCGATGATCTCCCCAGGCCCCTCCCCCAGAAGAATCCGGCCCTGATGGGAACGAATCTCCACAACCCCCAGGTACATTTCCGGGCACAGCCTGCGATTTAGCTCAACTTCTTGCTGGCAGTAAAACTTTCGCTTCTCTAAGGTAGTAAAGTCGAGGAACCCAAAATTCACCGGTTTCTTCACTTTGTAAACATGCTTCCCCGTGAGGAAGATAGCCGAAATGTGCGTTTGGACCAACTCCACTTTGGATGGATGTTCTGGGTAAATTCCGGAGTTTTGCAGGGCCGCCAGGAGCGTAGAAAATTCCATGATAGACAACAAGAGTAAGAATTATTCTTGAAAATATAATGGCTTTTTCGGCCAACTGTCAAGGAGAAAAAAGCCCTTGGCCCCATTCTATTTGCTTTTTGACGAAGAAATCGGTACCCATTGCCCGGGTCCGTTGGAAGGGCGCGAGCGCAGCCGAATCGGCGCGACCTCTGCCAAATCTTCTCCGGCGGATGATTTCTCATTCATCGGCCCCCCACCTGGGCCAGGACGAAATTCTTGCAAAGAGCGAAGGAGGGCAAGGTTAAGTATCAGCTTGACTCAGCCGATGGTTCTTTTATAATGAAAAATACTCTTCTGCTTCCTTTTGAGATCTCTTTAGAGGAAAGGAATTCATGAATTCTTTGGCGATCGTTGTCCTAGCCGCAGGGAAGGGAACACGGATGAAGTCAAACTTGGTAAAAGTACTCCATCCCGTGGCCGGGACACCGATGCTTTCTTTTGCCCTTGATTTGGCGCGGACCCTCCGTCCCAATCGTTTGGTAGCAGTGGTAGGGTTCCAGCGGGAGCTTGTGCGGCAGCGGTTCAGTGCACCGGATGTAATTTTCGTCGACCAGGAAGAGCAGTTAGGCACGGGGCACGCAGTCTCGGTCGCCAGCCAGGCCCTTAAAGGTTTTCAGGGTTCGGCATTAATCATCTGCGCCGATGTACCGCTCCTTACGGAGGAAACCCTGCAGCGGTTTCTAAAATTCCACGAAGATAACCGAGCTACCCTTTCCGTCCTAACCACCGTGCCAGAAAGCCCCCACGGTTACGGCCGGATTGTTCGGGGAGAGGGGGGGCAGCTCTTAGGGATCGTTGAGGAGAAGGATTTGCAGCCCGGGGAGGAGAAGATCAAGGAGATCAACACCGGGATTTATTGCGTCGAGGCGGAGTTCCTCTTCTCTGCTTTGCCATATTTGAGCGACCGGAATGCCCAGAGGGAATTTTACCTCACGGATATTGTGGAAAAAGCTAGCTCCGTGGGCAAGAAAACAATCGCCTACCTCACGGCGGATTCTGTTGAAGTCATGGGCATCAACACCCGCCTGGATTTAGCTAGGGCCAACCGGATCCTCCGGCAAAAGATCGCCGAGCGACACATGCTGGAGGGCGTGACCCTGATAGATCCTCAAACAACTTACATCGACCGCGGAGTGGAAATCGGAAAGGATACCATGATCTACCCGAATTGTTACCTTTTGGGAAACACTTCTCTGGGGGAAGGATGCGTGGTCGAGCCCGGGTGCAAGATCACGGATTCTCGGGTGGGGAATTTTGTAACGATCAGGGCCTCCTCAGTGATATCGGAGAGCGTGATGGAAGACCGAGTAGAGGTGGGCCCTTTCGCCCATCTTCGCCCGAAGAACCTTCTTCGTGAAGGGTCGAAGATCGGAAACTTCGTGGAAGTGAAGAAATCGGTAATCGGTAAGGGCACCAAGGCCAATCACCTGAGTTATATCGGAGATGCTACTGTGGGGGAGAAGGTCAACATCGGTGCAGGTACAATCACCTGCAACTACGATGGCCACAAGAAACACCCGACCATCATCGAGGACGAAGTCTTCGTCGGCAGTAATACAGAGTTAGTGGCCCCGATAAAGATCGGTCGGGGCGCTATCATCGGGGCAGGATCGACGATTACTAAGGAAGTGCCCCCAGAGACGTTGGCGATTAGCCGGGCCAAGCAGGTGCATTACAAAAAAAGGCCCCCGCCTAAGGATTAATCGAGGATGTGTGGCATCATTGGATATATCGGTCCACGCGACACCAAAGAAGTGTTGCTGGAAGGTCTAAGGCGGCTAGAGTACCGGGGATATGATTCCGCCGGGATCGCGCTCTTCCATGAGGGAAAGGTGGTGATCCGGCGCTCCCTGGGAAAGCTAAGAGAACTGGAGCGCAAGACCGCCGGGGAGCGCTTCAGTGGGCATATCGGGATTGGCCACACCCGCTGGGCGACCCACGGAAAGCCTTCGGAGGCCAACGCCCATCCTCACAAAGCCGGCGGAGTGGTTGTGGTGCACAACGGGATCATCGAAAACTATCTCTCCCTGAAAGAGGCCCTCTCCGGTGAAGGCCACACCTTCAAGTCGGAGACGGACACGGAAATCCTCTCCCATCTGATCCAAAGTCATATTTTCAAAGGAGCGACCTTCGAGGAAGCTGTGCGCCAGGCCTTGCTTAGAATTCAGGGATCTTATGCCATTGCCGTGCTTTACGAGGGAGAAAAGGATAAGCTGATCGCGGCCCGGAAGGAAAGTCCCCTGATCTTGGGCCTGGGCGAAAGAGAGTCTTTCGTGGCCTCGGACATTCCGGCAATCCTTCCCTATACTCGGAAGATGATTTTCCTGGAAGACGGCGAGATCGCCGTAATTCAGGAGGCCGCGTTTCAGATCAGTACTCTCTGGGGAGAAAAGCGGCGGCGGTCGCCCAAAGAAATTCTTTGGGACCCGGTAACGGCAGAGAAGGGCGGGTTCAAGCATTTTATGCTCAAAGAGATCCATGAGCAGCCGCGGGCAATTGCCGATACCATCCGAGGCCGGGTTTCTTTGGAAGAAGGCAAGGTCCTGCTGGGGGATTCTGTTTTAAGCGCTAAAGCCCTAAAGGAAATTCGTCGGGTATGCATTATCGCCTGCGGCACTTCCTACCACGCCGCTTTGGTTGGAAAGTTCATGATCGAAGAGTTGGCCCGAATTCCTACGGAGGTGGATTTAGGGTCGGAGTTCCGCTACCGGGATGCCATCGTGGGCCCCCAGGACCTATTAGTGGCCATCTCTCAATCTGGCGAGACCGCGGACACTTTGGCCGCTTTCAGGGAAGGAAAAAAGAAGGGTGCCCGGACCTTGGCCATCTGCAACGTGGTGGACAGCAGCCTCGCCCGGGAATCGGATGGCATTTTCTATACTCATGCCGGCCCAGAGATTGGCGTGGCCTCGACCAAAGCCTTCACGACCCAACTCGTAGGACTTTTTCTGCTGGCCTTGAACTTGGCCCGCACCCGAGAAACGATCGGTCAGAAGGAGGTCAAAGGCCTGCTGGAAGATTTGCTGAAGATTCCCCACCAGGTCCAGGAAGTGTTAGATTTGAACCCCCAAATTGAAGCCCTTTCTAGAAAATACTTGAACGCTCGCGACTTTCTTTATTTGGGACGGGGCGTCAATTACCCGATTGCTTTAGAGGGGGCGCTCAAATTGAAGGAAATCTCCTATATTCACGCCGAAGGTTATCCAGCGGGCGAGATGAAGCATGGCCCGATTGCCCTGATCGATGAGGAGATGCCTGTGGTGGTCTTAGCTACCCGAAGCAAGACCTACGAGAAGATTCTGGGCAATATCGAAGAAGTTCGGGCGCGGGAAGGGAAAGTCATCGCCCTGGCCAACCCTTCGAGCAAAGAGATCGCCGCCAAAGCTAAAGATGTCCTGTTTATCCCGGAGACCCACCCCTTGCTTGCGCCCATCCTTCTAACCATTCCCCTGCAGCTCCTGGCCTATAATATTGCTGTTCTTAAAGGGACGGACGTGGACCAACCGAGAAATTTGGCCAAGAGCGTGACCGTGGAATAAGTCAGCCCGTGAGCGGAACGGGAAAAGAGGTTCCCCAGTGAAAAAAACTTTGAGCTCACTCCGAGGGGATGCGAAAAAGATTTTTCGCCAGGGGGTTTGGGCCGCAGATCCCGGCCGTATTATTTCTTCGCAGGTCTCCTTGCGAGAAAATGTTCTCCGCGTCGGTAAGAGGGTCTATCCCCTTTCCCGCTTCGAACGGGTTTTTGTGGCCGGAACGGGGAAAGCTTCCGCTACCATGGCAGCCAATCTGGAAAAAATTCTGGGCTCGCGGATCACTGTCGGCAGGGTGAACGTGAAGTACGGTCATGGTCGGAAGTTGAGGTACATCCATATCCAGGAAGCGGGGCATCCGGTGCCGGACGAGAATGGGCTGAAAGGTACCCAGGAGATCGTCAGGCTTCTGAGCAACCTCACCGAACGTGATTTAGTCATTTTTCTGATCTCAGGCGGTGGTTCCGCGTTGCTTCCCTCCCTTCCCCCTGGAATTACCCTGGCAGAGAAGCAGAAGGTCACGGACCTGCTGTTAAGTTGCGGGGCCACGATCCAGGAGATTAACGCCCTCAGGAAGCACCTTTCCCTTCTCAAAGGCGGAGGGCTGGCCAGATTGGTTTACCCGGCCACCTTGATCGCCCTGATTCTTTCCGATGTCATCGGTGACCCTTTGGATGCCATCGCCTCCGGGCCGACAGTCCCAGATTCCACCACCTTCGAGGATTGCGCCAAGATCCTCGACCGGTATGAGCTTTGGGAAAAGATTCCGCCTTCTCTAGCCCAGCACATTCGCGAAGGTTTAAGAGGGAAAAGGGAGGAGACGCTCAAGGAAGGGGACCCGACCTTTGAGAAAGTCTCCAACCTGATCGTTGGAAATAACCTCCTGGCCGTGAAGGCGGCTCAAAAAATGGCAAAAACCCTGGGCTACCGTACCTTAATGCTTTCTTCCCTGGTAGAGGGAGAAACCCGAGAGGCGGCCAAGGTGCACGCGGCGGTAGCCAAAGAAGTGCTCCTTTCGGGCAATCCGATTTCTTCGCCGGCCTGCATTCTTTCCGGCGGAGAGACCACTGTGACCTTGAAGGGAAAAGGGAAAGGAGGACGCAACCAGGAGTTTGCTTTAGCAGCAGCCCTGGAGATTGCCGGCTGGGAAGATATTGTCGTTTTGAGCGCGGGTACGGATGGCACAGATGGGCCGACGGATGCAGCTGGAGCTTTGGCGGATGGGAAGACCTGCAAGCGGGCAAAGGCGATGGGCTTAGACCCCTGGGCTTCCCTGAAAGAGAATGATTCCTACCCCTTCTTCGAAAAGCTGGGAGACCTCTTGATCACCGGCCCTACCGGCACAAATGTCATGGACTTGCATATTATGCTGGTACAAAAAGCTAAGGCTATGAAATCAAAAAGAGAATAAAAAGTCCATGGATGTGAAAGTCGGCTGTTGTGGGTTTCCCAAAGCCAGAAACATGTATTATAAATCCTTTAAGAAGGAAAAATGCCAGGAAAGGTGTTATTGCCTATTCAACAACGTGAGCATGTGGACTGACGCCCTGGCTTTCCAGGGGATGATCGGGGAGAGAAAAGTGCCCTAGAGCTCTCATGGATAGCCGAGCCTAAGAAAAAAGCGGGGAAGAAATGATCCCCGGAATTACAATTAAGAAGGAGATCGGAAAGATGATCTCTCGCCGTCATTTAGCCCGGAATTGGTTCTTCAAGGGTTTCGCCGGGCCCCAGCTCGATGCCCTGCTGGCTCTTGGAAAGGACACTTTATACCCGGCGGGGGGGATCGTGGTAGTTGAGGGGGATCCTGCGCAGTCTTTTCACATCCTTGTTCAGGGAATGGTCTCAATAAAGATGAGCGCCGAGGAGCATGGGGAACTGGTGCTGAATACGCTCAAGCAGACCGGGGAAATTTTCGGATGGTCCGCCTTAGTGGAAGAGGGACGTTCGACGGCCACGGTCGAATGTCTGAAGGAGACCAAGGTCCTTTCCTTCAAGAAGCAGGACTTAGAGGACCTTTTTGCCAAAGACCCGGAACTGGGATATCGCTTTATGAAGCGATTGGCCGGACTAATCTCCCGCCGTCTGGAGAGCACCCGGGCCCTTTTAATGAAACAGATCTCATGACCCGGCGCAGCTGGAATCATCGAATAAAAAATTCTAAATTCAAATATCGAAATTTAGAATCACAACAAAATTCAAATCTCCTAACCCAAATCGGCCGAAAAGGAAGGGAGAAAATGTTTCGAGTTTTGGACCTTTAAGATTGTTTAGAAATTGGAACTTGGTGCTTAGAAAATCCTTCGGCTGGTTACAGCTGATCGATTTGAATCAAAAGAACAGTAATGTTGTCCTTCCCTCCGCGGAGGTTGGCCAGACGGATTAAGTCGCCACAGGCGCGATTTAAATCCCCGGCAACATTCTTGAGTACCCCCACCATTTCCTCCTCCTGCACCAAATCAGAAAGCCCGTCCGAGCAGAGGATCAGGAGGTCTCCCGACTGGATGGCCAGTTCCTTGACGTCTACATCTAAAGTGAGATGAAGGCCCAAGGCCCGGGTAACAATATTCTTGTGGGGGGAGGAAGATAAAGCCTCCTTGGCGATCAATCCCTGTTTATAGTGCTCCCAGACCAGGGAGTGATCTTCTGTCACCTGTTCGAGGGTCTGTCCCCGGAGGCGATACAGGCGGCTGTCTCCCACGTGGGCCACGATCGAAGATGAGTTGAAAAAGTAAACCGCCACGAGGGTGGTACCCATTCCTTTATATTCTATCTTTTCCAAGGAGGACTCATAAATTTTTTGGTTGGCCAGGCGGATCCCATCAATTAGGACGTTAGCCGGGGAAGAGAGAACGGCCGTATAGTCTTCAGAAAAAGGGGTTTTTTTTTCTTTCCGGGCCCTAAGGATGGCTTCTTGGAGTGAATCCACAGCCATGCGGCTGGCGACCTCCCCGGCGGCGTGGCCTCCCATGCCATCGGCGACGGCGAAGATTCCCAGGGCAGGGTCGGCGATGAAGGCATCTTCATTATTTTTGCGCACCCGACCCATGTCGGACGCTGCGGCATGACGAATCCTCATAGACTCCTCATCTTTTTGTGAATTTATGGCCTGGGGATCATTCGGGTGCATCCGTGAACGATTGAGTGAAGACGAAGGTGTAGTTCCCGATCTCGATCTCATCTTTGTTCTTGAGGATATGTTCTACTTTTATTTCGATCCTGTTCACCTTCGTGCTGGATAGGAATCCCCCCACATGGGAGATGTAGAAGCGATCCCCGTGGCGGACGATCTTGGCATGGGGGGAGGAGACAAACCACCCCTTCGCAGGAATATCGTCCTGGGGACCCTTCCCCACTGTGGTCACCTCCTTGGTAATCTTGAACTCTTTTCCCCGGGAGGGCCCTGTGGTGGCGGAGAGGACAGGCCAGTGGAAGACCTTATGCTCAGGAATCGCCGCCGGTTCGAGAGTTGGCTTGCGCCGCGCGGCGTCGAAGATCATCGTGCCTTCGACCTCTTCTTGGGGGGAAACTTTAGGGGCGTCTTTAGGGGCCTGGGGAAAACCCTTGATCAGGAGCTCGAATTTGGCCAGCCCGATGGCATCCCCTTCGTGGAGCGCGTGGTCATTGGCATCGATCTGCGCGCCGTTGAGGAAAGTGCCGTTGGAGCTGTGCAGGTCTCGCAGGACGTAGCCTTTCCCCTCCTTAAGCTCAATCTGGGCATGCTTGCGGGAAACCGCAATGTTATCGATGACGATGTCATTTTCTTTGGACCGGCCGATATTGATGATGCTTTTTTCCAGGTTGAACTCCTCGATGTGGGTGTCTTTTAGCTTAAGGATCAGTGTGATCATGGCGTTCTCCTTTGGCCTATTTCCTCACAATGAAATAGTAAAGCAAACCCAGGCCAACCACGGTCGCGGTACCCACAGAGCCCCAGAAAAACCATTTTTTTTGATGCTCGTTCAAAGGGGAAGGATCGTCGTCAACCACAACATATCCAACCTGCTTACCGTCAATGAAGGAAATGAGGCGAACGGGCTCCGTGTACACCCAGGCATACACGCGTTCGCGATCGGGGTCGAGCTTGCGGTAAAACCGGATATACTGGGGAGAACCCCTCTTTTCCAAGACCGCGGACTCATCTGGCGAAAGCCTGGAGGGGTCTATTTTTCTTACTTTCCACCTGTCAGAGACCTGGGCGCTTTCGCTCCTTTGAAGATAAGAGGGCTTATAGCTGCATCCCCAGGAACCCATCAGGAAGGCCACCGAAACAAAATACACCCCAAGGGATTTGAGTTTCAGAAAGGAAATCATGCTTCTCGGTCCTAGCTCAAGAAACCCGGGAGAATTAGGCCGGCATCTCCCTGCCTTGGCGGTTTTATGAATAACATCTTAAGGGGTCGGTTGTAAAGAAAAATTCTCCCGAAGGAAATTTGCTATTTCCGAATCATCCCCCGTAGAAGTGGCGAGTGTCTCATCTAGCACCTTCGCCAGAGGGATAATCCCCAGGCGATGGAAAGCGAATTTGAGGTTTTTTGCCGGGTTCGTCCGCAGGGCCTGGCCGAGTTGTCGAAGCCTTTGGCTTTGCCTTAGAAGGGCAAGGCTTCGCGCCGGGTCTTCCGATAAGCTCAAAGATGCGCGAGTTATCTCTCTCCATTCTTCCGGCAGAAGATTGGCTCCCCAGGATACCACCCCCGAGGAGCTGGGCTGGTTGAGAAAGCTCTTTTCATCCCCGTCGTAGAAGCGAAAGTCGTGCCGTGCCCGGACGGCCTGGTGATAATGGATCGTCCGTTTCAGGTTACCGGCCTGAATCAGTCCGACAATCTGTTCATTCTCGGAAAGACGCTTCAGCACAGCCGTGCGGATATTATTTCGTTTCAAGGAGCGGTTCAGTTTAGAGATCAGGTAGGGATGATTATAAAGTAGAATGGGAAAAGGGGTGCTCTCGGTCCATGCTTGATAAAGTTGCGGGAGCTTGCGGTTGCTATGGTACCAGAGGGGAAGATCTACCCAGAAAAGAAATTCCTTCCCCCGGCTATCAGAGTACAGCTTTCCCCCGGCTTCCACGTTACCCAGAGTTTCTTCCGTCGTGCTGGCCGTGGGGCAGAGCAGCAGAGGTTTCCTCCCAGAAACGGCCTCC
>CAVXFA010000084.1:0-79856 GCA_963760605.1 uncultured delta proteobacterium | reverse complement strand
AACGGTTTCGCTCTGAAAAATCCCCGGTCGATAAAAGAGATGGAAGAGATTCCGGGCCTGAAAAAATGGCGGCAAAGTCATTTTGGCCGGGAGATTCTGGCTGCGCAAACCAAGGGAGGAAAGAATGGGACCTTCCTGAAATGATGACTTTTCCATTGGCCCTTAATCGGGAACGCGCTTTATTTTTACAGTTTACAGATAATAGAACTAATGTTGTCTATTTAAGGTCCGTCCGGAAACCCCCTCTCCCCTGGCGGGAGAGGGTCGGGGTGAGGGGGAGCAAAACGGAACACCGCGAAATTCTGAACCGTTATCACCCCCACCCTTCCCTCCCCCTCAGGAGACTGTGTCGCAATGAAGGAAAAGGGCCGTCATTCCCGCGAAAGCGGGAATCCAGGGAATTTGAAAAAGAATAAGATATTGGAAATCACACGATATTTTTCTACGACCGGACCCGCCTGGATGCCCGCCTCCGCGGGCATGACGAATTATGACACAGTCTCCAGGGGGGGGTTAGGAAGGGGGTGATGTCACTTTATTTATTACGTTTATATTAATCTGCAAGTCAGGCGACATGCTTTCTAAAATTTGTCTTTCCCGCAATTTCCACGAGCTTTCGATCGGCGGTCACCAAAGTCGTTTCATGGATCTTCGCCAGGCTGACGTAAGGGGTGCTTGGCTTCGTGGATGCGTCTTTTTATCTGGCCGATCTGCTTGGTGACAGGGATCTTCTTCGGGCAAACCTCCGTGCACTTCCATAGGGTCTGGCAACCCCAGGCCCTGTCTTTGTGATCCAAAAGGGCGATCCGTTCCCCAGAACCTTCATCCCGGGAATCGAAGAGATAGCGAAAGGCCCGCACGAGGGCCGCAGGCCCGACGTATTTCTCCGTTTCCTTTTTCTGGTTGATGGGGCAAGACGAAGTACAACACGCGCAGAGGATGCAACGGATGGACTCATCAAGTTTAGCTTGCTCCTCCGGAGACTGTATCCGTTCCTGCTCAGGTGGGGCGATTTTTGTGATCAAATATGGTTTGACAGAATTATATTTTTCAAAGAAGAGGTCGAGGTCGACCACCAGGTCCTTGATGACCTTAAAGACAGGCATGGGCTCAAGGAGAACTTCGTCTTTGAATTCTTTGACCAGCTTTTGGCAGGGTAAGCCGCAGATGCCGTTGATCCTCATCCCATCCGATCCGCAGATCCCGTGCGCACAGGACATACGGAAAGCCAATGTGGGGTCCTGCTCCCAGCGGATGCGGTTGAGACAATCGAGGAGTCGGTCTGTGGGCTGGGCATCGACCGCGAAAGTCTGGTAATAGGGTTTCTCATCCTTCTGGGGGTCAAAACGGAAAATCTTCAGTTTTAATTCCATCAGTAGATCCTCGCCGCAGGTTGGAATCGTGTGATCTTCACCGGTTTGTACCTTACCTCCGGCCCCTGGGGCGTTGGAAATATAAGGGTATGCTTCAGGTAATTAAGGTCGTCTCGCGCCGGGAAATCATCCCGGAAGTGGGCGCCCCGGCTTTCCTTTCGATGAAAGGCACTCGTAAGAACCAATTCCGCCAAATCCAATTGATGCCCCAGTTCGATGGCCTCCATCAAGGCATAATTGAAGACCTTCCCCTTGTCTGCAACTCCAGCCTGCCCATAACGCTCTTTCAAGGCGCGAATTTCTTCGATTCCCTTCTTCAGCCCCTCTTCATTGCGAAAGACCGAACCATATTCCATCATCCAAGACTGCATCCTTTGGCGAAGGCTATCGATCTTCTCCTTTCCATTAGAGTTCCACAATCTGGAGATCTTCGCCTCTACGGATTTCAGCGGAACGCCCGGAATCGACCGGTGATCATACTTGCCAATATCCTCTTTCATGGCAAATCCGCTTCTTCTTCCAAAAACAATCAAATCGAGAAGCGAATTGCAGCCCAAGCGGTTGGCCCCATGGACGGACACGCAAGCACATTCCCCGGCGGCATACAACCCCCGGGTCATCGAACCCTTTTCGTCGGCTAACACCCTTCCATCCGTATCGGTAGGAATCCCCCCCATGATGTAATGGCATGTGGGGTTTACGGGAATCGGGTCATGAACTGGATCAACGCCCACGTAATTTCTCACAAAGGAGGCTATCTCCCATAGCTTTTCTAAAATTTTTTTCTCCCCCAAATGGGTCAGGTCGAGGTGGACGTAATCCTTTCCACCGATCCCCCTCCCCTCTCGAATCTCGGTTAGAATGGCCCGAGAAACTACATCCCTGGCTGCAAGGTCTTTTATGGTGGGGGCATATCTTTCCATAAACCGTTCACCCTGGCGGTTACGTAAAATGCCCCCCTCCCCTCTCGCAGCCTCACTTACCAGGATCCCCAAAGGGTAAAGTCCGGTGGGATGAAATTGGACGAATTCCATATCCTCCAGGGGAATCCCCGATTGGTAGACTAAGTTGAACATTTCTCCGGTAGTCGCAAAACCATTGGAAGTGGTCTTGTAAATTTTTCCGGAGCCCCCTGTGGCCAGCAGGACCGCCTTCGCCCGCATAAGATGGAGATCTCCTGTGGCCAGATCATACGTCACTACCCCTAAACATCTTCCTTCGTCAAAGACAAGAGAGAGAACGTACTGCTCCGAATAAAATTTTACCCGATGGCGCAGGCATTGGTCGTAGAGGGTGTCGAGGACGACCCTTCCGGTGTGGTCAGCGGCATAGCAGGCCCTTTTCACGGGCTTCTTACCATAATCCCGGGTATGGCCTCCGAAATTTCGCTGGGCAATCTTCCCTTCGGCGGTGCGGCTGAAGGGAACGCCCATATGTTCCAACTCATAAATCGCCCGGGGAGCATCCTTGACCATCGTCTCCACAGCATCCTGGTCGCTGAGATAATCACCCCCCTTGACGGTATCGAAGAGGTGCCACTCCCAGTGGTCTTCTTCCTCGTTGCCGAGGGTCGCGGTGATCCCTCCTTGGGCAGTGCCGGAATGCGAACGCGTGGGGTAAAACTTTGCTCACTACGGCCACGTCGGCCTGATCCGTGCATTCCACAGCTGCTCTTAGCCCGGCCAGTCCGGCTCCCACAATGACAATGTCATGCTGGGAAATCATGATAGCCGTCCTCTCCCTGGAGATGGATTTGCAGGCCTTTTCTGTTTCGCTGCCCTTTTTTTATGATAAATACAATTTACGAAATTATTCAATTAATTTTTCGCAGCGAATTACTTCATTCAAGGACGGACTCTCGCGGCTTGATACTGGAAGAGAAAAAATGAGGGGAGCAATTTCCCCTTGTCACAGAGAAGGATGATCCCTCTTCTTTAACTCCTCAATCAAGAGAGGGATGATCTTCCTAAAATCCGCCAATGCACCGAGGTCAGCGGATTGAAAGAGGGCCGCTTTGGGGTCGTTGTTGATGGCAATGATCACTTTGGCATCCTGGATTCCCACCACGTGCTGGATCACTCCAGAGATGCCGATTCCGATGTACAGCTTGGGGCGAATGGTCTTGCCGCTTTGGCCGATCATCTGCTCCTCAGAGATCCAACCTTCATCCATAGGCGGACGTGTGCCCCCCACCGCTCCGTGCAAGATCTGCGCTAGGCGTTCCACCCATTTCCAATCTTCTGGATTTCCAATTCCAGCCCCGCCGGCCACGACCACCTCGGCCTCTTCAACGGTCTGAGCGGGCCTTCTCTCCCAATGGACATCAATGACCTTCTGCCTTAAATCTTCAGGTTTGATTTCAACCGGGACTCGCTCGATTGCTCCTTTTTTCTCCTGAGGTTCGCCCTTGCGGAAAACCCCGGGCCGCACCGTAGCCATTTGCGGGCGATGTTTCTGACAAAATATGGTGGCCATGACTTTTCCACCAAAGGCGGGGACGACCTGCATCAGCTCACCCCGATCACTGATATCCAAATTTGTACAATGGGCTGAGAGGCCTGTATTGACCCGCATGGCCGCGCGGGCAGCTAGATCCGATCCGAGAGAGGTCGCCGGCAGAAGAAAGATCTCGGGTCGTTTTTGAGGGATAAGATTGGCGATCACTCTTGTGTAAGGCAGAGTCAAGAATTTTTTCAGAGACGGATGATCGGCTAGCAAGACCCGGTCCGCCCCGTGAGCCCATAGCGTAGCGGTCAAGGACTCCACCTCATGCCCGAGCAGAAGGGCGCTTACTTCTGTCTTTCTCTTTTCCGCCAGGAGCTTAGCCAGGCTCAGAAGTTCAAGAGAGACTTCGGAAAGGCAGCCTTCTTCCTGCTCAGCAAAGACCCAGATGCCTTTCCAATCGGCTAGATCAATTCTGTGCATAATTGTGGACCAGTATTAAGTAAAGGGAGTAGCTTGCGCCTTACGCCTTACGCCTTGCGGTCTTTTTTATCCAAGCGCTTGCCGGATCTTGCGGATGAGCTCCTGGACGACCTCTTCCGGATCCCCGCTGACCATCTGCGCATGGCGCTTTATCTCGGGCAGAAAGACATCTCCGGTTTGGGTAGGAGATCCATTAAATCCAACATCGGCCGGCGAAATTCCCAAATCTTCAGCCGCCCAGATGATCAGCGGCTTGCTCTCGGCCTCGATGACTCCGAAGAGCGAAGTAAACCGCGGAGTATTGATCTCTCGGGTTACGGTAATCAGGCACGGGAGAGGGGTTTCAAGAATTCGGTATCCTAATTCTACGATGCTCTTCGTACACAGCCTCTCGCCTGCGATGTGTTCGACCGTCACCACCTGGTGGATATTCGGAACCCCTAGAAACTCGGCGAGCTGTGTGCCCACGTGCCCCGTGGACCCATCTAAGCTATAGCTTCCACAAAGGATGAGGTCGAAGCCGCCCAGCTTTCTTACCCCTTTCCCCAAAACGATCGAGGTAGCCCAGGTATCTGACCCCGCAAAGGCCCGGTCACTTAATAAGTACCCTTCGTCCGCGCCCATAGCCAGGGCTTCTATCAGGTTATCTTTGGCCGAAGGAGGCGCCATGGCCATGACCGCGACTTTTCCCCCATACTTTTCCTTGATCCGGAGTCCTTCCTCCAAAGCGCGCTTATCCAGCGGGCCCAGAACACTGGGAATCCCTTGCCTTTGTAGGGCTTTGGTCACCGGGTCTAACTCAATGCTATCCCAGCGTTTGGGGTCTGGGGCCGGCTTAACACAGACAACGACGTTCATAATCAGAATTCATGCGCCACAGAGGACACAGAGGTCACCGAGTCATTAAATAAGACGCTAGGCGCATAGCGCTAAGCGCTTAGCATATTTTCATTTCTCTGTGTTCTCTGTGGCTGATATTTTTTTCATTTGAACGAAGTCAGGGCTTTGCGGGCCATGACGACGCGCTGAATCTCAGAGGTTCCCGCTGAAGCGATGAGGATCTCGGCATCCCGGTAGTAACGCTGAACCGGGTACTCCATCATATACCCGTACCCGCCATGAATATCCACCGCCTTCTTAGCGCAACGCACCGCCGCTTCCGTGGCGTAAAACTTGGCCATGGCCATGTCTACATCGCAGCGGATTTTTTGATCCTTCATCCAGGCTGCCCGGTAGGAGAGTAACCGGCTGGTCTCTAAATCCATGTAGATGTCCGAAATCATCCATTGTATGCCCTGGTGCTGGCTGATGGGTTTGCCGCCCAGGACCCGGTCGTTGGCAAACTTAACCGATGCTTCCAGACAGGCGTTAACCACACCCAATCCACAGCCGGCCATCCCAGCCCGGCCTACCTCACTGATGGCGGCCATGGAGATGCGCAAACCATCTCCCTCATTCCCCAACAGGTTCTCCCGGGGGACCACGCAGTTCTCCATGACAATTTCACCTGTGTTGCAGCCGTGGAGGCCGAATTTCTTCTCTTTCCGTCCGAGTTTGAACCCCGGGGATGACTTCTCCACGATGAAGGCGCTGAAACCCTTGGGTCCTTCCCCTGTCTTAGCCATTACCGTGATCGTGTCGGCCACGTGGCCGTGGGTAATGAAGCATTTTCTCCCGTTGAGAATATAATGGTCCCCCTGAAGCTTGGCTGTGGTCTGTATCCCCGTGGGATCAGAGCCTCCCGTAGCTTCCGTGACGGCGATGGTAGAAAGTCTTTCTCCTTTGGCGAATGCCGGAAGGTATTTTTTCTTCTGGGCTTCATTTCCAAAATCCACAACCGGCACGGTCCCTAAGTGAAAGATCTGCAGGGCCATAGCCATGGCCGCGGAAACCCGTCCCACCTCTTCCAGCATAATCATGCGCGCGAGGTTTCCGAAGGCCGTCCCGCCAAACTCCTTGGGGATGAGGATGCCCAGGTATTGCTGCTTGGCCATCTCCTTATAAAGATCCCAGGGAACCTCGTCGGTCTCCTCCATCTGCTGCACCTTGGGGGCCATCGCTCCCTCGGCAAACTCCCGCACGCTTTTTCTCAATAAGTCTTGTTGGGGTGTGAACTGAAAATCCATTCTTTTCCTCCTTTGCAAAAAAGATTGAATAAGCGAGACTATTTTGCGTCTACCCCCGACCTCCTATCCACATAGAGATGATAGGAAAGAATTCTTTATACCATTTTCTTCTTCGGCCTGGCAAGCGCTCTTAAAACTTGCCCCATTTCACTTTTAATTTCCGTTCATGAATTGGTATGATCTGCCAGGAACAGGGGGAGATAGGCTGAGCACAGGACACTCGGCGGGATGGGAGTGATTATATTACGAGCCCCCCGGCGTCTGCCTGGTCAGGAACATATATCCGTTAGGGAACGCGGGAGGACGGGAAGTCAAATGGACTGCTCCACCAGTTCGCTCAGATCGAAGACGGCCAGAGAATCCTCCAGGCCTTTCTCCTTGATTCCATCCCCAATCATCGTCAAGCAGTAAGGGCAAGCTGTCCCGACATATCTGGCTTTCGTTTGAGCAGCCTGCTCCGTGCGCATCTGATTGATCCGTGTCCCAATCTTCTCTTCCATCCACATCCGCCCGCCTCCGGCCCCGCAACAGAAGCTCCCCTCGCCATGCTTCTCCATCTCCACCAGTTTCAGGCCCGGAATGGCCTGCAAGATTCTGCGCGGAGCTTCGTAGACCTGATTGCCCCGTCCTAAATAGCAGGAATCGTGGTAGGTGATCACCTGATTCGCTGCTTTGGTGAGTCTCAACCTTCCGCTCCCCAGGGCATCGGCGATAAACTGCGTGTAGTGGATCACTTCGTAGTTTCCCCCAAACTGGGGGTACTCGTTTTTCAGAGTATTGAAGCAGTGGGGGCACATGGTCAGAATTTTCTTGACCCCGTAATTCTTGAAGACCTCAATGTTCGCCCGCGCCAGCGTCTGGTAAAGATATTCGTTGCCGATCCGCCGGGCGGATTCCCCGCAACACCCCTCTTCCGTTCCCAGAACAGAAAAATTAACCTCGCAATGCTTTAAGATCTTAACGAGGGATTTGGCTACGCGCTTGTTCCGCTCATCGAAAGCTCCTGCACATCCCACAAAAAAGAGGAAGTCTCCACCGCTTTCTTCCGCCCTGGTCTTCAGCTCCAAGCCCTTGGCCCAATCGGCCCTAAGTCCCAGGCCCACTCCCCAAGGGTTATTATTATTCTCCATATTGCGGAAGACGAGCTGGACTTCGGAGGGGAAGTGGCTCTCCATGAGCACGAGGTAGCGGCGCATTTCGATCAGCTTCTCCATGGGAAGAATGAATACGGGACACTTCTCTTTGCAAGCAAGACAGGCCGTGCAGTCCCAGATGACTTGTTCGGGGATCACCTCTCCAATCATGGGTTTTTCGGGTGAAGGGATCTCCAAGGGCGCCCCATTTCTCACCGCCTTCTTCGCTGCCATCAAAGCCGGGGCTCTTTCCAGCCAGTAGGTTTTCAAATCCTGAACGACTTTTTTCGGCGAAAGGGCTTTACCGGACAAATAGGCCGGGCATGTATCCTGGCACCGTCCGCAACGCGTGCAGGCATCCAGGTCCAGCAAATGCTTCCAGGTAAACTCGGGAATATCTCTTACTCCAAAGGTTTCCGCATTTTCCAAATCGAGGATCGGGGTCAGAGCGCCTTGAGGTTGAAGGGAGCGGAAAAATACATTTATGGGCGACAAGAACATATGCTTTAAATTGGAACGGCTGACGATGACATAAAGGAAGAAAAGAATGACGGGGACGACGTGGATCAGGACTCGATGCCACACCAAAAGTTCGTTTAAAGGTTTAGAAGGGGCGAGTAAAAAAAATCTTGACAACAGATAACTTATCGGTGCCCAGGAAACCCAACCGGGAGGAATTTCAACCCCAGCGGAAACAATGCGGTAGCCCTTTATGAAATAACCGGTCAGTATAATCATGAAACCCAAAATAAAAATTACATTGTTGTCGGGCTTCGTATCCAGCCGGGAAGGTTTGATGATATATCTGCGCACTACGGCCAGCCCTCCGCCAATAAGAACCAGAACCCCTGCGGCTTCCGAAACGAAAGAGGCGTAGAGAAAAATGGTCTGCGGGGGATTGGTCAGCCCAATGGGGTACGAGAAAAGCCTCACGATTTTGCCCAGAAAAATTAGAAGGCCTCCCCAAAATATCAAAAAATGCATCGTACCGGGATATAACTCTTTCCAGAGGCGGAGGTTGGCAAAAGCAACGGCCAAAGCCGTCTTGAGTCTGGTGACGATTTGGCCAGAATAATCTTCATCTTTTCCTAGATGCCAAAGTCGATAATGCTGCCACCAAAAACTTAAAATAAAAAGAGCAATCATCCCGATAAAAAGAACCAGGAAACCCAGGATGACGGGCAGGAAAACTTTTGTGATATAAACTTCCTGGCTCCCCCAGAAAGGCAGGTTTAAAAAATCGGAGTTGGGCTTTGGCGAAAGAAGGCTTAGGGGGGATATACGGGGATAAAACAGAATCAAATGGGAAGCCAGGAATACGAACATCAAAAAGGCATAAATCATCAGTACCGATGCTATAAATTTGCGGTATTTTTGGTTCAGGCCGAAATCAAATATGGCAATTTTCACCGCTTCCAGCAGGAAGTAGACGAGGATCATCAATAGAGCGAGTTCCACACCTATATCTAAGGCTCTAAACATTATTTGTTCCTTGATCCTGGATCAGGGTTTTATCCTTCTTCGTGGCCATCCTTTCCTTTTCAAATGGCTTTTTGCTCCGGAGTTCCTTCAAGACCGTCCTTGACCGGTAATAACTCCAGGTATTTTAATCCCATGATAAAAAGAAATCCCATAAAGGCGAACAGGCCGACAGAAATCATGGATTCCACGGGGGTGAGAGGATAGAAACCGACCGCCCCGTATAGACCCTCAATCTTTCCGGGGAAATAAGATAGTGGATAGGCCAATCCAGCAAGGACCAGATAGAATCTTTCAAAAAAAACTCCAATCACGATCAGCGCACAAGCGGTAACGACCCCTTTGACTTTCTTTCCCAATCTGGGGTGGAACAGAATGAAAAGCGGGATCACTTCCCCCAGAATAACTTGAAAGATCCAGAATAGCTTACTGAATGGACCCGTAAGCATAAAGGTCGAAGCCTTATTATCCGGTATATACGCATGGGTCAACTCGCCAACCCATATGAGCAAAAGGAGACCGCAGAGGAAACCCGCCACCAATTTTCCCAAGGAGACCACTAATTCGTTTCTGGCTTGCCGTTGAGTAAATCTAAAAATGACCACGATGACGACCGCCAACAGAGCGAGACTGGAAGTCAAGGCTGCCATAATAAATTCAAAGGGTCTTAAGGATGAAAACCAAGGTCCTCGGGTAACAATCATTCCGAATATTAATCCTGTGCCCCCATGCGTGAGCATGGCCCAGCAAAAAGCTACCATCCCCATTATTTTGCTGAGCTTTTCCCTGTCGGCGAACAACGTCATCAAGTAAATCGAAGCCGCTACGAAATAACATGAATAAAAAATAGCATTCATGGCGAACATCGAAGTCATGCTATTTAAATAGAAAAACATGAAAAGCCGCCAGGCTTTCTCCGGCCTTCCGATATCGAGGGCGATGGAAAGCATGGCTCCAAAAATTAATACAACCGCCAGAAAAACAGCCATCCGGATTACGGGTTTCCACTCTTTTCTACCAAGGATATGAATCAGAAAGGCAAGAATGTGAAGACCGGCACTCAGCCCGATCAAATAAATAGCGATGATAATGGGCATTCCCCAAGGGATGACATTGCTGTTTCCAAGCGTCTGGTGGCCTTCGATGTAGCTGATCATAAAACCGATGATTCCCAAAAGCGTCAGGCCAGCAAGAATCGCTACCAAGATATAGAAACCGCGAGACTTACCTTCCATGCTTGTAAAAGTTAAACTCATCGCCAATTACCTCATTTCAGGAGATAGTACACTTTGGATTGGGTCCCCAACTCCTCCCGAAGTCTGAGCCATCCCCTGGATGATAACAACCGGGAAACTTCGCTATGGGGATCATCTAAATCCCCGAAGAATCTGGCATTGGCGGGACATTCCTCGACACAGGCGGGTACCACCTCTTTTCCGATCTTTTTGCCCTCTCTTATCCCTTGATCGATCCGATGGAAACAGAAAGTGCACTTCTCCACGACCCCGTGGGTCCTGGAAGGAAACGGCCAGGGACCCCAAACGCTGCGGTCAGGAGGCAAATCCTGACGATGATAAGGCTCTTCTTCTTGTTCTTTGTAATTGAAACTTCTTGCCCCGTAGGGGCAGGCGACGATACAATATTTGCATCCGATGCATCTTCGGTAATCCTGCATGATGATTCCGTCTTCCCGACGATAGGTCGCCTTTGCCGGGCACACGGGCACGCAGGGGGCACGATCACAATGCAAGCAGGGCATGGGTATTAATTCTGTATTCACCCGGGGATATTTGCCGTTGGTCACTGCGATCACCTTATTCCAATAAATCTCCCTTCTCAATTTTTGCTCTTCGGGTGAACCATGCGGGACATTGTTCTCCACCTTACAGGCGACTGTACACGCCTGGCAGCCAACGCATTTATCCAGGTCAATCACCATTCCCCATCTGGGCACTTTATTCCTCCCTCCTTAGGCCTTGAAAACTTTGACCCGGGTGTTAAAAAAGGCTGCCTGCCCACTGATCCGATCATAATCCACTCCGATCATCACATTGGGATTCACCCCCATATCCCTTTGCCATTTTCCACACGCATAATGCCCCTGCCCCCAGGACACGGCTACCACCTGCGGGTGAATCCCTTCAGAAAACTTAACCTTTGCCTTTATCTTCTGGAATGGGGATTCTACCCATACTTCTTTTCCATCCTCCAGCTGCAGGGTTTTGGCTGTTTCACTATTTATTTCCACCAGGTTATTCCAGCCCATCCCATGCATTGGCAGAAAGATCTCTTGGGCCCAGGGATAGTTCTGGCTTCCGTTCTCGATCACCATTAAAGGCTGGTAGGGAAGTAAAATAAGTGGGTATTTCTCATGATCCCCCAAAAATTTCACCTCGGGATGATGAGGCAAGTAGTTTAAATCGTCCTTTGTCCCATGGCCGATCTTGGCAAGTAATGCTTTCAGGTTCCCTGAGCAAAATTCAAATTTTTTAGAAGGGGTATTGAATATGCGGTCATATTTTTTAAACCGGTAGTTTGGACCAATCCATACTCCCTTTTTTAGAAATTCTTCCCAGGGTAAAAGCGTTCCGGTTCGAAATTTAACAAATCCTTTTGCTTCATCACCGATATTGGTAAAAGAGGCGGCTACGCCTCCTTTCAGGCTTCTGGCCAATTCAAAAAGTATATCCGTGATAGATTTCGCCTGCCCCCGGGGCCTTACGACGGGTTGCTTTATTCTTACCTCAGCAAAACCGGAGCCAGCAGGGGAATGATCATAACCCCATTCCTCCAAAAAGGTAGTGGACGGTAAAAGCAGGTCGGCATACTGGGCCATTTCGCTGACAAAGGGAGAAATGTGGGCGTAATAAGGTATTTTTCTTAAAGCCACTTCCCATCGCTCGGGGCTGGGAGCAACCATATTAAAATTGCTATTAAACCCGATCGCCATTTCAATTGGGTAAGGGAGTATCGCCTAACAAGGATTCTGGAATCAGATTCGGAACTACTTCGGCGGCTGGGAATTTATCTGTTCCGCGAAAATCCAATCGGGGCTGCCCTTTGCCTCTTTTGGCTATATCCTCTCGCACCACCTGAGGCATATCTTTATACTTTGGGTTCTCTTGATAAATCACTCCGCCGGGTACGTCAATGTTTCCCACTAAGGCGTTAAGGCAGAATATGGCATAGCTAATGTATGACCCATTAGGCCAGTTAATCGCTTCTTTTCCGCGCAAAGCAATTGCGGGTTTGGTCTGGGCAAATTCCCGGGCGATTCTTTGAATGATCTCAGGCTGAATGCCGGTTATGTTGGATACAACCTTTGGGTCATATTGGGTCAGCACCACTTTTCTATATAAATCGAAGCCCGTTGTCCGATGATGAATAAAAGATGAATCATAAAGCTCCTCGCTTATGATCACATGGGCGATGGCCATGGCCAGAGCTGCGTCAGTCCCAGGATTGATGGGTATCCACTCATCGGACTTGGCCGCCGTAACTGAATACCTTGGATGAATGACTACAACCTTTATTCGGTTGGGTCTTTCTCGCCGCAGTTTTCCCCATTTTCTTAAAAATCGAGATAAAGGTGTACAAGATTCTAGAATGTCGGCACCAAAGGCAAGGAGGTAATTGGTTTGATCCAGATCATAGGCGCTATGGCTGTAATGTCCATCTGCCATCCAGTTACCGGATTTTTCCGCCTCTGTATCAAATCTATCTCCGGGAATAAGATTGGGTGTTCCAAAAGCGTCGGCAAATCGGGAAATCAAATCCTCGCTAGCCTACACTATTCAGCCCAGAAAAAAGCAGAAGTTTGTGCGGCTGAGCACGATCTCTCAGGGATTTTAGGCGACGGGTAACCTCCTCCAAGGCTTGATCCCATGATAGAGGAACCCATTTGAGGATCTATTTCCTTTCCTTTTTCCTTTACGGTTCTTTTTAATGGGTAGGTAAGCCGGTCTGGATCATATAGCACCTGAAGACCGATGTGGGCTCGCGGGCAGATCTTCCCCTCTGAAACTAAAGACACTGGATTGCCGGTTATCTTTATGGCCTGACCATTGACGATCCTTACTCGAATCGCGCAACGGGCGGAGCAATTCAAGCAAGAGGTAGCCATCCATTTCTCTTCCAGATCTTTCGGAGGTTCTTTCTGCAGGAGCAAACTCGCCGGAGCATCGATTTGTCCCAAAACCTGGTTCATTCCAACGACCGTTCCTGCAAAGGCAGATAACTTCAGAAATGTCCTCCGGTTCATCCTTACCCTATTTCGCCCATTTTCTCCGGATGACAAAAAGTTTTTCTTTTTCATGGCGTTTTTCCCCAAATTCGATGAACCCTATTGTTGCAAAACCATTTAAAGTGCTCAATTCAGCGATCTATAAAAAATATCGGCTAATCTCTTTGAATCTTTAGGTTAACCCTATTGTTCCCTAAAGATCCGGTCGAATTACCCGAATGTTTTTATGAAGAGCCGGGTTATTCTCTTTTGACGGTACCTTTTAAAAGTCACCTCTAGAGTGATCCAGCAAATGACATCCAGTGAAGGTCCGCCCCTCAATTGGCAAAGGTTTTATAATTGCGAACACAGAATTTAATGCAACAATGGGGTTAAGCCCCGATCTGTTGCGAGGGTTTTGGGGAAATACATTATTTAAGGATGGGTTAACCATGAATTGACTTTGAGGGGTCATGAGATTCTGAGAAAATCCCTCTTCAACCAACATGAGGAGCCAAGCGACGAAGAGCCCAAAGGGGGTACTCATCAAATCATAATTTAAAGACCCGAACGTGCTGCTTAGCCATCCCTCAGCACTTTAGAGGTCGGTTTGGTATCTCGGTCAGCCCGTCCCCCTCAGACTTCGCCGAGGAGCTTCTTGAACTCTTCGGTCAAGACCGGCACCACTTTGAAGAGGTCTTCCACAATCCCATAATCGGCCTTCTGGAAGATCGGCGCGTCGGGGTCTCTGTTGATGGCCACGATGACTTTGGAAGACCCCATCCCGGCAAGGTGCTGGATGGCCCCGGAGATACCGCAGGCGATGTAAAGGTTGGGAGTGACAACCTTCCCCGTCTGCCCTACCTGGTCGTTATGATCGCGCCACCCGGAATCGACTGCCGCGCGCGAGGCTCCCACCGTGGCGTGGATGACGTCTGCCAGCTCCTCCAATATTTTGAAGTTTTCCGGGCCCTTTATGCCCCGACCGCCGGAGACAATAATCTCAGCCTCGGTCAAGTCCACTTTGGCCCCAGCAGCTTTGACAACTTCCACCACGGCGGTCCGCAGGCTGGCGGGGTCAATCTTGGCCTCGACTTTGATCGTCGCTCCCTTCTTCGCTCCATCGGGCGGAAGCATCTCCAATACGTTAGGTCGGACCGAGGCCATCTGGGGGCGGGAGATCGGACAGGTCACTTCGATAAAAGCCTTCCCCGCGTATACCGGCCGCTTGGCAATCATCAAGCCATCCTCACCGATAGATAGCCCCGTACAATCGGTGGCCAAGCCGGTCTGGAGGCGGGTGGCAATCCGGGGAGAGAGGTCCTTGCCCATCAACGTGGCCCCGCAGAGGAAGATAGACGGCTGATGTTCCTTTAAAAGATTTGTCAAGACCGTCGCATAGGCGTCGGTCGTGTACTGAGCTAAATTTGAATCGTCCACCCAGTACACCTTGTCGGCATATTCGGACAATCGGCCAGTCAATCCCTCCACCCCTGACCCTAAGAGAACGGCCACCAGTTCTTCTCCAAGTTTCCCGGCCATTTTCTTCCCCTGGCTGAGAAGCTCATAGGTAATCTTTCTGACGTTGCCGCCTTTGACTTCGGCAAATACCCAAATTCCTTTGGCCATGAGTTATCTCCTTATTGAAGTCCGAATTTTTATTCCGTTAGGACGCAGATTTTCGCAGATGCCGCAGAAAAAATTTTTTAAGCTTGAAATCTTGAAAATCTGAGGCCACCCTGTTAGATAGTCAACATCTAACAAGGTGAATCTGCGTCCAAAAAACAAATTCCTTTATTAAAGCACCTTCGCTTCTTCCCGCAAAAGCCTAACTAAGTTTTTAGCGGCATCTAGCACTTCCCCCGATATGATCTTTCCCGGTGGCCGGGAAGGAGGGCGGATGTATCTCAGAATCTTTGTTTTCGAGCCTGCCGCGCCCACCTGATCCGCTGGCAGCCCCAGGGTAGCTAGGTTAATGGGCTTCACTTCTTTCTTTTTGGCTTTCATGATTCCTGGAAGGGAGGCATACCGCGGCTCATTCAACCCTTTTTGACAGGTGAAAACAGCCGGCAAATTTACCTCCACCACTTCCCGACCCCCTTCGACCTCGCGCTCAACTTTAGCCTTCTTCTTGTCTGGGAAGAGTTCCAATTTGGTAACCAAGGTAGCGTGGGGGAGATTCAAAAGTTCAGCCAGGGAAGGCCCTACCTGCGCCAGGTCATCATCGACCGCCTGCTTCCCACAGAGGATGAGATCAAAGGTTTCTTTCTTAATGACCTCGGCTAAGGCTTTGGCCGTGGCCAAGCCGTCGGCCCCCTCGAAGGCTGGGTCGTTCAAATGGATCGATCGGTCCACCCCCATGGCCAATCCAGTTCGTAAAGCTTCCACCGCTCGCTGCGGACCCATCGTCACCAGGATTGCCTGGCCACCGAATTTTTCTTTAATCCTCAGGGCTTCTTCGACGGCGAATTCACAGTACGGGTTTATCACGTACTTAATGTCATCGGTCACGATTCCCGATCCATCGGGCTTGATTTTGATCAGAGTCTCCGTGTCTGGTACCTGCTTCATACAAACGATGACGTTCACCTTGAACCTCCTTTAATTGCCAATTTAAAAAGGGCAGAAATTTTCACGGATATTCACAAAAAACAATCGAAGATTCAAATAATCTTTAGCAGGGGATTCCCCATATCTATAGTGAACGACAAAAGAAAGTTGGCATAAATTGTTCGGCATTCTACGGACAAATCCCCCCCACCCCCCTTTATCAAAGGGGGGGCAAGGGGGGATTTAAGCTGGGAATTTTTAAGTTCCATCAGAGTCGATCTAATGTCAACTTATTTATGTCCTTCCATATAATATTATGACAGTCTGTGCTCATCACTTTGCAAAAAGTAGATTCCTAACCGATGAAATGATCAAATAGTTTAGGACGGCCAGGGATAATTCTTTCGTGCCTCTTCGGTCATCATCCCCCGGATGAAAACTTCGCTGATCTGCAAAGCCGCCTCGCTGATACTGTGTTTCTTTTTAGCGGAGAGGACCCAGTAGCGCGCCATCTCATCTAGCGCCCCAAAAACAGCTCTTTTCATGATCCCCGGGGTAAGGTCTTTTCGGATCAAGCCGCTTTCTTGCCCCGCGATGATGACGGACCGGATCAGGTTAAGGTATTCAATGAAGGGTTGGTTTACATATTCTTTCATGAACTTACTACTTTGACGCACTTCCACTCCCAGAACTTCAGCGAGTTGTTGCTGCTTGGCGACGATCGACAAGTGCAGGATAGCAAACTGTCTGATCTTCTGCAGGGCGTCTTTCTCTTTCTCCAGTTCTTGGCGCATATTTTCAACAATCTGGCCGAATTCTTCCTCGAAAAGGGAGATAAGGATATCGTCTTTATTCTTGAAGTAAAGGTAGATGGTGCCATCAGCCACGTTTGCTTCCTTAGCGATCTCCGAAACTCGGGAATTGTAGAAACCCTTCTCAGCGAAGACCTTTACGGCGGCTTTGATGATCTTTTGACGCTTATTTTCGTCTTTCATAACTGGTCAAGTTCATTACATAAATTGAATCATAGGCCCAATGGGGTCAAATCTTTCTTCCCTTTTTTGAGATTATAACCCCAGGAGAAGAAACCTAATATTTAATGAATGATTATTCATTCAACTTTTCTAACATAGCCCTTCTGGGCTGTCAAGTTTTTTTTTAAAAAACCGGGGGTAAAAGGGGCAGGCAGGGAATCCCTTCAGCGCTCGAGAGAAAACTTATCCGTTTGGGAGGAGAAGGTTACAGGATAATGGCCGCTGTAACAGGCCAGACAAAAGCTGTCGCTGGGTTGGGGCATAGCCCCAACCATTCCTTCCAGGCTCAGGTAGGCCAAACTATCCAGGCCGATGAATTCTCGAATCTCTTCCACCGAACGGGAAGAGGCGATCAGCTCTTCCCGCGTTGGAAAGTCTATGCCATAATGGCATGGGAATCGATGGGGAGGGCAGCTCACCCGCATGTGTATTTCCTTTGCGCCGGCGTCCCGTAATGCTTTAATTCGTGTCCGGCTCGTCGTGCCGCGGACGATCGAATCCTCGATGACCACCACCCGCTTTCCTTTGAGCAGGTCCCGGACAGGGTTCAACTTAACCTTCACCCCAAAATCCCGGACACTCTGGGATGGCTGAATGAACGTCCGCCCTACGTAATGATTGCGGATCATGCCCATCTCAAAAGGAAGACCCATTCGCTCCGCGAACCCCAGGGCGGCGTAGTTCCCCGAGTCGGGGATGGGCATGACGAAATCAGCCTCTGCCGGGCTCTCCTCGGCGAGCCGGGCGCCCAGCCTCTTCCGCACCAAGTAAACATTCTCGCCAAAGATATTGCTGTCCGGCCGGGCGAAATAGATATACTCGAAAATACAGAAGGCCGGCTTTGGTTTCGGAAAAGGGTGCTCGGAATGGAGTCCCTTCTTATCGATTAACACCACCTCACCAGGATTTACGTCTCTTACATACTGCGCCTGGACCAAATCTAGGGCGCAGGTCTCCGAAGCCAGCACAAAGCTTCCGTTGATCTGGCCCAGGGATAGGGGTCGGAAACCCCGCGGGTCCCTGGCTCCGATCAGCGCATTCTCCGTGAGGAGAACGATGGAATACGCACCCCGGACCTGCGAGAGGGCTTGAATGGTCTTTTGCATATACCCTGCCTTTTTCGACCGGGCAATCAGATGGACGAAGATCTCACTGTCCATTGTAGACTGGAAGATTGACCCCCGAGCCTCCAGTTTATTTTTCAGCTCCCAGGCGTTGACCAGGTTCCCATTATGGGCGACGGCTAAATAACTCCGGGAATGCTGAGCCACAAAGGGCTGGGCGTTCTTCAGCAAGGATGAGCCCGTAGTGGAGTACCGCACATGCCCTACGGCCGCGTCCCCGGAAAGCGCTTTCAGCTTGCTCCAGTCGAAGATGTCGGCCACCAATCCCATGCCCTTATGGCTCTTCGGTTCGCCCCCGTCTGCCGTTACAATCCCCGCGCTCTCCTGCCCCCGGTGCTGGAGGGCATAGAGGCCCAGGTACGTAAGGTTGGAAGCGTCTGGGTGACCGAAAATTCCAAAAACTCCGCATTCTTCTTTGGGCCGATCTTTATTGTCCATTCTTCTTGTAACCTCTCCCCGCAGAGCGCGCTGAGAAGGCAGCGGGATAAACAGATTCGAATAACAAATCGCCAGATAAATTTTGCATTTTAGCTTTCCACTTTACTTTTTGATTTGCCCATTTCCGGCTTTCAGGCTTCGTCCCGAATTTTGCGAAGTTCGTTCTTGGAATTTTCAATTTCTTTTGCCTCTCCGCGCTCTCTTTGTTCTCCGCGTTGAGTGGATCGTTATATCGCCCCGTGATACTCCTGGAGCGACTTGACGTGAACCTCTTCTTTAAGAAGCGCCTCAATCCCGTTGACTGAAGCAGCGGCCCCGGAGATGGTCGTGATGAGCGGCACGTTGTGGGCCACAGCCACAGCCCGGATGGAAACCTGGTCTCGTTTGGGGCGATGGCCGGTCGGGGTGTTGATGATCAGGTTGATCTCTCGATTTTTGATCAAGTCCACGATGTTGGGTCTTCCCTCATGCACTTTATAAACGACTTCTACGGGGATCCCATTCTGGGAGAGCGCCTTGGCCGTTCCCCGCGTGGCCACGATCTGAAAACCGAAGTCGGAGAGCTTTTTGGCGATGAAAATGATGGCCCGCTTGTCCTTATTTTTCACACTGATGAAGACCATTCCTTTTTTGGGAAGAACCTGCCCGGCAGCCAATTGAGCCTTGGCAAAGGCGATCCCGAAAGCGTGGTCGATCCCCATGACTTCTCCCGTGGACTTCATTTCCGGCCCCAAAACTGTATCCACCCCCGGAAAGCGGTTGAACGGAAAGACCGATTCCTTCACCGAGACATGCCCGACTTCTACCTCGCGGGTGAAGCCTAATTCTTCTAAGCTGCGGCCGACCATCACCTTGGCTGCCAGCTTGGCTAAGGGTACGCCCGTGGCTTTGGAAACAAAGGGAATGGTGCGCGAGGCCCGCGGGTTGACTTCTAATACGTAGACCACATCGTTGCGGATGGCGTACTGGATATTCATCAGTCCTTTGACCTCTAACTCTTTGGCCAAGGCGTAGGTATTTTCTTTAATCACCTCGATTAATTCGTCGCTCAGGGTATAGGGCGGGAGGACGCAGGCGCTGTCGCCGGAATGGATCCCCGCTTCCTCGATGTGCTCCATGATCCCGCCAATGATCACTCTTTCTCCATCAGAAATGGCATCCACATCCACCTCGATAGCCTCTTCCAGGAACTTGTCGATGAGAATGGGGTGCTCTGGAGAGGCTTCTACGGCGTCGCGAATGTAGCGCTGCAAGCTCTCCTCATCGTAAACAATTTCCATGGCCCGCCCGCCCAGGACATAGGACGGGCGCACCACCACGGGGTAGCCAACTTCTCTGGCAACAGCCCGGGCTTCTTCAAAAGAGTTGGCCGTCCCGTTTTGCGGTTGCACAAGCCCCAGTTTCTTGATCAGGTCTTTGAAGCGTTCCCGGTCCTCGGCCCGGTCGATGCTCTCCGGCGAAGTGCCCAGGATGCGCACTCCGGCCTTCTCCAAAGGGACGGCTAGGTTTAGCGGGGTCTGTCCGCCAAATTGCACGATGATTCCTTCGGGTTTCTCTTTTTCTACGATATTCAGCACGTCTTCTCGAGTGAGGGGCTCAAAGTAGAGTCGATCCGACGTATCGTAATCCGTGGAGACCGTTTCCGGGTTGCTGTTCACCATGATGCTCTCGTACCCTTCTTCGCGCAAAGCAAAAGAGGCATGGACGCAGCAATAATCGAACTCGATTCCCTGGCCGATGCGGTTGGGCCCCCCACCCAGGATCATCACTTTTTTCTTGCTCGAGGGGCGCACCTCGTCTTCCGACTCATAGGTAGAATAGTAATAGGGTGTGTAGGCTTCGAATTCGGCGGCACAGGTATCTACCAGCTTGAAGGTAGGAAAAACTCCATTCCGATGCCTCCATTTTCGGATCGTCATCTCATCCGAACTCAAAAGATAAGCCAGTTGGACATCCGAAAACCCATACTCCTTGGCCTGACGCAGAAGCTCCTTGGGCATTTCCGGAGGCCTTCGCCCCTCCATCCCGAATCGTTTGACCTCCTCCTCAAAATCACAGATCTGCTTCATGTTCTCCAAGAACCAACGGTCGATCTTGGTCAAATCGGCGATCTCGGCCGGAGTCATTCCCATCTTCAGGGCGGTGCGCAGGTAGAAGATACGTTCGGCTGTAGGCATGGCCAGGTTCTCGCGGACCGCTTCTGGCGGGGGCTCCCATTTCCCGTCAACCCCCAGGCCAAACCGACCAATCTCTAAAGATCGGATGGCCTTCTGCAGAGCTTCTTTGAACGTTCTCCCCACGGCCATCGCCTCGCCTACGGATTTCATCGAGGTTGTCAGGACCGGGTTCGCACCGGGAAATTTTTCAAAAGCCCAGCGGGGTATCTTGACGACGCAGTAATCGATAGCCGGCTCAAAGGAAGCCATCGTCTCCCGCGTGATATCGTTAGGGATCTCGTCTAAGGTGTATCCCACAGCCAGCTTGGCCGCCACTTTGGCGATGGGGAACCCGGTCGCTTTGGAGGCCAGAGCGGAGGACCGAGAAACACGGGGGTTCATCTCGATGACCACCATGCGGCCATTTTCGGGGTTGACGGCAAATTGAATATTCGATCCGCCCGTCTCCACGCCGATCTCCCGGATGATGGCAATGGCCGCATCGCGCATGCGCTGGTATTCCTTATCGCTTAAAGTCTGGGCCGGGGCCACGGTTATGCTGTCCCCGGTGTGGACCCCCATGGGGTCAAAGTTCTCGATGGAACAGATGATGACCACGTTGTCTTTGAGGTCCCGCATGACTTCCAGCTCGTATTCTTTCCAGCCGATGACCGATTCCTCGATCATAATTTCATGGATCAGGGAAAGCTCAATCCCCTGGGCGGACAGGTGCTTAAACTCTTCCATGTTGAAAGCGATCCCCCCGCCAGTCCCTCCGAGGGTGAAGCTGGGACGGATCACGACCGGCAAGCCAATCTCTCCCACAACCCCCAACGCTTCATGCAGGTTATGAGCAAAACCGCTTCGAGGCACCTCCAGCCCAATTTGGCGCATGGATGCCTTGAAGAGCTCCCGGTCCTCGGCCTTCCGGATGGCCTTCTGGTTGGCTCCGATCATCTCTACCCCCCACTTTTCAAGAACCCCCATCTCTGCCACCTGGATGGCTGTGTTCAGCCCGGTTTGGCCCCCCAAGGTGGGAAGCAGGGCCTGGGGGCGCTCCCGTTCCACGATCTTGGCGACGATCTCGGGTGTGACGGGTTCCATGTAGGTTCGGTCAGCCATCTGCGGATCCGTCATGATCGTAGCCGGGTTCGAGTTAACCAGAATGACCTCGAAGCCTTCTTCCTTCAAGGCTTTGCACGCCTGAGTTCCGGAGTAGTCGAATTCGCAGGCCTGGCTGATGATGATGGGCCCGGAACCAATAATCAGAATTTTCTTAATGTCCTTGCGCTTGGGCATTATTCCTTCGAATATTTTTCCATGAGGTTGATAAACTCATCGAAGAGATAGGCCGCATCATGCGGGCCTGCCGAAGCCTCCGGATGATACTGCACGGAGAAGACCGGAAGTCTTCTGTGGCGCATCCCTTCCAAACTCTGGTCGTTGAGGTTGATATGAGTGATCTCCACCTGGCCCGCCGGAAGGGTGTCCATATCCACGCAGAACCCATGATTCTGGGTAGTAATCTCAATTTTCCCGTTAAGCAGGTTCTTTACGGGCTGGTTCGCTCCCCGGTGGCCGAATTTCAACTTATACGTTTTCCCCCCCATGGCCAGCCCCAGGAGTTGGTGGCCCAGGCAGATTCCGAAAATCGGTTTTTTCCCCAAAAGGGCCCGCACGGTTTCGATGGCATAGGTCAGCGCCGCCGGGTCTCCGGGACCGTTTGAAAGAAAAATTCCATGAGGGTTCGCTTTTAAGATCTCTTCTGCACTCATCTGTGCCGGGACGACGGAGACCTGACATCCCCGGCTGGCTCAGGTGCCGGACGATGTTATACTTCATCCCGAAGTCCATCGCCACCACCCTGAACTTCTTTTCGATACGGGGATTGCCCTCCTGCCCCTTTTCCCATTTCCAGAGCCCGGCTCCCGTGCCCTCCTTCTCCCCCCACTCGTATGCCTCGGAACAGGTAACGGCTTTCACCCAGTCACTCCCCACCATCGCCGGAGAGTTCCGGGATTTCTCCACCAAAGAGTCGGGGTCGAGGTCTTCCGTGGAAAGGATCCCTCGCATCGCCCCGGCAGTGCGGATGTGTTTCGTCAAGGCTCGGGTGTCTACCCCTTCGATTCCCACGATCCCATGACACTTTAAATAATCGCTTAGGCTTCCTTTAGAACGCCAGTTGCTTGGGAAGGAGCAGCCCTCCTTGACCACAAATCCTTCCACCTGGGGGCGGGTGGATTCAAAATCCTCATCATTCACCCCGTAGTTCCCAACCAAAGGGTAGGTCATGGTTACAATCTGGCCTTTATAAGAGGGATCGGTGAGAACTTCCTGGTAGCCGGTCATAGAGGTGTTAAATACCACCTCACCGCAATGCTCTCCCGATGCTCCAAAGGACCAGCCCTCAAAAACCCTCCCATCTTCCAGGGCCAAAATTGCTCTTTGCCTCTCGCTTTTCATATTGCTATCAGTTTCTTAGCCAGTTCCAGGTTCCTCTGGGTTGCTCCGCGCTGAGCGAAAAGCGCCTCCTTCCCTGCTTCGCCCCTTTTCTTCAATTCTTGGGGATGGTCCAGCAGATGGAGACATCGTTCGGCCAGATCCCCCGCATTCTGCACCATAATCCCCGCCCCTACCCCCTGTAAGAGCTGGTGGGCATCGATGAAATCCTCCATCGAAGGTCCGTAGAGCACCACCCTTCCCCAAGCTGCCGGCTCCAGAATATTCTGTCCCCGTCGGGGGACTAGGCTGGCCCCACAAAAAACAACAGTCCCTACGCTATAAACTTTAAAGAGCTCTCCGAAGGTGTCCCAAAGCACCACGTGATTTCCCCGCCGGCCTACGGATTCCAACCGGCTCCGACGGATAAAATCATCAACCCCATACCTGGCCAGAAGCTTCTCCACTCGCGCCACCCGCTCCACATGCCTGGGAGCCAGCACCAGAATCATCTCCGAGTAGCGCTGACGAATCTTTAAAAAAGCTTGGACAATGGCCTCTTCTTCGCCTTCGTGGGTGCTCCCCGCGATGAAAAGAAGATCTTGCTCATCCACTCCCAAGAGATTTTTCATCTCTTCCTGGAAAACGGGATCGGCGGAGAAAGCTGCCTGGTCGTATTTGCAATTGCCGTTGACAAAGACCTTCACGGGATTGGCCCCCATGGAGACAATCCGTTCCCCATCTTGGACTCCAACCATGGACATGGCGTCCAAATAATCCAGCACCGCCATCCAGAAAAACCTCGTCTTCCGATATCTCTTGAAGGATCGGTCTGAGATCCGGCCATTGGCCAGCATCGTCTTGATCCCCTCCCCTTTCGCAATCCGCAAAAAATTTGGCCAGATCTCCGTCTCAGCGAGGATGAAAAGGTCCGGCCGCACCCTGCGAATGACCTTGCGGACGACGAAAGAGAAGTCCAAGGGGAAAAAGAAAGTGGCCGTCGCTTCCAAGACGCGCTCGCTGGCGATCTTTTTTCCACTCCCTGTCCCCGTGGAAAGGATCAAACACCCTTTGGGGTAGGTCTCCCGCAATTGCCGCATCAAAGGATGAATCGCGGAAACCTCCCCCCCGGAAACAGCATGTACCCAAATCCTCGGCTCCCCCCTCATCCTGGACAATATTTCCGCCGAGATATGGCCGAGTTTCTGAGCGAAGATCTCGCGGTTTTGCCGGGAGGAAATCAATTTAGCAAGCAGCCAAGGAAGCGCAGCAAGGGCGAAAATCCACAGAAGGGAATTATAGAAAATATACACCGGGCGATTGCCCTCTATTCCCAGTCATCATTCCTCTTTGGCCATTCCTGATCCACGATGCCCGAAATCTAAGATTTTTTCTCGAACTTTTTCCAGGTCTTGGGGGGTGTCCACTTCTTGAGAGTCAAACTTCGTTTCCACAACCCGAATTCTGTACCCATGCTCCAGGGCTCTCAACTGCTCCAAGGACTCTGAACGTTCCAAATCTCCCCGGTCCATCCTGGTAAACTCCAATAAAAAACCCATCCGGTAAGCATAAGGACCGATATGTTTATAATAGCGCGGAGTTGAAAAGGAGGATATGACATAAGGCATGGGGGAACGGGAAAAGTACAAGGCGAAACGCTTCTGGTCAAACACGACCTTCACCACGCTGGGGTTGGCCAATTCCTCGGAAGTTTGGATCGGGTAAACCAGCGCTCCCATCTTTAAATTAGGATCGTCCCGAAATGGGCTAACCACTTCGTCGATCATCCCGGGTTCGAAGAAAGGTTGGTCTCCCTGGATGTTTACAATAAGGTCCGCTTCCTTTGCTTGCAAGATCTCGAGCGGCTTCGGCCACCCGGTCCGTTCCCGAGGGATGAGCGGGTGAAGTCTTCAGGGCCTCCCCCCCAAAGCCCTGGACTCGGTCAATAATGCGATCATCATCTGTGGCCACGACCAACCGATCCAGGGACAGAGACTGGTGGGCGCGCTCATAAACATGCTGGATCATAGGCTTTCCAGCGATGTCCGCCAGAACCTTTCCCGGCAGGCGAGTTGAGCCATACCGCGCGGGAATAATGCCGTACACTTTCATATTTTTTTATTTTTCACCGCAGAGATCGCAGAGCGCGCTGGTTGGTTTTTTCTCTGCGTTCTTGGCGTGCTCAGCGGTAAATATTTTCGGTCAAAAAACTTCTTTCGCCGCCCGCTGCACGCCTTCGATGATTCGGTGAATCTGCTCCCCGCTCATACGCACAGAGATGGGCAGGGCAATCGCCCGCTTCAGCAAAGCTTCGGACCTGGGCCAGGAATCGGTGCGGTAAGGAGGACAGTATGGGATCAGGTGGTTCCAGTTCCCCACAAAATGCCATTTCATGGCGGAAGGGAGGATCTTGGTGTCGATCTTCTCTTTGGCCAAAAATTCATTGAAAGCCCTGGCTACTTTTGCATCGGGCAAGAAAAAGGCGAGCGTATCCCCCCCATCACCCGCAGGATCCGGCAGATCCCGAAATTCAGTCCCCCGAATTTCCCCCATGGCTTTCTTGATTTCGGCCTTGTGCCTTCGCTGCTCGGCCAAGACAAAATCTAAACGACCCAACTGCGCCTTTCCCATAGCCCCCTGGATCTCATTCATGCGGTAATTGAACCCGGTGATGCTGTGAGAATCTTCTCCCCGGGGCAATTCCGGATTATGCTCATGGCCATGGTCGTGATAGTAATTGGCCAGATCGTAAAGCCTCTTGTCGTTCGTGACCACCATGCCCCCCTCTCCCGTGGTCAGCGTCTTCACGTAATCGAAGCTATAGGTTCCCATCGCCCCCATAGTCCCGGTCTTCTTTCCACGGTAGCTTGAGCCACAGGCCTGACAGGAGTCTTCCAACACGGGGATCTCCCTCTTCCGGGCGATCGCCATGATTTCATCCAGGCGCGCCGGAACGCCGAGCATGTGGACGGGGATGATGGCTCGGGTTTTATCCGTGATCTTGGCTTCCAGGTCTTTGGGGTCCAGGTTCAAGGATTTATCCACTTCCGCAATCACCGGGACTCCGCCTGCCTCCAAAATGGCTTCAACCGTGGCCACGAAGGTGAAAGACTGAGTGATGATCTCATTTCCTCGTTTGATGCCCAGCGCCGCTAAGGCCACGCGTAAGGCCGCTGATCCTGAGGAGACTCCCAGGGCATAAGAGCACCCCACATATCGACAGAACTCGGCTTCAAATTCCAACACCCTAAAAATATTCTTCCGTTTCTCGTTAAACCCGTAGCGGAAAAGGACGCCCCGCTCAATGACCTCGGAGACCGCTTCCCGTTCTTCCTTTCCGATCAACTCTGCCCCACCCATCTCCTTAACCTCCTAAGAAAAATTCAGTAAAGTTGAGACCGCGAGTAAAATTCAGAAATGCCGTACAGAAATTAAAAATATTTATCTGATTTTTGACATCTGGATTTCTGTTGTTGATAATTCTTTGCGTTCTCTGCGTCCTCTGCGGTGAAAAAAATTAAAAAACTTTTTGATAGATGCGGATGGTTTCGGCCAATGATACAGGCCTCGGGTTGTTTTCTAAAGGGCGGGTAACTTTCATGGCTTCTTCGGCCATTCCCGGGATGGCGGATTCGGGAATGCCAAGGTCGCTTAGACGCTGGGGGACCCCCAAGTCCTTGGCCAATCGTTTCACCGTATCCACGGCCAGAATGGCAGCTTCTCTTACGGAAAGCCCTTCTACTTTTTCACCCATCGCTTCCGCAATTTTGCCAAATTTCTCCGGACAGGAGAAGACATTGTATTCCATCACCGCTGGCAGAAGCAGGGCATTGGCTACGCCGTGAGGGTACCCGGAAGACGCCGCCCAAGGGATAAGACAGGGAATGAGCTGCAGTTACGCCGGCATTGGCCAGCCGATGCCCGCCAGCAGACTTCCCAAAAGCATGTTGGAACGCGCGTACAGGTCTGATCCCTTTATCCACGGCCTGGCGCAGACTTTTTCCGATCCGCCGGATCGCCTCCAGGCTGAACATCTCGGATAAAGCGCTAGCTGCCTAGGAAGTATAGGATTCTATGGCATGGGCGAGGGCATCCATGCCCGTGAAAGCGGTGACCGCCGGCGGAAGGTCCAGGGTTAATTCGGGGTCGAGGATGGACATCTCCGGGTAAAGAAAGGGGCTATTGATCCCTGCTTTTTTCTTTTCTTCCTCATTGATGAAGACCGCCGTGAAGGTTACCTCGCTCCCTGTGCCCGCGGTAGTGGGTACCATCCCCTTCGGTAAGCCGGGCTGGGGAACTTTGTTCAGACCCTGAAAGTCCCTCGCCCGTCCTGCATTGGTTGCCAAAACCGCTGCCGCCTTGGCCGTGTCCATGGCACTGCCACCTCCCACACCCAGGACAAAGTCGCACTTTTCTTTCTTGGCCAATTCTCCGCATCGGTCGGCCACCTCAGCCCGCGGCTCTGGCTCTACCGCATCAAAAAGAACGAATGACAATCCTTCCTTTTCCAAGGGATGGGTGACTTTTTTTAAGCGACCCCCCTTGGCGAACCCCGGGTCAACCACCAGTAGGATTTTCTTCCCTCCGTGCCTTTTGATGATCGTTCCTACGCCCCCAATGGCCCCTTCTCCAAAAACGATCTCGCCCGCGGCTCGAAAGCTAAAAATTCCCATGGTCTACCCGGCTCCTTTTGGTCTTTTTCTCTCGCTGGCAACTCCACTTACAGACCCTTTCCTAACTTTCAGTGAAGGCTCCTTTTTCTTTTGAGTTTTGATGTAATCTTCGACCCGCTTTTTGACACCATCCGCAAGATTCAAGAATTTAACACCCATGCCCCGGTGCAGATGCTTGCTTTCTTGCCCATATTTATTCGTCCAAATCACTTTACACCCCACTTCGATCGGCTCCCCGCCATCAGACATATGGAGTTTCAGAACGAATTGCTCGCCCAATTCCATCGGGTTAGGGGTCCGAATGAATACCCCTCCAAGGGTCAGGTCATCGGCTAAGCTCAAAGACGCATCTGCAAACTCCACCCGCAACATTCCATCTGCCCGGTCCTCTTGCCCTTGGAGGATACCCGATTCTCCCGCCAAGGCGACCTCTCCCTCCACCCGGGTGCTCCCTTTTTCAAGGGGGGGTTCGAGGAGTTGCTTCTCGCCGGCTTTTTGCCCCTGCATCAACCTTCCGATATGTTGCTCAATGCGCGCGCGTTCCTCGTCCGAAAGGTTTTGCACTTGGTTCAAGATATCATCCAGATATCCCTCGTAACTTTTCCGGAAGCTGGTTCCTTTGCGCACCTCTTCTTGCAAATTGGCATTTTCAATCGCGATGGAGGCGTGATTGCTATAGATAGATAGAAATTGCTGGTCATTCTCGCTGAAACTGCGTTCTCCATTAATCAGAACCACGCTGAGGGCTCCAACCGGGTTGCCCCTTGAGCAGAGGGGGATACATAAGAGCGAAGTGATCTTCCGCTCTCGTTCTTCGTATTTGAAGAAATCCGCGAAATCCTTTGGCTCTCGCAGCAGCAAAGGGCTCAACTGCCTGAGAACCTTCCGGGCCACTTCCTTCTCCTCAAAAAGGCTCACCTGCTCATCCACCGGATTCGGCGAAGCGGTATATTGGCTCTTCAAAATACCGCTTTTCCCGTCCATGAGAAAGATCGTGGAGCGGTGCGCCTTTAAACAGTTGAGGGACTCCCGGGCAACGGCCCCCAGGATTATGGGCAAGTCCTTGTGGGCGCTAATCATTGAGCTGATCTGGAGGATGGCCGTGATGTCTTCTAAGGTCCCACCCATATGCTGCAGTTTCATCCTTTGAGCAAAGATCTCCCTTCTCAGCCGGCGAAGTTCCAGATTCTTTTTTAGCATATAGACGCAAAAGACCACGATGAGGATTGCGGACGCGACGATATAGGTATCTAAAAAAGATATTTGCTTGAAAAATTCGCGGGGGGAGCCACGCAGCTCCTCGAGATAGTTGATCACGATGAAGAGGGTGAGGATTAGAATAAGGAAAATGGTCAGAAGCCAGAGCTGCCAGCCTCGTTTCTCCAGCCTCTCAATATCCTGCATCGCCTTGGGATTCTCATCGCCTTTATCGATGGTCTCCCCCTGAAAGAATGTTTTGAAAAATTCCCTAAGATTCACTTATTCACCCGGCTCTAAATCAATGGCCAGTCTGGCCTTTCTTCCCATTCAGGAAAGAAGATAGCGAAAGATCTTTAAATTATACTACCCCCTATGACCTAAAACAACTTCTAAAGCTCCTGAGTAAACCCCGTTAGAAGGTCTTCGACCTTCCAACGGGAGGGCTCACACGGGGCTTTAAACCCCGTATTCGCTCCCAAAGGAATCTTATCTTCATCCCCGTGCTGCAAGCAGCGGGGTCTTCTAACGGGGTAAAGGACCCGGAATTCGCGAGGCAAGGGAAACTCTTAATATCCTACTGGCTCTCATCAAGAAAACATTCTGACCGAGGTTCATAGGGCGATCTTCTCCCTGTTTCCGCGGGTACCTCTTCTTCTTCGGCCATGAGAAGTCTTCCCTTAAATGAACGGGTCAGACGGATTTTAGGTGAAAAACGGGGGGCGGGCTGCGTTTGTGCCTCGATCGTGCGATCATCCCTTTGACATAACTTATCTGAGTTTTGGGAAGTTTAGCTTCTTCCCTCTTTTCTAAGGCAATGAGGATTTTGTCCAGGTCTTCATATCGAATATTCATATCTTCTTCATCGGTCTGCCCAGCCCAAAGCCCAGCGCTTGGGGGGCGGTTCATGATGCGCGGGGGGATTTCTAATTCTTCAGCCAGTTTTCGAACCCGCGACTTGGTTAAGTCTCCGAGGGGCAAAAGGTCTATACCGCCGTCCCCGAATTTGGTGAAGTAGCCCATCAATCGTTCAGACTTATTTCCAGTTCCAGCAACCAAATAATTTAATTTGTTGGCGAAGTAATAGAGGGCCGTCATTCTTAGGCGGGGCTTGAGGTTGGCCAAGCAAATCTCCCCCCCTCCGGAAGTTGATGGAGGAAAACATCGTAAACCGCAGAGAGGTCCACTCGCTCCCGACGGATCCCAAAAGTATCTGCCACCAATAGGGCATCCCGTTCATCTTCCACATGGCTGTGGCAAGGCAGAAGAAGGGCCAAGACATGTTCTCCCAATGCCCGTTTGGCCAAAACGGCTAAGACGGCGGAATCGAGCCCCCCGCTCAGGCCCACCAAGACGCCCGCGGCGGCCGCCGCTTCCACCTGGTCGCGGATCCAGCGGCTGATCCGGTCGCTAAGTCTCATGATCGCCTTCTCTTCGTGTCCGGACAGAAATTTATATTATCATAGACAAAGAGAAGGGCTCTGTCAAAAGAAAAGATCGAGCGGTCGGAACAGGAATCCCCGAACTTCTCAAACGGATTCGCGAAAATGGAAAGGAAATAGAGAGCAGAGGTTTAAAGAACGAAGGGGTAGGCGCGATTCACTCCTCAACCATTGTCGAAGACAAAACAGATAGCTTGACTGCCCGCACTTTGCGATAGACCTCTTCCGGCCGCCGCTTCTCCTCACCCACCGTCAAAAGGTCATGCGCAACAGCAATCCCAAAGAGGCGTTCATTCTCTTCGAGGTAGGGTAAAAGGAGTCTCCAATCCCTCTCTGTGAGCGGGGCAAATTCTCCGCCGTTGAGCTGCTCTTTTTCTAACCGCCCATGGGGATCCCGAACGTAGATGGCCCCACCGGAGGCCAAGGAGAACAGGTTGGAACCCGGGAAGGGCATGGCTTGCTCCCGGAGTCTTCCATGCTCGTCAAATTCCATTCCATTTAAGATGACAAACCCTCCCCCATTGTGGGGGTCTCCAGCCATGAAGGACTCAGCCAAATAGTCCAGACAAGTTCCGTTGATCACGACTCGCGGCTTTCCGGCGGCATTAATCAGGGGCCGACCGGCCGCATTCCCCAACACGTAGACGGTCCCCCCCTTAGCGCCGTACAGGAAAGTTTGTCCCACATCCCCATGGATGACCATCTTTCCCGACTTCAAAATCTGGCCTAATTGATCCTGAGCATTTCCATGGACAAAGATCTCCAGACCATCGATTCCCGACCCCAGATAATCTCCGGAGCTTCCGTAAACATCGATCCGCACATCCCGAGTTCTTGGGCCGAGCCCGCAACCGAAAAAGCGCTGACCCCGAGCCCCATAAACGATGAATCGCTTCCAGCCGTTAAGGTAGGCGCGGGTGAGCAAACGGGCTGCGCTCTCCTCGCCTTCGGGCGGAAAGCCGCGGGCATCAAGGACCAGCACTTTCTCTCCCTCGCTGGGTTTTCTCAGCATGTCCCGGCTCTGCTGCTCGATCCGTTTCATCGCCCCGCTGCGGTTTGAGTTCAGGGCCGGCAATGAAGAAAAGATCTTTTCCAATTCTTCCTGCAGAATTTCCAGTAAGCAGCTACGACGTTTCGTTCCGGGGTCATATCTCTGATCCATAAAGAGAGTCAAGACTTCTATGGCCAAGGACCTGGCGGCGTCACTGAGGTTGGCGGTTTGACCGATTTGCTGGCAAAAGGCCTGAAAGGTTTCATAATCCCATCCGGGTACCTGGCTCTTGAATGTCTGGAAAACCAAGCGCGCGTCCCCCAACCGAAACCTCTCGCTCACCTCCTTGCGGAGGGCGTCTTTTCTTTCAGGGCTAAGAACTCTCGGGCGGTGGTCCCATGAAACTTGGTCAGCGGGCGCCGAAATGGCTCTTCCGAATTTATCCGTGCAGGACAAGAATTTACCTGCGCGTCCATTCCCCCCCTCCCGAACCGTAAAAACGAAAGCTCCGCCATCGGTATGACTGCCTCCCCTGGCATTCCAATATTTATCCGCAATGCCATGAAAGTGATCCCCTTCCCGGCTCAAGCTCTGGAGGGTGGCATCGATCGCTTGTTTTTCCGAACAGATTAAACCAATTTGCACCTGGCCCTCAGAGAGGGCGAAAACCTGGGGTCTCAGCATGGCGGTGTCTGTAATGCCAATCAGCTGGAAACAGTGCTGGTAGGGCTCATTACGAGCGATGATGAAGAACCAGGGGCCGTCCGGAGATCCGTGGATATGGGCCGCTTGAATCTCCCGATAGATTTTTTGCTTTTCTGACGGCAGACGATCGAAATCCAGCTCGGTGGTTGGCGCCAGGGCCTCTATGATGTACTCCAGCGGATAGCCATGAACCCGGTTCAGGAGATCGAAGAGCAAAACTGAAACCTCGGTATCGGTAAGAAAAAGGGGAAATAAATTCCATTGCCGAAGATACTCGCAGACCGAATAGTAATTGGCGAAGTCCCCGTTATGTACGAGAGCCTCATCCATCCCCATGAAAGGATGCGCCCCGCCGGGATGCCAGACCCGACCTTTGGTCGGATATCTTTGGTGAGCGATCCAAACATGGGCCTGGAAATCTTCCAATTTATAGTACTGGGCCACCTGCTCCGCATACCCCACAATTTTAAGAATCATCATGTTCCGGCCGTGAGAAAGGACGAAGGCCTTCTTTTCTCCCAGCGAGGCATAAAATTCGCGATTGAGTTTAAAGCTGTTTTGAAAAATAAACTCGTCTTCGACCCTTCTTGGGTCCATACCGGCCAAGTGATTTTCGGCCCCGAAATCAGCCAGGATTTCCTTCTTTGCCCGCACAAAGTACCGGTAGACATCGGGGGGTTTTACATCCAGGCCGGCAACTTCCCGGTAGTCCTTCACCGTGGGAATGCGGGAACTGTGGTGGACTTCTAAAAAAGGTTCGATGAAGGACTGCTCAACGGATGGACGGGACGCTGGATCCAAAAAAGCCACCTGGAGCAAATAATCCTCCTCCAACACCTCGGCAGAGACCCCCAGATCCCCCGGCGATAGACCTACGGCGGCGATCCCCCCCCCTTTTCCATTTCCCCGGTTATGCATTTGGCACGACGGCTCGATGATATGGCGGCCGCTCACCGGTATAGAGCAGGCAAACCCCGTGACCCCGCAGCCCCCTTCTTCCTCCGCCTTCCAGAGGGGCGGTTCCGGGAGGTTCGCAATGAGCTTCCCGCGGGACGCGATTAACCTCTGTGAATATATCCAACTTTCATTCATAACGAAGTCGTTACCGCTATCGGTTGGCCGCAAAGCGCATAGCGTCGTCTTGTTCTGGGTGCCAGGCTCTATGCGGATCGTCATTTCCGCCCGTCAAGAATGGCTTGATATCGTCGCTTTCCAATTCTCCCCGGTGATAATCCAGATGCACCAGGCAATCTGTCCTGCCCACCAGCTCCCGGATACTTTTCATGCCCAAAAGCTGGAGGATGGCCACCAACTGGTCTCTCCAGGAGGCGTAGAGATTGATGATTCGCTGGGCCCCCCATTCCACGTCCATCAGATTGGAAATTTCTGGGTCGGTGGTAGCAATGCCCCGAGGACATCCCCGGCCGCTCTCGCAATTGCGGCAGCGGATGCATTCCAGGGCCACCAGGTCAGCCGTTCCTACTACCACTCCGTCCGCACCCAGAGCAATGGCTTTGGCGATGTCGTAGGCCGTGCGGATCCCACCGCTGGCGATGAAGGTCATCTGGTCACGGATTCCTTCTTCCAGCAAGAAACGATGGACTTTGGGAATAGCATATTCAATGGGCATGGCGATGTTCTTCTTGGCGATATCCGGCGCAGCTCCGGTTCCCCCATAACTCCCGTCGAGGTGAATGACGTGCGCGCCGGCGTAGTAACTTCCTACGGCTACCATGTCGACGTCCGTGGGGGTGGAGACTTTTACCGAGACCAGGCAGTGCAGGTTAACCTCCTTGATCCAGTCCACATGTTTTTTATGATCTTCGACCGAATAAACGCTGTGGAAGGGGAACGGAGAGAACAGGGCGCTTCCCGCTACGGCTTCGCGCATGCGGGCCACAGCCGGGGTGACTTTATCTCCCAGGAGATGCCCTCCCAGTCCAGGCTTTGCTCCCTGAGCGTATTTGAACTCCACGACGCGCACCCGCTGGATCGTCTCTTCCCGCACCCCGAACAGCCCCGTGGCCACCTGGGTGATCATGTGATCATCGTACCGCTGCAAGGGTTCGGGATACCCTCCTTCACCCGTGCAGGTGAATGTATCCCATGCCTTGGAAGCCTTGGCCCGGGCCAACATGGTGTTGATGCTCACCGATCCAAAAGACATACCCCCACCATAGAACGGAACGCCAACCCAAACCTGAGGTCGCTCATCCCCCCTTCGATTCAAAGGAATGGCAGTAGATATCTCCCCTTCTTGGTAAAAGAAATTGGTTCGTCTCTCCGGCAGGCGCAGTCGCAAGCGATCGAACCCTCCTCCGGAATGACCCACCCGATATTCCAAGTCGGCATAGGGAATCTTTCCGGTTTCAGCCTGCTGCCAGGTGGACAATAAAAGATCGGCCGGCCATCGATAGTCGGTCAGGGCCTGGAGGTTGGGGTTGACGGCCATTCGTAATGCCCCTTGGGGGCACCGGGAGATGCAATAATATTCGTTTTCCTGACAAGAGGGGCCGATGCACCATTCATCCTTGGGCAGGAGCATCTTCTTTCCCAGACGGCGGTGAACACCCCTGGGGCATAGGTCCGCGCATAGCCCGCAATGGAGGCAGGCCGATCCCCGGTGGATTTTGTATTTTCCGAGGGGGTTGCGGAAACGCGAAGGCATCCGCCGGATCTCAGGAGGAAAGGACATGAATGCTCTCCTCTTGCGGTTTTCCTTCCTGGACAGGCTGGCCGAAAATCGAACCGAAGGTTTCCTTTTCAATCTCTTCCAGGAAGATTGCCCGGCCCGCTTCTCCGCGCAGCCTGCGGACATCCCGCAGACCCATGGCCCCCAAAACTTCCAGCAGTTGTCCATGCCAGGCGGTGATCATATTCACCACCCTTTGTCTTCCCCATTCCGGGTCAATATTTTCCACTTCCACGGGACAGGTGATCCCGTCGGCACACGGTTTACAGAGGCGGCATTCCAGGGCAAATAAAAGGGGCCGTTCAATCGAAACCGCATCTGCACCGCAGATGATGGCTTTGGCGACGTGTTCGGCCAGGGCGATCCCGCCTCCGAAGATCAAGCTTAGCCCATCCCGCAGGCTCTCTTTAACCAAGCGAAGATGAATCTGGCGGATTAAATCTTTTATGAATCGGGGGGAGGTGGCATTTTGCTCCCGTCCCTTTTCGTCCGCCAAGATATGGAGCACCTCCGCACCCGCTCGTGCCAGAGATTCCACTTCTTCCTCTGCCCGAGGGGTCAAAGGAAGCCGCAGGCAAACCACGGCACCCGGGTTTATTTTTTTGACCTCCCTGACCGTTTCCATAACGCTCTCAGAAAAGGAAACCTGAACCATTCTTGCTCGACGGATGGCCGGAATCGAGCCCTCCAAGGTCCCTCCGGGAAGGAAAGGAACAAGGTGGGTAGCGAAAGGCAAAAATTCATCCGTAAGATCCTCTACCCGGATGATCATCAAGGTATTGGCCTCAAAGGCGGCTTTGGCCAGGGCCAATCGAACCGCAGAATTGAACGCCCTGAAAGGAAGAAGATCAAAGATCAGGGGGATGGAAGCTTCCACCCGAGGAGGAAAGGTCATTCCGGATAAAATCGACGAGAGCTGAGCGGCACCCGGCCCCGCAGGATGGATCATCGTCCGCAGGATTCGCCCGAGTTCAATGGTTGTGCTAATATACTCTCTTCCATGAATTCCATCGCGGGTGGGGCGGACGATCTCGGACATATCCGTCCACATGCTATCAAAACCTGGCCCGGCAAAAGGGCCCCCATACCCACCCCCGGAGACCGGGATTTTCCCGGTCTCGGCCTGGGTTTGATTACTGGCAATGATCTCCGGGGTCCAGTAATCGTCACCCATGGTCCAAAACTCGGGATTGCGACTTTTGGAAAGAATGCGGCCATAGCATCCCTGTATGCAACGAAAACAATTCTTGCAAAGCGAATCGGCTGTATCGAACATCTGCCGTTGATCATACCCGCGCTTACGATAAACGGAATAGACGCAAAACTTTTTCACGCAGTTCGCGCAATTTAGACACCCGTCTCCCTCGATGATTCCGAAGGGACCGGGGGGAACCCAGCGTGGGGGTACGGGTTTGGGGGTTAAATGATATTTCTTGGGCATGGATGAACTTTCCCTGGCAAGCAAAAATTAATCAATAGGGAAACAAAAATTTTTACCTTGGCATTTTGATTTTTGAATTTCCCCGCAGACCACTCATAGACTGGATCTTTTCCGCCCAAGCCGTCAGCGAATCCATCTCCCCGGGGGTGGTTTGATCCGCGAAAACGAACCGACGTACCCGCTCTTCTTCGAGGCCAATCTCACTCAAAATTCTCCGGGCATATCGCACTCGATTCTTGGCCCGCGTACTGCCTACCAGGTAGCGACATTCTCCTTCCGGACATCCGAAGAGGGCCACACCATTGGCTCCATTTTCCAGGGCCTTCAGGAGAAAGGAAACCTCCAGCTTACCAGAACATGGCAGGGCCACCTTCCGGATTCTCGACCCTGCCAAGTTGTTCAGGTTTCCCAGGATCTGCATCATCCGGCCGGTCTGATGTTGGCAGTAAAATATGGCTAACTCAAACATTTCCCTGAATGAAGCCCCGGCCCTCGACCGCTAAAGGAGCAGAAAACTGATTATACATTTTCCTATAGCACGGGCAAGTACTTTTCGATCTCGTAAGAAGTGACCTGGATGCGATAGCGATCCCACTCCACATTTTTGTTTTCAATAAAGTGATTGAAGACATGATCCCCCAGAGCTTCACGCACAAGTTTGCTCTTTTCGGTAAGCTGAATCGCCTCCTGCAGGCTGCCGGGGAGTTGCCCGATCCCGCGCCTCTGCCGCTCTTCGGCGCTCATCTTATAAACGTTCGCCTCGACCGGCTCCGGCGGTTCAATCTTTCCTTCGATTCCCGCCATGCCTGCCGCCAGCATGACCGAAAAGGTCAAGTATGGGTTACAGGCCGGGTCCGGGCTGCGAAACTCGATTCGCGTGGCCTCTTCTTTTCCAGGCTTGTACATGGGAATTCGGATCAGATCAGACCGGTTTCGTTGGGCCCAGGACAAATACACCGGGGCTTCGTAGCCGGGAACCAATCGCTTATAAGAGTTCACCCACTGGCAGGTTATGGAGGTGAGCTCGGGGGCGTATTTCAGCAACCCGCCGATAAAATGCCGGGCGGAATCTGAGAGATGGTATTTTCCTTTGACGTCGAAAAAGGCGTTCCGATCGCCTTTGAACAAGGACATATGGGTGTGCATTCCCGATCCATTCTCTCCGAACAACGGCTTCGGCATGAACGTGGCGTAAACCCCTTGCCGGTAGGCCACCTCCTTGACGACCAGCCGGTAGGTCATGACATTGTCAGCCATCGTCAGAGCATCCTCGTACCGCATGTCGATCTCATGCTGGGAGGGCGCGACCTCATGATGGGAGTATTCAATCCTAATGCCCAAATCCTCGCAGAAGAGCACAGTTTCCCTGCGCAGGTCCATGGCCTCATCCCGCGGAATCAGGTCGAAATAACCTCCTTTGTCCAGAATCTCCGGAGCATGCGGATCCTTGAAATAAAAATATTCCAGTTCCGGCCCGACGTAATAGGTGAAACCCTTCTGCTTGGCCTTCTCTAAGTTTCTTTTTAGAACATACCGCGGGTCCCCCTCAAATGGCTTCCCATCGGGCATGACGATGTCGCAGAACATCCGGGCCACACCTTTTTCTTTAGGCCGCCAGGGAAGGATCGCAAATGTGGACGGGTCGGGGATTGCCACCATGTCGCTCTCATCGATACGCACAAACCCTTCGATGGAAGAGCCATCGAAGCCGATCCCTTCGGCAAATGCCTTTTCAATCTCTTCCTTCGGCACGGAAAAACTCTTGAGAAAACCCAGTATGTCCGTAAACCACAGCTTGATGAACTTGATGTCGTTTTCTTCAATTTTTTTCATTATTTTTCCTACGTCACCTTGAGCCATTCCCTTCCTCCTTTGCTCTGATATTTTTAACTAAATTCCGATAAGAAATGGTATGACCTTCCTCATCTCTTGTCTGCGGGCTTAGCGCTGACTTTGTTTGCTTCGATCCCTCTTTTCCTACCGGGTGACCACCCGCGGGATAATCTGCAGGTCCTTCATCTTTTTCCTGAGCGTGTTCCGGTTAATCCCCAATCGTTTTGCCGCTCGAACCTGGTTTCCTTTTTCTTCTTCCAGAATAGTTCCGATCAAAGCCCTTTCCACTTTCCCGATTATGTATTCATGGATGGTACCATCATTCCCTATGTCAACCCCCTCCTTAAGATACTCTCGGACAGCCTCCTCTAAGGCCGAAGGCATGCCCCGCTTCGGACTCTGGCCCCCCTGGCTCTCCAAGGCCTTATCTTGGGCGTAGGAAAAGGTCCTGAGGGCCTTCAATTCCTCTTTCGTGAAGATCTTTTCGATCAGTCCGTGGACATTACGATCGTCTTCGATCAACAAGATTGCTCCCATTTCCTACACCTTGCCTAATTTTTACCTTCATTCATAAGCAATCCCGATACCAACTAAAAATTTTCATCCCTCCCTTCAATTAGATTATAATATTGAAAACTTACAAAGATGGGAAGATTTAACTCTGGTGGCAAAGGACTTCCTCCGCGCGCTTCCTGCTAATTCATTGGGCAATCATAAAATGAATTAATTTCATATTTTTATAAAGGCAAATATATTCATTGGTTTAATGATATGAACAAGAAATGGGCAGGATGCCCAATATCCGTCAGTTTGCCGAAACAAATTAAATCCTCATTCCCTCTGCAGTTCTTGGATAAGTTCAATTTTTATTCTGGAGATCATCGTCTCATCTTCTATCCTTGCTCCGCTGAGATCCTGAATGTAGAAAACATCTACTACTTGGTCTACTTTGGTAGAGATCCGGGCCATCCATATCGAAAGACCCATTTCGAATATCTTTCGGGTGACGCGGTAGAGAAGTCCCGGGCGGTCGTGACTGTAAATTTCAACGACGGTATAAAAATCGGAGGCTGAGTTGTCCACTTCGACTGTTGTGCCCAGGCGGGGAGAAGGGTACCGGTGGAACAGGGGAAGAACCATCCCCTCCACCAGGGAATTCACCGCAATCTTTCCCTCGAGAACTCTCTTCAAATCCTCCTGGAGCTTAGTCCAACGGCGAGGCTGGAGGAGCGGTTCGTCGATGAGATTTTGAACTTTAAACAGGTCAACGGCAATCCCATTCTCCCAAGTGCTGATTTGGGCAGAAAGAATGTTCAGAAAATTGGTTGTCATGACTCCGGAGATTTCGGCAAAAAGGCCGGGCTTATCCCAAGCCACCACGGTTATCTCATCACACCCTTCCTCGGGCTTTTCTTCTCCTTCCAAGACTACGGTTTGATCCTTCAGCTTCTCAGCCATGAGAATCTGCTCGCCGATGGACCGGGCGTCATGGGCGGCGTAATGGCGGGAAGGAATGCTGGCCAGATAGGCCGATATTTTGGGGGCAGCAACCTGTCCGGCGAGCAGGCCCATGACCTCATTTTGGAGGTGAATGGCTCGGTCCTGAGCCTCCTTCCCCAGGGTTTCTTCTCTTTCCAAAAGATGAAGCGTCTTGATAAACAGCTCCCTCATCAAGGTATCTTTCCAGGCTGTCCAGGATGAAGGTCCGACGGCCCGGAGGTCGGCGAAACCCAGCAAATATAGCATTTTCAGCCGCTCACTGCTTCTGACGATTTGGGCAAACCGGAAAATAAGGTTCTCGTCGCCGAGGTCCCTTCGCTCGGCGATCTCCGTGAAGGTCAGGTGCTCCCGCACCAGAAAGCCGAGGATCTCAATCTTTTCGGAGGGGAGCTGTAATCTCCCGGCGATCGCGGAGGCGATCTTTTCCCCCCGCAGGGCATGGGATGAACCTTCCGCTTTCCCCAGATCATGCACCAGGGCGGCCAGTTTCAAGAGGCCGGGGTCTTTCACTTCTTCCATCAATTGGTTCAGCAAAGGCCAGGATTTCTCGCCTTTTCTCCCCAAAAACTCCAATTCCCGCACGGCGTAGAGCGAATGAATATCAACAGGATAAATATGATAACGGTCGTACTGGATATGACAATGAACCCGGTCAAATTCGGGAAAGAATCTTCTCAGAAATCCTGTCTCATGCATAGCTTCCAAAACTCGGTAGAGGTGGCCAGGTTTCGCAAAAAAAGATAGAAAAGATTTTACAGACTCTTCGGCTAAGCGAAAGCGGTCACCCACCGCATCCAGACTTTCGGTGATTTTTTCCTTGAGCCGGCTGTCCATCTCGACCCCGTGCCTATGGATCGCCTCAAAAGCTCTCCACATATTAAGGGGATTCCGGTCGATTTGGTAAGGATCCGTCAGGGCCAGTTTGCCCTGAAAGAGAAAATAGCCGGGAGCAATCTCGGCCGGGGTCCCAAGGCTCCAACCCTTTTGGGGAGCCGCACGTTGGCTCAAACATTTTTCTAACAGGCTCCACGAAAGGCGATGGATATGGAGGGCATGGGTAAAGTAATCCTTTAGAAACGCTTCGGTGGCTACGTGAGAATTTTCCCCTCGGTAACCCAGAACTTCGGCCATGACTTCCTGATCCTCAAAGAAAAGGCGGTCCTCTCTTCGACCGTATATGTAATGAAGCTGGTTGCGCACTCGCCAGAGAAATCCCAGCGCCTGTGAGTAGGTCTTCCATTCTTTTTCCGAAAGCAGGCCGCGCTCGGTCAGCTCTCCCGCCGATCGAATGTGATACCTAATTCTGGCAGCCCAGAACGCCGTGTGATAATCCCTCAGTCCACCTTTTCCCTCCTTAATCTCCGGTTCAAGAACAAAGACAGAGTCCCCATAATGGGCATGCCTGGCCTCCGCCCTCTGTCGGATTTGCAGAATCACCTCGGTATCTTTTCCCGTTAAAAGGGAGCGGAAAAATTCTTCTTCCCATTGGAGAAAAGTCCCTTTGTCCCCTGCCACCCAACGGGCGTCCAAAAATGACAGGAGCAGGTCTAAGTCTTTTTGAGCGGCTGGGCAGCTATCCTTGGGAGTCTGGACGGTATAGCCAACGGTCAGGCCCCAATCCCAAAGGGGATGGAGCACCGCGCGCAACCATCCTTCCAGGTCCTTGCCCTCACTCGGAAGGTGCAGGAGAAAAAGATCGATGTCCGAGAAGGGGCTGAGCTCTTCTCGACCATATCCTCCCATAGCGAGCAGAGCAAATCCCGAATCCGCTCCTCCCCCGCCTTTGGCATCCATGGCCCTCTTAAAAAGACGCCGGATCACGCTGTCCATTAAAGCCGAATAATTTTGGCCGAACTCTTCGCCCGAAAGGCCTTCTGCGTGCCTCTTTTTCAGCCATTCCTGGCCTTTCCGAAAAAACCGCTCAATATCCTCAAGGCTCTCACTCCCGTGAGGTGTTAGGCGGGAGGTGCGAGATGTAAAGAGTTCTTTTGGATTCTCGGTCTCCACTTTTACTCACTTATTATCTAGAATAGCCCTTCTCATTTTTCACTCTTAACTTTTTACTTTTCACTTTTCACTTCTTTACAGTGCTCCTTCCCCTCTTTCACCCGTTCGAATTCTCACGGCCTCCTCCACGGGAAGGACAAAAATCTTCCCATCACCGATCTTCCCGGTCTTGGCGGCCTTGGCGATAGTTTCCACTACCCGGGTCACTGCCTGATCGGGGACTACCACTTCAATCTTGATCTTGGGGACCAATTCCACAACGTACTCCGCTCCCCGGTAGACCTCCTTGTGCCCTTTTTGCCTGCCAAAACCCCTGACCTCACTGACGGTCATTCCCTGCACCGCCACAGCGCTGAGCGCGGATTTTACTTCATCCAACTTGAAAGGTTTGATGATTGCTTCCACTTTTTTCATTTCATTCCTCCCCTCCTCGGATTGGAGATTGCCAATTGCGGACTCGCCCCTCTCCCCACCCTCCCTTTTGATGGGGGAGCGGGTGGCAAGGGCTCCCTTTTACGGAAAGTCAAGGATTATATCCCATCTCGTTGTGCTGGCTCAGGTCCAGGCCGCTGTCCTCATCCTCTTCGCTCACCCGCAAACCCATGGTCCAATCCAGAATTTTCAGCAAGATGAAGGTCACCAAAAATGAATATACCCAGGCAACTGCACCCGCCAAGGCTTGAACTCCGAGCAGTCCCGGGTTTCCAAAGAAAAAACCATTGTTCCCGGCATCATTGACTGCCTTCGTGGCGAAAAGCCCTACGGCCAGAACTCCCCACGTTCCGCCCACCCCATGAATACCCACTACATCCAGGCTATCATCGTACCCGAACTTATTCTTCCCGACCACACCCAAATAGCAAAAAACCCCTGCTGTCAATCCAATAAATAAAGCCGGCATGGGGGTAACGAAACCCGAAGCCGGTGTGATGGTGGCGAGCCCGGCCACCGCCCCGCTGGCCGCGCCCAGGGTGGTTGGCTTTCCCTTGTAAACCCATTCCACCACAGCCCATGAAAGGGCGCCTGCGGCCCCGGCAATGTGGGTGACCACGAAAGCGCTCGTACTCAACATGCCAGCCGCGATGGCGCTTCCGGCATTGAATCCAAACCACCCGAACCAGAGAATGGCTGCTCCCATAATGGTCATCGGCACACTATGAGGGGCCATGGGCTCGGTCCCGAACCCCTTGCGTTTTCCCACCAGGAGAGCTGCGGCAAGTGCGGAGACCCCGGAGCTCATATGCACTACGATTCCGCCGGCAAAATCCAAGCCCCCCATCTTGCGGATCCACCCCCCGCTCCCCCAGACCCAGTGGGCGATAGGGTCATAGACCAGCGTAGCCCAAAGCAGGGTGAAGACAAAAAAAGTCTTGAACTTCATGCGCTCAGCGATCGCCCCCATCAGCAGCGCCGGGGTGATGATGGCAAACATCCCTTGAAAGATCATGAAGGCCTGATGGGGCACTGTCTCGGCGTAATCCGGGTTGGGCGCCAGGCCAACTCCATTCAGCCCAAACCAGGAAAGGTCACCAATGATCCCCCCCACGCTTGGACCAAAGGATAAGCTATACCCGAAAAGCACCCACTGTACGCTGATCAGGGCAATGATCATGAAGCTCTGCATAATCGTCCCCAGCACATTCTTCGTGCGGACCATGCCCCCATAGAAAAGCGCCAGACCCGGCGTCATCAGCATCACCATTGCAGCAGAAATCAATAACCAAGCTGTATCCGCTGGGTTCACCTTCGTTGTAGAGGCTTTTGTCAGGACAGGCTGATCATGTTTTGTCTGGTCAAAATGAGGCGGAATGCTCGGGCCGCCCCGTTCCTCGGTAAAAGCAATGCCTGCCGAGGAAATTAACCCAATAATAAGTACGGTAAGAAAAAATCTCTTCATAATCACCTCCACGATTTTTTGAAGGCAAGAGGCTCGGGGGATTGCTCCAGCAATTTGCCATTAAAGTACTCCGGCATTTTGGCAGGGCACTCCCTCCGCCTCCGTGGAGGTGTATATCAACTCTCATGCCATGCGCTGGGTCAGCGCCAAAATTTCCCAAAATCTTATTAAAATCGAAGAACTATATTCCGCTACGCTGATTGAATCAATAAAAGGAAGAATGCTTGAATTTTTAACAGGTAAAGCAACCTCATCCCACTACCTCTCTAAATATCTTTGATAAATTCATGCCTTAGCAGATGTGTTGATTTTTTATCATACTGCGCAAGAAAAAGGCAGAATGATTTAGCGTCAGAAGCATTGACACCTCATCCTTACCCCATATTACAGCGCCCCATCTCCCCGCTCACCCGTTCGAATTCTAACCGTCTCTTCCACGGGCAGGACGAAAATCTTCCCATCCCCGATTTTTCCGGTCTTCGCGGCTTTGGCGATAGTTTCCACGACCCGGGTAACGGCCTGGTCTGGAACGACGACCTCGATCTTAATCTTCGGCACCAGTTCGACCACGTACTCCGCTCCCCGATAGACCTCCTTGTGGCCCTTCTGCCTCCCAAAACCCCTTACCTCACTGACGGTCATCCCCTGTACCGCTACTGCGTTGAGTGCAGCCTTTACTTCGTCCAGCTTAAAAGGCTTGATGATCGCTTCCACTCTCTTCATCTCATTTTCTCCTTCTAGGATTGCGGGTTTCGTATTTGCAAATGAGGGTCCTTTATCTCTCATTCGGCAGCCCCAATTTGGGCCATCAATAATTCAAAAATTGTATCCAGTCTCGCTATGCTGGCTCAAGTCAAGTCCGCTCTCTTCTTCTTCTTCGTTGACTCTCAACCCCATGGTCCAATCCAGGATTTTCAACAGAATAAAAGTTACCCCAAAAGCATAAACCCAGGTTACAACCACTGCCAACGCCTGAAACCCGAAGAGGGCCGAGTTTCCGAAGAACAGGCCGTTGGCACCCGCATCGTTTATGGCCTTCGATGCGAAAAGACCTGTCGCCAGAGCTCCCCAGGTGCCGCCGATTCCATGAACCCCAACGACATCTAAGCTATCATCATAGCCAAACCTGTTCTTGCTGACTACCGCTATGTAGCAGAAAACTCCGGCGCCGAACCCGATCAATAAAGCGGGCATGGCGCCGACGAACCCCGAACCTGGGGTGATGGCCACAAGTCCGGCTACCGCACCACTGGCTGCGCCCAAAGTTGTGGGTTTCCCCTTGTATATCCACTCCACCATGGGCCAGGAAATAGCTGCTGCGGCCGCGGCAATATGGGTGACGACAAAGGCGCTCGTGCTTAGTTTGCCGGCGGCGATGGCGCTTCCGGCGTTAAATCCAAACCAACCAAACCAGAGAATAGCCACCCCGGTGATGGTCATCGGCAGGTTGTGGGGAGCCATGGGTTCTACCCTATAACCTTTCCGCTTTCCCACCAAGATGGCAGCGGCCAAGGCTGAGATCCCGGAGCTAATGTGGACCACCGTTCCACCGGCAAAATCCAATGCCCCGAGATTGTGAATCCAGCCCCCCACATTCCAGACCCAGTGGGCGATGGGATCATAAACCAAAGTGGCCCAAAGTAGGGTGAAGACAAGAAAGGTCTTGAACTTCATACGCTCGGCGATCGCACCGGTAATCAGGGCAGGGGTAATGATGGCGAACATGCCCTGGTAGATCATGAAAGCCTGATGCGGGATCGTCGCCCCATAATCCGGGTTGGGATCGAGACCGACTCCATTCAATCCGAACCAGGATAGGTTTCCGATGATCCCTCCCACATCCGGACCGAAAGCCAGACTGTACCCCCAAAGAACCCATTGCACAGTAATGATGGCAATAATAATGAAGCTATGCATGATTGTGCCCAGGACATTCTTGGCGCGGACCATGCCTCCATAGAATAGAGCCAAGCCTGGGGTCATCAGCAGCACAAGGGCAGCAGAAACAAGCATCCAGGCTGTATCTCCAGTATCAATCTTGGGCGGAGCGGGGGTTGCAGGGGCGGCAGGCACAGGCGGTGTTGACTTGGCCTGTTCCGCTGCCCCAGGCGCTGTAATTTCCACTTTGGTTTTCTCCTCGGCGAAGATCAAACTCGCCGGTCCAACTAACGCAACAAGGATGATGACTGCCAGGAAGATTCTTTTCATAAATACCTCCTTATATTTTTTCCAGGTCAATAAAATGGTCGAGGGGATTCCCCCAGCAATTTGTAACTAAGACGCCCCCAGCATTTGAGTGGATTGCTGCAACAACCCTGGAGAAAGGTATATCCTGCCATTCGGCCCGTGTGGGTAAACGGTATCGCAAATTTCTCATTCTCATTAATTTCCCTCCTTGCAGAATTCTTCTAAATCACCCAACAGACTTTCATTTCCCGTGCCAATCAGGTTGGAGGCGTGGGCGACGAGCGAAATGTTCCAAAAATCACAGGCTTATTGGCGTTGCGGTTGGAAGGAAAAGGGAAACAAAGAATGTTCAGATTCTTTACAGCGAAAAAGGATGGAATGGGAAAGCAGGCTTGAATCCTTCTGGAATAATCGCTCCTTAGCAGATCTGCTGATTTTTAAGCAGACTGGACGGAAAACAACCGGCTGCGGAAATTTTCACTCCTCAGGCCGGACGCCCGTTTCTTTCTCGATGATTTGGAAAAGATCTCCGGCAAATTCCTTGAGATGTTCTGAATAAATCTTTGAGTCACTCGAGGAAATTTTGATTTCCATCCTCGTCCTTCCTGGGCCCGCGGATTTTGCTGTAACCGTTGAGGGAAAACGATCCTGTTCTTGCTCCCCTCTGTAAAAGCCTTGAATGATGACCGCATCGTTTCCCAGACGAATAACTTGAAAAGAACTCCCCTTCTGTTTTCTGGCATAATCTTGCAGGGCCGAGTTTAGTTTAGGATGGAAGGACATAAAATCTACAGCATAGGTCCGGGAAAAATTATCCCTTCCAATTATCCATTCGCGAAGGGAGGCGCAGGAATAAATCGAGAGGAAGATGGCCAGGGTCAGAACGAAGGATGAGGAGTGAATTGGTCGATTCATGGAAGTTCGCCCGCCAGAAGCCATCCCAGTGTGATTCAAGCTTTTCACCGTAGAGAGCGCTGATCTGCGTCCTCAGCGCTCTCGGTGTGGTCAAGCTTTTTACCGGGATTCAATCACGCCGTTTCGGAGGACGGCCTCCCCTTTCGCATCGTAAACCACCAGGAAGAGTCTTTGTTTTTAACTCTTCATTCTTAATTCTTCACTCTTCATTCTGTATTGATTCGTAATGGGCAGCCGACGATCTTTGCCAAACGCCCGGGAGGTAATCTTGACACCGGGAGGGGCCTGTCTCCTTTTGTATTCGTTGAAGTCCACCTTGCGGATTACCTGTTGGATCATCTTTCGCCCGAACCCTTTTTTGAGGATCATCGCCAAGCTCTGATCTTCCTCTACGTAGGCTTGAAGGATCGGGTCCAGGAGTTCGTAGGGCGGCAGAGAGTCTGTGTCTTTCTGGTGGGGCCGAAGTTCGGCCGAAGGAGGCTTCTCGATCACCCGTAAAGGAATGACGGGTTTAGGACCCAGGGTATTCCGATAAGGAGCCAATTCATAAACCAGAGTTTTGGGAACGTCTTTGATCACGGCAAACCCGCCGGCCATATCTCCGTAGAGGGTGCAATAGCCAACCCCCATCTCACTCTTATTTCCCGTGGTCAAGACCAGCCACCCGAATTTGTTCGAAAGAGCCATGAGCAGGTTCCCGCGGATGCGGGCCTGAAGGTTTTCCTCGGCCACGTCGGGTTTTTTTCCTTTGAAGGAACCTTTCAGGGTCTTCAGGTAAGTCTTGAATACTTCCCCGATGGGGATGACCTGAAATTCAATTCCCAGGTTTTCCGCCACTGCGCGGGCATCCTCCAGGCTTTCCCGAGAAGAATACATGGAGGGCATGGCCACGCCCACGACGCCTTCCTTTCCCAGGGCATCGACTGCGATCGCAGCTGTCAGGGCAGAATCAATCCCCCCGCTCAGACCGAGGACCACCTTCTTGAACCCATTCTTCCTGACATAATCCCCTGTGCCCAGAACCAACGCCCGGTAAACTTCTTCCAGCCGTCCTAAGGAAACAGAAGGTCTCGGAGAAAGGGGGCATTGGGGACGAATTTTCAAGGGCGAGAGAGGGATGCGCCTCAACTTTCCTTCGGATAGGGGGGCCAGTTTTTCTTTCCTCCGCCGGGGGTCGTGAATTCTATGCAAGCAGGACCTGATCCAAGTCTAGATCCACCACCAGCAGGTCCTCTGCGAAACTCTTGGCCACAGAGTAGAGCTCGCCGCTCTGGTCGATCACCATAGACCCCCCATCAAAGACCAACTCATCCTGCCCTCCGACAAGGTTGACGTAGGCTACGATCGTCGAATAATCCCAGGCCCGAGTGGCCAGCATTCTTTGCCGAAAATGCATCTTGCCGGCGTGGTAGGGCGAGGATGAAATATTCACGATCAACTGCGCCTTGCCCTCGAGGCATTGGGCCCTTGTCGGGTCGCCCGGATACCAGATATCCTCGCAAATATTCACCCCGATGGCTGTCCCATTTAACTCAAAGACCAAAAATTCAGTCCCGCTCTGAAAATAGCGGTCCTCATCGAAAACTCCATAATTGGGCAGGTAGATTTTATGGTAAACCCCCGCCAACTGACCATCGTGCAGCAGAGCGGCGGCGTTATAAATATCATCGATCATATCCACAAACCCGACGATAGCCGTGATTCCACGGGTGGCCCGGGTCAAACGCCGCAACGCTTCCAGGTTGGCCTCTATAAAAGACGAGTTCAAAAGGAGGTCTTCCGGCGGGTAGCCCGGAAGAGCTAACTCCGGAAAGGCCACCAACTCCGCCCCCATCTCCCGAGACTGGTCAATCACTTTCAAGATCTTACGGGTATTGCCCTGGAGGTCTCCTACCGTACTATTGACCTGTCCCAACGCCAGCCGCAAGGTCCGTCTCATTCCTCCCCCTCGATAATGGCCACGTCCTTTTTGATCCTATACCGTTCAATTTTTGAACGCAAGGTATTCCGGCTGATTCCCAGCAGGATGGCCGCCTGAACCTGGTTCCCCTTCGTCTCCTGCAGAGCCCTCTTGATCAGGACCTTTTCCACTGCCGACATCACATCCGAATCGGGGCTGCGTTTCGAGTGTTCGGCCAATTCCTTGAAAACCGGTCCCATCAACATCTGCAGGCGCTCTTCAAAATCCATCTGCCCTTTTGGCCCGCCAATTTCTGCCTCCGACCCCTCCAGGAAGAAATCCTCCGGGAAAAGGGTATTTCCTTTGGCAACAACCAGGCCCCGTTGCATCACGTTTTCCAATTCACGCACGTTGCCCGGCCAGCGGTAGCGCATGAGTTTTTCCAAGGCCCGCGGGGCAATGTCTTTCACATTTCGATTGATCTCGGGTCCAAAGCGTTGCAGGAAATAGCGCACCAGTTCGGGGATGTCTTCCGGGCGCTCGCGCAGGGGCGGAAGATGGAGCGTAACGACTTTTAGCCGGTAATAAAGGTCCTGGCGGAAGGATCCATCCCGGATGGCTTTTTCCAGGTCTTTGTTTGTCGCCACGATCAGCCGCACGTCCACGGTGATGCGTTCAGACCCCCCCAGTCGTTCGAATTGCTGGTCCTGGAGAACACGGAGAATTTTGGCTTGAGTGGCCGGAGTCATATCGCCGATTTCATCCAGGAAAAGGGTTCCGCCATTGCACTGCTCAAATTTGCCGATGCGCCGGGTCAGGGCCCCCGTGAAAGCCCCCTTCTCATGTCCGAAGAGCTCGCTCTCCAGGAGGGTCTCAGGAATGGCCGCGCAATTCACCGGCAGGAATGGCTTGTCAGCCCGGCTACTATGATGATAGATGGCCCGGGCTACCAGCTCCTTACCGGTCCCGCTCTCACCGCGGAGGAGCACCGTAACCCCAGTGGGCGCGACCTGGCCGATCATCTTATAAGTTTGCTGCATGGCCGGCGAAGATCCGACGATGGCCTCCCCCGTTACCTCCGCCTCCGGGCGATCCGGGTACGATACCATCTTCTTCATCATCCGGGATACTTCCAGGGCTCTTTCCACCAGACTTCTCATCTGGGGGATATCGAAGGGTTTGAGGATGTAATCGAAGGCCCCAAACTTCATGGCCTCGATCGCTGTGTCCGTCGTCCCGAAGGCGGTCATCAGGATGACTAAGGCTTTCGGGTCCCGCTCTTTGATCTGCCTTAGAACATCCAGTCCACTCTGGCCGGGCATCTTGATGTCCATGATCACCAAATCCGGATTTTCCATAAAAAACCGCTCAAGAGCTTCCGCTCCGTTCTTGGCCAAAGATACCAAAAGGCCCTGCCCTTCCAGCATGCGGTTCAAGGAATAGCGCATGCTCGAGTCGTCATCCACGATCAAAACCCTGTCCAAGCAACCTCCAAACCACAGATTGGGAAATTCCGAATTGAGGGATTGCGAATTCGGGAAATTCTGAACGAAGGAATTGAGAAACCCTTAATCCCTTAATTCCTCAATCCCTAGATTTCTTAATCTCTTGGTAAATCAATTCCTCCTTGATTCAAGGGAAGGGTCAGGTAAAATGTGGTCCCTTTCCCCGGATGACTCTCCAGTCGAATCTCTCCCCTATGCTCCTCGACGATGCGCTGGGCAATGGGCAGCCCTAACCCGATTCCTTCTTCTTTGGTGGAAAAGAAAGGCTCGAAAATCCTGGCTTGCATATCTTCTGGAATCCCCTTCCCCGTGTCCTGGAAGAATATTTCCATAAACGAGTCACTCCTCGCTCCGGGCAGGTGATTTTTTAATGCCGCCGACACTTTCAATTGGCCTCCCTGTTCCATGGCCTGGATGGCATTGAGCAGGAGATTTAGGAAAACCTGCTTCATCTGCTCCCGATCCATCGGAACGGGGGGAAGTTCGGACGCGTACTCCTTTTCCAGCGAAACCCCCTGCGCTTCCATCTCGTACATGACCAGGGCAAGCGTTTCATCCAGTACTCTGCGGACGTCCATAAGTTCCAGGGAGGGGGGGCGAGGCCGGGCGAAATCCAGGAATTGTTTTATAATTTTGTTCACCCGCTCAATCTCGCTTTCGATTACGGCCAAATCCTTCTCCCGCGAGGCGGCTGTGGCCATTTCGTCTACCAGAGAATGGATCAGGATCTTGATGCTGGTCAGAGGGTTACGGATTTCATGGGCAATGCCGGCAGAGAGCTTCCCCAGAGCCGCCAGTTTCTCCGATTGAAAGAGCTGTCTCTGCGTCTCCTGCAACTCCAGCGTAGCCTTCTTCACGCGTTCCCCAAGCTGGCTGCTGAAGGCCTTCAATTCTTCATACATCAGGGCATTTTCCAAGGCCAGGGACGCCTGGTTGGCGAAGATCATTAGGGACTGGAGTTTCTTCTCCGTGATCGTCTGCTGGCTGATCAGGTTGTCAGCCGCAATCCCCCCCAGTACCTTATCCCGCGAGAGGAGGGGGACGGCCGCAAAAGACTTAACATGCAAAAAGCTGATTAACCCCCGATTGACCCGCGGGTCTTTGCTGGCGTCCTCGACGATGAAAGGCCGTCGTTCCATAATAGCCCGGGAAACGACGTTGTCTTCCCGATCATACGGTAAGCTGAGGCTTTGAATTTTCTCTCTCTCCATCCCAACGGCAACCTTGCAGACCAGTTGCTTCTTTTCCTCATCCAGCAGATAAAGCCGGGCCCGGTCGAAGCCGATTCCTCTGGCCACCCCCTGGAGGATCAATTCCAGAATCTCATCTAAGTTTAAAGTATGCATGGATTGGCCGATCTCATGGAGCAAAGAAAGCTCCCGCACCCGCTCCAATTCTTCGATGATCTCCTCCTGCTTTTTCTGGAATTCATCGAATACGGGGTAAGAGGTCATCGAGTGCTCACCAAAATCCAGGCCTCGCACTTCTTGTTCGGCCGAGACGCGCAGCCCTACGGTGGCGTTCAGGAGTTTGAAGAAACCAAAAGAAAGAGGAAACGCCCAGAGGAATACCGCGATCACGGCCAGCGCCTGCACGGATAGAAGATCCAGCCCCCCTCCGAAGATCAGTCCATTCACCGCATACCCTAGGCTATTTTGCGCATATTTTTCCTGGGCAAAGAGGCCCACCGCCAGGGTCCCCCAGATGCCATTGATGCCATGAACGGAAATGGCCCCGACCGGGTCGTCGATGTGCCACCGCTCGAAGGTCTTGAGGGAGAAATAAAGGATCATTCCGGCGATACTCCCGATGGCCACAGCGCTGAAAGGGCTGATGATGGCCACGCCCCCCGTACAGGAGACAAGGCCAGATAGGACTCCATTCAGGGTCATGCCCACATCCGGCTTCCCCCGCAGGACCCAAGTGAGCGTCATCGTGCAGAGTGCCCCACTGGCCCCCGCGAGGATCGTGTTAATAGCGATGAGGGCAATACTTGGATTGGTAGCTGAGAGGGTATTGCCGGTGTTGAACCCAAACCAACCGAACCAGAGGATGAACACTCCCAGGGCAACCAGCGGGATGTTATGCCCGGGGATAATATTCACAGATCCATCCCGGCTGTAACGTCCCAAACGGGGTCCCAGAACAAGTACCCCGGCAAGCGAGACCCAGCCACCGACGGAGTGCACCACAGTGGAACCTGAAAAGTCGATCATCCCTTTGCGGGCCAGCCAGCCCCCTCCCCAGATCCAATGGCCTACCACCGGATAGATCAAAGTGCTGATGAGGATGCTGTAGAATAAATAGCTGATAAATTTTGCCCGCTCGCTCATTGCCCCGGAGACGATGGTCGCTGCCGTCGCCGCGAAGACCACCTGGAACATCAGGTTGGCGAACTTCCAGTTGTCCACTTTCCCCGTGATCGTGATATGGCTGAGGAAAAAGTCGCTCGTTCCGAAGAGTCCGAGAGCGCTGGCTCCGAACATCAACCCATAACCGATAAAGAAGAACCCAATGGACCCGAGGGCGAAGTCAATCATGTTTTTCATGACCACGTTGCCGGCGTTCTTGGCCCGGGTGAACCCCACCTCCACGAGCGTGAACCCGGCTTGCATCAGGAAAATCAAAAAGGAAGCGATCAGGGTCCAGACCATGTCCATAGAGGCAGCGTGCTCGGAGAGCGCTTTGATTGGCTTACCCCCCTCGTCCGCATCCAGTGACCAAGCTGCCGCAGCGAAGAAGAGCGAAAGAAGAAAAAAAAGAGGAAGAAAATTCTTTCTGTTAAGGAGAAACATGATATCCCTTTTACACCTAAGACCCATTAAACATAAGGAATATTAACATTCCTCGGGGGAAAAATAAAAGGAATTTCTCCGCGAAAAAAAGGGGGGAAAGTCTTCTGCCCTTTCCCCCCTACTATCCCCAAGATAGTCTTCCAGAGATTATTTTTTCAAAATATCACAGTGGACAACCCCATTTTCTTGAAGTTATTAGTCAGTCCATAATTTTATAGACACCGAAGACCAAATCCCTCCTTCCCTCCCTTTACAAAAGGGAGGAATTTCCCCTCTTTGGAAAAGAGGGGTCAGGGGAGATTTTGGAAGAATATGTCTGGTCAATTATGGACTCCTTAGTATCTCTATCCCAGTCTCCCCTTTCGGAAACCTCAATCTGCTACGGCAGCGGAGGCACTGTCCACCCGCGTGTGGAGGGACGGATGGACACTCTGTGGAGACCTCAAAATTCTGTCCACTTCCTCCTTATCCGCCTCCATTACGTACGCAATGCCGGAAACTTCCGCGGCTTCCCGGGTCAGCGCGCACAAGTCGTCTCGCGTAATATGCTGCAGGGCGAATTTCCGGGCCCCGGCCATGAGCTGCTGCAGCCCTGCGTTCAATCGATCGAAATAGGTAATCATCCCGATGGCTCCGGAAGGGATCTTCTGAAAATCTTTCCCGAATCTCTCCCTCAGTTTAGCGGCCAAGATGAAGACGTGCTCAATGTCGGTCCCGTATTTGGCAATATCGGCTGGAACCTTCCCCTTCTTGATCATCTCCCCGATGGTGTTGCCGACCATCGCAGCGGTCATCGAAGCCCTGCCCAGACAAATGGCTTTGACGAACGGGGCAGCCAGGGCGAAGGCTTTAAATATATGATCCTCCAGGGAGAGCCCTCCCGCCATGGCGCAGCAGGGAATAAAAGCGCCGCTTTCCTCCAGTTGTTTTAGGTATTGATACAGCAGACTCTCCAGGTAAACGGTTGGAACTCCCCATTCATTCATCATCCGCCAGGGGCTCATCCCTGTTCCTCCGCCAGCGCCATCGACGGTGAGAAGGTCGATCTTCGCATCGGAAGCAAACTTGACTGCCCGGGCCAGGTCGGCGGGTCGATAGGCTCCAGTTTTAAGGGAAATATGTTTCGCCCCGATCCTTTTTAACCTTTCCACCTCTTTATGGAATCCCTCTTCAGTTACCATACCCAGCCGCGAATGGCGTTCAAATTCTTTAAAATCCCCTTGTTTGAATGCTTCCTGAATCACAGGGTCTTCGGGGTCTGGAAGGACGATATACCCCCGGCTTTTCAACTGCAAAGCCCTTTCCAGGGTGGGAAGTTTCACCTCCCCCCCGATATCCTTTGCACCCTGTCCCCACTTAGGTTCAATGATCTGGACACCCAATTTTTCTACGACATATTCGGGAACACCCAATCGGCCGTCTTCCACGTTGTATTGCACGACGATCCCGCCCGATCCATCATACCATTGCTGAAATATCCTAACTCTGCGCTCCATTTCGGGGGACCGGATTACCTGGCCGTTGCGAAGTTCAGCATGGGGGTCCATGCCGCAGACATTCTCACCGACGACGACCAGAGTGCCGGCGATTGCCGCGGCGATGGCCATTGATTCCCAGTGTATGCGGGCGATATCGGTTGATCCCAGAGCCCCAGTAAAATAGGGGACTCGTAAGGAAATCTTCTCCCCACTCCCCACGGATGTGGAAATATCAACTGCTGGGAAGGTAGCATGATCCGAGTCGGCGGGGATGCCGACCGCCCCCACGCAGGTACCCTGAATGTTGAAGTGGGAATAATCGACTGGGTAATCCTTTTCAGAACCCGCAGTAACCTTCGCAAAGGGCTGCGGGTAGAGGATCTCCCTTCCGCGAAGGGCGGAACGGCCTACTTCACAAGGGCCTGGACAACCATCCAGGCAGGTGACGCAGATGCCTGACCCCGGGGCCGGTGCAACCCGGTTTCGGCTCATCGTTGCCGCACTGGCGTTTACTCTGCTGTAAGACATTTTTCTGTTCTCCTTTTTTGTGAATTTTTCATTGCGCTAGGCTTTTTCCTCATCCCTAAAAAAGAAAAGGCGCCCCCTCTGCATCTGGACGCCTTTGTCAACCCGGGTGCCGCACGTCTTTGGGCGGCACGATATATGAACGATTTGCCTAATAATAAAACACCATGATCAAAATTTTGTCAAGCTTTTTTTAGGCCTCCAGGTGGTTCCTTGCCGGAATTTTTTTAAATATTAAAAAATTGAAAAAAACCAAAAGGTTTACTATAAAAACCTAAAAATAATATTAAGATTTGACCGCAATTTTTCGTATGAAACTGGCTGGGGATGGCGGAATCTTACGCTGGAGAATTCAGCTTTGGATCTGGTTGGCCAGGATGACCGCCTCAGCGATCTCCCGCATTGACTTTCGCAGGTCCATGGATTTTTTCTGGAGCCTGCGGAAGGCCTCTTCTTCGGATAGGCGTTGTTCTTTCATTAAAATTCCCTTGGCCCTCTCCACGAGCTTGCGGGACATCAGCTCATCTTCAATAATCTTGGCCTTCATGATCAAGCCAGCGTTCTCGATGGAGACGGCCGCCTGGATGGCCACCGTAGTCAACACTTCGGTTTCGCTTTTCGTGAATTTATGGGGGAAGGAAGTGTAACAGTTAATCACCCCGATGACCTTATCCTTCACGCACATGGGCACACTCAATAGAGATACTAGCCCTTCTTTGCGGGCCAACTCCTTCTCCTTGTACCGGGGCTCCTTGAGGACGTTATAGATCATCATCGGCCTATTCTCCTGGGCCACATATCCCACCACGCCCTCCCCGAGCTTGAGGCTTCGTTCTCTTAGATACTCTTCGCTCATGGACTGGGTAGCCCTGATTTTCAAGGCCTTATCCCTCTCATCGAGCAGCCAGAGGGAGCAGATTTTCGATTTCATTACCTCCGCCGTAACCACAACGATCAGCCGCAGAATGTCTTCCAAGTAGAGATCGGAAGAGATCGCCCTGCTAATCTTTGAAAGGGCCTCTAATTTTTGGATCAAGGAACCTTTAGCGCCAGTGGAGGTCATCGAAATCGCCTCAATTCATTAATGCTTTTCGGTGTTTTCCGCGGGTCCATTAACAAGCTATTTTAATTTTCTAATTTTGATAGTATAAACCAAGGCTTTTGTCAAGATCCTTGTGTGATACCCATAAATTGCGGATTACGAATTTCGGAATTAAGAATCTGTAATCTAAATCCGAAAACAAAAATTGCGATTTCCTCGATCGATCCGATCGAAGAGATCCTTAACCTCGAAAATCCTTTTCCTGACCCAAATCATAGAGAAAATCTGGGAATCGTTATAAAAAAGTTGTTAAACGAAGAATTTGTTTTAAAATGATTTCAGGAAGAAAAGGGGATCGACTCAATGGGGGAACAGAGGGGGCAGATCAGTCGGCGCGATTTTCTGAAAACCGCGGCTGCCGGGTTGGCGTTGAGCCTTGCGGGAAAGCCGGGTTTTTTGGCGGCCAAAGAGGAGCATGATCTGGTCGTCATGTCTGGCGCCCCGGCTACAGCTACGAAGGCTGCGCTCGAAGCAATAGGGGGAATTTCCCGTTTCGTCACGAAAGGGAAGCAAGTGGTTCTCAAGCCAAATATGTCTTTTTCCAATCCTCCCGAGTGGGGTTCAACGACCCACCCTTTAGTGGTAGCTACAGTCGCTCAGGCTTGCATCGATGCGGGGGCGCTGCGGGTCGTGGTTTTGGATTATCCCCTACGGCCGGCCGAACTCTGCCTCAAACGATCGGGGATTCAGGAGGCCTGTAAACCCATCAAAGGCGTCTATGTGCTTGCCCTTGAGGACAGAAAATTCTTCCGCGAGATCAAGGTGCCCCAGGGAAAAGTTTTGGACCGGGTGGAGGTATTCAAAGAGGTTTTGGACAGCGAGGTGCTCATCAACCTCCCGCAAGCCAAGACCCATTCCGCCACGGGCGTAAGCCTGGGAATCAAGAACCTAATGGGTTTGATCTGGGATCGATACAGTTTCCACTCCAGATACAACATCAACCAGGCGCTGGCTGACCTGGCTACGGTCATTAAGCCGCAACTGACCATCCTGGACGCCACTCGCGCCTTGGTCTCTGGAGGACCGGGGGGACCCGGGGAGGTCCAAAAACCTAACCTGATTATAGCTGGCATCGACCCCGTGGCCGTGGACTCCTACGGAGTAAGCGTTGCTCCCTGGTATGGTCAAAACTTTAGGGGTCGGCAGGTCGAGCACCTGCTTGTTGCCCACCAGCGAGGCCTGGGACAGATCGACCTCGAGCAGCTCAGGATTCTCAAGGGAAAAGCATGAGGACTTATCTCCAGGCTCTCTCCCTCTTCTTTTTCACCGCCCTCTTCGCCTTCGCCAATTACCGGCTCCCAGAATGGCTTCCAGCAGATATATACCTGCGCCTGGACCCGCTCCTCGGACTGAGCGCGGTGTTGGCCGGGAAGGAGGTCATCCGCAGGGCTCTCTGGTCCTTCATCGTTCTTGGGACCACGCTCGTCATCGGCCGGTTCTTCTGCGCCTACGTCTGCCCGATGGGGGCCACCCTTGATTTTTTGGATCTTCTCTCTTCCCGCCAAAAGAATCGCCAGGGGTTTAAGGGAGAAGCCAGCTGGCGGAAGGTAAAATTATTTTTGTTCATCCTTTTCCTCGGCTCCGCTCTTGCCGGCCTGTCCCTGGCTTACCTCATGGACCCCTTACCTTTCCTTACCCGCTTCTATACTTTTTTCCTTTACCCTCTCTTCATTACCTCAATCAATCTCTTAATGGATTTTTTGCGACCGCTATTTGAAGCCCTGGGCTGGATAGACCTGTCCCACCTGCACTATACCCAGCCGGTTTACTACATGACTTTCATTACCTTCTCGCTCTTCGCCGCGATCATCGCCTCGAGCCGTTTTGCTCCGCGCTTCTGGTGCCGATATCTTTGTCCACTGGGAGCCTTCCTGAGTTTCATTTCCCCACTCGGCTTATTCAAGCGCCGGGTCGGCCCGGAATGCAATGAATGCCTGAAATGTCAGAAGGCCTGCCCGATGGGAGCCGTTCAAGGAGACCCAAAGAAAACGAACCTTCCCGAATGCATTCAATGCCGCACCTGTGCCGAGGTTTGCCCCAAAGGGGCGATCTCTTTTCCGGCTTTTCCTTCTCCGGATCAGGTCTCTAAGCTGGGCGGAGAATATGCGGCTGTCGATTTCTCCCGCCGCGGGTTTCTTTATTCCATGACCGGGGGATTGACCGTTGCTTTTCTGGCTGGCCGCACCCCCTTTACCCCCCTCCAGGGCAAACAACAGTTCATTCGTCCTCCGGGGGCCGTCCCCGAGTCTGAATTTTTGCGCACCTGTATCCGCTGCGGGGAGTGTATGAAGTCTTGTCTCACCAACACCCTCCAACCTTGCTTTTGGGAATCGGGTCTGTCGGGCCTTTGGACGCCGAAGATGGACCTTCGTTTCGCCCCTTGCGAGCAAAACTGCAACGTTTGTGGCAAAGTTTGCCCCACCCAAGCCATCCGCTCCCTTTCCTTGGAAGAAAAAACCCATGCCAAAGTGGGCACGGCTGTCCTGCGGAAAGAGTTGTGCTTGGTCTGGGCCCAGGATAAATTATGTTTGATATGCGATGAAATCTGCCCGTACAACGCCATCGTTTTTCGCACGGTGGAGGGATACCGCCGTCCCGTGGTTATCGCTTCCAGGTGCAACGGGTGCGGTTTCTGCGAGCAAAGGTGCCCCATCCAGGGAGGGTCGGCCATCGTGGTCGTACCGAACGGGGAGATTCGCCTGAAGGAAGGTTCCTACATCCAGGAAGCCAAGAAGCTCCAGCTGGAGTTCAAACCTGACCCCGGGGATGACAAATTCATCTTGGAGCAATCGGGCTTTAAGGTCGGGGATGGGAAAGACTTGGAAAAGAGCGCGCTTCCGGAAGGAAAAAAACAGCCTAAGAAGCCGAAAGGATTCCTGTGAAAAATCCAAAATTAAAAAACCAAAATTGCAAAAATATTGAAGACAGAAGACAGCACTTCTGGCTTCCGGCTCTTGGCTCCTGGCTTCTATTTCATTGATTCGTTTCCATCCGGAAACTCCCTTTCCCTCATCGAAGGGGAGAGGAAAACAGAATTGCCGGATGAGAACTAATTCGTTTTTGGATTTTTATTTTTTTTCGGCAGTGATCCCCAGCTCTTTAATCTTTCTGCGCAGGGTGTTCCGATTGATCCCCAGGAAGCGGGCCGTTTTTAACTGAATGTACTTCGTCTTCTCCAAAGCGGATTTAAACAAAGTCCTCTCTACCACGCTCAAAACATCATCATAGAGCCGCCCATTGGACCGCGGGTCGACTTTCATCTCAGCGATCATCCGGCTGAGGCGATCTTCCAGAATCTGCGTCAAGGAAATCCTCCTCCTGACCTTCGGAACACTTCGGCCGAGCGTTTCCAGTTCCTTGCGGAAACTCCAGTTTTCCTCGAGCAAGGCCCGGTTCTCGGCTGCCATGGCCTGGCGCATCTCAATGGCCTCACGGATCAGAGCGCACACCTCTCCCAGGAGGTCAAAATCTTCTGCAACCGACGCCGGTTCTTCGAAAAAGTGGTCCACGCCTAAAATGACAGCGATAGCCCCCCGGTCTTCCAGCGGAGCACAAAGGAAAGAAGCTCGTGCCCGCTTCAGGTTTGTCTTGGTTCTGCCGTCGTAAAGCCAGACGCTTTCTCCTCCATCGACTACCGCAGCCATTTGCCCTTTCTCCAAGACCTTTTGGACGACCCCGGACCCAAAGTACTCCTTCCTTCGTTTCATTTCTTCGGCGGCAAGACCAATCGCCTCTCCCATCTCCCACTCGCCTGATTCAGCGTTTAGAACTAGAAAGCCCCCACGTTTCATGCCCATTTGTTTGGAAAGGATGGCGAGAATTTTCCCATAAGTCTCCTTCAGGTCCAGGGATGAGTTTAAAGCTTTAGCGATCTCATACATAGACCTCAGCCGGGGGATGGCTTTTCCCTCTTCTTCTCTTCCTTCAATTGCGGGGTTCATGGATGATATCCTCGAGCGATTGAAAAAAGGCTGATTTGGGCCTCCCCATGGAGACCTCTGGAAATCCCCTGTCTGGGAAAAAGATTAAGGGGGGATGATTCGTTTCTATCTTCGCGTTTGGGTTTAGGCTATTAAAAAATGCTTGTCAAGACCCTCCTCAGGGGTCCAAAGAAAGGGAGCATCCGCCTCGAACTTGGCCAAAAAAAACCGGATTTCCCATTATTAAAGCAGCCCCACGGGAATCCGGTTCTTGTTGTCCAACTTCGGCAACCTGGCTATCCCGAACATTCAGGACCCGTGGCTTTCCGCCCCCTGATTACTCAGAGTTTGGCTTTATCGGTTTCTCTTTTCCTTCTTTACACTATCCCCAAATTTTTTGCAAGGAAAAAATTTCATCCTTCTTTCCCTGGAGGGAAATTAGGACTTCAGTTTTCCTTCCAGAGAGCTCGGGACCCTGACGATTCTGCCTTCTCGGTCGACGAAGGCGTGGAGGGTCGTACCCGTGACCAGGTGGACTGCATCTGCCTTCCTTAAAATGCGGTAGACAAATTGTATGCTGGCCCGCTTCAAAAAATCCACGGAGGTTTCAATAATTAAAACGTCGTCGTACTTTGCCGAAACAAGGTATCTGCAGAAGACTTCGGAAACGGGGAGGTAGGTCCCCTGACTTTCCATCTCCTTGTAAGTAATGCCCAGACTACGCATGAGCTCGGTGCGGCCCATCTCGAACCAGCGCAGATAATGGGAGTAATATACGATACCCATGGCATCGGTATCCGCATAGGTGACTCGAGTCTCGATTCTATGGGGAACCCTATTCATCGACCTGCCAAAGAAAGAATCCTGGGGTAAATCCCGGAATTCGCGGAAGGTTTTCTGTCAAAATCCTTTGATAAACTTCTCTAGGAGCTCATGCCCTCTCTCGACGAAAAGGCCGGTTCCTTGGGCAGAAATCTCATCGAACGATCGGTCCTTCCTGGGGGCCTTCCGACCCTCCTGCGAAGAGAAGATGACAAACGGGACGGGCTCGGATGAATGGGTTTTGAGGAGGAGCGGCGTCGGATGATCCGACAGAACCATGACGCGAAAATCCTCGCAGCCCTCCAGGCCACGCAGAATGGGGCCGACGATTTTTCCGTCAAAGTCTTCGATGGCCTGAATCTTATCCTTCAGGTTCCCGTTGTGGGAAGCTTCATCCGGAGCTTCTACGTGAACGTAGACGAAATCTTTTTTAGAGATTTCCCGCAGGGCGTATTCTGCTTTGCCAGCGTAGTTCGTGTCCAGATAGCCCGTAGCGCCGGGGACGTTGACGACTTCCAGCCCGGCGTAAAAACCAATCCCTTTCATCAAATCCACGGCCGAGATCACCGATCCCTTGAGGCCGAATCGTTTGGTAATGGGAAAGAGCAAAGGGGCTCTCCCCTGCCCCCAAAGCCAGATGGCGTTGGCCGGTTTCTTCCCCGCTTGTTGGCGCGCCCGGTTTATGGGATGGTTCTGGAGAACCTTTCGGGCCCCCTCCATCAACCCGAGAATCTCCCCCTCCCCTTCTCCCCGCGGAAGATGTTCAGCAATATTCTTTCCGGTGATGTCGTGGGGCGGCGTGGTCTTAAGGGAAAGGCTTCTTCCCCCGTTTCGCCAAACCAGAAGGTGGCGATAGCTCACCCCCGGATAGAAGTTGAAATCCTGATTGCCCAAGACTCTTTTCGATGTCCGCGATGATTTCTTTGGCCTCTTCTGTGGAAATATGTCCGGCGCTAAAGTCTTCCATGAAAGACTGTCCCTCTCGCAGGAGAATGGTTAGGAGGTTGCACCGAAAAGCCACATCCCCCGGGGCGAGCTTGACTCCCATGGAGGCCGCTTCTAGGGGAGCACGACCCGTGAAGTGCAGCGCCGGGTCGTAGCCGAAGATGGACATATTGGCCACGTCGCTTCCCGGAGGAAAGCCCGGGGGCACGGTACGCACAAGCCCGAGGGTTCCCTTTTGGGATAGCCTGTCTAGATTGGGGGTACCAGCCGCCTGGAGCGGGGTTTTTCCCTTGAGTTCCGCAAGGGGATAATCGGGCATCCCATCCCCCACGAGGACCAAGTATTTTCTGCTCAAGATGGAAGATCCTCCAGTTGCGATTCTCCGGGGGGAGGCTTGAACCCCCTGAGCGAAATCCGAAATCCGAAATAGGCCATCTCACCCCCCCAAATCTGAAGGATCTTCAATCCGGATGAGCACCGTCTTATTCACGGTGGTCGGCAGGCGGTCGATCTCCTGCAAGGCTTCTTGCATGTTCTTCTCCCGGGCTTCGTGAGTGAGCATGTAAATGGGAACAGCTTTTTCAGCCCGTCTCCCCTCCTGAATGACCGAAGCGATGCTAATGTCCAGGTTCCCCAGGATGCCGGAGATGCGAGAGAGGACACCCGGCCGGTCCACCACGGTGAAACGCAGGTAGTAGGTGGAGGTGATGTCGTGGATGTGCTTGATTTCGGCTGCCCGCAAATGTTCCCGCTGGTAAGAGAGGAGCGGGACGCGCCGGCTGACCCCCAGGCGGATGTTCCGGCAGAGGTCTACGAGGTCGCTGACCACGGCGCTGCCCGTGGGCATCATGCCCGCACCGGCTCCGTAAAAAAGCGTCGAACCCACTGCATCCCCCTTGACAAAAATGGCGTTGAAAGGCCCGCTCACTGTGGAAAGGAGGTGTTCAGCCGGTAAAAGGGTGGGATGGACACGGGCCTCGATGGGCCCCCCGTCCGACTTGGCAATGGCCAGCAGCTTGATGTGATAACCCAACTCCTTCGCATGCTCGATATCCATGGGAGTAATGTCAGAGATTCCTTCGGTATAAATATCTGGCATCCGAACTTGGACTCCATAGGCCAAGGAAATAAGGATGGAGAGCTTGTGGGCGGCGTCAATACCTTCCACGTCCAGAGTGGGGTCGGCTTCGGCGTATCCCAGTTCCTGGGCTTTTTTCAAAACCTCCTGGAACTTCAGACCCTGATGAGTCATTTCGCTCAGGATATAATTCGATGTTCCGTTGAGGATGCCGAAGATGATCCGGATGTTGTTGGCTACCAATCCTTCCTTGAGGGAACGAATGATGGGAATTCCTCCCCCTACGCTTCCCTCAAACCCAATGTCCACGCCGCCTTCGTCGGCCTTTTTGAAGATCTCTGCGCCGTGAACCGCGAGCAGGGCTTTATTCGCCGTGACAATATGCTTGCCTTTTTCAATCGCCTGGAGGATGAAAGTCCGAGCTGGTTCCAAGCCACCGATCAGCTCGACGACGATGACGATTTCCGGATCTTCAATCACGTCGGCAACTTTTTGGGTCAGAAGGGCGGGATGGACCTTGACTCCGCGATCGGAGGTCACGTCTAGGTCGGCGATTCGCTTGAGAACGATGGAGAGGCCCAGTCGTTCTTGCAAAAGTTTGGCCTTCTCCTGGAGAATCTTTACCAGCCCAGTGCCGACAGTTCCAAACCCGATGAGTCCGATGTGAATCCGGTCCATTTTTTTGCCCACAGAAAGATTAGCCACAGAGTTCACAGAGAACACAGAGTGGCCTTAATACAATGAATCAAAAAGCTATACACAGCGATCTAAATAAATGCGCCTAAATCGTCATTCCCGCGAAAGCGGGAATTGCCAGAAAACAGACTGGATTCCGGGTCAAGCCCGGAATGACAGACTGATATGCTAGGTCGATTGTGAAAATGCCCAAAAATTTATTGGTCTCCTTGTATAGAAAAAAAAATTATCTTTCATAAGGTTTTAACCTTATCTATATGATGATTCTCTGTGCCCTCTGTGTTCTCTGTGGCAGAAAAATTAGAAAAGTTTCTTGATGCCCTTCACCGCCTGTTTAATCCGCTGCGCATTCTCCACCAGGGCGAAACGCACATGATCGTCACCGTATTCCCCGAAGCCGATCCCGGGAGAAACGGCCACCTTGGCCACCTGCAGGACTAATTTAGAAAACTCCAGGGAACCCATCTCCTTGAACTTGGAGGGGATCTCGGCCCACACGAACATCGTCCCTTTAGGCTTCTCCATCTTCCAGCCCACTTTCTTCAGGCCATCCACCAAGACATCCCGTCTCTCCTGGTAGACTTTACGGATCTCTTCCACGCAGCCTTGTTCTTCGCTGAGAGCGATGATGGCCGCGATCTGAATGGGCTGGAATATGCCGTAATCCAGGTAGCTCTTGATCCGGCCCAGAGCGGAGATCATCTTGCGGTTGCCCACGGCGAAACCGACCCTCCACCCGGGCATGCTGTAACTTTTGGAGAGAGTAAAGAATTCCAAGCCCACATCTTTGGCCCCAGGGACCTGAAGGAAGCTGGGGGCTTTGTACCCGTCGAAGACCAGGTCAGCGTAGGCCAGGTCGTGGACGACCATCATGTCGTGAGCTCGGGCGAAGTCAACAATCTTTTCGAAAAAACCAAAGTCCACCACCCGCGTCGTGGGATTGTGGGGAAAAGAGATGATCAACATCTTAGGCTTGGGCCAAATCTGGCGCGTGGCTGTCTGCAGGTCTGCGAAGAAGTCACGCCCCTCGACCAAGGGAATGGCTCGGACATCTCCCCCGGCAATGATCACCGAATAAGGATGAATGGGGTAAGCGGGCGTGGGGACAAAGACTACATCGCCAGGACCGAGGGTGGCCAGGGCTAAATGGGAAAGGCCCTCTTTGGTGCCGATGGTGACGATGGCTTCGCTGTCGGGGTCGATCTCCACTCCGTAATTTTTTCCGTACCAGCAGGCAATCGCCGCCCGAAGCTTGTAGATTCCTCGGGAGGCAGAGTAACGATGGTTGCGGGGATTTTTCACTGCCTCGATGAGTTTTTCTACGATATGGGGAGGCGTGGGCAGGTCCGGGTTTCCCATTCCTAGGTCGATGATGTCATCCCCCTTCCGCCTGGCTTTCATCTTTAGCTCATCCACGATGGAGAAAACATAGGGGGGAAGGCGCTTGATCCGGTGAAAATTTTCCATCGACTCCTCAGAAACTAATTTTTGTAAATGCAAGACTCAGCTGGAAAAAAGGGAGGCAACCTTTGGCTCTCCCCAAAACAAAAGACCTCCCGAAGAGGCCACAGCAGGAAGTGATTTATTCCCTTCCTTTTTTTAAAGAGTACTCAGGGCATAGCATTTTGTCAAGAAGTTTCATGATCTAAGCTGAATGAAGCTTAGGCCCTGCTGCGAAATTATGAAATCCGTTACCCCCTAGTCCATACCGATCCTCGGCGGCGGTATCGCGACCCCTGTCTTTACATCTCGATCATCGGGTAGTCTTCGATTCATTGGCAAAAATCCTTGGAGCCCATCGCGGAAGTCAACAACACCATGCCCAGGACCCTTGGGGGTTCTTTTGTTATCGCTTTTGCGCTTGACAGGAGAGGGTCAATCTATATATATTGGCTCCCAAAATATGACCTCGGGCAATTCTGCCGGCGCTTGGCCATGGCGATCATTATTTTATAAAGGGACCGAGAGCAGATCAGAAAGAAAGGAGGTGAGTTCCCTGCCTTGGGGGTTTTTCCAAATCTTTTGAAGGGGAGGAATGAAATGGAAAAGAAGCTGGAGAAAAAAATATCACGGAGGACTTTTTTAAAAGGGACGGTAGCTTCGGCAGTCTTTCTGGGACCTGGTGTACCCTTCATCACCACTCGGGCAGCAGCGGCCGAACCGTTTTACGTCGGAGTCGTCAGTCCAGCCAGCGGTAATTACGCTGACCACGGAACGACGGAACGGATGGGCATGCAGATGGCAGCGGATGAGTTTAAAGAAAAGGGGGTCCTCGGCCGGCCGGTCAAGCTTTTGGTCGAGGATGACGAGACCGATCCCCAGGTTGCCGCCCGGAAGGCCAGACGGTTGATCGAGGTTGAGAAGGTCAAGTACTTGATTGGCGGAGTTTCGAGCTCGGTAGCGGTGTCGGTAGGGGAAGTGGCCCAGCGGTATGGGGCGCTCTACATCGCCTCGAACCAGAATTCCGACACGTTAACCGGGGAGAAGGCCCATCGGTGCATGTTCCGCGTCGGTCCAGACATGGCGATGGCTTTAAGAACTTTGGCACCCTACTTGTTTGAGAAGGTGGGGAAGAAGTGGTATTTCTTCACCCATGATTATGAATGGGGATGGTCCGGAACTCGCTGGGCAAGAAAATCTCTTGAAAAATTAGGGGGCACCGAGGCTGGGGAGTCCAAAGTGCCCCTCAACACCCGCGATTTTAGTTCGTTTCTGCTCAAGGCGCGAGCAGCCAAGCCGGATATCTTAGTCGTTTCCGTGGGAGGAATCGACCGGGCCGCCCTGATGGAACAGATCTATGAGTTCGGTATTAACAAGGATATGACCATCTCCCATACCCTTTATGATTATGAAGATGTCTGGGCCGCCGGGCCGGAGAAGAATTTTGGTATCCATGGGACAGAATGGTTCCACGGAATCAACCTCCCTGCAGTCCGGGAATTTGCGGCCAGATTCAAGAAACGTTGGCCCGCTGCGCTCATCCCTGTGCCCACCCAAAATACGGTCAATGGATACATCGGGCTGCGGGAGCTTCTTCGGGCCGTTGAGCGGGCGGGAACGGACGATGTCGGCGCGGTGATCAAGGCTTTAGAAGGGCATACGGTGAAGGACACCCTGAAGAACGATCCGATCTACATCCGGGAGTGGGATCATCAATTCGTCTGGGCTTTCTATGTCGTTGGATCAAAAAAGCCCAGCGAGATGAAGGACCGGACGGATTTCTTTGAAGTCCTCAAGTGGTCGCCCGGCAAGGAGGTCGCGCGCACTCGGGAGGAGAACCCGGTGAAACTGGAGCCTTATCCCGGTTAACTTGGAGAGGGGTGGGGAGGGATGTTTTCCCTCTCCACCTTTTGGGGAGAGAAGGGACGATGACCGAATTTCTTTCGTTTGCGATGAATGGGCTGGTCTTGGGGCTTCTTTTTGCAGTGGTGGCCCTGGGGTTTACTCTCATTCTGGGGGTGATGCAGGTGATCAATTTCGCCCACGGGATTCTTTTCGCTTTTGGGGCGTATTATGCCTTCACCCTTCAAAGATTTGTGGGTTTCTGGTGGGCCTTAATCCTGGCGCCCCTCCTGGTGGGCATCATGGGCTTGATCCTTGAGCGCCTGGTGATTCACCGAACCTATGGAGGGAGTCCCCTGTTTGGTCTGCTCCTGACCTTCGGCCTGGCCACAGCTCTCGAAGAAGTGATCCGGATGATCTGGGGGAAGCCAGGTTATTCGGTCGCCGCTCCGCTCTTTGCCGCCGGTTCCCTCAACCTCGGGTTTATGTTTTATTCCAAGTATCGCCTCTTGCTGGCGGCCCTGGCGATTCTGATCATCATGCTGACATGGCTATTTCTGGAGAAGACGCCTTACGGGGCGATCATCAAGGCGGGGGCGAGTGATTCGGAGATGGTCATGGCTTTGGGGAAGAACCTGCCGTGGATGCGAACGTTTGTGTTTATGGTGGGGTCCATCCTTGCCGGGGTGGCCGGAGTGATTTCAGCTCCGATTTGGAGCGTCCGTCCCACCATGGGAACCACCATCCTGATGCCTGCCTTTGTTATCGTCGTGCTGGGGGGCATCGGAAGTTTTTGGGGGAGCGTTATCGCTGGATTGATTGTGGGACTGGCGACCAGCATCTCGGTGATGTTCTGGGCTCGCGTTTCAGATATTATCCCCTATGTATTGATGGCGGTTGTCCTGCTGTTTAGGCCGAGAGGGTTGATGGGGGAGAAGAGTATTTTGGAGGTTTAAGATGGGGGCAAACAGCAGATGGGGGAAATGGATACCCGCTCAGATGTGGGTGGTTTTTATCATTTTTGCCCTTTTCCCTTACATCCCTTACATTGGAAGGTACACGTCCCTGGGAACCGAAGTGGTGATTTGGTCCCTATTTGCCCTGGGCTTTAACATCCTTTTGGGTTACACAGGCCTTCCCTCCTTCGGCCACGGAGCCTTCTTTGGCATTGGAGCTTATGCGGCTGGAATCTGCTTTCTGCGGGTTTATAAAGGGGTTTGGTTTCCTCTAATCCTGTCGATCTTGATCGGTGGAGTTATTGCAGCTCTCGTGGGCTTGTTAGTGGCGAAGAAAAGAGGCATCTATTTTGCCTTGATCACCGTTGCGATCAGCCAGGTCTTTTATTTCATTGCCTTTCGGTGGGATGAATTGACCGGTGGGGAGACTGGGCTTTCGGGAATTGACCGGATGAATATCGGCATTCCTAATCTGGTCAGCCTTCAATTATCGAAACCCATCAATTATTATTATTTCGTCCTGGTCATCTTCATTCTATGTACTCTATTGATCTGGAAGATCGTCCACTCCCCATTTGGTAAAGTACTCCAGGCGATCCGGGAGAATGAGGTGAGAGCAAAATATCTTGGGTACAATACCACCGCCTACAAATGGGGGGCCTTCACCATCTCAGGATTCTTTTCCGGTCTGGCGGGGGGTCTTTATACCCTCTTGATCAACTCGGCCTTTGCTTCTGTATTGGATTGGACTCAATCCGGTAACGTAGTGATGATGACGCTTTTAGGAGGGGGAACGGTCAATTTCTTCGGACCTATCCTTGGAGCAGCCATCTTCATTGTCTCCAGAGATTTTCTAAGTGCCTACTGGGAATCCTGGATGCTCATCTACGGGTTAATCTTCGTTTTTGTGATCCTCTTCATTCCCAGCGGGATTCTCGGACTCATCGGCGGAAAGAAGCAGACGATCCTGCGTTAGGGAGAAACGATGGCGATCCTCGCAACCCAAGGACTGACCAAGGACTTTGGTGGACTCAGGGCAGTCGATTCGGTCACGCTTGATATAGAGCAAAGAAAATTGACCTCTGTGATCGGACCGAATGGCGCTGGCAAGACGACCCTTTTTAACCTCATTACCGGGCTGATTAAACCGGATTCGGGCCGAATCGTCTTCCATGGGGAGGATATTACCCATCAACCCATTCATAGAATCATAAAAAAGGGGATTTCTCGCTCTTTCCAGATTCTCAACCTCTTCAATGAGCTGACCCTTCTTGAAAATGTTTGGTTGGGAGTCCAGGCCCAGCAGGGCCATGGGCCGGAGGTATTTTCCAATCCGGATAAGTTTACGTCTATTAAGGAAGAGACCTATCGTATTATCCGGGAGATCGGCCTTTTAGGCAAGGAAGAGTCGCCAGTGAAATTGCTCTCTTACGGAGACAGGAGAATCTTAGAGATCACGATCTCCCTCACGGCCAAGCCTTCTCTTCTCCTTCTCGATGAACCCACCAGCGGCCTTGTATCCGAAGATCGTAAACGGATTTCGGAATTTATGAAAAGACTTTCTTCCCAATTGACCCTTATCGTCGTGGAACATGATATGGATGTGGTCTTATCGATCTCTGATCACATCATCGTTATGCACCAGGGAAAAATACTGGCCCAAGGGACTCCGGATGAAATCAGGGGAAACGAGAAGGTCCAGGAAGCCTATCTCGGAGGCCCAGATTCCTCGGTCTGAATGAATCGCCTGAGGTTTGAGAGATGTTGACGGTAGATCATATCCATACATTTTACGGCGAAGCCCATACTTTGTTTGATGTCTCCCTCGAGATTCAGGCAGCGGAAGTCGTTGCCCTGCTGGGCCGAAATGGAGCCGGAAAAACCACGACCATCCGATCGATTATGGGACTGACCCCCCCCAGATCAGGGAAAATCCTGTTCAAGGGGGAGAACATCGCAGGCCTTCCTCCTTACGAGATCGCCAACAGAGGCGTCGGCTTTGTGCCCGACAATCGGAGGATCTTCCCGACCCTAACGGTCAAGCGCAATCTGGAGATTGCCCGAAAGGGCAATCGGGGAAAAGGTGGGTGGACCCTGGAGAGGATCTATGACCACTTCCCGAAACTCAAGGAAATTGAGTCCCGGCTGGGCGATGTTCTTTCCGGGGGGGAGCAGCAGATGCTCACCATCGCCAGAACCTTGATGGGGAATCCAGACTTGGTCCTTCTCGATGAACCGACAGAAGGGCTTGCTCCCCTCATGGTGAGGGAGGTGATGAAGATCATCAGGGAGTTGAAGGAGAAGGGCGAAACCATCCTGCTGGTGGAGCAGAATTCCACCCTGGCCTTGAGGGTTTCCCAACGAGCCTACATCCTGGAGAACGGCCACCAGGTCTTCTCTGGCCTGGCCGAAGAACTGATCCAGAACAGAGAGTTGAGACAGAAATTTTTGGGAGTCTAAATTACTCTTTACAACCCATTCAAGAGATTGGCCAGGATCATTCCCCCGTGTATCCACAACGTTCATAGGCCCACCCAGCACTTTTGCCGGACATCGCAGTCAGGGCAGAAAATTGCCAATCCCTCATCCCCCATGAAGCTATCGCCTTTTTAAAGTGGGATCACCCCACATTCAATTCAGCGGTAAAATGCTGAGTTCTTCCCATAATTCTCGATTATTTTCATCCCTGAGAGAGGGGCGAGAGCCATGAAAATCATCGGATATTCGGTTGAGTTTCAATATTCTTATGATATTCTAGAAATTGTGAATTAAATCTCGAGGTCCTTAGCCATGGCAGAAAAAGAGAAGGAAGAAGAAGTTAGCTTTGCCGAGCTCTTTGGGAGCAGTTCTCAAATCCAGAGTAGCGAGTTTACTCCCGGGGATACCGTATCCGGGGTTGTAGCAAAAATCGGCAGGGATTCGGTCTTTGTTGACTTGGGAGGCAAAAGCGAAGGAATCGCGGATCTAGATGAATTCCGCGATAAGGACGGAAAGCTGAACCTTAGAGAAGGGGATAAAGTTGAACTGAGGGTGGCATCTTTGCGAGATGGTATCCGCCTCAGTAAAGCGTTCAAAGTCCATGGGGCGGAGGCGATCGGGATGCTCCGGGAGGCGCAAAGAAATCAAATCCCGGTGGAGGGAAGGGTCGTGTCCGTGAACAAGGGAGGTTTGGAAATAGATATTTCCGGCACCCGGGCCTTTTGCCCGGTGAGCCAGATTGACCTTCAGTTCTGCGAAAAACCTGAAGAGCATATCGGGGCGAGGTACCAGTTCCGCGTCATGGAAATCAAAGAAAAGGGGAAAAACATTGTCCTGTCCCGCCGGGCCCTCCTGCAAGAAGAGCAGGACAAAAAAATCAAAGAGACTTTGAGCTCGCTGAAAGAGGGCCTGGAGCTGGAAGGAACGATTACCCGCCTCATGGATTTTGGGGCCTTTGTGGACATCGGAGGAATCGACGGGATGGTTCATATATCTGAAATATCCCATGTCAGGATCCATCAACCTTCTGAGGTCCTTAAGGTGGGTCAGTTGGTCAAGGTAAGGATCTTGAAAATCGAACCAGGAAAAGGCGGCCGCCAAAAAATTGCCCTTTCCATAAAGGCCCTAGAGCAAGGGCCTTGGGAAAAGGGTTTTAGATTTAAGGAAGGAGATGTGATTTCCGGAACCGTCTCCCGGCTGGCTGATTTTGGTGCGTTTGTCGAGGTGGCGCCGGGTGTGGATGGGCTTGTCCATTTGTCGGAGATAAGCTACGAAAGTGTCCCCCATCCGAGCAGGCTTCTTAAAGAAGGGGATCGGGTGGATGTGCTGGTCCTGAAAATAGATGAAGAAAAGCGCCGTATATCCCTGTCCATCAGAGATGCGGCGATCAAACAACGGATGGCCGAGCAGCAAGCGGAAGTACGTCTGGAAGTCGGCCAGATCCTCAGCGGGATTGTTGAAGATCAGAAGCCCTATGGCCTTTTTGTGAGACTTCCACAGGTCGGTACGGGGGTACGAGGCTTGCTTCCCATGGAGGAGTTGATTCACACCGGCAAGGGGGAAGTAAAAAGAAGGCTCCCGAAAGGGAAAGAGATTCAGGTGGAGATCGTTTCCATAGACGAAAAGGGGCGAATCGGCCTCTCCCAAAAAGTTACCAAGGAAAGAGAAGATAGAGAGGACTATAAGAAGTTTCTGGAAAAGGAAGATGCGCCAGGCAAGTTGGGAACCCTGGGAGATCTTCTCAAGAATCTGAAGCGGTGAGGAGTTCTCCTTATTCTTTCTGTCGTTTCGCTTTAAGAAATTCGTCCAGCCAGAACAGGTTCAGCTCGGCCAACTTCCCTCTCGTGGGCACGCCCTCCATCGGGTCCCAGCCCATGGCCTCATAATACATCGTCAAAGCTTCTTCAAATTCTTTCCGATCGATGCCCTTTCCCTGAAGCGGTCCGTTCTCCAGGGGTGCAAACAGCCGATCGGGGAGCGTGTCATCCTTACGCCCGAACCCCTCGCGCAGGTTGAAAACTCTGGCCATGGTCACGGTTCGCTCCCCCACTTTCAGCAGCTCCCACAAACTCGTGTCCCAGCCTGTGACGGCGTTGACCAATTCTACTAACCGGGTGAGCGATTGGGACCAAACTGGCCCGGCAGCAAAGTTGCAGAACCCCAGAGAGTTGTAAAGAGACCAGACAAATTGCAGGTAGGTGTAATTGCGTACTTTGCTTGAACCGAAATCCAGTGCGGGTACCGGCTCCAGGAGTCCCAGGGGAGCAATCCGCGCGATCATCGGCCCGGGATTAGCAGAAGGCGTTTCGTGGGGAACCGCGATAGGATCTCCCCCCGTGGGGGAGACCGCAAAGCTCAGCGCCTGGCCGGTATTACCCCGCGGGTCATGCAAGGGAAGTTCTTGTCCCTTGATATGCAGGGCAAATTTCTCCGACCCCCGGCCGATCTTTTCGGCAGCGACTTTGACCCCGTCCGCCAGCAGGTCGCCCAGGCCTTTCTTGCGGAAGGCGATCCACTCGATGGCCTTCACCATGGCCTCAGCATTCCCGAACCTGAATTCCACCCCCTCTGTGTCGGCCTTGGTCAGGATGCCCTTCTCATAGCACTCCATAACAAACCCGATGGCCACGCCCGTGGAAAGGGTATCCAGGGCATATCGGTTGCAGAGCTCACTCCCCTTGGAGATAGCCGCCAGGTCATCGATGCAAAGGAGCGAACCCAGAGCGCCCAGCGTTTCATATCCCGGCCCGCCGTATTCACCGGAAGTGGCATAAGGCCCCGCCGGAATTTCCACCGCCCGCCTGCAGCGCACGGCGCAGGCATAGCATCCTTCTGCGGATTTCAGGATGGTCTCGGCCATCTTTTCTTCGCTGATTTTTTCTGCCCCCGCGAAGACGCCATCGTGAAAATTTCTTGTTGGCAAAATGCCCTGGGTATTCAGCGCCATCACCAAATTGGGCGTTCCCAGTTTTCTGAGAACTTTGTTCGGGCCGGGCTGGCCGATGAGATCCGCCGAAGATTTAGAAATTTCATGGAACTTTTCCAGATTCTTGGCCTCCAGTTTATTCGTCCCCCGAACGGCAATGGCCTTAAGATTCTTGGAGCCCATCACCGCGCCCATGCCTGTTCGCCCGTTCACATGCTTCAGTTCATTGACCACGCCAGCGTACCGAACTAGGTTCTCCCCGGCCGGGCCGATCAGGGCCACCCGCACCCGGTCGTCTTTCAGGTCCTTCCGAATCTTCTCCTGGGCTGGCCCCGTTTCTAAGCCCCACAGCTTTTGGGCCGAGCGGAGCTCTACCTGCCCCTCATAGATGTTTAAAAAGGAAGGCTTGTCTGCTTTCCCGGTGATAACAACAGCGTCGAACCCAGAAAATTTTAGCTCCGGCCCCCAGAAGCCACCAGCCTCCGCTTCCCCAAAGCCCCCGGTCAGGGGCGATTTTGCCGCTACGGTAAAACGCGTCATTCCGGCGATGGGTACTCCGGAGATCACGTTGGAGGCAAAAATTAGCATGTTTTCCGGCGCCAGCGGATCGATACCGGGCCGCATATGCCGCAGCAAATAATAGGACGCTAAACCTCCGCCTCCCAGGTAAGTGCGGTAGAAGACTTCCCCGGGCTCTTCCACCTTTAGCTTTTTAGATGTCAAATCGACCCGCAAAATCTTGCCGTTATAGCCACTGGGCATTGCCCCTTCCTCCTGTTCATTCCCTCAGAAATTTCTTTTTTTGAAACAATTTAGCGTTTTGAAAAGAGACGCTAATTCCAATCCGGTCTTTTCCTTGAATCGGTATTGCCTGGGGCGATCTTTAATAAAACTTTTTGAAGGCCCATCCATTTTTTTCGCAAATTACTAAGGAGTCCATAATTGACCAGACATATTCTTCCAAAATCTCCCCTGGCCCCTCTTTTCCAAAGAGGGGAAATTCCTCCCTTTTGTAAAGGGAGGGAAGGAGGGATTTGGTCTTCGGTGTCTATATAATTATGGACTGACTAATAACTTATCTGGATGAGCAGAGATTGAGGAAAGGCCGATTCTTCGCTGAAAACCACCGTTTCTTCATCCCATGATTATTTTTGATTTTTTACGGCTGCCTGCAAATGGGGGCGAGGCGATCGGTCGGCACCGGATAAGCGGATACATGCAGGAACAACAATTGGATCTAGATCCAGAAACTGCCCAGCATGAGAAGCTTTCTTAGATGTTCATATCCCTAAATAGCTTTCCTTCAGGCGTTCGTTTTTCAAAAGTTGCTTGCCCTCCCCTTCCATTACCACTGCGCCTCGTTCCAATACGTAGCCCCGGCTGGCCATAGACAGCGCCTGGTGGACATGCTGCTCCACCAGCAGGATTGTGCAGCCCTGTTGGTTTATCTGGCAGATGGTGTCGAAGAGGCGACGGACGAGGAGGGGCGCCAAGCCCCAAGCCGGTTCGTCCATCATGAGCAAATTCGGCCGGGCCATCAGCGCCCTGGCAGTGGCTAACATCTGTTGTTCACCCCCGGATAGGGTGCCAGCCACCTGATGCTGCCGCTCGGCCAGCACCGGGAATAGTTGGAAAATCACATCCAAGGTCTCCTGGCGGCGATTTCGGGCCTCCTGGATATGGGAGCCAATCTGCAAGTTCTGCCGCACGGTCAGGTAACTGAAGAGTTGTCTTCCCTCCGGCACCTGCACGATTCCCTTCTCAACGATCCGGTGAGGCTCTAACCCCTGGATGGGCACCCGATCCAAGATAATCTCCCCGGCAAAAGGATGGAGTAGCCCGGAGATGGTCTTCAAAAGGGTGGTCTTGCCTGCTCCATTGGAGCCAACGACGGCCAAAATCTCCCTGCTTTCCACCTGGATAGAGATCCCATGCAGAACAGGAACGCTTTTATACCCTGACGTTAAATTTTTTACTTCAAGTAGGGTCATACTCTGCTCCCAGGTAAGCAGCGATTGCCTGCGGGTCATTCGCCACCTTTTGGGGGGCACCCTCTACCAACTTTTCTCCTCGATGCATCAAGATGATGCGCTCACAAAGGGTCATCACCGCCTTCATGTCATGTTCAATCACCACCAGGGTTATTCCTCGATCTCGAATTCGGCGCAGGAGATCTAGTAAACGAAGTTTCTCCGCAGGATTGAGCCCAGCCATAGCTTCATCCAACAATAAGAGTTGGGGCTCGGTGGCCAAGGACCGGGCGAACTCTAAACGTTTCTGGTCAGCTGTGGTCAGTTCCTGCCCCAGCACATCTTTATATTCACTGAACTCCACCGCCTCCAGGACCTCCAACGCCTTGCGCCGAGCCTTGCGGGCACTGCTCGCCCGGGAAAAAGCTCCCACCATTACGTTTTCCAACACCGTATTGTTCACAAAAGGTTTGGTCAGCTGAAATGTGCGAGCGATGCCTAGGGCACAAACCTGATAGGGTTTCATCCCTGCCAGGTCTGTACCTTGAAAGATGATTCGTCCAGAATCAGGGGGATAAAAACAGGCCACCATGTTAAAAAGGGTTGTTTTCCCTGCCCCATTGGGCCCAATGAGGCCTACAATCTCTCCTTTCTCCACGCTCATGTCAAAATCGCGGACGGCGATAAGACCCCCAAAGGTCTTATTCAATTTTTCCACCTCGAGGATGCTCATCCCGTTCCTCCCCGGGACGGCTTACCCTCTTTCCGGATATCCAGGTCAACCCTTTTCTGCTCTGCCCCGGGCTTCCCAATTCTGGCCTCCAGCTTCTTTAGGGTCCTTACGAGAGGATCATTGAGGCCGTTCGGCAAAAAGAGGATGACCCCCATTAACAGAAGGCCGTACAGGAATAGGTGGAGACCGGCGTACGTGCCTCCGAGATACGCCCGCACCAGCTCACCGCTCGGGCTGAGCAGGATGGACCCTATCGTGGGGCCCAAAACGGTCTGCCAGCCGCCAACAACTCCCACCAGGGCAATCTCGATGGAGAGGCCAAGGCCCATCGCTCGTTCCGGATTGATATAGCGAAAATATTGGGCATAGAATGTGCCGCCGAGCGCGGTCAGCACGCAGCTGATGGCCATGGCCATCAGCTTGTATTTCGTAGAATGGATGCCCAACGCTTCCGCTGCGTCCGGGTCGCTGCGAATGGCCGCCAGAAAAAAACCTATGCGCGAGCGGTTAATGAGATAGCTGAGACTGACCGCAGCGCCCATCATCCCCAGCGCAATATAATAATAAGGCTCCTTGCTATCGAACTGGAAAACCGCAGGAGCATGGCCCTTGAGGGGCACCAGTAAGCCCATCGCGGCGCGAAGCGGTATGCCCCAGGGTCCATTCTCCGTATTCTCCACGTAGGTACGGAGAATCTCGGCGAAGGCAATACTGGTGAGGGCAAAGTAGGGGCCTCGGAGCCGGAAGGCCGGATAGCCAATGACGACTCCTACGATGCCGGAAGCGAGTGCCCCCACACCCATTCCCAACCAAGGGGTGACCCCTAATTCCATGAACAACAAGGTGGAAGTATATCCCCCAATCCCTACCAAAGCCGCGTGGCCCAAGGAGAGCTGGCCAGCCATGCTTACCAGGCTCCAAGCTGTCCCCAGGAAAGCGAAATGGAATACCAGGACGAAGATATGTAACAAGTATGGATCATGCAAGAAAAGCGGTATGATTAAAAAGAAGAAAAGAAAGCCGCCAACGATCGGCCAGCCCAGCGAGACCCGACTCCCCTTCCCTGCCGAAACCTCCTTCCCCCCTCCAGGATCCTGCCGATTCATGCAAATTCCTCCCTTAGACCTCCAGCACACCCATGATCCCTTTGGGCCGGGTGAACAAGATGATGATGAATAGCAAGAAAGAGAAGATAACGGATGAGGTAGCCGGCACGAATTGGGCGGTCACCGATTCCACCACGCCCAAGAGAAGGCCGCCGATGAGAGCGCCCGGCACGCTGCCCAACCCTCCCAAAACCACTACGATGAAGGATTTAATGCCCAAGGGAAGCCCCATAGCAGGATTCACATAGTAGAAAGGGACGATGGCTGCCCCGGCCATAGCCAAAGCAGCCGTTCCAATGCCAAAGGTGATATTATAAATCTTATAAACGTTTACTCCGCACAAGGCGGCCGCTTCTCGATTTTGTCCGACCGAGCGGATGGCCATGCCCAATTCGGTGTGGTTCAACAACCAATAGAGGGCCCCGGTGATGACAAAGGATAGTAAGAAAATGATGAATCGAGGGAAGTTCAAATCCACAAAACCCAAAGGAATGGTGGCGGAAGCGATGGGGGAAATCACCGCCCGATAGTCGCTCCTGAAAAATAGTAGCGCAAGATTACTCAAAACGATGTCAAAGCCAGCCATCAAAAGAAGTACCCCAAGCGGCTCCACGACGAAAGCCTTCTCGCGCACAAATATGGGTTTGATGATCACATTTTGCACCGCATAGCCGAAAAAGAAAAAGAGCGGGACAACGATAATAATGGAGAGATAAGGGTCAAGCTTGAAAAAGTACCACAACCAGAAACTCGCATACATGGCCGCCATCAGAAACGCACCGTGAGCGAAGTTGATGACCCGAATGATGCCGAAGATCAGGCTGAGGCCAACGGAGACCGCAGCGTACAGGCCGCCTAACATTAAACCCATGACGAATGCGGATGCCAGGAGCTCAAAGGTCATAAATCCATTTCCTCTTGCATCAGAAAAAGAAGGAGGACAAACCGCCCCGCCCTTTTCCCAATCATTTTGTCTCCCGGGGGGGGCGAGAAAGGACGTCACAATCTGGGCGGGCCGTTCTTCTCCTCGCCCCCCCAGCTATGGCCAGGCTAACGTTTTTCCCAAGGCGGGATAGGCCAAAATAATTTCGCTCCGGGGGATCGGGTCTCCATCGGGCACAGGATAACTTTCACCCCTTTCTGGTTCTGGGTAATCACCCCGTGGGAGAAAGTGTTTTGGCCTTGCCCATCGAATTTGATGCGCTGAATGCCGCGGACTAAAGCAGGACAGTGCGTTTGGCCCTCCGTCTTTCTCTCGATGCGACCGCACTTTTCGGCGCTGATGTCTGTGGCCGCGATGGCTTCCCGGATCTTATCCCGATCTGGAGAAGCCGCTCGTTCTAGGACATCCTTAACCAGGTACATGGAACCGTAGCCGCAGGCTGCATAGGAGTTGAGGTCGTAGCCAATTTTCGCCTTCACCTTGTTGTTGAGGGCTGAGTACCAGGGCTTCTTGGGCGCACTGACATCCCAGTCATCCTGCACGAACATGTATTCTACCGACCTTTGGGGAACTGCCTTGTAGAAGGAGGGATCTTCGGAGCCTGCGCCTACTGACCAAAGCCCGAAGGGCAAATAGAGTTTCTGCTCCATCAGCTGCCTGTTGAGCAGAATGTGGTCTGGGGTATAGCAGGCGACGATGAGCAGGTCAGGTTTGGCAGCCTTTAATTTGAGGATTTGGCTGGTGAAGTCCGCAATCCCGGGGGGGTAAGACTCTTCCAGAATCATCTTAAAACCGGCTGGGGGAAAAAATTTCTTGGCGAATTGAGCGGAGGAGCGCCCCCAATCGGTTCCTTCGTACAACAAAGCAAAGGTCTTGGGTTTTTTGCCCGTCTCCTTGCTGAAGAGTTCCACCGCTCGCAGCGTCTCCAGCAAATCGTAGCTGGCTTTGTTGCAGTCTCTGAAGACGTATTTGAAACCCCGTTCAGTAATCTCATCCTTGACGGCCATATTTACGATCCAGGGAGTCTTGTATCTCTCTGCCACTTCCGTAGCGGGAAAGGTTACCCCGCTCTGATACGCCCCGAGGATCAGGGAGACTTTTTCCAGGGTGCAGAGTCTTTCCGTCTCTGCCGCCCCACCGTCTGGCGTGCTCTTGCTGTCGCCAAAGAGGAGATTGATCTTGGCCCCGCCCAGGGACTTGATTCCGCCCTGCGCGTTAATTTCCTCGACCGCGGTTTCAGCCCCGGCCTTGAGCTGTGTCCCTTGAGGAGCGACCGGACCCGATAAGGGAAGGACTTCAGCGATCTTGACCGCATCAACAGCCATCACGTTTCCCGGGCCGATAAATATTAACCCTGCCGAAAAAAACATTACCCCCAAAAGATATGTAAATTTTTTCAGCATTTTTTTCCTCCTTCGCCTATAATGGCAAATTTCTTCAGAGGATGAATCTGTCTTTGTTTTTACATTCCTTTTTATTCTCCCCCTGACCCCTCTCTTCCCATTTTGCTTTTAGCTTCTAGGCCACCTTTCTCGGCTCTCTTATCTCACCCCCTTTCTCAAGAATAAAGGAAAAATTTCTCTTCTGCCCAAAATCTGGAGCGGAACTTAGCAGAATTTGCCATGGCTGTCAATATAAATAGTCCCCTTGCCCCCCTTGCCCGCCAGCCAATTTGCGTAGGGAAGCGAGGGTAACGATTGAGCGGAACCTTCTTCTTGAGGAGCGGATTCAGCAGGTGCAAAGAGGTGACCGATGGAATCGGGCCAAATTAGCCAACGGGGCAGGGCAAGCGGCGGGGACTCAAAATATTTTCGAGGTGGGACTTTAAGAATTTCCAGAATCGGTTGGAAGTGGAGAGGCAGCCGAAATGATCGTAAATCAAGCAAACCCGGACCCTTCCTCCACATTTTCGCGCTAACAACTCGGCCAGGCTCCAGCCCGTTTCATCATCCCGGAAAATATAGAAATCCAGGCAGATGAATCGCTCGGCTTCCTCCACGGCCCGGAAAACTTCCTCGAAAGCCAAATGGCCATCCTTCAAAACCTGAATGGAGTTCCCGGTAAAAGCAGTCTCCCCAACTCTTTCCAGTGTTTTGCGAAAAAATTGATCTTCCAATTCCTTTCCTCGATGCGGGGTAATGCCTTCAGAGCGAAGGGAAGTGCCGCTGCTTCAGCCCGCCTTTTCGATAGCCTTTAAATGGGCGCTCATTTTCCAAC
>CAVXFA010000083.1:0-31895 GCA_963760605.1 uncultured delta proteobacterium | reverse complement strand
CTCGTCTACAGGGATGGGAAGGGTGCATTGCAGCTCGGAGAATCAGCAGCACTTGACGCTTGGTGTGACCTATGGTCTCAAATACTCATTGATGAGACGCGGCCCAACGGTGACAGCCGCAATCCTTCCCCTCCGCAATAACCGCGACCTTCTATTCCTTGTTTCCGCTGAGTTCATAGGAAAACGTTACGGGTGGGAGTATTGGTGCTGCTCCTGCCTATGTTGCCGCGACCTTTGTCAGCTACAGCCGGGTTGAGAGCAGGGAGCATTACACGCACGATGCTATTGCTGGGGCCGTAATAGGGATTGTATCGAGCTATGTATTTACCACGCCGTTCATAAGGTTACAGTAAACAGCCGGACACAGATGGCAGGTATTGGGGCATAAGGCTGTCGTGCAATTGGTAGATAAGAGTTGAAATTGATAAAATATTTTGAGAACGAAAGCCAGGAATGGCGGTGCTTTTTTTATTTAACATTCCAACTGGGAATCAACAGTGTCAAGACCAGCATCAAAGTGCGCATTAGGTGAAATGCTGAATTTGAATCGATCTGGCAGTGTCTGTTAGGTCATATTCTATCTATCACAATTCAGTCGATTACTCTTTCGTGCGGGGGGCGATCGCTCTGTCCACCGACCACTTTCCCCCGCCGCTGATGAGGAGCGCGAGGCAGATGGCGATCGCCAGAAGGTGGTACTCAAACCCTTCGCCCTTCTGGGTGCCGAACCAGTTCATGAAAAAACCATTCGGCCAGTGAACCATCCAGATGGCGACGATCATGTTGCACAGGATTCCGAACGCGGCCACGCGGGTGAGAAAGCCGATAATTAACCCCATGCTCCCCAAGCCTTCCGCCATAATCGCCAGGAAAGCGAAAAACGCCGGAATGTGCATCTTATCCGTAAAAATACCCAACGAAGCAGAGAAGCCGTAGCCGCCGAACAAGCCGAACAACTTCTGCGCACCGTGGGGAAACATCACGATTCCAAGCATCACCCGGATGATCAAACTCGACCAGGAATTAGCAGTCTGGAAAATATTTTTCATCGCCCACCCCCGCGAAAGTGCTTAAGTGCATAAGATTGATTGCGCCCTAGGGTCTGATCGGCGATTAAAAGATTAGAACCAGTTCACTTAGTAAAATCGATTGGCTGTGAACAGGCGTGCCCTCCTGCGTTATAGTCATACACCATCCGCGCCCCATAGTCGGCGCCGAGCGACATAACCGCCAATAACCCCAGGAAAACCAGCATGAAGATCAGCCGGCCTTTCTTCGGAAATGGCCTCGCCACCACAGCCCAGATGGTCAAGCCAACGCTCAGGCAGAGCGTTGTGATCATGAGGACCTCATGATCACAACGCTCTGCCTGAGCGTTGGCTTGACCCTCTGGGCTGTGGTGGCGAGGCCATTTCCGAAGAAAGGCCGGCTGATCTTCATGCTGGTTTTCCTGGGGTTATTGGCGGTTATGTCGCTCGGCGCCGACTATGGGGCGCGGATGGTGTATGACTATAACGCAGGAGGGCACGCCTGTTCACAGCCAATCGATTTTACTAAGTGAACGGGTTCTAATCTTTTAATCGCCGCTCAGACCATAGGGCGCAATCAATCTTATGCACCTAAGCACTTTCGCGGGGGTGGACGATGAAAAACATTTTCCAGACTGCTAATTCCTGGTCGACTTTGATCATCCGGGTCATGCTCGGAATCGTGATGTTTCCCCACGGTGCGCAGAAGTTGTTCGGCTTGTTCGGCGGCTACGGCTTCTCTGCTTCGATGAGTACTTTTACGGATAAGATGCACATTCCGGCGTTTTTCGCTTTCCTGGCGATTATGGCGGAAGGCTTGGGGAGCATGGGGTTAATTATCGGCTTTCTCACCCGCGTGGCCGCGTTCGGAATCCTGTGCAACATGATCGTCGCCATCTGGATGGTTCACTGGCCGAATGGTTTTTTCATGAATTGGTTCGGCACCCAGAAGGGCGAAGGGTTTGAGTACCACCTTCTGGCGATTGCCATCTGCCTCGCGCTCCTCATCAGCGGCGGGGGAAAATGGTCGTTGGACCGAGCGATCGCCCCCCGCACGAAAGAGTAATCGACTGAATTATGATAGATAGAATATGACCTAACAGACACTGCCAGATCGATTCAAATTCAGCATTTTACCTAATCCGCACTTTGATGCTGGTCTTGACACTGTTGATTCCCAGTTGGAATGTTGAATAAAAAAAGCACCGCCATTGCTGGCTTTCGTTCTCAAAATACTTTATCAATTTCGACTCTTCTTATCTACCAATTGCACGACAGCCTTATGCCCCAATACCTGCCGTCTGTGTCCGGCTGTATCTGTAACCCTATGAACGGCGTGGTAAATACATAGCTCGATACAATCCCTATTACGGCCCCAGCAATCACGTCGTGCGTGTAATGCTCCCTGCTCTCGACCCGGCTGTAGGCTGACAAAGGTCGCGGCAACATAGGCGGGCACGCCATACTCCCACCCGTAACGTTTTCGTATGAACTCAGCGGAGGCGAAAGGAAATCGAAGCGTGTGCGGAGGGGAAGGATTGGCTGCCACCGTTGGGCCGCGTCTCATCAATGGTGTATTTGAGACCATAGGTCACACCAAGCGTAAGTGCTGCTGATTCTCCGAACTGCAATGCACCCTTGCCATCCCTGTAGACGAGTGTCAGCCCCGCTCCGGTTGCAGGTAAAAGAATGGATACCACATCCCCGGCCGTCTTAATGCTTTCGCCCGCGTGAACGGATGTGCCAGCAGCGAAGACCGGGATCATGCCGCAAAGCAACGCTATTATTCTAAGAGAGTTATTTCGCAACCTTTCCCCCGGTGTTGATAATTGCTGGGAAAGATAAAACCTTAACGTAAAACAACGATCACGTCAAAAGCAAAATACCCTCCATAAAATCATACAGGGCAGACCGAAAAAATGCAACAGAGAGAACATGTCGAGGGGCAGGTTACGACTCCGTGCCGGTTCTTTCCGTTTGGTGAGGCAAACCCTATAGAGGCCGTAGCAAATCACCTTGGTTTTGATGGCATTTGATGTTATTCTTTACAGTGCTTACTACGACGTCAAACGGTTGTCGTGGAGAGGTGAGATGGGCTGGTTTCTGGACAGGACGGTCGTGTTTTTCATTGAGAACTTCCCGTCGTGGCGAACGATTGCCACGGGCGCCCCTTTGGGCCTTGCCTGGTCGTTTGCCTGCCTGTGGTTTGCCGGTCGCCTGAAACAGAAGGGAATCCGCACAGGATACACCCGGAAGGTATTCCATTTCCTGATTTTCACGACGGCGGCACTTATTCAGTGGAGATTCGGCACTCCCGCCCTCTGTCTTTTCGGTGGCATGTGCACGCTGGTTGTCTTCTTCGCAGTGTGGCGGGGTGCCGGCACTATTCTTTATGAGGCCATGGCCAGAGAGAAAGATGAACCTCACCGGACGTATTTCATCCTGGTAGCGTACTTCGCCACGCTTGTCGGTGGTCTACTGAGCAATATTCTTTTCGGTGCGCTTGCCATTTCGGGGTATCTCGTCACGGGCCTGGGAGACGCGATCGGTGAACCTGTCGGGACGATGATCGGAAAGCATCCTTACCGGGTGATTTCGCTCTCCTCGGTCCCCGCGACAAGGAGTTGGGAGGGCTCGACAGCCGTCTTCATCATGTCAGCCTTAGCCCTCTATCTGGCGGCTGCATCCTCCCCCTATATTGCCGCACCCTCTCTTGTCATCGGCAAGGTCCTTGTTATCGCAGGGGCTTGCGCCTTAGCGGAAGCCCTCTCTCCGCACGGCTGGGACAATGCCACACTGCAACTCATTCCATCCGCATTGGTGTGGGTGTGGATGAAGGCGTAGAAACTGCGCAACCCAGGGGTCAGGGGACGCGGTACCTGCGCTCTGCTTCCGTGGTTACGGGTAGAAACATAGCGTAAAGGACGCATACAGCCAAGACTCTCTTCCAGGAAGTAATTGATACTCGATCTGACACTGTCTGTTTTATCAAGCATTATCTTTCACAACTTGAATTCACTCAACGATGACGCAAAAATCCACCTGTTCCCATCTATCAGCCTCGGGCGAGTAAGAAGAGGTCCCGCTATTTTTGGCGGAGAAATACCGTATTTAGAATTGCCCTTTCTCTTTCTGCAGTGGAGGCCAGTATCAAAATAGAGTACGCCACCTAAAAAATACGGGCTTTACCTTATTTTCTTCTAATCCCATTTTTAATACCCTTACACGGCCAACGCGAGCCGTTTCTTCGAAACCTTCATCGTCGAGTCCTGGACCGAGCACCTGCGCCAGCACGAGGGCGGGACCATGGCAGACCGCGAGGTGGAAAACCGCGCCCGGTCTTTCCAGATCGACGGCAAGCCCCCCGTCGTTTCTCACCTCATCTACGCCTATGGGGCGGAAGTGAATCATTGATGGAGATTTTATTGGCGGTTGAATCCAGCCTGAAATAAAACCAAGAAGACGATCCTTTGGGCAGGCCCCGCCCTCAGACCCAATGGAGTTTGCCTATGAATTTAGATTCCCTTCCTTCAAGATAAGCCGGGGAAAAGCTGCTTCAAACCGTTTGCGATGAACTCAATACCGATGGCGGCCATGATTAAGCCCATGATGCGGGTGACCACATTGATTCCGGTCTTCCCAAGCTTGGAGGCGATAATTTGATCCTCAATTCCCCCTCGAAGAACTTCCCCTATAAACAAGTTTAACAATAATTTCGAGCGAATTCTACAAATCTCTTCCTGTTGGGATTTTATTCCCGGGCAAGAGAGAAGCGTATTGGAGTTCCTAACATTTTTGGCATCCTTGACTTCCTTCCTATTTATAATACAATTTCTGTAAAAGCTGATTTAGAGGAAAGCATATGAAGGACGAATTCAAGACAAAAAAAGAGCTCATCCAGGATTTGGCAGCCCTGCGGTCACGGTTGGCCGAAATGGAGAGGCTAGAAACCGAGGGCAAAGGGGCAGACCGTTTCATCGTTCGGCTTGCATCCTTTCCAGAGCTGAACCCGAATCCCATCGTGGAGGCCGATTTTCCTGGCACCGTCCATTATCTCAATCCCGGAGCCAAAGAGTTGTTCCCGGACCTACAACTCTTAGGGGTTCAGCATCCGTGGTTAGAGGACTGGGATTCGGTAGTGGCTATTTTCGGAGGGAAAGGAAAAGTTTCTCACATGCGTGAGATTCGGATCGGCGATTCCTGGTATGAACAAGCAATGTCCTACGTTGCGGATAGCCGGCGGATACGCATCTATGGTTTCGACATCACAGAGCGAAAGAAGATGGAGGAGGCACTCCGGAGATCGCGGGATGAGTTAGAAATGCGCATTCAGGAGCGAAATGCGGCACTGGCCAAAATCAACGAGGAATTGCGGGTGGAAATTGCCGAACGCCGGCGGGCGGAAAGAGCATTGAAGGCCGCGTCGTTATATACCCGGACTCTTATCGAAGCCAGTCTTGATCCTTTGATCACCATCAGCGCAGATGGGAAAGTGATGGACGCGAACAAAGCCACCGAATTGGTCACCGGCGTTTTCCGTGAAAACCTCAAAGGAAGCGATTTTTCGGATTATTTTACCGAACCCAAGAAAGCTAGAGAGGGATACAAAGAAGTTTTCTTGAAGGGATTTGTCCGGGATTATCCTCTGGCTATTCGACATACATCTGGCCGGGTGACAGAAGTGCTATACAATGCCACAGTGTATAAAAATAAAGCTGGAGAGGTGCAGGGGGTCTTTGCTGCGGCCCGGGACATCACCGAGCGGAAGCGGGCAGAGGAATCACTTCAGGAATCGGAGAAGCAACTTCACCATCTCTCTTCCCAGCTCATTGTTGCCCAGGAAAACGAAAGAAAACGAATTGCCCGGGAACTCCATGATGGCCTCGGACAATCCTTGACAGCCATCAAATTCAGGGTGGAGAATTTCCTCCAAGAAATAAGTAAGAGCAAGGTTAAAACAAAGGCCAAAACCCTGGAGCTTGTCATCTCTATGGTTCAAGAAAGCGTCCGAGAAATCCGCAGGATCCAGACGGATTTGCGGCCTTCCATCCTGGACGATCTGGGTATCCTAGCTACGATTTCCTGGTTCTGTCGGGAATATCAGACAACTTATTCGAGTATCCGTATCGAAAAACAGATCGGTATACAGGAACAGGAAGTACCTGAATCTCTGAAGATGGTAATTTATAGAATTATGCAAGAGGCCTTGAACAACATTTCCAAACACAGCCAGGCGGATCTTGTGCGTCTCGCCCTGCGCAAAACCGGCGGCGAGTTAGAATTGTCCATTCAGGATAATGGTCGAGGATTCGATCTGCCAGAGGTGCGTTCGGTGGAGAGTCCCAAACGAGGATTGGGTCTTTCCAGCATGAGAGAACGGGCCGAGCATTCAGGGGGCTCGCTTTTGATAGAATCGGCGAAGGGAAAGGGAACTCTTATCCGTGTTTCATGGCGAATTGAATAAATTTAAGAAATTTAGGGATTGAGGGATTGAGGAATTGAGAATTGAGGGATTGGGGAATTGGAGAAATGGGGAGGAGCTATGAATTACAAGCAATTTGAGGCCTTGCCGTGCTGGCTGGAAGCGAGAGAGCCTAAATATATTAATGAAAAACAATGTGCAGGAAACAAATCAAGGGGTTTAGGAAATATTTGAGGCATTACGATCCCAATTCCTGAATTCCTATATTCATCATTTACTAACGAGCCCCTTTTCCATGGCGTAGGTGATCAAGGCCGCGGTATTATGGAAATTCAACTTTCTCATGAGATTTGCCCGATGGGTCTCCACCGTTTTTACACTGATATAAAGGTAATCAGCAATTTCTTTGTTTTTATAACCTTCGGCAACCAGCTTCAAAATTTCTCGCTCCCGCCGGGTAAGCGTTTCCCAAAGGGAATCGATTTTAATGGATTTCCTTCCTTCCAAGTACCCCGAAATCAACTTTCCGGAAATTTCCGGACTGAGATAATGGTTCCCCTTTAACACACTCCTCATGGCCATGAGCAGTTCCGGGTAACTGGTCTCCTTGAGGAGATACCCATCGGCGCCGGCCTTAAGGGTGGCGAGGACGTATTCCTCCTCCTGGTGAACGGTTAAGGCAATGACCTTGGTCTTGGGAGATTGCTTCTTGATTGTTTCGATCATATCCGTACCATTCATCCGGGGCATGGATAGGTCTGTCAGGACAAGATCTGGCTTGCATTTTTCGATGCACCGGATTGCTTCCCGGCCGTCTTCCGCTTCCGCCACGACATCAAATTCTTTGGCTGATGACAGCAGCGACCGCAATCCCTCGCGGATAATCGTTTGATCTTCAACAATGACCACTCGATACTTTTGACTCATGAAGAGCGCGCTCTCCCCTCCTTCAGGCTGAAAATACATGAATTCAGAACACAAAATACAGCTTAGGCCTTATTTACCATATTGTCTATCGTTAGTAAAGTAAAAATAAACCCTAACGTTGCATAAACGGGGTGAATAAAACCTGTCTTCACGGCATCAAAAGACGAAGCCTTTCCGGTCAACCTAACCAGGCCCGAAATCTCGGCAATTTTTGCAACGCTAGGGTAAAGGATGATGTAAACCATGGTCAGGGCTGTCATTGTTGAGGGCAATCCCCCATTTCGGCAAGCGCTTAAAAATATATTTCTTTCTCGATTTCCATCCGTCGCATTGGGAGAGGCAGCAAATGGGAAGGACGCCATAGATTTAATTGAAACCCTCCCCCCGGATCTTATCTTGATCGATATTAAACTACCGGATGATAACGCCCTTGAGCTCACTCAGAAGATAAAGACTCGTTATCAGAAAGTCGTCGTTATCCTTCTTGGCAGTTATGATTTACCCGAATATCGGGAAATGGCTTGCCTCCATGGAGCGGATTATTTTATTACCAAAGAGTCCCCAGTGGAAGATTATTTTAAGCTGATTGAATCTATTTTATCGACCTGAGGCCCGCTCCATAAAAATACAGTATTCATTTCCCTGAAATACAATTTTCACCTGATTTACTTTGGTCAGCGGAAGGGCGGAAAATAATTTCCAAATCTCCCCAACCCCCTTTACTAAATGGGGAAAGAGGGGCGGAAGGGGCTTTTTCCCCGCTATCGCGGGACCGGATTCGCGGGTGGGGGGGAGCGAAATAAGTGGCGGGTTTTTTCCGGTAGCACCTCCGTGGCTTTAGGACCCCCCCAACAACGGACAGACTCCTGATCTTGAATCAAGGTGGCAAGAGAATTTATAATAAAAAATAAAATCTTTATGCGAAAGGAGAAAGAAGAAATGGATAAAAAGATTTCGATTCTTGGTTTTGCCGGCAGTCTGCGGAAAGGTTCTTACAATAAAGCAATCTTACGGGCTGCCGTTGAGCTGGTTCCCAAGGAAGCACAGTTAGAGACCTTTGACCTGGAGGGAATCCCACCGTTTAATCAGGATCTGGAAAATGACCCTCCCGAAAGAGTAAAAGAATTTAAGAAAAAAATCAAAGCCGCCGATGCAATTCTAATTGCCTCTCCCGAAGCGAACTACACGATCCCCGGCGTTCTGAAGAATGCCATGGACTGGGCCTCCCGGCCTTACGGAGATAATGCCTTCGACGGGAAACCCGTTGCGGTGATGGGCGCATCGATCGGAATGCTGGGAGCCGCGAGAGCCCAATATCACCTGCGGCAAAGCTTCGTCTGGCTGAACATGTATCCGATGAACCTGCCAGAAGTAATGGTGCCTTTTGCCCAGGATAAAGTCGACGCCAACGGCCGGGTGACAGACGCAAAAACAAAGGAAAAAATAAAGGAACTGCTCGAGAGCTTGGTGGCCTGGACCCGGAAGTTAAAGAGTTAGGGGAAGGGAGGGATTCGCTTAAAGGATGCCGGCCTATCGCCCCTCTTGCATTTCGCTCCAGCACTCGTACATCCGGAAGAGGATCTGGCTGATCTCGTCCAAGCGATGATGGGCGCTGATCGCCCTGCTGGCTGTCTCCTCCGTAATCCCAGCCTTTCTAACGATAACGAATCACCGGCGATATCTACCTCGCTGCATTGGTATACGCAGGCCTCCTTTCTTGGATCCTTGCCTCCTCCCAGGCCATCGCACCCATACCGGTATAAATTACGGTCTTTAGATGGGCAATTTGTCTTCTTCTTTAGAGGGTCTATGGGTCAAAAAATTTGCCCGGAAGGATTTTCTTCTGGTATAAGAGGAATGGCAAAAAACCTTATCCGCCGCGGGCTTTTTTTGGCTAAAACAGGAATGGGTGGAAAGAAATTTTTTAGGGGAAAATCGTCATGGAGAATTCTTTAAAGGAAAACATTTATGGAATGAAAGATTGGCTGGTGGAAATTCGGAGGACCATCCACATGAACCCGGAATTGGGGTTTGAAGAGGTGGAAACCTCGAGGTTGGTCTCTGAATGGCTCGAGAGGTTTGGACTCCAGGTTAAAAGAGGATGGGCCAAGACCGGAGTGGTCGGTCTTCTCCAGGGCGAAAAAGGCGGAAAAACTGTGGCCATCCGGGCGGATATGGATGCCTTGCCCATGGAGGAGGCAAACCGGGTTCCTTACGCCTCGAAGGTAAAAGGAAAAATGCACGCCTGCGGACACGATGCTCATGTGACGATTCTCTTAGGTGTGGCAAAATTCTTTTCATCCCTTCGGGAGCAAGTCAAAGGGAACATCAAGTGGATCTTTCAGCCGGCCGAGGAAGGGCAGGGGGGTGGAAGGGTGATGGTGGAGGAGGGGGTGTTGGAGAACCCGAAAGTGGATGCCATCTTCGGAGCCCATATCCTGCCTCTGCTGCCGATGGGCAAAGTGGGAATCTTCGAGCGGGAAGGGCTCGCCTCTGCAGACCGTTTCACCATCAAAATCATCGGCCAGGGAGGACATGGAGCCTTTCCCCACCTCTGCAAAGACCCGATCCTGGCTGCCGGTCAGGTCATCACCCAGATTCACTCCATCGTCAGCCGGAACGTCAACCCATTAGACAATGCGGTGGTGAGCATCGGCAAGGTCAGCGGGGGAACGGCATTCAACATCATCCCCGATGAAGTCCAACTGCTGGGCACCGCTCGCTCCCTGATCCCGCAGGTCCGGGAGGAGCTGAAGTCAAGGATCGAACAGGTAGTCCAGGGGGTCGTTCGTTCTTATGGGATGGATTATCGATTCGACTACGAATATGGCTATCCCGTTCTAATCAACGACCCGGAGATGTCCAAATTAGTGGCCTCCGCCTGTGCCCAAGGGATCGGGAAGGAGAACGTGGTGGTGATTAAACCCTCGATGGGGAGGGGAGGAGGATTTTGCCTACTACCTCGAGAAGCGCCCCGGGTCCTTTTTCAACCTCGGGTCGCGGAATGAAGAGAAGGGCATCGTCCAGCCCTATCACAACAGCCTCTTCGACATCGACGAAGATGTCCTCCCTTTCGGCGTGGAGATGTTTGTGAGAATCATCGACCGGTATCTGGGGCTGGGGATTTGCTGAAAATGAACAGCAGAAGCCAGGAGACAGGATTCAGAACGCAGAATTTGAAGCCTTAAAATTCCCCGCTCTAAAACTTCTGGATTCTGACTCCTGACCCCTTTATTCTGCTTTTTAATTATTAATGCTGGTGATGGGTGCGGGGATTCTTCCCCCGAAGCCAACGAAGGCTGAGGAACGATTCATGTTCCTCACCTCCATGATATGGGCCTCTCCGAAAAGGCCACCGAATCTGGCCTTCTCCCCCACATCCTTACCCGGAACCGGAATCAGCCTGACGGCTGTGGTTTTATGGTTGACGATTCCAATGGCCATTTCATCCGCTAGGATTGCTGCGATGGTGGCAGCGTCCACCTTCCCCGGGATGGCGATCATGTCCAGACCCACGGAACAGACGGCGGTCATCGCTTCCAGTTTTTCCAGGGTTAAATAGCCCCGATGGACCGATTCGGAAAGGTTCAGGTCCTCACTCACCGGGATAAAAGCGCCCGACAGCCCGCCCACTGACGAGGAAGCAAAGGCTCCTCCTTTCTTCACGCCATCATTTAGCAGGGCCAGGGCAGCCGTTGAGCCGGGCACCCCGATGGAATCGAGGCCCATACATTGCAGGATCTCGCCCACGCTATCGCCCACCGTGGGTGTGGGTGCCAGGGAGAGGTCCACGATGCCAAAACTTACATCCAGGGATTGGGCCACTTCTCTAGCGATCAGCTCACCCACCCGGGTTACCCGGAAACTGGTTTTCTTGATGATCTCCGAAAGGTCGCCCAGGGTCAATTTCTTCCCGGATTGGATCGCCCGCTCCAACTCCTTCTTTACAACCCCCGGCCCACTGACCCCTACATTGATTACGCACTCCGGCTCTCCGTACCCGAGGTACGCCCCGGCCATAAAGGGATTGTCCTCCGGCATGTTGGCGAAGACCACCAGCTTGGCACAACCAAACCCATCGCGCTCCGCGGTGAGCAAAGAAGTCTCCTTGATCGCCTGCCCCATGAGCAATACGGCGTCCATGTTGATCCCTGCCCGGGTGGAAGCCACATTTACGGAAGCACAGACTCGCTCCGTAGCCGAGAGAACTTGCGGGAGGGTATCGATTAGATTTCGGTCTCCCTTGGTAAATCCTTTTTGCACCAGGGCCGAGTATCCCCCGATAAAATTCACCCCTACTTCATCAGCAGCCTGATCGAGGGTCTTGGCCACGCGCAGATAATCCTCTCGCCCTACGCCCTCGGCCACGGCGGCGATGGGCGTGATGGCTAGGCGTTTGTTCACGATGGGAATCCCATATTTTTTGGAGATGCGATCGCAGGTGGGGACCAGGTCTTTGGCATGCCGCTGGATTTTGCGGTGAATCCGGGCACAAAGGTCTTCTCCAGAAGCGCTGACACAATCCCTCAGGCTGATCCCGAGGGTCACAGTGCGCACGTCTAGGTTTTCATTTTTCAGCATTTCCACCGTGCGGATGATCTCTTCGGAACTGAGCATGATGGTCCTTTCCTTTCTCTATTAATAAGTAGTTCTGGCGGGAGATTCTTTTTCTACAAGGTTGGTTCTAAAGGTTCAAGGGTTCGAGGGCTATGGCCTAAGGCGTGCGGCGTAAGGCGCAAGGCGTTAGGCGTAGACCCTAAATACCCAACCCTTAACACTTTGTCCTCGCCTGAACTCTGGACCGCTGGAGCCCTTCCTATATTCGATTCATCGCCCGGAAAATATCCCGGTGCTGTAGATCAACGACCACCTCCATCTCCTGCCCCCGCTGCCGCAGTTTTTCCTGAAGGAGATCCAAGTTCACCCCCTTGGGAATATCGACCTCGAAAAGCTGGATGTACTCCTGCTTACTGCCGACCAGGGTCACCCGGGCATCCAAGTTGGTAATGTTGATGCCCCGTTCCGCCAGAACCTCGGTGATCCCATAAACCAAGCCGGGCCGATCTTCTCCCCAGACGGTTATGATAAAGGGTTCAGTCTCTCCGCCGTAATAGGGAGTCAATTCTTCCGGCTTGATTTCCCTGAGATTGATATCCAAATCCAGCTCCCTGGCCAATTCGGCCAAGTCGCTCTTTAGGCCGCCGAGCACTTCCCGATTTGAGGTAGAGGCGATGAGGATCATCGCATATTGCCCCCGAATTGCCGTCTGGGACAGCTCTTCAATGTTGCAGCGATTTTGGTAGAGAACCCTCGAGACGCTGGCCACGATTCCCGGCCGATCGCGCCCGATTACAGAGACAGCGATCCGCTCATTCATGCCTTCCTCTTTTTCATGCCTGACTCCCTCTCCCTTGAATAGGGGAGAGCCCTTGCAAGGACGGAATCATTGGATAACCAATAGGGGTTGAACCCTCTATCTTTTAGCTGAGGATGGGAAAGATTCGATTGGCCATTTTTCTGAAAGGCGAGGGCTCGAAATGGCAAGAAGTCTTTTTGCCTCTCCAAGCTTACTGGAGAATTTATCTCTCTTGAATTCCGTAGACCACCTGCGGATGACCAACCACCCCCCGAATCTCGTTACGTTGTTCTCCCAGGCCCGGTACCACTTTCCCCATCCTTCTCTGAGGTTGTGGAGATAAAAGAAAAGTACAGGGAATGAAAGGATATTCCATCCTATATGGAACATGTGTTTGAATCGATAAAACCGTCCCATGATGAGACGGATAGAGGCCTGCATTTCTTCCGGAGTCATGGGCTCGTCTGGAACGAAGAGAGGAAAGTTCCCGTCGTAATACTCCCACCCCAGATAATCTCTGGAATAGATTCTGTTCTGCTGCCGAAGCCTATGAGTTAGCTCCGTGCCAGGCAACGGAACCGGCAACAAAACCTGCACTGTGCTAACCCCGGCCCGCTTGATGAATCTTCGAAAATGTCGTATCCGTTCCTTGGCCGCCATCCTGAAACTTAGGCCATCTGCAAGGGGGTATCCGAAAATGAACATTCCATGCACCCAAAAACCTTCCTGGTAGTATAACCGGGACAGAGAGATCATTTCTTCGGGCTTCAGCCGCTTGTCCATGGCCTTCAGTTCCTCTCCGATGGGCGATTCAAATCCGATGGCCACCTGGTTGATTCCCGCCTCGCGCATCGCTCTGAGCAGTTCAGCATCTTTGGCTTTATCCAACCGGATCTGAACCGTTATCTTAAATCCTTTCTTGACTCTTATCTGATAGTCTTTGAGCAGCTGGCAGAGCCTGAGCGTCTCCAGCCTGTCCTGACCAAAGAGGTCATCTACAATGAAGAAGCGCTTGGCTCCGTGCGTTTCGAACAGAGAAGCGATTTGCTCCATCAGGCGCTCCGGATTGGCATACCTTGCTTTTCCCTTGACGGTGCAAAATTCACAATCCATTCCGCATCCGCGAACGCGCCCCACCGGATACATCCTGATCTTGGCGTAGCGTACCAGGGAAAAGTCAGGGATGGGGAGCCTGTCAAAATCGGTCAAAGGGTCCCTTTCCTTTGTCTCGACCACTTGATCGTGATCGAGGTAAGCAATGCCAGCAATGTCGTTCTTGGACCGCTTGCCTTCCAAGGCATACAGCAGTTCCTTGATCGTCTCTTCTCCTTCTCCCATCACAACCACATCGATTCCGTTGTGCAATCCCTCCGCGATATTTTCTTCGACGAAATGTTGCCCTCCGGCAATCGTCGGTATGCCCTGTTCCCGGTAAAACCGGGCGAGTTCATACAGCCTCGGTATTGTACTGCTCAAGCCTCCGTAGAACCCCACCACATCGGCCGGCCTTATCTTCTGCAGGGCCTTGTGGTCCGGCATGCCCGAATCGTCTCTCGGCGCGGCTCGCCAATAGTTGTTTTCATCAATGACTTCGACATCCCATCCTTCCACCTCCCGGACGGAGGTGGCAACGCCCACCGGTCCCAAAGCGGTGGTAACCCGGGCGACCCGGGAATAAATGTTGAAGGCTGGATAGGCTGGTATCACAATCCTTAGCCTGCGCCTCTTTCCTGCCATAAGAACTCCCCCTTGATGGATTATGAAAAACTTTACCTCATTCCGCGCCATAATGCAAGGCACGAATTCAATGACCGACGGTGGCTTTCTCCCTTGCCTTCAGGGTCAAGGAGATGGAAAGGCATTTCATTCCAAATAGTTTGCAAACCTAGGCGCAAGGGTACTTCGCTTTTCCTTATGAAACGGTTGTTCTTCCACTAGATGGGGCAGTATATTCTGATACTCAGTAGGTTCCCGTTTTGGGTACCATGCTGCCGGTTTTGTAGTACCCCTGTCAGACTGGGAGTTCGGCTACTTTTTCGGAGACTGCCCAAGCGATCCAACTTGGGGCTGCTGCCCGAAATGCGAGCGGCACCATTCTACTGAGGTTCTTCATTGACACTTTTTTTGCTTTAGATTATAAAGAGAGCCGCTACCATAGCTTCTTCAGAAGAGTTCTCCTATGAGATCTTCGGTTTCCATTGGGGAGGATGATGCATCTATGGCCGTAGCTTTTGGTCCCTCCTGTTCCATCCGGAGTTTAATAATTTCCACGCCGGCGAATATCTCTTCAATTTTCTGTAATAGATTGATATCATCCCCCTTGGAATGGGGTGGTTTACGTTAATAGGAGGGGTATAACGGCCTCTCCGGTAATGTACTTGGCTACATAGGCCCTTATATCGCTCTTCTGGCAGAAACCCCTCTCATGGAAAACAAGGGCGGTTCTTAATTTTAAAAAGATCCAAACGTGAATTGAGATGCCTGCATCCAGGAGGTCTTATGATGAACAGCCTGCGTAAATGCTTATCTATCTTCGCCCTAGGAATCGTTGTTTCAGTATTTGCTGGCACGGGTTGCGGACCGACTAAAGAGGAGATTAGGGCAGATGAGGAAGCGAGGTTACAAGCGGAAGCTCGCGAGAGAGCGGCAGAGGAGGCCAGAAGGCAAGCAAAGCTAGCGGAGGAGGCAAGGTTAGAGAGGGCCCGTGCTGCCGAAGCGGCCGGAGATGAAGCCGCCCGGCAAGGCCAGTTGGAAAAGGCGTTGGAGCTTTATCAGGAGGTTCTGAGGAATGTTGCGAGGTATAGCGATCAGGACCAGCGTGTTCGTCAGGCGATCATCAAGGTTGTTCGAGCCATGCCCGCGCCTCCGGCGGTTCCTGAAAGCGCCTTGCGCAGTATGAGGGAAGGCGAAACGATGTTGAAAAGGGGAGGGGCTGAGAGCTATGAGGCAGCTTCGAAGGAGATGGAACAAGCTGTCCTGGCGGCCCCCTGGTGGGCTGATGGTTATTCCCTCTTGGCCATCGTTCGGGAAAAGGAGGGTAAGTATAGCGAAGCCCTTCAGAATCTGCGGCTTTATCTTCTTGCCGCACCGCAATCTCCTCGGGCAAGATCAGTCGAAGCGAAGATCGATGAGATTGAGGGAAAGAAAGAAGAACAGGAGAAGACCCGATTGACCCAAGGGTCCTGGCGAAGTGTTCCCGACAATGTTGAATATAGAGTCACAATAGAGGACGGGAGACTTCGGGCAGAGGCAAAGACACAGGAGAGAAGAAAGAAGTATTTTATTCAAGCTGAAAAGAAAGGACGGGCGCTAGAAGGCCTCATCGATATCCCGTCTTATCCTGATTCTGATTCTACATGTGATATCCCGGGTGAAACGAATCCTGTCTCGGGTACCATCAGTGAGGATGGCCGCTCCATTGTGTTCCGTTTCGTGCAGTCGAAGTACACGAAATTAACGAAGTATGATAAACTCATCGAAAATTCTGCCACGCTGCCATGCGCAGGGGTTATTCTCGTGGGGAAAGAAGAACAGACGATCAAGTTGGTAAAGGAATACACTTTGTTTTTAAGATAATCTTGGGCCTGCGACTGTTGGCGGAGGGTTTGGGGCTGCGAGGCACCCCCTGAGTCTTGGAGATCAAGCTCGATACCATTCGGAGGTGGTTGGCTGTCGCCGCTACTCATTTGAGAAATGAGTGGCAAGAACGGATCTGGCTTTTCCACGTTTATCCCTCGTATTTACCAAACTCGAATTTATGCGGAGGTTGTTCGGGATAGGAAGATAGGAGAAAGGATTAGGGGCTTCTTTTCATACTGTACAAGAGCCAAGAGCAGACCCCTTTTTTAAAATGATGAACGGTCGGGCGAAGTCGGGCGGCGTTACAGCTTGGATTGGACAGCCCCTTGAAAGCTTCGAAAAATGGCTGCGTTTTCGGGGGAATCAGCCAGCTGGATGCGGAATTTTTCAACGAGATGATCGGGATAGTAGGAGAGTTTTGCCTGGCGGAGTCCTGGTTCTCCTAAATCCTGTTCGCGATTGATCGAGGGAACATTCTGCCAGCTCTTCTCGCAAAACTGCTGATTGATTATCGTGTAGAGACCCGGGATTTCTGGATTGGCCTTCTCGACATGCACCACCGCCGTCTGGTCGTTCAATAATTCCCCCAGGGCAAAGGCTTCTACTTTATTTTGCACTAAGATCACACCTCCCTGGATCGACAAAGCAGGGAAATGGGTTAGGGCTTCCCGAACGGCCTCCCATTCTCCCAAGAGATTCAGGTCTTCCTCACAACGGCGTACCTCACACCAGAGACCGCTCAGTTCCAAAGAGGCCTCCAGATGATCTTTGTTCAGAGCAGCGTAAGTGAAGGAATAAGAATGGAGGAATTTGTTGATGTGATTGCGCTTGGAGTGATATTTTCTGCCGGCCAATCGGATCAGGGCGTCGCTGCGATAAATATAATCGAACTGTTCCCGAGTGGGCTCAACCTGAAGATCTCTGGACCCTTCGATCTCTTTGATCAGCCGCTGATCCGCCCGCTTGATGCATGGCTTCTTCTCTCCTTTTTCTTCCCGGAGCCATTCCAAGAGCCTGCGGGTAACTTCCAGTCGGGATGGGGGCCCGATGGGCTGGAAAGCATATGTTTCATTGGGGCTGGAAGTGCAAAGGACAATCAGCCAATCTTTGTACATGGACCATTGGAATCCATAATGGGAGCGCCAGATGAAAAGATTCGTGAAAGTCCATTCCGAGGTCTGCGGCTGATATTTCCATAAAGTTCTCCCGGATCATTTCCCGATCTTCCAGTTGAATGGGTTTGAAATTTGGAAATTCGGGTTGCATCGGGATTAAAACCCTCCTCAAGTTCAGCCGATTCTCTCAAAAAATATATCAACTGCAGGGGGCCTCTGCAACGAAAAAACTGGAACATTTCCCATAGAATCATAATAAGTCTGATCTCTTTGAATTTTGTTTCTTATCAAGACTATAGTATTATTTCGATCAAATGTTTGGAATCAGAGGAGGCTAAGGATCATTAGACCCTTTCAGATTAAATTCTTCCTGAGTCCAGCCCTGTGGCTGGGATTTTGGCTGCCTCCCCAAGCTCTTCCGGCCGTTGAGATCACCCCGTTTTATACTCAGAATCAAAGCCCCCTGGTGCAGATTTATGGATTGCCCCCCATCGGCGATGCTTCACTCTTGCCCGCCCGCAAGTCTGATGTTAAGCTGATCGTTGACCTGGCAAACAATTATGTCAAGGACTCCAATCCGCGGGAAAGCATATTGCTCGATGGGGAGAATACACGGATTACCCTGGATGTTCGTTACGGGACCGCCCGCGGATTTGAGCTCGGCGTGACGATCCCTTATCTTATTCTGAGCGGTGGCTTTCTCGACGGTTTTATAGAAGGGTATCACTCGACGTTCGGCTTCCCGCAGGGAGGCAGGGATCAGGCCCCACGGAACCGCTTGCTCTATATTTATCACCGGGATGGCCAACAACGCCTCAAGATCGAGAGCTCCAGCGCCGGCCTGGGAGATATCAGTTTGACCGGAGGCTGGCAATTGTATCAGGGAGAAGATAAACCCCAACGGGCGGTGGCTTTACGCGCCAGCCTGAAGCTTCCGACAGGAGACAGCGATCAACTCCACGGAAGCGGCAGTACAGATTTCTCCCTCTGGGTGACGGCCAGTGATGATTGGAAATTGGAAGTCGGTCACTTCACTCTATTCGGGGCAGCAGGGATTATGGCGATGACAGATGGAAAAGTCTTGCAGGATCAGCAGCGCAATTTAGTTGGGTTTGGAGGTCTGGGCGTCGGATGGAGCCCGCTTCGCTGGATCGCTTTTAAAATCCAGACCAACGCCCATACCTCCTTCTATCGAGACAGCGAGCTTCGAGAGGTGAACGCCAACTCTGCACAGCTGACGGTGGGGGGAACATTGGCTTTTTCAGATCAGACTACGCTGGATATCGGGGTCTCGGAAGACCTAATCGTCCAAACTGCCCCGGATGTGGTTTTTCACTTCGCCCTACGTCACCGGTTTTAAGGGCGAGGGGAGGTTCGGGGAAATTATTTGCCGATGTATTTCAGGACCTGTTCCCCAGCAATTCGTCCGGAGTTCACGGCAAATCCGAACGTTGAGCCCGTTGCCATTAAATCATAACTATCCCCATACATGCCACCTGCATCGAAACCGACGGCATAAAGTCCTGGGATGACCTTATCTTCCTTGTCCAGGACTTCTGTCTGGTGATTGATTTTAATTCCTCCCAGGGTTCCTAAAAAGGTAAGATAACATTTAAAGGCGTAAAACTTCGGCTTTTTAAGTGGGCGGAGATATTTGGGGTCCTTGGCGAAAAGGTCATCATGGTTTTTATCGCAAAATTTATTGTATTCAACTACCGTACTTTTGAATACTTCTTGATCGACCCCCATTTTGCCAGCCAATTCTTCCGCGGAATCCGCCACAAATACATTTTTATTTCCTTTCTCCAGGGCCTCCCTTATTTCCTCATCCAAATTGACGAGTTTGGTGGTAACAGGAACCCACATCCCCAGCCCAGCATCAATTCCTTTTTCCACCATATACCTTTTGGTCTCTTCATCAAATAGCCTGAAGACATACCCACCTTTTTGTCTGGCGACCGCATTCCCCGCAAAAGTAAAATTGTGGGCAATACTTTCATCGCAGAAACGCACTCCCTCCTGGTTGACCCAGAGGTAAGGCTGAGAACTGGCCGCAGGCAGGTGTCCCCCCGGCTTGAGCCCTGGCCCGATCGGGCCTCCACCGGTAATTTGCAATACTCCCATTCCTTCCGGAGCCGCACCGACCGCCCAGGCCATCTTGATCCCATCCCCTGTTTTATTGATATTGCCGGCGGGAAACAAATTAACGCCGAGGTCAAATCCACTGTATTTTTTAATCATCTCTTTATCGTTGGCATATCCGCCGGTAGCGATGATGACCGCTTGGGCATCGACCTTTATGGTCTTGCCGTTCTGGTCTTGAGCAATGACTCCAGTGATGCGGTTTTTTTCATCCTTAACAATTTCCTTGACGGGTGTGGCCAGATAGATTTCGATTCCCTTTTCTTTGGCTCTGGTAACAAGGACTTTCACCATTGCCGCCCCATGTCCCTTCAGCAGGTGCCAGGTTTGAGGCCCCCCTGGATAAATAGCCGCCGGCTCAATGAATTCGACCCCCTGTCTTTGCAACCAATCAAGGGTGCTGGCTGATTTGTCCACAAATGCCCTTACCAAACGGGCGTTGGCTCGCCAGTGACTGTATTCCATGATCATCCTAAAAGCTTCATCCCGGGTCACCTTGATATATTTCCTCCGTTGCATTTCACTTTCGGCGGCGAAAATACCGGCCGGGAAATTCGAAGTTCCTCCCAGGAAGGCCATCTTTTCAAATAGGATTACACTGGCACCGCCTTCAGCAGCCGTTAACCCCGCAACCAAACCGGAGCCCCCGGAACCGATCACCACAACATCGGCCTTCAACGTTTGGGGCTGGTGGGCCTGGCTGCTGACCGAAAAAACAGAAAACAATCCAATAGCCAAAAACACGGAAAATTCCTTGGACCTTTTCATTTTTTCTTTTCCTTTCTCTTTTTTTGGGGAACCTTGGTCGATTGCCAGAAGATCGCCTGAAATGAATATTCCAGAATATCTGGTTCTCCCGGTTTTACTACTTTCCGTGTCTTTCGAGCGGTCTCTTAGAATAAAGTACCATGGTTTGGCTCCGATCTATAAATTGTTTCAAATATTCTTAGAAATAAATAGGGAGAAATATGTATTTTTTCGATGAAAGGAATGGTATTTTAAGGACCCCCAAAGTCCCTTAAAGGGGCCCAGGATTAGGAATCCGAAATCGACTGTTCTCCTGGCAGGGATCAGGTGGGGTTTTATCAACTGTTGGCGGGGACAGGTGACGTGAATTGAATCAAAACTGACCCAATGGGAAGAGGATTACAATTTCTCTCGGCCTCATGGGAGACTGCGGGGGATACTGCCTATGAGGTGTACGCCAAAATTCAAAGAGCAATCACAATCCAGAATTTTTGCCGTATAAAGACCAGAATTTTATACCCTCCGTGGATTGCTTCTTGGCAATTTCCAGCGTCTCTCGGATCCTCGATACAGGCTCAATGATCGCGTAATGCCTTCGCGAATTTGTTCCAATCAATAATCCTAAGAGTTTTATCTTGGGATCTGTTAAAGGATTAAATTGATTGATAACCGGGCTTCCGCTATTCCCCGGAAATGCCTCAATATCTACTAAACAGGCTCTTTCCTCCACAAATTTGCCTTCCATTTTCAAAAACTTATTTCCCGCCACCATCGATATGATTCCGAATCTACCCAGTGGTCTTTGCTCAGTTAGCTCAAATCCAATTTCCGATGGAAACCCAAATACTAAAACCGGTTGGGGCGGTTCTGGATCCTGAAGAGGAAGTTGGTTTTCTTTCGTTTCTTTTCCCCTTTCTCCCTCATATAAAAATGTCATCACCTGGTGATCGTGCATCCAATTTATTTTCATAACCGCAACTTCTACATAGCGGGTGTCGGCGTCGCCCTGTCTTGGATGATAAACCCATCTATTTCTGGGGAGATTTAACAAGATGACCTCTATTTCGCCCGTCTTCAAATTTACGCTACGCACCTTGGCATACATGTCATAACTTTTTTCGGCGACATGCCGAGCTGTTACGACGTACAATTTTTCTTCTGATTGCACAAAAAATGCGGTACCATCAGGTTTATTCTCTTCTTTGCTTTTGCCAGGATCTTCTACCACCCTTTCGGAATGTTCAAGTCTGAATATGAGCCTGTTAGATTTAGAATAAAAACTTTCCTTGTCCTCCCGTTCGTTTTCTGGTTGGGCAGAGTTTGCCAGGATGAAAAAGATTAGAAAGAAAGAAAGGAGGAAAATTCTTTTGCCCATTTTGTCTTATCCTCGAAAGTCGTTAAATTACCGAAAGGAATTTTACCATATTCTAAGGTGTTTTTAAACAACCTAGCGCCCTCCCATACGAATCCAAATTATTTCTTGAAAAGGGGGTTTTAACAAAAAAAAGAAGCACACTGCAAAAAGTGTGCTTCTTTATGGCATTTTTACTTCCCCTAACCTTTTTCAATTTCAATAAGATTGACTTTCCGCCGGTGCCTCATAAGGTGCATTTTTCGGGGTCATATATTCCTTATGGGAAGATGAACCGGCCGCCGTGAATTCCTCAGCCTGCTCTTGCCTTGGAGCTGCTGGCATGAATTCGCCATTCCCATTTTCTGTGCCTGAAGTTGCCGGCGTCATTTCCTCATTCCCCCGTTCCCCCGCTTTCAATTGATAGTGGCATGACGGGAGGAACGACGAGCAATACTGGGCACTGGCGCCATTGGCGATAAGTAACAGGGAAGCCAGAGCCATCATCGCTATCAGTAATAGGTTCTTCATCTTAATCACCTCCCTTGGTTAGAAGATAAGCATCTTTACCAAATTTGTCAAGAATGAATAGCATCAGGTTAGGATCTATGTTATGAAACCAGTGGAAATAATTAAGGATAAGAACATCGAAATTTTATTTCAGAATCCAACTGCGGCGGGTTCAAGGATTCGAGGGTCTGTGGGACCAAGTGAGAAAAAGTGATGAGTGTTAAGTCTTGAGTATTAAGTTCCTATGCCTAACGCCCTTAGGCCTTGCACCTCACCTCTTACGTCATCCCCCTTGGCCCCTCGAAGTCTCTTAGAGGTCTACCCCATCGATGGGCGAATCGCAGTTGTAACACTTCTTCTCCTTGACCTGGTACTTGAGGATCTGAAAACCCTGGCGGTCTACCAGGAGTTTTCCACAATGATAACAATACGTATCCTCGCCTTCATCTCCTGGCACATTGCCCGTGTAAACATAGCGTAACCCGGCCTCCAGTCCGATCCTTCTGGCACGTTCGAGAATGCGGACGGAGGGCGGTGAGCGGTCGAGCATCCTGTACATAGGGTGGAAACGGCTGATGTGCCAAGGAGTTTCCTTGCCTAGGGAAGCCATAAATTGGGCAATGTTCCGAAGTTCTTCCTCGCCGTCATTGAGGCCAGGAATGATCAGGGTAGTAACCTCCACCCAGACACCCAATTCCTTCATCACCCGCAGAGAATGGAGGACCCCGTCCAGCTTGGCCCCGCATCGTTTCTGGTAGAACTCTTCCCGGAACGCTTTCAGGTCCACATTGGCTCCGTGCAGGTGAGGATGGATCGTCCGCAGCGCCTCCTCGGTCATGTAGCCATTGGTTACAAAGATATTCTTTAGCCCTTCTTGAGTCGCCAGCGTGGCAATGTCATGCGCATACTCGAAATAGATGGTCGGCTCCGTGTACGTATAAGCAATGGTCTTGCAGCCTGTTCTTTTGGCCATGGCCACGATCTCCTCCGGGCTGACATCCTCACCCTGGATTTGGTTCTGATCGCGGGGCATCTGGGAGATCTCGTAGTTCTGGCAAAAGTCACAACGGAAATTGCAACCCACAGTGGCGATGGAAAAGGACCGACTCCCGGGGGCAAAATGAAACATGGGCTTTTTCTCAATTGGGTCCACGTTGCGGGAAATGAGCTGGCGGTAGACCAGAGTGTAGAGCGTTCCGCCTTGATTCTCCCGCACACCGCAGATTCCCCGTTTGCCCTCTCCGATCAGGCAGCGATGGTTGCAGAGCTGGCATTGGATTTTCTGATCGGGCAATTTCTGGTAGAGCACTGCTTCTTTCATGAGCAGACACTCTCAGGTGGGTTCGGGTGCTGGGGCCTTCTTTTTCCCGAAAATCCTAACCACCCAGATGGAGACTTCATAGAGGATTTGAATGGGAATCATCATCAGAAGCATGGTGTAAGCATCCGGCGTGGGGGTAATGGCCGCTGAAAGAAGAGAGTTAACCAACAGGGCATATTTTCGATTCTTAGCCAAATATTGATAGCTGATCAACCCCACCCTACCCAGAATGAGCATGACCAGGGGAAGCTCGAAGACCACCCCGAAGGCGAAGATCAGACCAACGGAAAACGACAGGTACTTGGACAGCCCAATCATGGGCTTGAGGGAATCGCTGCCATAGGTTACCAGGAAGTTAATCCCCACAGGCAGGACAAAATAGTAACAAAAAAAGGCCCCGCCATAAAAAAGAGCCGTGGCTGAGAGGACAATGGGCAGGGATTGGCGCCGGGTATTGAAGGAGAGGAGCGGGGCGAAGGCTCCCCAGAGGCCGTTGAAGATAAAGGGCGCTGCCAGAAAGATGCTCATAAAAAGGGCCAGGCGGAGGGAAGCGAAAAGGCCCTCCGGAAGGCTATACATGATCAACGGCAGGCCCAGAGGCTTCTGGAGAAAGTGCAGGGCGTCCTTCCAGAAAAAATAAGAAACGACCGTGAGGGCAGCAGTGATGATGAAAATGCGGATCAAGGCGCCCCGCAGGCTTTCGAGCTTGTCGAAAACCTGATTTCTATCCCACTCCCGAATTTTATCCCTCCATCCCATACGGGAAGATTATACGCCCAATGACCATTATTTTAAAGGGAAAGTTGCTTGAAGGACCTCAGGGAGAAAAGGGAAGGGGGGCTATCCGCTACGCAGGGTATCCTTATCCGAGGATTGTACCTTTGGAAATCACCACGATGCCTGATGGGGTGACTGTGAATTTTTTGGCGTCCTCTTTCAAATTGTATCCGATCTGGTATCCCTGTGGGATCCGGACCCTTTTGTCCACAATCACCCGGTTCAGCCGGGCTTTTCTTCCTATATCGACCCCTCCCATCAAGATCGAATCGCGCACTTCAGCATAGCTGTGGATCCGCACATTTGGGGATAGAATGGAGCGAAAAGCCATTCCCCCACTGATGATGCAACCGCTGGACAGGATGGAATTATAAGCGACCCCGATGCGCCCTCCTTCGTGTTCCTCGAAGAAGACGGTCTTAGCCGGGGGAACGGGAGGCTGGTAAGTGCGGATCGGCCAGTCTCGATCGTAGAGGTTGAATAGAGGGTCGATGGCCACCAGGTCCATGCTGGCCTCATAATAAGCATCTATTGTTCCGATGTCTCTCCAGTATTTAGCTACTTTTTTATTTTCATCCCGGAAGCTGTAAGCATACACGGAATCCTGGCTGATCATGGCAGGGATGACATTCCTCCCGAAATCATGCTGGGAGTTCGGATCTTTGGCGTCTTCAATGACCCGTCGCACGATGGTATCCGTGTTGAAAATGTAAACCCCCATGTTGGCCAGAATGAAGTCGGGATTTCCTGGGATCGTCTTGGGGATTTCTGGTTTCTCCTCAAACCCGATGATGCGAAAGTCTTCATCGACCTGGAGAACGCCCAGCTCACGGGAAAGATTTTTATTCATTTCAATGACCGCCACGGTGAGGTCGGCCCGGTGCTCTTGGTGGTAGGCGACCATCTCCATATAATTCATCTTGTAGATATGGTCCCCGGATAGGAGGAGGATTAAATCGGGGCGATCCATCTGCAACACGTAGATGTTCTGGTAGATGGCATCTGCGGTTCCCCGATACCAGTCCTCGCTGACGCGCTGCTGGGCGGGGATGAGATTAATATATTCATCCAGCTCTGGGTTGAAGATGTTCCAACCCTCCATAATGTGCCGATTGAGGGAAAGAGACTTATATTGGGTGAGCAGGTTCAGCCGCCGAATCCCGGAGTTCAGGCAGTTGCTCAACGTGAAATCGATGATCCGGTAGATCCCCCCGAAGGGAACGGCAGGCTTGGCCCGATCTTGGGTCAGCGGATAGAGTCGCTCGCCCCTTCCACCGGCCAATACCATCCCCAGGATTTTCGCAGGCAGAGCATGCCTCCTTGCAGATCAAAGTTTCGTGGGCTTTTTCCGCTTGTCCAGGACTTCCCGGATCTTTTGCTTGAGCTCTGTAAGGTCGGAAGATTTGATCACGTAAGCCTCGGCCCCCCAGGTCATGAAGTTTTCCCGGTACTGGGGATAGGCCGTATTTAAGATCACCGGGATCTGGCGGTCTTTGCCCAGCATGGCGGTGAGTGTTTCAATGCCATCCATCACCGGCATGCGAATGTCCATGACCACCACGTGGGGGGATTCCTTCTCAAATTTCTTGAGCGCCTCCTTCCCGTCTTTGGCCAGAATTACTTTGTACCCTTCCTCCGTTAGTTCTTCTTGGTAAAGACGAAGAAGGCTGAGGTCATCATCTACGCAAAGAACCTTTTCCATGGCTAGCTCCTTTCAGGAGAGAGGAAAAGAGGACCACCCCATCCGATGAAAGCTATTTTACCATAACCCAGGGTCTATGAGATCGATCGAAATCTCAATTTCTCCTCCTTGCCGCAAATAAATGGTTCTCTGGGGGAAGGGAATTTCTACCCCCTCCTTTTTAAAGCGTTCGAAGATTCGATGGCGGAGCTCATGCTGGACATAATATTGATCTACGAACTCCCGCACTTGGCAGATGAGGGTAAAATTTAGAGAGGAATCCCCAAAGCCTGGGATGAACCGCACGAAAGGGGCGGGGTCGCCCAGAAGACCTTCAATTTCTGAGGTGGCCCGGGTCGCTTCTTCTATGAGAATCTCCTCCACCCTCCGGGGATCGCTGCGATAGCTAACGTTGATGTTCAGGGGCAGAGACATGCTCCGTTCGGGAAGGAAATAGTTGGTAATGATACTTTCGGAGACCTTAGAATTCGGGATGACAACGATATTGTTGGGGAGCGTCCGGATGCGGGTGGAGCGCCAGCCGATACCCTCCACGTACCCTTCCGGTCCATCGTCTATTTTGATGTAGTCGCCTGCGCGAATGGGCCGATCGGCCAGGATGTAAAGTCCGGCGAAGAAGTTCGCCAGCGTATCCTTGAAGGCTAAAGCCACAGCCAACCCTCCGATCCCGAGAGTGGTCAGCAGCGGGGTGATGGAGATGCTCAGGCTGTCTAAGGTAATCAGGAGCCCGATGAGGATAATCAAGGCTTTCCCCAGAAGATTCAGGATGCCCAAAGAGGGTTTGATGGGCTCATACCGCTGGCCGTATTCCTTGAGGAGCTCGTGGTAGAGCTTGACAGAGGCATAGATCAGTACGAGGGCCGTAGCCAGAGAAACGCCGAGGCTGGCGAACCGACTCATCTTTTCGGTTAGTTCCATTCCGGTTAGGGCTACCCGGACGCCGATGAGCAGGAGTAAAACCAGGAGGGGGCCATGGAGGGCTTCCACCAAAATTTGGTCGAAGCGTGTCTTGGTCTTTTCCGCCCATCGTTTGACATACTTGCCAAAAAGATAGGAGACCAAAAAGCTCAAGACTACCCAGCCCGTGAAGAAGATGGACAAAGTCAGCCAGGACGGAACCGGAATGGAATATCCGAAAATTTGGGTCATGGAAAGGGGTTCCCTCGTTTTTCCCGGGAATCGACAGCCCAAAAGGAACCGACGCTTCTATTAAACCAGATTTAAAGAATTTGGGCAAGAGGATGGCTTTCCATCCCCAAATTCAATCCTTAGAGGGCCTCGGCATAAGCTGGGTGGAAGACAGATTATTTAACGAATTACTTTGGCCCGCTCTTGGGAGCGGAAGAGGCCAAGCAGCCACCCTGTGAGAAAACCGATTATGAAACTGGCCAGGATCGACACCACAGCGGAGGTGTTGGTTTCCCAGAATAGAAATTTAACCGCCACCGGCTGTGGGTTCTGAATAGCAAAGATCACGAGAAGGACAAGGAGAATAATTAATCCAACCAGTTTGGGGACCATCTTTTTCTCACCTCCTTTTGGCCGGATATTTCATCCCTTCGCGGAGGGCTTCAAAGCTTGCTCGAATCGGTTTTTCAAATCCTCGACTTTCTTCCTTGCCTGCGGGTTCATATTCTGAGCGTCATTTCTGATTTCTTCCAGCGCCGGAAGGAAAAAGTCAAATTTCCCTTTCCATTCTTCCCCTAAAGCCGTTTGGGCCTTGGAGAAGGTCTCCTTGAGTTGGTCCAAAGATTGGACCGCCAGCCCGAAATTCTTCTCTGATAGATGAATACTGACCTGAGAAAGGGCCAGGGGCATTTCCCAAAGCGTTACACGCGCTTTGGCCACCGCCAGATCTTTTTCCAGGGAGGTGGTTTTGGCCTGCATCTCGTCCCTGACCGCGGCCCATTCCTTCTCGGCGGTTTTTAGCTTCATATACCCTAAGCCATACCCGACGCCAAAGGCTAAGATGATGAGAATGACGAAAATGAGCAAGGTCTTAAAACTAGGCATCTTTTCTTCCTCCTTTCAATTTTGGTCGAAGTCTAAACACGGAGGAGACAGAGTATCTCTCTGTGACTTCTGTGGTTTCATAGGTACTCTTGTTTTATCCTGGCCAAACCATCCCCTTTAACTCCGGCCATAAATTTCGGTCATCTCCCGGAGCCTTTCTGCTACCGCGGGCGTCAATAGATCCGGGGAAAGACGCCATTCCCAGTTGCCCTCCCGGGTGGAAGGATGGTTCATCCGTGCTTCCTCCCCGAGGCCCAATATGTCCTGCATGGGAAAGATCACTGTATTCGCAACCGACATCATGAGCAGCCGGATGAGTTCTTGGGGCAGCTCCTCCTTTGGAACTTGGCGGCCCAGGTAGCAGAAAAGCCTTTTCCGTTCATCGGGGGCAGCCTCCTTCTCAAACCATCCTTTTACCGTATTATTATCATGGGTTCCGGTGTAAGCCACACACTTCCTGGAAAAATTATGCGGGACGTACGGGTTGGTGGGAAGATCGGGGCCGAAAGCAAAGAGCATAACCTTCATGCCCGGGAATTGAAAATGGTCCATCCTTTCCTGGACATCGGGGGTAATGATTCCGAGGTCCTCGGCAATGACGGGCAACCCGGGAAAATTTTTCAGCAGCTGGGTGAAGAAGTCCAGAGCCGGGGCTTCGATCCACCTGCCGTTGATGGCGGTTTTTTCCGTCGCCGGTATCTCCCAGTAGGCGACCAGTCCTCGGAAATGATCGATTCTCACAAAATCAAATAGTCTTAAGTTGTGGGCAATTCGCTCCACCCACCAGTCAAACCCATTTTCCTTAAGTACGTCCCACCTGTAAATGGGATTGCCCCAGCGTTGTCCGGTTTCGCTGAAGTAATCGGGCGGAACCCCGGCGACTGCATAAGGTTTCTGGCGCTCATCCAGCTTGAATAACTCGGGGTGAACCCACACGTCCGAACTGTCATGGTCCACATAAATTGGAAGATCGCCAACGATTTGAATCCCTCTCCCATAGTAGTAATTTTTGAGGGTATTCCATTGTCTGAAGAAAATATATTGGCAGAATTTTTCCCTCTCCACATGAGAGGAAAGCTCTCTCTGGGCCGCCGACAAAGCTTCTGCTTGCCGATCCCGTAAGTCTGGAGGCCAATCGCTCCATACCTGCCCAGAAAATTCTATTTTGAGGGCCTTAAAAAGGGCGAAATCGTTGAGCCAGCTAGTTTGCTCGAAGCAGAATTTTTCATATTCGGAGGGATGGTTTTTGCTTTTGAAGCGTTGATAGGCACGATCCAGAAGCATTTTCTTATAACGGTGAACGGCCCGATAATCGACTTTGGTCTTAGAGAATTCAGGAGCTGATTCCAGATCTGATTTAAGGAGCCATTCATCTTGGACCAAAAGTTCAGGGCTGATGAGCAACGGATTACACGCAAAGGCGGAATGGCTGCTATACGGGGAGTCGTTATGGATAGGATCGGTGGGGTTCAAAGGGAGGATTTGCCAGAGACTCTGCTTACTCTCAGCAAGAAAATCCACGAATCGGTAAGCCCAGGATCCCATGTCCCCAATGCCAAAAGGGGAAGGCAAAGAAGTCAGGTGGAGAAGAATGCCACTTCTTCGTCTGCTCATCATAGGTTTCCTCGCGTAAGAGCAATTCGAAGGGAAAATGGCGCTTGCAGTAGCGCTGGGCAAACCGGACAAACCTCTGGATCCCGTTCCCTCACCTAGGATTTAGGATAAGGGAAATGGGGCACAACGTCAAGGTTCTTTCCATTCTTGCCCTCCTTCGCATTGCTCCATTTTGGGACAACCCAATTTATTCCCGACGGTTGGCAATTCACGGCGCAAAGGCATTGCGAGCCTCCTCGCCTCTCGTCGGCCCGGCCAGACGCGTTATTCCTGCTTCGCCGGGACGGCCTGAGCCATAAGGAGGGGATAATTTCACGCCGGTTTACTCGCCTGATTCCCTCTCTCTGGGGCTCTGGGAAAAATGGGAAGACCCGGACCGGAAGCTCTTCCCCTCTACAAGATGGACATCAAGCGCCGCTCGATTTCCCCTTTGGGCAGGGCCCCCGATACACGGTCCACCAGTTTCCCTCTTTTGAAGAAGTAGAGGGAGGGAGTACCGCGGATACCATATTCAGAGGTGGTGCGAGTGTTCTGATCCACATTCAGTTTGGCGATTTTCACCCGCCCGGCATATTCGGACGTCAATTCGTCCAACACGGGCGAAAGCTTTTGACAGTGCCCGCACCAGGGGGCAAAAAACTCCAGTAAGACTGGGCCGGGAAAATCCAGAACCTCCTTCTGGAAAGTCCAGTCAAAGACTTCAACCGCATGATCTGGAAAAGGGGTGGAAAAGGGGAGGGGAGCCCGGCATTTGCCGCAGATCGGCCGATCTCCCCATCGATCCTTGGGAAGGCGATTTTTTGTTCCACATTGCGCACAGAGAACGATTACACTTTCTGAGTTCACTTCTTTCTCCTAGCGAGCCTGGGCCGTCGTCCACAGAGAGCCTTATAAAAAATATATATCTCGTATGGATGATGTCAACGGGAATAATTTCTTATGGCCGTTTACCGCAGAGAGCGCGGAGATCGCTGAGATGGGATACATTATTAAAAAATAACGGTTCATTCAAGCCACCCCAAAGGCCGGTCTGTCATTTACCAAGAATCCAATTGGATTTTCTCTGCGTCCTCAGCGTGCTCCGCGGTGAAGAATTTTTTTGAATCGTCTCAATCCTGGGGCTCTAAGATCAGGCAGGCGAGCGGAGGAAGCGTGAGGGAGACGGATTGGGGATAGGCATGAAAGGGGATGGGCTCGACCTTAATGACGCCTTGGTTCCCGACATTGCTCCCCCCGTAAAACTCGGAATCGCTGTTCATCACTTCCCGATAGATCTTCCTCCCGGGAACCCCAATGCGATAATTGTATCGGGGAACAGGGGTGAGGTTCAGGAGGCAAACCAAATGCTGGCCTTTTCCTTGGCGGACGTAGGAAACAACGCTGCTCTGGTAATCCTGGCAGTCAATCCAAGAAAATCCCTGGGGAAGATGATCCCATTCCCAGAGGGCCGGGTTTTCGCGGTAGAGGTAACTTAGGTCCAGGAAAAATCTCTGGAAGCCTTGGCGGACCGGGTCGGTCTGTAAGTTCCAATCCAAACCCCGGTCATGGTTCCATTCGTCATCTGGCGCCAACTCGGTCCCCATGAAAAGAAGTTTTTTGCCCGGATGCGTATACATGTAAGCCAGCAGCAGACGGAGATTGGCAAACTTCTGCCACCGGTCTCCGGGCATCTTGGACAAGAGAGAGCCTTTCCCGTGGACTACCTCGTCGTGGGAGAGGGGAAGAATGAAGTTTTCGGTGTACTCGTAGAGCATGGAAAAAGTGAGGGTGTTGTGATGGAAACTCCGGTGGATGGAGTCCTTGCCGAAAAATAATAGGGTATCGTGCATCCAGCCCATATTCCATTTGAACCCGAAGCCCAGCCCTCCGAGATATGTGGGCAACGTCACTCCCCCCCAGTCGGTAGATTCCTCGGCGATGGTGAAGCAACCAGGGTAGAGGCCGTAAACAAACTCGTTCAGCCTGCGGATAAAATCGATGGCCTCCAAGTTCTCCCGCCCTCCGTACCTATTGGGAATCCACTCTCCTTCCGGGCGGCTATAGTCTAAATAGAGTATGGAAGCCACGGCATCCACCCGGAGCCCGTCAATGTGGTACTTGTCCAGCCAGAACAGGGCGTTCGCCAGGAGAAAGTTGCGTACTTCATTTCGCCCATAGTTGAAAATCAGGGTGTCCCAATCGCGGTGTTCTCCTTTTCGAGGGTCCTGATGCTCGTAGAGGGCGGTGCCGTCGAACCAACGCAGACTGTAATCGTCTTTGGGGAAGTGAGCAGGCACCCAATCCAGGATCAC
>CAVXFA010000082.1:0-82173 GCA_963760605.1 uncultured delta proteobacterium | reverse complement strand
TCCAAATAAGGGTATGACCTCAATATAGATTCTTGAGTCCCACCAGACGCCAGTAACCCGAGTAGTCGTGACACAGGAAATCGAACCCCGCGAATCGCCTTTAGTTATCTTGGTCCGACCCCGCGACCTTCCGACGCGTCCCAAGTAACTACACGATCGTGTGCCCCTTGAAACGCTTCAATTGTTTATGGATGTACAAGTTCCGGCCTAAAAGGGGAATCTTGAATACCGGAAGTGGAAAGAACCTCTTTAGAATGGAAGGTAGAGAGAAAAAGCGCCGCATGGCCGATGAAGCGAGTTCTTCGGCGGTATAGGGCTTCTCCGGGTACCTCACCAGGCCATGAATTTCGCCCGTCCTGAGCCACCAGTTCTTGTCAACAAGAAATCCATCCTGGGCAAGGCGGTCATAAAGACGTGTTCCCCTATACGGAGTGATTCGCCAAAAGGAGGCGAGGCTAACCTTGTGATCGATTAGGAAGTCCGCCCTGGCGCGGGCGGTATCGAAATCGTCATGGGCGAATCCAATCATAAAGCTCGCGTACACGTTGATTCCGTTCTTATGGAGAAGGCGGATGAAGTCTGGGTACTGGGATGGGTCGGTGAACGATTTGTTGACGTCGGCCAGGTCCTTGGTTTGGAGGCTCTCAAAACCCACAAAAGCCAGGAAGCAGCCGCTCCGGGCGATAGCCCGGATGACTTCGGGTTCCCGATGGGCAAGGGTATCAAACTGGCAGATATACCGAATGTTTAAGGGTGTAAGCGCCTCAGCCAATTCCCTTGTCCTTCGAGGATGAGCGAGGAAGTTGTCATCCGTGAAAAAGATCGTATCGGCCTGACTGTACCGGATTTCGGCCACGATGTTCTCCACGGGCCTGAAACGCATTTTCCGGCCCCAGAAAACCGACACCGTGCAGAAATCACAGAGATGGGGACATCCCCTGGCGGTCTGAACAGGGAAAATGGGGGTTTTGCGGAAGGGGAGGCGAACATACCTGGATTTTTCGACGAGATCGAAGCGCGGAAACGGCAAATTTTCCAGAGACTCCCTACGCGTGCCCTGGTAGATCCTACGCAGGGCTCCTTGCTGGGCATCCTCCAGGACTTTGGGCCATATTTCGTCGCCTTCACCCAGCACGACGGCGTCGACATGCGCCAGCGCCTCATCGGGATTCGCCGTAACGTGGATGCCGCCCATAACAACTTTCACGTTTCGCCGCTGAAACTCATCCGCAATTTGGTAGGCGCGCCGAACGGCAACGGTTGCGGAAGTGAGCGCTACCAGGTCTACTGGCTCTTCGAAATCAAGAGACTGCACTACCTCGTCTACCAGGCTCACGTCGTGTTCGCGGGGTGTTAGTCCCGCTAAATATAGGATGGAGAGAGGAGGTGATGAAGCGCGCCGGAGCTTGATTAGCTTATTGCTCGGATCGTACGAACTGGGGCAGATGATCTTGATACGCATTCCCCGTTCTCCCCTGGGCCCTATAATTCCGCACGCGGAATATTACCAATTCCGCCAAACATTGTCAAACAGGTTTTGCCTATCAACGGGCTATTGCTGTTTTCTCAGGTCTTTCCACAAACTTTGAGTAAAAAGTTGACCAATCATCCCCTGCCCCCCACTGGAGGAAAGGGCGGGGTTTGGGGGTATTTTCTAAGTAATGATAATCTCGCAAAAAGTCGTCATTCCCCCGTAGGCAAACCCTGTACATGGCGTGGTGCAGGGCGGGAATCCATCCCGCCGAAGGCGGGACACGGAAGTCATCGAAAAGACTGGATTCCCGTTTTCACGGGAATGACAGAAAAGCGAATTTACGGACTTTTTGCCCAGCCATCATGGAGGGAAAATAGAGGGGTAAAGAATTCGCATGGGAGTAAAAAACGATCTCCCCAAGCTTCGCAATGGGGATATGTTCCCGGCAGGAGTCTCCTGCCAGAAGGTATTCTCTCTTTGGGTCCTGTTCAGATCATAGGGCTGGCGAATGCTTGGCGCACCCGTTAGCACTTAAATTGTTTTTCAGAGGGGAGAAGTGTTTAAAGCTCTGGATGGATATGCGACAATTGGAGTGTCTGAGATCGCCGGGACTTTCTTCGTCTAGATGATTTCCCGTACCTTTTTGGCCGCGGATGACTCGAAAAGATTGTTCGTTCCGGGTGGATAAAGGTTCGGTCTTGGCCCTCCCTGCCTGAAATGTTACTAGGGGCAGGAGTCATAGGATCATTAGATTTTACCATTCTCTTTTTTCCTAATTCTTCCATTCGCCTCATGGGTTATTTTTACTGTATTCTTAATACCATTTATCCGCCTTAGAACTTCATCCATATCGAATCGCCAGGACTTCCCGATCCTAAAGCCTGGGATCTCGCCCGTGGAAGCCAATTTGTAGATGGTCGATTCCGTCAATTTTAGGTATTGACTCACCTCTTTTGCGGTAACAATGTTCGGCATATCCCTACCTTATCGAATGAATCATAAAAGAAGGTTTTGACAAAATTCTTTTATCTGAATTAGCCCCATGGAAGAGGGGCTCCTTTCCTTTAAAACCGGTAAAACAGGCAAACACGATGAAACGTATTTGCTCCACTATCATTTCGGCATTTTTTTGAGAAACTTTAATGAAGTTAAACCAATTATTTCCATGGGAAACAGGTCTATACCGCATAAAATTGCAAAGAAATTGATTCCATTGGAGAATCTTGCGAAAAGAACCGATGCTTTGGCGGGTATGATCCCTTTCCCGGGAGATTTGTAAGCATCATCTGATCGCTCAGCATTCTTCAGCACGCTAAGCGAATCGGAGATAGTCTTTAAAAAACATACCCCAAATCAGTGTAAAAATCCTACAACCATTGCTTGCTTAAGTATCTTTTGGAAATTAAGAAAGCCTGGAGGAATTGGGAAAGATTCATGCACCACCAAACAGAAGCCGCTCCCCACCCCAATAAAATGACGAAGATATAACTTAGAGGAATTCGTACCAGCCATAGGCTGAGAGACACCCGCAGCATAACACTTTTGGTATCCCCAGCCCCATTTAAGCCTCCCCCGAGAATAATCCCCCAGGCCATAAATGGCTCACTGATCATACTGATATAGATGTATTTTATACTTTCCTTGATGACGATCGGATGATGCGATAAGAAAGATACGATCCACCGGGCGTTGGCAATCACGAGGATAACCATCAGCGTAACGATCCCTAAGCCAATCGTCGCCGTTACCATTCCACTCCGAAAAGCCTCTTCTTTCTTCTGTTCCCCCAATAAATTTCCCACAATGACTGCATTGGCCATATTAAAGGCAAAAGCCGGAAGGTAAATGGCTGACTCAATTCTCAGCCCCATCGTAAGCGCCGCTAGAATTTCTACCCGGGATTCAGGTAAGGCACTTAAAATTAAAAAAAGAACCATGGAAGCGAGTTGCCATAAAATTTGCAGTAACCCCATCGGCCAACCAATAAGGACCATCTTTTTTACCAGATTCACAGAAAATTCCCTCCCCCGAACCATCACCCTGTTGACGTGGATCAGGTTCGCAATGCTTCCGATAAAGACGCTTGCAGCCGTCGCCAGAGCAATGCCTTGGAAACCGAGGGGGGTATGAAAGACCAGCACGAAATTGAGAGTGATATTGAGCAGGCATACCAAGACCATGGTTTTTAAAGAGGTTTTAATCCTGTTACAGGATCGTAAAATTCCGTTGCAGTTTATGAGCTCATAATGAAAAGGTAAACCGACGGCATAAATTTTAATGAAAGGTTCGCCAAAATGTTTAAGTTCTTCAGGGATGCTTAGAATATGGATTATTACAGGAGCAGATATAAAACTGGCGAAGGCCAGGAGTATTCCTGCCACGGCTGCTGCCACGACCGAGGAAAAGATGGCTTGGGTTAATTCTCTTCTGTTGCCCGATGTATATAATCTGGAAACTACGGAGACCGCACCCACCGTCAGAGCGTTGGCGATTACAATGAAAATAAAATAGAGCTGGAGGACAAAACCATAGGTGGCTTGGATCTCTTGGCCCACCTTGCCGGCAATATACACATCGGTGATGCCAATTAAGAACTCAAAAAACATAATCAGCGTCATCGGCCAGCTCATGGACCAACTGCGAGAGATGTAAGACTTGATATCTTCTCTTTTTAGTAAGGTGCTCAGCGGAGTCAATTTCTACCTCAGGCTTCTTACGGCCAATTCTTACCTGCGAGGGGGGAGGGTCCCAGAAGGAAATCCGGCGATTCGTGTCCGCTAGAGAGGTTATATGAGGTAGGGGATTTTATCAAATAAAATAATTTGCAGGGTCTTCTTCGGATCTGAAGAGATGAACCGCGGAATCATTTCTGCAATGGATATGCCGGCGGACCGAGCAAGAAACCCTCAGAGATCATCGAGTTTCTTTCTTCTTCGGTGAAAGGTCTTCGATTTCCTTCTGGATTAGCCAGGGTTCGGGGGCATGCTCATTGAAATAAGGCAGGGCTTTGTTAAAGTGGATCAGGGCGGTTTTGGGATCGCCCATGGATTTGTAGTAATAACCTAAACTCTGGTAAGCCTGGCCGAGCATGCCCTTTGCTCCGTAGGCCATTCCTAGGTGGTAGTCAATTTCCGGGAGGTTGCGGTTGAGCTCTTTGGCCCGGAGAAAGGACTGGAGCGCTTCATCCGCTAATTTTTGCTCTGCATAAACTCGGCCAAGGTAAAAATGAGTAAGGGCGTCAGAGAGGGAGAGAGCCCGCGCGCGTTCTAAATTTTTTTGGGCCTCGGGAAGGTTAGCCTTCAAAAGGTAAGCGGTCCCCAGTTCACGATATATCTCCGCATCCTCAGGGGCGAGAGATGCCGCCTTCGAAAAATTTTCGATTGCCCAGTCTAAAGCACCCATGCGCTTTTGAGCTAAACCCAGGCCGAAAAAAGCCTCCGGGTCGTCTGGCTTCCGCTTTAAATAATTCTCGAAATATGTAACCGACCGGGCAATATCCTTTTCCTCCACAACCAGTTTGGTCTGGATCCTTGACAAATTACCAGCGGGCTTGCGAACCACCTTCTCTTGGGGGTAACGGGTCATTTCGATTTCCAGCGCGGCTATGCGCTCCTCGATGGCCGGGTGGGTGAGAAGATAAGCCGGCGGGTCGCTGGAGGCCGGCCCCGTTATTCTGCGGAATTTCTTTAGCATCGTGAGCATGCTGTGGGGGTCATACCCAGCTCGCGTCATAAATTTTAGACCCAGGTAATCGGCTTCCCCTTCATCGTCCCGGCTGTATTTCAGCATGGCCGTCTGATTAGCCGCAAGGGTAGCGGTGGTGATTGCCCCTGCCGCCTGCCCGCCCACGAAAATCGCGGCTAGGATCGCTCCCAAGGTAGCTAAGCTAAGTTTTTGACCTTTTTCTGACTGCTTGGCGATATGCCGGGCGACGACGTGTCCCATTTCATGGGAGATTACGCCGGCCAGTTCGTCTTCCTTTTCCACCAGGAGGATTAACCCACTGTTTATGAAAACATAGCCCCCCGGGACCGCAAAAGCATTCACATCCGGGGTATTGAGGACGTAAAATCGATAATCAAAAGGCTGGGCTTCGATTCCCTGCAGAACCCTCTTGCCGATGCCGCTGATGTACTCATTCACAGAGGGATCCTGCACCACCGACCAGTGCTTTTTGACTTCCTGGAGGACCTTCTCTCCCAGCTCGCGCTCCTGCTGGAGGGTCATGGCAGGGGTTTCGGGGGGAAAGAAAAAGGATAACAAAAAGACGGCAATGATTTTGAATAGGAAGGTGCGAAACCAATCTTTCTTTATCCTGGGCATATTATATTTTACCTCTCTTAACCCCTAAAAGTCCAATAGATCCTTCGGCGTTGGCTTCTTTGCTGAGAATTCCCCTTGCATCATGAGTAATCTGGATGGTGATTTACGTGGCTCTAGCCAGGGTGAGGATGACTCCCCGACAGAGTCCCCGGCTTGTAATGCTTGAACCCCTGACCGGCAGCCGTGAGCATTTCTAGGATAGCAGGGGCAATGCCGCCTAACCCCTTCCCCTATTTTTCCCGGTAAGATTTCTTTCCTTTTCTGGGGTATGTCAGGGCTGCCTGGGCTGCAGCCAAGCGGGCGATGGGCACACGGTAGGGTGAACAGGAAACATAATCCATACCTACCATGTGGCAGAACTCCACGGAACTGGGATCGCCGCCGTGCTCTCCGCAGATGCCTACTTCCAGCGTGGGGTTGGTCTTGCGGCCTTTTTCCACGCCGATGCGGATGACTTCCCCCACCCCCGGGCGGTCAATGGATACGAAGGGGTCGTATGGCAAAATCCCGGTCTCGCGATAGAAAGGAAGGAATTTCCCGGCGTCGTCCCGGGAGAGGCCGAAGACCGTCTGGGTGAGGTCATTCGTCCCATACGAGAAAAATTGGGCCAGCTTCGGCGATCTGGTCAGCGGTGATGGCGGCCCGAGGGAGTTCGATCATGGTCCCCACCAGGTATTTGATTTTTGTGCCAGTCTGGACCATGACCTCTTTGGCCACGCGCTCGACGATCTCTCTCTGGGCCCGCAGCTCGTTGACGTGGCCCACCAGGGGGATCATGACCTCGGGGATAACCTTCACCCCTTCTTTCGCCACCTCGCTGGCAGCCTCGAAAATAGCCCTGGCCTGCATTTCCGTGATCTCGGGATGGCTGATGCCCAGACGGCACCCCCGATGGCCTAGCATGGGGTTGGCCTCCTTCAAACTCTCGGATCGTTCTTTCAGCTTCTTGAAGGGCACGCCCATCTGTTGGGCCAGCTCCTCGATCTCTCTGTCCGTGTGCGGCAGGAACTCATGGAGCGGGGGATCGAGGGTGCGGATGATCACGGGGTAGCCATCCATGGCCCGGAAGATGCCAATGAAATCCTCTTTCTGCATGGGCATGATCTTGGCCAGAGCACGGCGGCGCTCCTCGACAGTATCGGATAAGATCATCTCGCGCACTGCCTGGATGCGTTCGGCCTCGAAGAACATATGCTCTGTGCGGCAGAGTCCGATGCCCGTAGCCCCGAACAGGCGAGCGGCGGTGGCGTCGCGGGGAGTGTCGGCGTTGGTGCGCACGCCGAGCCGGGCCACCTTATCAGCCCAGGAGATCAGCTTGGCGAAATTCTGGTAGATCACAGAATCTTTGGGTTGGATTTTTTTCTCGATCAGGACCTGGATGATCTCCGATGAGCTGGTGGGAAGCTCGCCCTCGATAACCTCGCCGGTGGTCCCATCGATGGAGATATAGTCGCCCTCGCGGAGGGTGCGGCCGTTTACACCCATAGAAGCAGTTGCATAATTGATGTTCAGGGCGGTACAGCCGACCACGCAGGGCTTTCCCATGCCGCGGGCCACCAGGGCAGCGTGAGAAGTCATCCCTCCCCGGGAAGTCAAGATCCCCTCGGCGGCATTCATCCCGTGGATATCTTCCGGTGAAGTCTCGGTGCGGATGAGGACGCTTTTTTGTCCCTGCTTGGCCAGTTCCATGGCCCTTTCCGGGGTGAACACTGCTTTGCCGCAAGCTGCGCCCGGGCCGGCATTGAGACCTTTGGCCAGGAGTCTTCCGGCCCTAATCGCTTCCCCCTTAGCCTGCGGATTGAAAATGGGCGCCAAAAGCTGGTTTAGGGAATCGGGGTCCATGCGCAAGAGGGCGGCCTTCTTATCGATCAATTTTTCCTCGACCATTTCTACGGCGATGCGCAAGGCGGCGAAGGCCGTGCGCTTTCCGGTGCGAGTCTGGAGCATCCATAGTTTTCCCTGCTGCACCGTGAACTCGATGTCCTGCATATCTTGGAAGTGCTTCTCCAGCCGCCGGTAGATCTTCTCCAGTTCGTTGTAAACTTTTGGCAGGGTCTCTTCCATGGCGTCGAGCGAGGGGTCAACCTTGCGAGCTAGATTGATGGGCTGAGGGGTACGGATGCCAGCGACCACATCTTCTCCCTGGGCATTGGGTAAAAATTCTCCGAAGAAAACCTTTTCTCCAGTCGCCGGGTCGCGGGTGAAGGCAACGCCCGTAGCGCTTTCTCCGCCCATATTGCCAAAAACCATGGCTTGAACGTTGACCGCAGTCCCCCAATGGCCGGGGATTTTGTTCAACTTCCGGTAGGTGATCGCCCTGGGGTTATCCCAGGATTCGAAGACTGCTCCGATTGCGCCCCAAAGCTGTTTTTCAGGGTCCTCGGAGAAGGGTTTTTCGGTTTCCTGCCTCACGATCTCCTTGAACTCCCTGACCAGGTCTTTCCAATCCTCGGCCGTGAGCTCGATGTCCAGTTTAACCCCTTTCTGGTGTTTCCTCTCGCTGATCCGCTCTTCCATTTTCTTTCTTTCCACGCCCAGCACCACGTCACTGTACATCTGGATGAAACGGCGGTAGGAGTCATAGGCAAAGCGTTCGTCCCCAGATTTTTCTATCAGGCCCTTGAGGGTCCGGTCGTTCAGCCCGAGGTTAAGGATGGTGTCCATCATCCCGGGCATGGAAACACGCGCGCCGGAGCGGACGGAGAGGAGAAGAGGATTCTTTGGGTCTCCGAACTTCGCCCCCATGGCGTTTTCCACCCGGGCTAAACCTTTTTGCACCTGTTCTTTCAAACCCAGCGGGTATTTCTTTTTATTGGCGTAGTAGGCTGTGCAAACCTCGGTGGTGATGGTGAAGCCCGCTGGAACAGGGATCTTCAGATTCGTCATCTCCGCCAAGTCGCAGCCCTTCCCTCCGAGAAGATTACGCATCTTGCTGTTTCCCTCGGCTTTTCCTGCGCCAAAGAAATAGACATATTTTTTAGCCATCGTATTTCCCCTTCATATTTTTTATTAGGACACAGATTTCCACCGATATCCACAGATAACTATTTTCTAAAATCAGCAAATACTCTTGGCTTAACCACTGGCTTAGGCCCAGGTTATTTCCTGAAGAGGTCCTTCAGAACCTCCTCCAAACCCAGAGCTTTCAGCTTCTCCGTGGTGGGGATTCCGTTTCCGTCCCAGCCGCGCAGATGATAATATTCATCGAGCATCGCATTGAACTCCTGCGACGGGCAATACATTCCCTGGGAAGGGCCAGATGGAATGGGCTGCTGGGTGGTCCGGAGAGGTAGCTGATCGTCTTCTCGGCTCACCCCCTCACGACAGTTAAATGCTCGTTCCAAATTATAAATGCGTTCTCCCAACCTTTCCACCTCTTCCAGATTCAGAACCCACCCAGTCACGGCATTGATCATCTTTACGTAGTTCTCGTTGATCAAGCCGCCGTAGCCTCGTTCACTAGCAAAGCGACACTGGGTGAGAGAATCGTCCAAGGCGGTGAAATCCTGCGTCCGCATGGCAAAAGAAGGCTGCCCCTGGGCCTTCCTGCGATCGAACTCCCCGGCGTATTGCAGGGTAGGGCGGGCGTCATGATGACTTCCTCCCCGGGTGGCTGTGGCGTACCCGATGGACATGCCTTTCAGAGCCCGGGCAGAGTGCCCCGCCACTTCCACTTTCTTGAAGCAATGGAGGAGATCTGCCGTCCCATTAGCCAGCCGCTCCGCGAGGCGGAAAGAACCTTCGGCCAGCACATTTCCAAACCCCTGCCGTTTACCGATTTCCTCCACAAGCTCCAGGATTAAGGCCGAATCTCCAAAACGAAGCGTGCGCCCTCCCGCATCTTGAGGGGTGAGGTACCCCTTCTCAAAACATTCCAGGGCGAAGGAGATGGTCACGCCCGTACTAATCGTGTCCAGCCCCCACTGATCGCAGAGGGCGTTGAGCTTGAGCAGGGAGGCAGGATCCCAATTCTCGGCCATGGAACCTAGGGAAAAAAGCGTCTCGTATTCCGGCATTTTCCAGATCAAGCCACCTTGAGATGCCGGAAGGCGCAGGATTTTACCGCAGGCAATCGGGCAGCCAAAGCAGGTGTCATTGCGTTCGAAGAAGAGTTCTTTGATACGTTCTCCCCCGATCTCTGAAGCCCGAGGGCTGTGTTCTTCCTGTAGGTTGCGCACTCCCAATCCCCCGAGGGTGTTAATCATGTTTACCAGGACGGGTGTCCCCAGGTTCTTCAAGCCGGCCGTCCCTTTTTCCATTGCTTCCTTCCGAGAATCGATCAGTTCGCGCAGGTCTTTTGGTTCCGCCACCTCGGTTTTACGAGAACCCTTTACCACCACGGCCTTGACATTTTTGGAACCGAGAACCGCCCCGATTCCACCCCGGCCGGATACACCTTCCCGGCCCCGCCAGTAGTGGACTAAGCAAGCGAAGCGTACCAGTTTCTCTCCTGCCGGTCCGATGGCCACAGCATCGGCTTCTTGGCCTTCGGTAGCCTGCAAGGCTTCGACCGTCTCCCGGGTCAGCTTTCCCCAGAGAGAAGCGGCCGATTTGAACTGGGCTCCGTTTTCGTCAATGACCAGGTAAATGGGAGAATTGGACTTTCCCGAGATCACGATGGCCTCGAACCCGGTGCGCTTCTGGGTGATCGCAAAGCGCCCGCCAAAGGTAGAGTCGAAAAAGAGTCCGCTGAGGGGGGATTTTGTGGCGGTGTAGGCCCGGCTGGTACTCGGCACAGGCGTATCCGTGATTGGCCCGACCCCAAAGACTACGATGTTGTCAGGAGAGAAAGGATCTATCGCTGGCTTCAACCCGTCATAAAGGATCTTGGCTGCAAACCCGTTCCCGCCTAAATATTTGCGGGCAAATGCCTCGTCGAAATTATGCAAACTGAATTTTTGGTTGCCCAGGTCGATGTGCAATATTCTTCCGGCGTATCCATTCATTGTTTTTCTCCATTTTATCAGGGTCTCTTAATTATGATTTCAGATCATCCCCAACCAATCTTTCCCCCTACCCCATCCCCTCTCCTTTAAACTCGGGGGAGACGGCGGGGTGAGGGGGCCTTTTCTGGGTGTTTGGAGATAAACTATGATTTTGGAATTTCAACTTTCAATTCTTTTCGGAATGCCTGCTCAACGGCTGCGCCAGGATTCATGAGCTTGAGCTTGATCCTGGGTTGATCTTTGAGCAATCGGGCGAATTCTTCCAAAATTCCCGTAAGTGCGGGCCAGGTTTCAATAGGAAACCCGAAATCCGCAATCGACCATCCAAAATTTTAGATCGTCGGCCCTGTGGTGTAAATCTCCACGGTCTGGTCATAGCCCGATTTTTCGGCTTTCACCCTCCGGCCGCTGCCGACGTGCACGAGGGCGATGTAGATCCTTTCGCCAACTTTTTCGATGGTCAAAGTATCCTGCAGGACTCCACTGGCATCGATGTCGATATGCTCCTTCATTACCTCGCATTTGCCGGGGTTGCCGGCCACTTTGATAACCGGTACGATGGGATGGCCCTGAGGTGCACCTCCGCCGGTGGAAAAAACGATGATATTGGCCCCCGCTGCAGCCAATCCCGTCATAATCTCCGCTTCTCTTCCTGGAGAATCAAGGATGAAGAGACCTTTACCGGGAATGGTTTCGCCGTATTCCAGCACCCCATTGATGGGCATGGAGCCAGATTTGCAGATGGCTCCCAGGGATTTCTCCTCGATGGTCGTAATCCCACCTCGAATATTCCCGGGAGAGGGCTGTGCTCCCCGCATATCCACCCCTACGGCCTTAATTCGGTTCTCCATTCGCTCGACGATCTCAAAAATTTGGGCGGCCACTTCTCCATTCACAGCCCGCCGGGCCAGGAGTTGTTCCGCCCCGAGAAACTCTGTGGTTTCTCCGAAGATTACCGAGCCGCCTTTGGTCAGGAGTTGATCACTGGCAGCCCCCACAGAGGGATTGGTGACCAGCCCGGAAGAAGCATCCGATGAACCGCACTTGATGCCCATGATCAGCCGGCTGATGGGAAACGGTCTTCGCTTGATCTTGGATAGGCCCTCATCCAATTTTGTGGCAAGCTCTATTCCTCGTTGAACAGATTTTTTCATTCCCCCGAGGTTTTGGATGATGATCTTCTCCACATTCTGGCCCCGCTTTTTCAACCCCTTATAGACTTCCTGGATGGAGACGCCTTCGCAGCCCAAGCCGATGAGTAAAACTGCGCCCACGTTGGGATTGGTTCCCAGGCCGATCAAAGTATGGGTAACCCGCTCCACATCCGGCTTCAGTTGGCCGCAACCCTGGTGGTGGAGCAGTGGCCTAGCGCTTTTGAATTTTCTACCGATGCGCCAGGCAACTTCATTGGCGCAAAAAACTGTTGGAATAATGGCCAGGTAATTTCGCGTGCCGACCCGGCCATGGGGTCGGGGGTAGCCTAAAAATTTATCCATAATGGGCTTCATTTCCATATCCCTTCGGCGCAGAACTCACATCGTCGTTAAAATCCCCAGTCCTTTGCGGAATTCTTTGATGATGGGGACGGCCATTTTTCAGAATTCTCCTTTCTCAACGGCAAACCGATCGAGCAAAAAATTATATTACAACCATAGCCATTCTACCGCTCCCCTTTTTGCGGGATCAAGAAAAAAATTCAGAAAAATAAAGAACTTGCCCACCCCCAGTTTTTCTTTTCCCATCCGTATTTTGGCCCAGCCGCAAGAGAGCCTCGCGAATCATCATGAGGCGCTGATTTTTTCATGGGATCGGGCGGGTATTTCTGGATAAACATCAATCTTACCCCTTTCCCTCCCACCTCTCTTTGGGGAATGGAAGCTTGGCTCTTACAGGTTAATTCCCAGCCAATAATGATCCGCTTACCTCCTTCCGGCCGGGCCAAGACAAGATCAGGGTGGCGTGGCCCCAACCTCCTCTTGGGCCAGGCAAATATTTGAAACGAAACCAGCATTTTTTAAAAAATGGGAGGGGCGAAAAATAACAACATATTCATCGGATAAAATATTTCTTCCGTCCGGGCTTTTTGTCAGTTAAAAAGGAAGAAAACTGCGCTTGATGAATAAGGAGAAGGCTAAGATGACCAAACAGGACAATCGCTCTCTTCAAGATGCGCAAAGTCTATTTAACACTTTTTCTCTTCTTTTCAATACGGAGGTCGAGGGTTTCCAGGCTTTCGATCGTCTTTTTCAGGCTGGCATTGCTCTCTTGCAACTTCTCGATATTCGCCTGCATTTTTTTAATTTTCTTCATCTGTTGGTCCAGCTCCATTTTTCTCTCGGCGCTTTCCCCCGTGAGCAGGGATATTCTTTCTTGCTTTTGTTGGAGTTCTTTTTCAGAGCGGTCTAAAGCCCTCAAAATTGAAAGCCAATTCTGAATTTCATCTGTCGTCGCCCCGTCTGGCGCCAGAGATCGATAGGTCTCAAATTCTTTTAGTGCTTTCTTATAATCTTTTTTAGGGTTCTTATAATTTGCATAGAGCCAAGCCAACTGCAGGTGTGAATTCGGATGCACCGTTTCATACCCATAATCTTGGATCATTTTCTCTAAGCGGGCAGTTTCTTGAGAAACGTCTTCTCCGGTTTTGGGGGGATATTTCAGACTACAACTCGTTGCGAAAAAAACAGGAATAAGAAATAAAAGCAATCTCGTGAGGCGATGGAATGGGACCATTTTCCCCCCTTATTATTTTTTATACTTTTTCTGGAACGCCGTCCTTGCGCCGATCGACGACATAGATACTCTTGCCAAAGGATTTGGCATAGGTCTTCATCTCGGCGGCAATCTCACCTACCTGTATATGCGATTTAAGATCGCGGACCTGGTTGGTAACCACGGCGATGGAAACGGTCATAATGGGAAAAGATATCTCCTTCCCCTGACGTGTTTTTCCCAGGATAGAACCTCTGTTTCTGTCTTCCAGATCATAAAAATCGAGGATCGTCCTGTCAAAAACATCTAAAATAGTGCTGCAAATCTTTTCGTATGAATCGGGGCCAGTAATGATGACGAAGTCATCCCCCCCAATGTGCCCAATGAAGTCCCCGTCTCTCCCTTGAGCCGACATGACTTCTGTAATGATCCGGGCCGTGCCCAGGATCACTTCATTTCCCTTGGCATATCCATATCGATCATTAAAGGCCTTAAAGTTGGCTAAATCGAGCAGACAAAATGCCAGGGGGACATTGTCCAATAATCTTTTTTTGACTATATTCTCTATGGCAATCCCCCCTGGAAGGTGGGTGAGGGGACTCGCGTCTAAGTACATCTCTTCTAATCGCTTTAACCTTTTGACCATAACCTCAAAGGCATGGGACAAATCTCCTAACTCATCCCGGTTGTGAATCCGGGGCAGAGAGTCAGAGTCAAATCTCCCCTCGGATATTTCCTCTGTGGAAAGCTTCAATTGATGGATCGGTCCAGAAATGCTTCGGGTAATGATCATCGCCACGATGATTCCCACGAGAATGCCCACAACACATAATACGGCTGTGACCCGGAACGCGGTATTCCCGATACTCAAAGTCATACGGCTCCTCTCGTTTTGATCCCGGCGGGCCTCCGAAGATATCTTTTCCAACAATTGAATGATTTGGCCCTGCTTCTCCTTAATTTCTTGATCGTATCTCTTGGCCCTTGGAGAGAAAGGGTTTTTCAGATATTCAAACCCGCCCCTGAAAAGGTTGTTATATTCAGTATGGAGAGAGATCAGACGATCGGCCGGGAGACCCTTACGGTGGGGGAGGGCAACCATTCGCTTCCTGAGTTGGTCAAATTCATCACTCCGGGTCCAGAAGACCGGCAAAAGGCCCGGACTCTTGAAGATCACAGAGCGGTGGCCGTAGAGTTCTTGGGCCAGCAAAGTGTCAATCATTTTATCCGTGATCTCCAACAAGGGTATATCTGTTTTAATAATGCTTTGGTTGATCCTATTCAATTCCTCGAGCCGGGAGAGGATAAAAAGGGCGATCAGGATGGTCAAGAGGGCGTAAAAAAGATATCCGAGGAGCATTTTCTTGGCGATATTCAGTCGAAAGAAGCGGGCTGCAAGCGTCTTCATGAAAAGCCAAAATGTAAATGAGGTATACAAAAGGTGGCCCAGTAGCCTTTTCTTGGCGATATTCAGTTGAAAAAACCTACTTGCTATTGTATACATAAAAAAGTTAATAGTTTCTGTATGCTTAGTGCACTTTGTTAAGAATTAAGATCTATCCTTTTCCTTTTTCCCCCATTCTTTATATCCAACCTGAAGATTTTTTCTCTTCTATCGTCATCTATCGTCATCCCCTGGTATTCTTTTAAGCATCTCGTTAGAAAAAAGAGCCTTTTTCTTCGAAAATAATAGAAAATAATAATGGCGTTTCGAGAGTCTTCCGAAAAAATCAGATGGATCAAAAAAGGAGATCAAGCTAGTATCCCTGACTCATTCATTCATTTAAATATTCATCCGGCGAAAAGCTTATCTCGTGGCTCAGGCGGCAAGGTTTTTCTGGGTTACGAGATTCGAAAGAAGGGAAAATTTTATCCAGCTCTCCAAAATCTGGGGCACGAGATCAAATCCAGAGGGTGAGAGAACGAATAAAATTAAGCCCCTAACTTTAAAAAACTCTCTAAGTGAGGGAAAGCATCCATTCTGTGCGGGATATACATAGCTGCGACGAACTCTTCGGTAAACTTGGGGTAGGTTGTAAGCTCGATGTACTCCACTTCTCGGGCCACGCGGTCAGCCTCGGCCCGCTTCTCATGGTTGAGCAGGGCCATGCGGGCCCCGTCTCCGGCTGCATTGCCAACGGAAGACACATTTTCCAAATCACAATCTGGAAACATTCCCAGAATCATGGCCCTTTCGCGGTCCACAGAGCTCCCGAAAGCACCGGCGAGAATAATCTTATCCAGCCGCTCCACTCCCAAAACGCTCATCATGACCTTGGCTCCGGCATACAGAGCACCCTTGGCAAGTTGCACGGCTCGCATATCTGAAATAGATATGGTGATATCCTGGCCTATAGCGGTCTCCTCGGCTCTGGCGATGACGAACTCGTAGCCTTTTTCGCCTTTCCGGAGGCGGGGGCGGGCAATACTGTCGTTGAAACGCCCGCTACGGTCCAACGCCCCGGCCTTGAACATCTCAGCCACGGCTTCGATAATCCCGGAGCCGCAGATGCCCCTCGCCTGAATCTCACCGGGGAAACATTCGTGGCTCCATTTTTCCAGGCCGATGACCTTATATTTAACCTCAAGCGTCTTGGGGTCGATGCGGACTCTCTCGATGGCTCCAGCCGCCGCCCGCATTCCGAACCGGAGCTGGGCCCCTTCCAGGGCTGGGCCAGTGGCGCAGGAGGAGGAAATGAGTCGTCTCTTGTTCCCCAGAACCAACTCCCCGTTTGTTCCGATGTCGATGATCAGACTCATCTCTTCTCTCTCGTATGGAACTTGGGAGATCAAGACCCCCACGTTGTCTGCACCCACGAATCCTGCCTCAATGGGAAGGATATGAACATTGGCCGCAGGATGCACTTTAAGGCCGAGGTCCCGAGCTTTGATGTCCAAGGAGTGATGGACTGCCGGCGGAAAAGGAGATCGGCCTAAATGTCCCGGTTCAATTCCCAGAAAAATATGATGCATGGCTGTGTTTCCCACGACGACCAGCTCCAAGATATCCTCCGGGATGATTGTGGCAGATTTAGCGACGGAACCGATGAGTCCATTCAAACCCTCGGTGATCGCTTCTTTCAGGCGTTTTAACCCGGCGCTTGGGTTCATCATGGCATAGGTGATGCGGGACATTACATCTTCCCCATAGATCACTTGAGGGTTCATCATCGAGTCGGCGACCACGACCTGCCCATTATTCAGATTACAGAGGTAGACGGCTAAAGTGGTAGTGCCGATGTCCACAGCCAAGCCGTAGAATTTCTCAACCCTTCCGGGTCGGACGTCCAGAACTTCCCGGCCCATCCCAACAAAAGCCGTAGCATTCCAGTCTCCGTCCCTCAACCTTTGGGGCAGGCTTTGCAGGGCCGGGTAATCCATAGAGAGATTATTCAGTGAAAATGTATTTTGCAGGGCATGCTGCAGCCGCTCAAAATCTCCCAGCGGTTCTTGCAAGCTTGGGGGGGACAGCTCTAGGTAGTAGCTTTTCACCCCGGGGTTCAGATCGAGCGAAATCTCGCGGGCATCCTTGCGGATAATTTGCTGCTTTCTTCGAGTCTCTTCGGGCAGATAGACCAGGGCATCGCCTTGCAGCTCAGCAGCGCAGGCCAGGCGGTATCCTGCCTCCCGTTCGTTTGGCCCGATGAATTTGCCTTCTTGCGCTGAAAATGGAGAAAGATTCCTTCTCCTCGATCTTAAAGTGTCTCGCTCGAAGGAACCTTCTTCCACACGCACCCGGCACTTGCCGCAGGTCTGTTTTCCGCCGCATACGGATTCAAGGGCCACGCCTAGGTCCTGCGCGGCCTGGAGGATGTTCTTCCCAGCCTCCACCAAACCCCTTCGTCCCGAGGGCTGAAATAACACGGTTACCTTCTTAGGCAAGGATAGCGACTCCTATTTGGAAAGCAAATTGCAGAAGGCAAGGTGCAAAATGCAAATTGAAAAATCCGCAATCTGCATTCCGCAATTTCTTTTCCCCTAGAATCCTTAAACCCTCGAACCCATAAACCCTTCTTTCTTAGGGCACGTACACGGTCACGATGGCGTTGGCCACAACCATCTCGTCGGTCTTATCGCCGAGCTCAGGCTGGAAAAGGGTCTTCCCCAGAAGTCCGCCTTGTTTAACTTCGATTCTTTTTTGACCAAAGGGCAGGACTCTCAGTACCCGCTCTCTGTCTACGGATTCCGGCTTCGGACAGCCAATCAACACCTCCACAATCATTTCTGCAGGATCCTTGAGCTTGGCGACTTCTTTTAGGCCGCAAAGGCAACTTCGCTGGATGGCATCCTGCACCGCTTTTTCAGCAGCGCGGGTGTTGTCTTGCCCGTGTTGATCAACCCCCATTCCTACCTGGATGACAAACCTTTTCAAGGCCACGCGATTCTCCTTTTTTTATCTTTTCTTCTGCATATCAAAAGATCAAAGATAAATCAAGAAAGAAGGTACCTTCAATTTTTAAACGAAGCGGGGCGAGAGAAGCTATTCCCCTTGCCAATATCTTCGAGGATGAGGTAATCTAAATCCATGGAAAAAGGAAGCGAAAAGCCTTTCGAGGAATATTTTATCTCTGAAGAGCCCTATTATTTGCCCGTCGGAGATGAAGAACGGATCTTCTTTTCCGCTTATAAAGCCAGGCTGCCGGTCCTTCTCAAAGGGCCAACCGGATGTGGTAAGACCCGCTTTATCGAAACCATGACCTACCGCCTGGGGAGGGAGATGGGCACATCTCTTCCTTTGATCACCGTGGCCTGCCACGAGGACTTAACGGGCTCCGATCTCGTAGGGAGATATCTACTGAAAGGAGAAGAGACGATCTGGGTTGACGGGCCCTTAACCCGGGCTGTGAAAAATGGGGCCATTTGCTACTTGGATGAGATCGTCGAGGCCCGCAAAGACACCACCGTCCTTATTCATCCCCTGGCGGATCACCGGCGGATCCTCCCCGTAGAGAAAAAGGGGAAGATCCTCGAGGCCCATGAGAATTTTTTTTTGGTCATTTCTTACAACCCGGGGTATCAAAGCGTTCTGAAGAACCTGAAGCACAGCACCCGACAGCGTTTCGTAGCCATGGAGTTCCATTATCCGCCCAGGGAATTAGAGGCCGAGATCATTGCCCACGAAAGTGGGGTGGGCTTTGAGGTCGCCGGGGAATTGGCCAAACTGGCTGAGAAAGTGCGCAACTTGCAGGACCAGGGGTTGGAAGAGGGTGTATCGACCCGGCTTCTGATCTATGCCGGCCGGCTCATGGTCCAGGGAATTGAACCGCGGCGGGCTTGCGAAGTGGCTGTGGCCCAGGCCGTGACCGATGATTTCGAAGTCGTGCGGGGGATCCGGGAAGTCATTAGCTCGATATTTCCGTAAAAATTTATAAGCCACAGAGGGCACAGAGAACACAGAGAGAAAATTTTTTAAATTCGAATCACGAAAATCCCAATAAATACAAAATTCCAATCTCAAAATCCGAAACCCCCTTTTCCTGAATTTTAAGCATTTGAATTTGTTTAGGATTTCATTAGTGAAAATTAGAATTTATTCTCTTTGAACTCTGTGCCCTCTGTGGCAAGAAATAAAAATGAACGAAATTGAAGTCAATTCCTGGAATGAATTCGCCCGGAACCTAAGAAAGGGGGTTCGCTGGGAGATTGAAAAAATCAGAGATTTACTGATCAGCGCCCTGAGAGCCCTTCCCGCGCTGGAGTACCAGGAAAGGGCCGAGCTGCTAAAAATGGGGGGGGTTGTTGCGGAGAGGTCCAGCAAGCTGGCCATGGCCTTCCTGCGTATCGCCCCCAGGGCTCTCTCTTTGATCCATCCTTCCGTCCGCACTTCCTTCCTCCGCTGGGCGGCGATATTCGCCTGTCAATCTCGGGAAACACTCATAGATTTTTTGGAAAGAAGTTGGGACATCCTGGGAGCTCTCCCAGAAAGCGAACGGACAAATTTTCTTGACCTTGGCCTGCGCCTAGCCTTGCAAGACTACTCCGTCTCTTACAAATATTTTCTTAGCCTGCCGCAAATTCAGAAAGAGATCCCGCAAGAGCGGCTCCATCCCTGGTTTGAGGAAGGATTTTCCCTGATCCGTAAGTGCCTTCCCGAGGCCCTGGCCTATTATGGTCTTGAGTCCCAGCGCTCCCGGGACCGGGGGCAAGAAAATTCTTCGGCCGTTTCCCTGGGAGAAGTCGCCCGCCCCCTCAAATTCTTTGCCCAAGCCCTAACAGGAAGAAGCCTGAGTGTAAGGCCCTTGGAGGAGCTGAAAGGGGGATTTCAACATCCCTTAGGCCCCCTGCCTTGTACAGACGGAGAGACGATCTTCTTGCCCGAGGTCTGTAAGGATTTTTCTTCGCCGGCCCTAAACTTTTCTGCTTTCAAACTGGCCACAGCGCACCAGGCTGGATATGTGGAATTCGGGACTTTTGCATTCAAGCTCTCCTCGGTCCATGATCTCTTTCCCCCAGACCTTTGGCGAGCCTGCTTAAAGTCCATCTCGGAGAAGGGAAACGCCTTTGCCCCTCTGGAGGCATTCTTTCAACTCTTTCCCAAGAGGAACCTGGCCGGAGACCTCTTTCACCTCCTCGAGGGAGCGAGGGTGGATCATTGTCTCCGGAGAGAATATCTGGGGTTGAAGAAGGAAATGGACCTTTTCGTTAAGATCGCCCTCGAAGGGCGACCTCCGGTACAGTCCCTTCCTCTGCAGGAAGCTCTCCTGGAAGCCATCCTGCGGATCACCGTTCTTGAAGAAAGGAACCACAGCCTTCCCTGGCCCATTCTTCTTCATCGAGAAGATCTGATTTCTGTGGTAACTCCACTCTTTGGCAAGGGGGCAACCGTGAAGGATTCCGCCCGGGGCACAGTCTTCCTCTATCGCTGGTTGAGTGCGCTGCCCAACATCCGGCTCATCCATCTGAGGCCGGAAAGCGATGCCGAACTTTCCCGAAAGCTGACCCGATCTCTTTTCGAAATCCAGGGAATAGACTTCGCTCCCCGAGTTGCCCAAGGAGAAGAACCTTACCGGAGCCTGACTCCTCTGCCGCATCGGGGCCAGCTTCGTCCTGAGTTCGTGCAGAAGAGGATGCGCCTCCACGAAATCCGGGGTCTGCTGAACCCGATGGAAAGCGGTGTTCCCCTTTCGGCCGAAGCTTTGAAAGAACTCCTGGAAAAGGCCCTGGACGTGGAAGTGCAAATGCGCGAGGAGGATGAAGAAAGCGGCTTTCAAGGCCTCTTCCTCACCGACTTGAAAGATTTCAAGAAACCTGTAAGGCGTGCCGCAAAGTCTGCTCAGCGAGCCAAACAAGATTTGGAATCGGAGAAGGGCGCATTGCTCTCCGAACTCGGAGAAGACACCGGCTGAAGGCATCTACTACTATGACGAATGGGATTACCGGATCAACGACTATCGAGTGAAATGGTGTCGTTTAAGGGAAAAAAGTATGGAAGCCGGTTCTTCTGACTTTGTTGACAAGACCCTGGAGACTTATGCCGACCTGGTGGCGGAAGTGCGCCGGCAATTCCAGATGCTCAAACCCGAACGGTTCAAGAAAATTCCCCACCTGGAAAGGGGAGAAGAGATTGACCTCAACGCGGCCAATGAAGCTTCCGTCGACCGCCGTGCCGGCCACTCGCCTTCGGAAAAAATCTATATCGAGAAAAATCGGAAGGAGCGGGACTTCTCCACCCTCTTCCTCTTGGACATGAGCGCCTCCACAGATGAACGGATCAACGGGAAGGACAGAGCAAATCTTTCTCTCTCGGCCGAAGAGAAAAAAGTCATCGACATCGAAAAAGAGGCGCTGGTTGTCATGACCGAGGCTCTGCAAGAGATCGGCGATGAATACGCCATTTTTGGGTTCTCCGGCTATGGCCGGAAAGAAGTAGACTTTTTCACCATTAAGGATTTCCCCGAGGAGTACGAAGAGGAAGTCAAGGGGCGGGTCGAGGGGATCAAGCCCCAGCGCTCCACGCGCATGGGGCCGGTCATCCGCCACGCTGTGGAGAAGATGGCGGGCCGTGAATCCAAGATCAAAAACATCATCCTGATCAGCGATGGCTACCCCCAGGATTACGATTACGGGGAGGACCGAGCGGGGAGGGAATACGCCTTGCAGGACACGAGGATGGCCCTGGAAGAAGCCGCCCGCAAAAATATTAACACCTTCTGCATTACCATAGACCGCGCCGGGCATGACTACCTGCGTAAAATGTGCCACCCCTCCCGGTATCTCGTCATCGAAGAGACCACCGCGCTTCCCCGGGAGTTGCCTAAAATCTACCGCCGGTTGACTACCTGACCCACAAGCCTTCCCCCTTCGGCAATGAGCATCCAGATTTCCCCAATTGGCCGAAGGCTCAATATTGTTTTCTATCTTGCTCCCCATTCAGGGTTTTTCCCCCGAAGGGATGCCTTGAGGCATCCCTGGAAATAATTTCCTTGATTTCGCAGAGAGTTTCTGGTAGATTCACTACTGGAATAGTCGAAAATAGCGGGTCGCGGGTAACCGCAGGCTTCATTGACCCTAACCCGGCTTTCCGCTTTTCAATTCTTGGAGGAGCTAAATTGAGGGAAAGTACCAAAGGCCCCATTTCTCGAAAAGAGAGATGGGGCTTCTTGCTTCTTTAGGAAGAAAGAAGGGAAAAGTCCATCCGAAGAAACAAATGTCCAATTATTCCGTTAACAACAAATCATCTAGGCGACCGTGGGAAAATGAAAGCTTGCTTTGCCACGATTTGCCATCCCAACCGCCTGCCGGGTTAGGTAAGGTTTTAGTGACCGGCGCTTCCGGTTATATTGGGGGGCGATTGGTCCCTGAACTATTGGCCCGTGGATATCGGGTCAGAATCATGGTCAGGGCAGCCTCTCCTGTATTTAAAGAGCTTTGGCCAGATGCCGAGATGGTCGTGGCGGATGCCCTCGAAATGGCCAGTCTGAAAATAGCCTTAGAAGATATTGACACGGCCTATTATTTAATTCACTCGTTGCTTCTGGGACCGAAAGAATTTTCATCAACGGACGTACAGGCCGCTATTAACTTTAGAAGAGCGGCGGAAGAGAAACAGATTCGGCGAATTATTTATCTGGGAGGACTTGGCGATACCCGAACCAAACTTTCCTCTCACTTACAAAGTCGTATCCAAGTGGCCGAAGAGCTGAAACGGGGAAAAGTTCCCGTAACCATCTTGCGCGCAGCGATCATCATTGGGTCCGGGAGTGCCTCTTATGAAATTATCCAGCATCTGGTCAGAAGACTTCCCGTTCTTCTCATCCCGCACTGGGCCATGACGAAATGCCAACCCATCGCCATCCGCGACGTGATTAAATATCTGGTGGGCGTTTTAGAAATTCCTGAAACATCTGGAAAATCTTTTGACATCGGAGGCTGTGATATTTTGAGCTATCAAGAATTGTTAAAGATACGTGCTCGGCTACTGAATAAGAGAAGATTTTTTATCCCCTTTTTTATTTCCAATATCCGATTTTATTCTTACACGGGAAGTCTCCTTACCCCCGTCCCGGCTCCGCTGACCCAATGTTTGATGGAAGGGCTCAAAAATGAGGTCATCTGTCAGGATAATACCATTAAACAAATTCTACCCTTTAAGCCATTGAGCTATAAAGAGGCAATTATACGGGCGATGAACCGCGAAGAACAGGATAATATACATACTCGGTGGTCTGACGCCTATCCACCCGCTCACGACTTGGCTCTAAAACTTCATGAATGTAAGGAAGTTCCTAAATACACTGCCTCCTACTCACTGATTACCGAAAAGAAGGCATCTGCACTTTTTCGATCCATTTGCCAGGTTGGGGGCAAGGGGGGTTGGTTTTCCAACAACTGGATGTGGCGATTACGGGGAGCGGCGGATAAAATTTTACTTGGCGTAGGAACCTCCCGCGGCAGAAGAAGTCAAACCACTTTGAGAATCAATGATGTAATAGATTTTTGGCGCACCGAAGATCTGCAGCTGAACAAGCGCCTTCTATTGCGGGCTGAGATGAAACTACCCGGAAGAGCATGGTTAGAATTTAATATCCAGGAAGAAAGCGGCAGAAGAAGGTTGTCTATAATCGCCCATTTTTATCCCCGTACCCTTTGGGGAAGGATCTATTGGTACCTATTCCTGCCGTTGCACCGATGGATTTTCAATGACCTTATCCAAGATATCGAAAAAAGAATTTAGAGTAGCCATCGATCATAGCTTCTGGTTCCGTCTTAAGAATAAATTCTGGGGACTAGAATGAAGGACGTTCCTGGAAGGATCGCCTCTTAAGGGATCTTCATCGCCTACCGGCCGAGAATATTCATCCCCCGCATACCTGCCTCCTGTCATCTAGCGAGGGGGTACGGTTCATCCAAAATTTCCTTTATACCCTCGAAAACATGAAATATTAAAATGAGTAGTATTTCCTAAGAAAAAATGCCAAAATAGATAGTTAAAATAGGTGTCCTCAGAGCAACCTTAAACGTCTGGTCGGTTCAAAAAATTAGAGAAGAAGGGAGTTAAAATGAAATTACCTCTACTCATCCTCTCCGCGATTCTGTTCCTAGTAAGCCAGGTGAGCGCAGCGGAAAATCTGGTGCTAAAAAACCATAAGGATAAGGTTAGTTACATCATCGGGATAGACATCGGGAAGAATTTAAAAAACCAATCGATTGATATTGACCCGGATATTCTGGCGCGAGGGATCAAAGATGCAATTTTAGGGAGGAAGGCTTTGATGACCGAGCAAGAAGTTCAGGAAACGACGGCCGCATTGCAGAAGGAAATGACGGCTAAGCAAGCGGAGCTGGTCAAAAAAGTGGGAGAAAAAAACAAAAAAGAAGGCGAGGCTTTTCTGGCTGAGAATAAGCAAAGGGAGGGAGTTAAAACCTTGCCCAGTGGTTTGCAATATAAAGTGATCAAGGCGGGTGCCGGGAAGAAACCCAGATTAACCGATACGGTAGTGACCCAATATCGGGGGACCCTGATCGATGGAACCGAGTTTGACAGCTCTTACCGTCGTGGAAAACCCGCAACTTTCCCGGTCAACGGTGTTGTTCCCGGGTGGGTCGAGGCGCTGCAGCTAATGGAGGAGGGGTCGAAATGGCAGCTATTTATCCCTCCGAATTTAGCCTATGGCGAACGTGGAGCAGGGCGTGATATCGGGCCCAATTCAACTCTGATTTTTGAGATAGAGCTGATCTCAATCCAGGAGAAGAAATAAAGGAGTTCAGTGACGGTTGAAGGGCAGGGTATCCGCAAAGAGCGAGGATTCTCTAAAAGTCATCTGGGGGTAGGGTGAATCTGGATAGCCAGGATTGACTACCGATTTTTCAAGGGCCTTGAGAAAGGGGAGCAATGTAATTTAAGGGAGGAGGCAAATGGCAAATCTTGGCTTCATTGGGTTAGGAATCATGGGAAAGCCTATGGCCGGGCATTTGGTTAAAGCGGGGCATCGGGTCTATGTTTACGATCTGAATCCAGAGCCCATACGAGAGTTATCCGCGAAAGGGGCCGTGGCTTGCCGGAGCAGTAAAGAGGTGGCGGAGAAATCCGATGTCATTATTCTGATGGTGCCGGATACTCCGGATGCAGAGCAGGTTCTATTCGGTCGTGAGGGTGCGGCTGAAGGCGTCAAGAAGGGGTCTGTGGTTGTTGACATGAGCTCCATCTCGCCCATTGCCACCAAGGAATTTGCCAAAAAACTGGACGGTCTGGGGGTGGAAATGCTCGACGCTCCGGTATCGGGAGGACAGCTAGGAGCGGAGAATGCCACGCTCTCTATCATGGTGGGAGGGAAACCAGAGATTTTCGAGAAGATCAAGCCCCTCTTCGAGATTATGGGCAAGAATATCGTGCATATTGGTAATCACGGGGACGGCCAGACCTGCAAGGTGGCCAATCAGATCGTGGTGGCGTTGACGATCGAAGCAGTCAGCGAGGCACTGGTGTTCGCCTCCAAGGCAGGTGCAGATCCAAGGAAAGTGAGACAGGCCTTACTCGGAGGATTCGCTCAGAGCCGGATTCTCGACGTGCACGGAGAACGAATGATCACCCGATCCTTCAAACCTGGGTTCCGCATCCAATTGCACCGCAAGGACCTCAACTTGGCCCTTCAAGCGGCCCGGCAACTCGGGTTGAGTTTGCCCAGTACGGCCATGGCGCAGGAATTGTTCAACGCCGTAGTTGCCCAAGAAGGGGATCAACTGGATCATTCGGCCATGGTGCTGGCGCTGGAAAAGCTGGCCAATCATCGGGTCAGTGGATAAACCTCCTCGCTTCTCGGGGGCAGATTCCCTGCTGCCCCGGACATTACAAATCCCGAAGAGAAACGAGAGGCTTTCACGCAGACGTTTTGTAAGAAGGTCTTCGGGAAAATCGTTAAAGAGAGTGGGGCAAGATATTTGCTTCACGGCACCCCTTATACCGATCATTGAAGAAACACGATCCCCCAGCAAGGTTTTTCAATATCTGACCCTTTTACCCGAAGACAGAGTTAGGGGATACGAGAAAGGAACAAAGGGGTGCGGCGTTATCCCCTCCTAAGCCCAAGGCCCGGCTTCAGCTGGGACAACGCTCATTTCCATCCGTTCTGACCCGCGGATAACGGTCAGCTTCATCGGCTGTCCAATGGGCCATTCCGATAGGAATCGGTGAAGATCATCCACGCTCTCCACATCCTGCCCGTTGATGGCTACGATCAGATCCCCTTCGCGCATGCCCGCCTGTCCGGCCGGTCCGTGAGAGTGAACCGATAAGACCTCCACGGCATAGTCCCTGGCCAAATTATAGAAGCGGACCAGGCGACGATTGAGGGGTCGCTGTTGCGCGGCGATGCCCAAATACCCCCGTCTTACCCGCCCGTGGGTGAGCAGTTGGGATACGACCCACTTGGCGGTATTGGACGGGATGGAAAAACCAATGCCCTGAGCCAAGGCGATGATCGCCGTATTGATCCCAATGACCCGTCCCCTGGAATCAACGAGCGGTCCGCCAGAATTCCCCGGATTAAGAGGCGCTGTATGTTGAATGACGTTCTCGATGAGTCGACCTTCTTGGCTCCGTAAGGCTCGGCCGAGGGCGCTGACCACCCCAGTGGAGACAGACGACTGGAAACCAAAAGGGTTCCCAATGGCGATGATCAGCTGACCGACGCGCAGCGAGATAGAGTCGCCTAGGGTGGCAAACGGCAAGCTAGAACCTTCCGCGCGGATCACCGCCAAATCGGTGACAGGATCTGCACCGATGAGAGTCGCCACCAAGGTTGTCCCGCCTGTCAGTTTGGCTGTCAGCTGCGTCGCGTTTTGCACCACGTGGTTGTTCGTGAGAATGTATCCGTCTGGTGCGATGAGTACACCGGACCCTGTTCCAGCTTGCTCGATTCTGCTTCCCGGTATATGCTTCCCGGCAGAAACGCCGACGACGGCTGCCCCCACCGCCTCCACCACTGCGATGACGGCTCGGGAGTAGGCGTCAAGAAGTTCAACGTCAGACCTTCCTGCGGCGCCGACCTCACACCGCCCTGGACCGCTTCTTTCGTGCTCTTTGCCATCGATCAGGTTCAGGACTTTTTGAACGTGCTCCTCCATCTCGCTCCTCCATTTCTTCCCCATCAGAGAAAAGCGTCTATCCTACCTGGTTATTCATTTCGCTCGGTTTAGGAAATTGCTATTGTACAACGAACACTGGAATCTTCAACGCGTGGCGAACCTTTGAGATGGTGGCCCCAAAGAAAATGTCTTTCCATCCTCTGGGTCCGTGCCCCCCATGACCAGGGAGAACCCAGATCCGTTGGCAACCAAACCGGGCGCCGCCATCTAAATCGGTGGCCCAGTTGCCCGGGTGCATGTACCCCACACTAGCCTTATTGTTTTTCACACCCCAACCCTCGCTGCAGATTCTTCAGGTTCTTTTCCATCAGCTCCAGAAAAGTAACCTTCTCTCTTACTTGCTTCGGGGTTAGGTTATGTCCCGGGTTGAGAACCAATATGCCCACCCCTGCTTCTTTGGCCAGGGCCTGGGATAGTTTCGGGTGGACCCGTTCTTCAGAATAAATAAACTTGATTCCTTTTTTGCGGGTGGCCTTGATCATCTCCGCCATTTTTTGGGGGGTTGGTTCAGCATCGGGGCTAATTCCAGAAAGGGCAATTTGTTGCAAGGCATATCTTTTCGCTAAATAGGCGAAAGCCGCGTGCCCGCTTAGCAGGATCTGGCGATGGCGGCATTGGGCCAATGAGTATTGGTATTTTTGGTCCAGATTCTTAAGCTTTTGCTTATACGTTTCGGCATTATTTTTATAAAGGAATGCCTGGGCCGGATCTTTCTCGGAGAAGACAGTGGCAATTTCATCCACAATCTTCAAATCCAGGGTAAAGTCCAACCAGACGTGGGGATCCATTTTTTCCGGACCGAAATGGCCGTGGGAATGAATCGCCCTCCCTTGTTCCTCCTGTTCGGCCTTGAGGAGTGAGAGACCCCGGCTGGCCTCCAAAACCCGCAATTTTTTTCCTTGAGCAGCCTTCAAAACCTTATCCACCCAAGGCTCCATGGAGGGGCCGATATAGATGAAAATATCCGCCTGGGTAATTTTCACCACGTCGCTGGGCTTGGGTTCCCAGCTGTGCGCCTCCGCTCCGGGGGGCAGCAGCAAAATAACCTGGACCTTCTCTCCCCCAACGGCCCTGGCGAACTCTTGCAGGGGGAAGAGGCTGGCCATGACTTTGAGCGTTGAAAGAGGCTGTCCAAAAATAGACGGGGGTAACAGAAAAACAAGGGAAACGGCGGTCCAAAGGGAAAAGATTCTTTTCTTTGACAAAAATTTGAAGGTTTTGGTCTTCATGTAAAACCACCTTTAATCCTAATTACCCGTCGGGGGCATTGGGTTTTAACCATGCTAAGGGCTTGAATTTGCCTAACTTCTGTAGAAATGATCTTTTTTGCAGAGAAGGAAAATATTTTCACTTATCATGATTTTTTTTCATCATTCTGTCAATATCCAATTAGATTGATAATCAGTAACAATTTAGCGTTTTGAAAAGAAGCCCAAAATTTCATTGAAAAATGAAAAATGCAAAAATGAAAAATGTAAATTCGACGGGGAATTGCCCCTCATTTTGAAATTGGCAATTTTAATTTTGCGTCTTGCATTGGGTTTTAGCCAATTTTCAAAGGCCTAAACTGTTGCGATAATCATAAAAATAGATTCCCCACTGACCTCCGGAGGGGAAATGGTTTCTTCAAAGTTTTTGATTGACTATTCTATTCTTTTTCGGATAGGCTTTTTTTGGTCTGGGAAAGTTTGGGTTCACGGAAAGAGGAGAACTTTTGTTTTTTTAAATTGCGGGATTCGATGCGTTCATTTGCACTCATTTTTGGAGAGGAAGGGCGCTGTGAAAATTGGGATGATGAACAATCCCCGGGTTGACCTCCTGGCCGAAATCGCCTGGGCCCAAAAGAACGGCTTCGACTTCCTCGACTTAACTTTAGAACCGACCGCTGCCTACCGGGGGCAGGTCGAATTGGCGGAGGTCCGCCGGGCCCTGCAAGACTCGAATTTGGGAATCATCGGACATACAGCCTATTACCTGCCCTTGGCCTCCCCCTTCGAAAGCCTACGGAAAGCGGCTCTAGAGGAGATGCGCTGGGCAGTTGAGGTTTTTGCAGAGTTGAGAGCATCGAAAATGACCGTTCACCCCGACCGATCCATTGCCTTTGTCATAGGCTCAAAGGGAGTCCTGCAGAAGAACTTGCAGTCTTTCGCTGAGATCGACTCGGTGGCCAGGCCTTTGGGTATCCAAGTCCTCATCGAGAACATGGATCGTACCTTTAATACCGTGGACCAAATCCGGCAGGCCCTTTCCCAGATGCCCCAATTGGGCTTTCATCTGGATGTTGGCCACGCCAATCTGAACGGGGAACATAATCGAACCGAAGAATTTTTGCAGGCCTTCCATGACCGTTTAGCCCACGTGCACCTTTCGGATAATTTCGGGCAAAGGGAGGACTTGCACCTTCCCTTGGGCGCGGGGAACATCGACTGGAAGAAGATCATTCCGAAGTTGAAAGATTTCGGGTACGATGGCACGATCACCCTAGAGATCTTTTCCATGGATCGGCGATACCTTCTTTTCAGTCGGGATAAATTGCGGGAAATGTGGGAGAGTTGAAAGGAATTGCCCGAAGGAGAATCAATATCCCCATGCCGATGGTCGAAATCATGGAGGCGATTGACCCGGAAAAGATCGGGAGAAAAGAGATCTTGCCTCCCCTCTCGCTCTTAATGATGCATTCTATGGACCGCGAGCGGGTGGAGGAGATTAAGAGGACGGAGAACATTCCTGTGGTCGTGGTCTTTCCCACGCGAGGGGACGAAGAGCTATTGACCCTGGAACGGGGGATCCAGATTCTGCAGCCGTTGATGGGGCGAATCATCGACGAAATCTGGATCGCCTTTGGGGGGAACGAACACGATGACGTACCGTTGATGGCGAAAAAATATGGAGCCCAAGTCTTTTATTCCCAGTGGAATGGGATGAATGACGCCTCTCGGGGGGATTCCGGCAAAGGCCTGTCCATGCGTGGGTTGCTTTACCACCTCTGCACGGTGAAAAGACTGAATGACCCTAAAGCCATTATCGAGTTCATCGATGCCGACATCCGTGAAGGATACTTCAGCCCCCGCTGGGTTATAGACCCCGTCGGAGCTGTTCTCTGGTTCGAGGAAATCGAGGTCGCCAAGCTCGTCTACCATCGCCCTTTCGGCGGAAGGCTCAACGCCTTCATCACGCCCTTCATCTCGGTCTTCGAGCACCCGTCCATCAACCCCCTGAAAAAGCTGCTTTATCTTCTCTCGGGGGAAATCGCCGGGACCTTGAATTTCTGGCTTTCGGTGCCCTTCAAACAAAACTTCGGAATCGAGATGAAAATTTTAACCTCCCTAGCCCTGGACAAAGTTAAGCTGCGCTCCAACGGCAACGACCTCAGCCACGTAATCCAAGTCTTCATGGGAGGAATGGACCACAAACACAGCGCGCTTCGTAGCACTGGGAAAGTGAAAGGCTTGGACGCGATGGCCAAAGAGGTTTTTCAGGCCTTCCTCGAGGACTTGGCGGGGGAAGGTCTGGTTCGCATGGACAAAGAGCTGGCCTTTTCGGACCGTCTGCAAATTGCCACGGTGACCCCGACGGGTGGGGGTGGAGAAGAAATTGGGACACCGACTAAACTTGACATTCCCTCTCGAGAAAAAACTTTTTCCCCCCTCAAATACCTTCCAGAAGTTAAGGCCATCTGTCCCTGGCTCAGCCCGTAAAAAAGTTTGCCGCCGAGCACGCTGAGAACGCAGAGACCAGAAAGAAATTCCAAATCCTAAGTACGAAACCCTAAACAAACGCCAAGGCTCAAAAAACAGCGATCCAAACGAAGAAGTCTTGATTTCTGACAATCAGAATTTTTGATTGGTTTAGAATTTCCCCATTCGGATCTAGAATTCTTGATGGGAATTTAAGGCGTGCTCTGCGTTCTCCGCGCTCTCTGCGGTGAAGTATTTAAAGCCTTTTGGGCGTAAAGGATGATGGATTTAGGGAAGAAGTAGTTGCAGACCTTTTCCAAAAATCGCAGGGGTCGGGAAAAGAGGGAGAGGTAGAGGAATTTGCGGTAGATGCGAGGGAGGATGGCTTTCTCGCTGGGCAGACCGAATAGGCAGCGGAGCATCCAATAGGGAGAATGGAAAGCATGGGCGAACCCTACGGCATAGACGTGCAGGTCGTTCTTCTCCAGGGAGCGAGCTAAATCCTGGGGGATGACTTTACGCACGTGTCCTCCAGGGGTGCGAAAGTATTCTTTGGAAAGGAAATCGTACGCGTGTTCGGTAAAAAGGGTGGGGACGGTGACGGCGATCTTTCCTCCGGGCTTGAGGATTCGGCCCAACTCGGAGATTCCCAGCCGATCATTATCGACATGCTCTATGACCTCAGCGCAGATGACCTTGTCGAAGGTTCTTTCCTGGAAGGGGAGGCACAGAGCGTCTCCCCGTAAGAGCAGGGCACGCCCATTCGCCTCCTGGCGCTCCTTCATCTGCCCCAAAACATAGCGGGCCTTGAGAAGGCTCTGCCGACTTAGATCCATGCCCAAGACGCAGCAGTCATGCCGAAAACACTCGAAGACATGCCGACCTTCCCCGCAACCCGCATCCAGAACGAAATCCCCTTTCTCCAGAGCCATCCTGCGGAAATCAACCGTGAGCATCGATCGTCTCTCGGTAGACCTCAACCATCTGCCGGGCCGCGCTTTCCCAGGTAAAACGGTCGATTACGCGGCGGCGGCCGGCCTGGCCCATTTGCCGGCGAAGCCCCGGGTCTTCTAAAAGACGGCGGATGGCTTGAGCTAAAGCGGCAGCATTTCTTGGGGGTACGAGGATTCCAGCTCCATCCTTTCCCACCACTTCGGGAAGGGCCCCGGCTGTACTGGACACCACTGGAAGTTCGCAGGCCATGGCCTCCGCTGCCGGGAATCCAAACCCTTCGTAGAGGGAAGGAACGACCGCAATTTCGGCACCGCAGTAAAGGCGGACTAAGTCTCCGGGGGCAATTTTCCCAGTGAAATGGACTCGATGGCCAATCCTGTACTTCTCTATGAGCATGGGGGCGAAAGAACGTTGGGGGGCGCCGCCGTCCACCACTGTCAAGGAGACGTTTTCGGGAAGGTAGGTCAGAGCTCGCAGGAGGTAGAGTAACCCCTTTTTTCGGTCCTCAGAATTTCCGACGAAGATCAGGCTGTTGGGTTTTTTGGCCAGGCCGGGGAGGGGAGCAAATTCCTGGCTGTCCAGGCCATTATAGACCACGCGGATTTTTTCCGGCGGAATGCCAAAAGCCTGGGTAATCTCTCGGGCGGAATCGTGGGAGACGGTAATAATCCGGTCCAAACGATTGCTGACGATCATTTGCATGAACAAAGGGTAATAAAGAACTCGCTTCACCTTCTGTTTCAGGGTAGAGGGCTGCTCGAACCAAGTGGCCCGATCAATGGAGAGGGGGTGGTGCAGCGTAGAGACCACGGGGACTCCCAGCAATTTCCACAGGAGCATCCCATAGCCCAGACATTGGTTGTCATGGAGGATGTCGAAGGGGTGGGTCTTGGCCAATTCCAAAAGTTTGAAGAAGGCCCGGAAGCTGAAGGCCTTAATCTCCGGGAAGACTCCAAAGCTAGAGGCGCTGAACTCGTAGAAATGAAGGGGAGAGAAAATCTTAAAGGGGTTTTCGGGGGGGAGGAAATCTTTTTTCTTCCCGAAGAAGTTGAAATTTTCAACCCGGTGGACAGCCGCCCCCTCAAGAAACAAAGGCCAGGGGGGGCCGACGATGACATGTACCTCATGGCCGAGTTTCACCAGTTCGTTGGCCAAATAAGTCAGATAGATTCCTTGGCCCCCACAGTATGGATTTCCGCGGTAACTCAAAAGTCCGATCTTCAAAATCGTCTCCTTGGAAAAACAAGCAAAGCGCCTCGCGCATAGCGCAAAGCGAAAAAGCTTGAAATTTTTTCCTTGGTATTGTCTATGCTTCTTACGCTCTGCGCTCTGCGCTCTGCTCCCTGCGTCTTTTCACAAAAGCTCCTTATAAACCTCGAAAGTCCGTTCGGCCACTCTTTCCCAAGTAAAAAGTTTCTCTACCCGCTGACGCCCCGCCACCCCCATTTTTTCCCTTCGTTCATGATCCTGGAGAACCTCCAGAATGGCTTGGGCCAACGCCCCAGGGTCCCGGGTTGGAACCAATATCCCAGCACCCTCTTCTCCCACCACTTCTGGTAAGGCCCCGGCGCGGGTGGCAATGACGGGCGTTCCACAGGCCATAGATTCTGCGGCCGGCAGCCCGAACCCCTCATAAAGGGAGGGGAGGATTACGGCTGCCGAAGAGGTGTACAGTTGCCGGAGAACTTCCCCCGAAACTTTCCCGGTGAAAGTAACCCGAGAGGTCAACCCTAATTTTTGGGCAAGCTGCGGAGCGTAGGTTTTATAGGGAACCCCCTGATCTACAATCGTTAGGGTGACCCTTTCCGGCAGAAGCGTCAGGGCCTGGAGTAGGTAGAAAATCCCCTTTTTCGAGTCATCGGTATTTCCCACAAAAAGCAGGCTGTTTGGCCTTTTGGGTTCGCCATTGCCTGGTCGAAAGAAATCCGCATCCAGCCCGTTGTAGACCATGCGGATTCTGTCCGGGGAGACGCCAAAGGCGCGCTGGATCTCCCGGGCTGTCTCTTGAGAAGAGGTCAGAACCCGATCGCAGCGCTGAATGACCCGGCGTTGCATGCCGACCGGGTAGAAGACCACGGTATAATATTTCTCCTTGAAATTCCGGTCCCGCTCCAGGCTAGCCTGAAAGTCAATGGTCAATGGGTGATGAACTGTGGTGACAAGGGGGCGATGGAAACGTCTCATCAACAAGAGTCCATACCCGAGAGATTGCACGTCGTGAAAGATGTCGAAGGAGTGGCCCCGAAGCCGTTTTCTTCAAGAGTTGAAGTACCCGGAGGCTGAAAATGAGCATCTCGGGAAAGAATCCAAACCGGGTAGCAAAAAATTCGAAAAAATTCAGGGGACGAAGGATTCGCCAGGGGGCGGATGGGGAAATAATATTATTCCGCACCCCCCAGAGGTTCAGATTTTCAACGAGAATGGTTTTTGCCCAAGGCATAGGCCAGGGTTCTGGGCGGCCCACCAGAATTGTCAGGGAGTGCCCCATCCTGGCCAACTCACGGGACAGAAAATAGAGATATACACCCTGTCCGCCGCAATAGGGGTTCCCCCGGTAGCAGAACAGGCAGATCTTCATCCTTCCCCCCTAAAATGTCTGCGGCAATAGCGTTTACCCCGTTGGAAAGCCCCACTGCTTGCAGCGGGGATGAAGATAAGATTCCTTTTGGACCGAGCACGGCCTTTAAAGCCCGGGTGAGCCCTCCCATTGGAAGGTCGAAGACCTTCTAATGGGGTTTATTTGCTCTCGGTGCTTGGATTTTCTTTTTTTTCGGCCAGGGGCTGAGGGGTGGATTCCGCAGCCGGCGGAGTCGTCTTGATGGTCAAGATCGTCCAGCCAATCCAAAACCCGAGGGCCAGGATCCCCAAGAAACCGATGCTCACTGGAATGGCCAGAGCCCAGTAATTCTGGAAGGAAATCCCCCAGAGGAAAAAGATGGCGACAACGATGATGGCGGCACAGAGAAAAGCGCCCCAAACGCGAGAAGTATCACCCATTTCTTTTACTCCTGTTTTTCCTCGGAAGACTCCTCAAGGGCCTTCCGGCAATGATTAACACATCGCTCCATGCGGGATGCCAGGAAGCAATTTTATCCAGGAAACGAAGAAGGATCAAGGCCAGGGGGCGGGGGAGGATTTTCAAGGTATTCGACCAACGAGGGAAACCCCAGAGGAGGGAAACTCCCTGGATCACCTCTACCTGTAAATGTCGCATCATCAGGGCAATGATCGATGAATAATCGAACTTGAAAGTATGATCTGCTGGAATCTCCCAGATGTGTGGACGGGGAATAACCTTCCCGCTGAAAGACTGGGAAAGTCTGTTTAGGTTTCTGGCCAGAACGCAACTCAGACTCTCGAAGTTGGCCACCGAAATGACCACCTTCCCCTCCGCGGAAGTCACCCGGCACATTTCGGAGACCGCTTCCTCCGGGTTGCCGAAATGATCGATGGCCCCCTTGCAGACCACCCGGGCAAAAGTTTTGTTCATGAAAGGAAGGCCCTCGGCCAAGCTGCTCACGAGTTGAACCCCTTCCCCGGCATCCTTTACATACTCCTTTGCCTTCCGGAGCATAACCCGGGAAGGTTCGCAACCGAAAAGAACTCCCCCTTTTTTCGCCATGGCATGCGGCATCGATCCCCCGGCCGCAACCTACATCCAGAACCCGATGGCCATTTCCCGATCGAGCGGCCAGGAGCGTTTCCTCGGTCATGCGCCTAAAGACAAATTCTGTATCCAGGGAAAGAACGGCGGGAAGGACGTCGTCATCGTTCCAGTTCAAATCTGCTTTTCCGGGACCCCTTTTTTCAGCCATGCGGTTCCTTTTGCCGAGACCTCTTCGGGAATCTACCGCGAGAACGGAGAAAGCTGCTTCGACTCCAGCTGAGTTCGACGATATGGCCGATGAATTCAGGGTAAGTGAATCCAGCGGTTTTGGCCGAACGGGTCATCCCTGCATCCGGGGAGATGTCCGGGTTGGCATTGATCTCCAGGACATAGGGAATCCCTCGGGGGCTGAGCCGAATGTCTACCCGGGCGTAATCCCGACATTCCATAATTCGGTAGGCCGCCAGGGATACTTTCTTAACTTTTTTTTCTATCCGCGGAGGAAGAGGCGTAGGACAGCGGGGAACCGTATAGGCAAACTCCTGACTGCTTTCGACCCATTTGGCGGCGTAGCCACAAATCTTAGGTAGTCCCGGGAGGCATGCTGGAGAAGTCGATCTCGGAAATGGGCAAAACCTGGGGATCTTCGTTTCCCAGGATGGAGACATTCAGCTCCCGGCCCTCGATGTACTCTTCGACCAGTGCGGGTTGTCCATACCCCTGATAAATTTTTCGCACCTGCTGCTTGAGGGTTTTCTCATCGAGAATAAAAGCATCGTTGTCGATGCCCAGACTGGCATCCTCCCGCAGAGGTTTGATAATCAGAGGAAATTGCAAACCGGAAAGGAGTCCATCCATCCCCGGCAGCCACACCCTGTAAGCCGGGGTGGGTATGCCGTGGGAGGCGAGGAGAGACTTTGTCTTTCCCTTATCCTGAGAAAGTCCCAAGGCCAGAGCGGATGAACCGGTGAAGGGGATATCCATAAGTTCGAGGAGAGCAGCGACGTTCATCTCCAGCCGAGTTCGACCGAGGAATTCTTCGCAGAGGTTGAAGATCAAATCCGCTCTGGCGGAACGTATTTTTTTGAAAAACGTAGACAGTTCTCCCCGGGCTTCGAGGGTTTGCACGGGATAATCCAGAGAACGGAGAGCCTCTTGCACGGCGAAAAGGCGGGATAAGACAGACTCCTGGCCTATGATGTCAGGAGCCCCGTTGGGAAGGAAGGGCGCTGGAAGACTGTAGAGGATGAGAATGGCTGGTTTTTTCATGGTTTCAAGCCCACCCTCTGACAGGCAATTTCCAATACGCGGTTGATCAGGTGGTCGTAGGATAATCCAGCGGTCCTGGCCGCTTTGGGGAAACAGGAGTTGGCGTCGGGATTGGGCAGGATTCCGGGCAGCGGGTTTAACTCCAGGACGTTGGGTTCCCCCGCATCATCCAGGCGAATATCGATGCGACACCAGTCTCGGCAGCGCAGGGCCCAAAAAGCTGCTTGGCATACGGCTTGAATTCTTTTTTTCAATGGGGGCGATAGCTTCGCCGGGCAGGCGAAAATTTCCAGGGGTTTTTCCACCGTATCCCAGATCCACTTGGCTTCATAGGAGTAAATGGGGTTAATGTTTGCAGGCAGTTGCTCAAACTGGATCTCTACGATGGGGAGCACCTGTAACCCAGCCCCATTTCCCAAGAGGGCCACCGTGAACTCCCGGCCTGGAAGATATTTTTCTACCAGGGCTGGCTGACGGTACTGAGTTAAAACCGTGGAAATTTGTTCCTTCAGTTGTTTGGGTGTACGCACCAGGGCGCTATTCCCGATGCCTTTGCTGGACCCTTCTGAGAGGGGTTTGACCATCAATGGGAAGGGGGGAAATTCCTGCTTTTTTTTCAGGTCATCGACGACCCTGAAAGCGGGGGTTGGGATCCTGTGATAGGAGAGCAATAGCTTGGCCAAGGACTTATCTAAACATAGGGCCAAAGTGAGCGGGTCCGAGCCGGTGTAAGGAATACGCAGCATCTCCAGCATGGCCGGGATTTGCGATTCTCGGCTACCTCCGTAAAGCCCTTCGGCCATGTTGAAGACGATGTCAGGGCGCAACTCCCGAAATTTTTCGAAAGCTTCTTCGTTACCCTCGATGGAAATGACCCGATGCCTTAGAGCCAGGGCGGAGCGGACCGCGGCAATCGTCTCCTCATCGTCCCATTCAGCGTAAAGGTCAGCGGAGAAGGGCTCTTCTAAAGGCTTCTTCAGGTTGAAGCATAATCCGACATTCATGAAGTCTCCGGCTTCTCCTAAAAGAGGAAAACAGCAGCGGCCACCACGGTCGCCCAGCCAATCTTGACGATACTCGACTGGGTGATATTCGTCGTGCGCACGATCTTATCGCTGATGCGGTAAAATTCTTTTTTCTCGTCCCAGCTCTTGTCTTCGTCGAATTCCATACCCAGCGTAGAGGCTAACATGGCTGCGGCCAAGTCCTCGGCGTAATCGCCCGCCTCTTTTTCGGTTTGACCAAAAGCGTGGTGCTCGCTGAGGTACCCATAGAGCGTCTTTTCCGAGGGAATGGCGCACCCAATGGAGGCGGCGATCAAACGCCGGGGCTCATTGGTGCTACACTTGGCCAACACGCAGAAGGTGATGCCTCCGGGAACGAGCTCCCGGAGTCCTTGAGTCCGGGAGATAATCTTGCAGCGCGGGGGCAGAATGCTGGAGACGGTTACCAGGTTACATTTTTCGATGCCGGCATCACGCAGGGCCAGCTCAAAAGAGCGGAGCTCTTCTTTGTGAACGCCAACCCCTTTGGTAAAAAAAAGTTTTCGCGGGACCCACGGTTCCAATTTAAATCTCCTTTCCTGCGGGGTCATCCCTATCGCTGCCCAGGGAGCCAGTAAAAATATAGCCTAAAAATCGGTTGATCAGTTTGGCGGCCAAAAAATCCGGAGCGATCAACCCCGGAATAGGAGCCAGCTCCACCACATCGAACCCGACTACCCTCCTTTTCTCGGCCAGGCGGCGCAAGAAATGAGTAAGGGTCTCCCAATTCAACCCCCCAGGCTCTGGCGTACCGACCGAAGGCATAATGGCCGGGTCCAGGACATCCAGGTCTATGGTCACGTAGACCTCCGCAGAGAGGGCCTGGCATACTTTCTCTACCCAATCCGGAACTTCGGAAAGATGATGCCAAAAGAAGCACTTTATGGGAGCGCTTTTCAAATAAAGTCTTTCCTCCAGGCTCATACTCCGCACGCCCACTTGCACCAGGGGTCCAATTTCTGCGAGGCGGCGGCCTACGCAAGCGTGGCTAAAGGGAGTCCCCCCATAAGATTCCCGGAGGTCGGCGTGAGCATCGAGTTGCAGGAAAGAGAGCCGTGGATATTTCTCCCTTAACGCCCGTACCGATCCGAGGGTGACCGTGTGCTCTCCCCCGATGAGCACGGGAAATTTATTTGCCCGAACGACCGGCTCGGCATAGGCCTGAATTTGCCGGACCATTTCTTCAGGGCCCGAGGCCATGACCTCCAGGGGGTCGAGGGTGTGAAACCCCAGACGGCGGGGTTCCACTTCCAGCTCTTCGTCAAAAAGCTCCAAGTGGGTGGAAGCCTCCAAGATGGCCAGGGGTCCACGGCGTGCTCCCGGAAGGTACGTGGTGGTCAGATCATAAGGAACGGGCAAAAAGACCACCCGGGAATTTTCCCAAAGAGAGTCCTTCCGGGGAATTCCGCCAAAGTTGAGGGGGGTGGTTTGGGTTTTCCGGATCATCGATGACTGCCCAAGACCGCTCTCGCACGCGATTTTCTTTTGCGGGTTGAAGACCACAATCTTCTCATTTCTGGCCGGATGCGCCGGAATAGGAAAGCTGCGCTCTCCTGAGCCACTGCGGTGAGATTGAGCGGAAGGGCGATGATGGAATCACAATAGAGGGCGATCTTTTTCGCGTCCTCAGAAATTTTTCCCCCAGGATTGGGATTCCTCGAAAGTACAGCCGCTCAAACCTCCCCAGTGCCGGACATTTTTTCCAGCCTCCCATAGGGAATGCATTTTTATCTATGCGATTAAAAAATACTTAAAAAATATTTTTTCGTCAAGAAATTTAAAAGGGCCATGCCGATATCGTCCGCTGACCCACCCCCGTTTGCTCAGGCAAGATATAGTCCAGACTTGACTTTGGAGTTGGGACCTGCTAATTTCCCCCTCAAACGTATCGATGGGAAATCGGGAGGCGGATATGATACCCCGGTACTCCAGAAAAATTATGGCAGCGGTGTGGGAGCCAGAGAACCGTTTGCGCAAATGGTTGCAGATCGAGATTTGGGCCTGCGAGGCAATGGCCAAAAATGGAAAGATTCCCCCCGCCGCCCTTAAGATCATTAAGAAGAAGGCTGGCTTCGATATCGGACGGATTGAGGCCATCGAAAAGGTCGTCAAGCATGATGTCATTGCCTTCCTGACTGCGGTGGGGGAGCGCATTGGGCCCGAGGCGCGTTACCTGCATTTGGGGTTGACTTCTTCGGATGTTCTGGACACGGCCTTGGCGATGCTCTTGGTGGAGTCCACCAAGATTTTAGAAGACGACTTACGAGCTTTCCTGGGGGTGCTGAAACGGCGGGCCTATGAACACCGGTGGACCCCGATGATTGGACGAACCCATGGGATGCACGCGGAGCCGATTACCTTCGGCCTGACCTTGGCCCTGTGGTATGCCGAGATGGAAAGAAATCTGCAACGACTCGCGCAGGCCAAAGAAACGATAGGGTACGGGAAGATCTCCGGGGCTGTGGGAACCTATGCCCACCTTTCTCCCGCGGTCGAGGCTTATGTTTGCAAAAAGTGTGGGCTGAAACCCGCGCCGATCTCCAGTCAGATCATCCAGCGAGACCGGCATGGAGAATTCTTTATCACCCTGGCTCTGATCGCCAGCTCCGTCGAGAAGATCGCCCTGGAAATCCGCCATCTGCAAAGGACTGAGGTGGCTGAGGCCGAAGAACCATTTAGCGAAGGGCAAAAAGGGTCTTCGGCCATGCCCCACAAGAGAAATCCGATTGCTTCGGAGAATCTTATGGGCCTGGCCCGGGTGGTGCGGTCTAACGCCTTCGCCGCCCTGGAGAATGTGGCCCTCTGGCATCAACGGGACATCAGCCATTCCTCCGTGGAGCGGATCATTGCGCCGGACAGCACCATCCTTCTCGATTACATGCTTGACCGTATCACCCGATTGGTGGACCATTGGGTGGTCTACCCAGCAGCGATGAAGGGCAATTTGGAAAGAACGCGAGGGCTGATCTTTTCCGAGGGTGTGATGCTGAGGCTGGTTCAGAAAGGACTGAGCCGGGAGGAAGCCTATGCCTTGGTGCAAAAAGCGGCCTTCCGGTCACTCCAAGAGGGGAAAGAATTCCAGGCGGTTCTCCTGCAGGATTCCTCGATCCTCGGACATCTGAAGCCCAAGGAAATTCAGGAATGTTTCAAGCTTTCGCATTCCCTGCGGTACGTGGATGCGATCTTTCGTCGAGTTTTTCGAGGGGAAAATAATCGTTCGCCGCAGAGATCACCGGATTAAATAGGCTATGCGCATAGCGCTAAGCGCTCAGCGATATTCGGTAATCTCCGCGACCTCAGCGGGGAAAAAAGAATTGAGGGAGGAAGAGGACGATGAACTTACGGGAAAGACTTCTGACTCTTCTGAAAGAAAAAGCTTACAAACGGGGAAAGGTGATCTTGACTTCGGGGAAGGAGAGCGATTTTTACATCGATTGCCGGCCCGTGACCTTACATCCCGAGGGAGCTTACCTAGTCGGGAAACTGCTTTTTGAGCGCCTGCAGAATTCTCGAGAAATTGTTCAGGGGGTGGGGGGCATGACGATGGGGGCGGATCCGATTGCCACGGCCGTATCCTTAACCAGCTATTTACAGGGTCAACCGATTCCGGCTTTCATCATCCGCAAGGAGCCGAAGAAACATGGCCGGGGGCTATGGATTGAGGGGATCAGCAACCTTCCGGAAGGGACGGCGGTGGCCATCGTGGAGGATGTCATTACGACCGGAGGGAGCACGCTCAAAGCGATTGAGCGGGCCACGGAAGAAAGGCTGAGGGTGGTCCAGATTCTGGCTCTGGTGGATCGGGAGGAGGAGGGAAAAGAGAGCCTGAAAAAACTCGGATATGAGCTGGAAAGTCTATTTACCCGGCGCGATTTTCTGGAAGACTGATTTTCCCCGTCGGCTAGCCGAAGTCGGCCCAGGAGGGTATCGCCTCTCCTACCCAAGAGTCTAAGAGCTTGTTGCAAAAGTCCCTTCTTTCCCCAACCTGCTGGAGAAGCGTTTCGCTATTCAAAAACCTCCTTCTGGCTTTGCCAAGGACCTGGGATCTCTTCGGACTCTTTCTTCCTTTACCCCATCCATCTGGGCGGAAACCTAAGGAAATCACCATATCTTGGCTTGACTCGAGGGAGGAAATGAGATATTTTAGGCTTCAATGATATTTGGGCCATGAACCCAGGAAATCTTCTTGAACCTTCTCCATGGCCCTTTTTCTTTAAGCTTTTGTATGTTAGAAATACCCTGCGTTTAAATCTTTTTTCGGCTGAGTGAAACGTGGAGGAACAAAAAGAACTTTTTTTACAGCGGAGAAAGAAAGCCGAAGAGTTAAAGAGAGAAGGGATTCCTCTCTATCCTAATACTTTCCGGGTAAGCCATTCAATCGCAGAGGTCCTTGCGAGTGCTGGGAGTGGGAGCAACGAAGATTTACCCACCCCGCAAGAGCCCTTCGCCCTGGCCGGGCGCCTGATGCGTCTGAGTCATTTTGGGAAGGCGGCTTTCGGCCATATCCAGGATCGCACGGGTAGAATCCAGATATACCTCCAACGGGATCAGATGGACAAGAGAAGCCTGACGATATTTCGTCGTTTAGACATCGGAGATATTGTGGGGGCCAAGGGAAGACTTTTTCGTACCAAAACGGGCGAGCTCACCCTCCTGGTGGAGGAACTGGAACTTCTGGCCAAATCCTTCCGGCCCCTCCCGGAAAAATGGCATGGTTTAAGCGACCAGGAAACCCGGTATCGGCAGCGCTATCTGGACCTCATCGTCACCCCCCGTTCCCGGGAAGTCTTCCTAACAAGAAGCCGAACCATTGCCTACCTCAGGAATTTCTTGACTTGTCGAGGATTTTTAGAGGTAGAGACACCGATGATGCAGCCTGTCCCGGGCGGCGCCACAGCCCGCCCCTTCAAGACTCATCATCATACCTTAGACATGGGACTATACCTGCGCGTGGCCCCGGAACTATACCTCAAACGCCTTTTGGTAGGCGGGTTCGAGCGAGTCTTCGAAATCAATCGTAGCTTCCGCAACGAAGGGCTCTCCACCCAACACAATCCGGAGTTCACCATGCTGGAGTTCTACCAAGCCTATGCGACCTATTGGGATTTGATGGAGATGACCGAAACCATGATCTCATCATGGGTTCAGGAACTCCAGGGGAAAATGGTGTTGGAGTATCAGGGAACCCAGCTTGACTTTGCCCCTTCGTGGAAACGAATCAGCATCCAAGAGGGCCTGCTGAAGTATGGAGAGCTGAGAGAAGCGGATTTGAAAGATCCCGAGAAAGTCCGCAGTTATGGAAAGCGGCTGGGAATGGAGGTTACGGGAGAGGAGGCGCCGGAGAAGGTCTTGGTCGATATCTTCGAAAAGGTGGTGGAACCCCACCTGGTTCAACCGACCTTCGTCACGGGTTACCCGATCGAAGTTTCGCCCTTGGCGCGTAAAAACGACCAGAATCCAGAGTTAGTGGATCGTTTCGAGCTTTACATCTTCGGCCGGGAGATCGCCAATGCTTTTTCTGAGCTTAACGACCCGCAGGACCAACGAGAGCGCTTTAGGGAACAGGTGAAGGCGAAAGCCAAGGGTGAGGAAGGAGCGGATTTCATCGATGAAGATTTTCTCCGGGCCCTGGAGTATGGGATGCCTCCGGCTGCCGGAGAGGGGATCGGAGTAGATCGTTTGGTCATGCTTTTAACGAACTCTCCATCCATCCGCGACGTGATCCTCTTTCCCCAAATGCGTCCGGAGAGCCCGGGGAAATGAGTGGGCGTCGGATCGACCGGGCTAAGACCGGATCTTACGGCAGGGGCAGTCCGGACTGCGGAAAAAGAATGAACGAAAAGCGGTGGAAGTGATTCTCTATGCGTTATGAAATGTTCATCAGCCTGCGGTATTTGAAGGCTAAGCGCAAGCAAATCTTCATCTCGGTGATCACGATTCTCTCCATAGGCGGGGTCGGCCTGGGAGTGATGGCGCTGGTGGTCGTCTTATCTGTGATGAGTGGGTTTGAAGACGATTTGAAGACCAAAATTCTGGGGACGAACGCCCACTTAGTCGTCCTGCAGCACGGTTCCCCCATGCGTGATTATGGGGAGGTGATCCGGAGGGTGGAGGGGATTCAGGGAGTCCTAGCCACGACCCCCTTCATTTTTAGCCAGGCGATGTTGACTTCCGAAAACAACGTCCACGGAATTATCCTGCGGGGAATCGACCCGAACACGGCCGGGCGGGTCATCAATATTGAGAGTACCCTCAAAAAGGGCTCGATGGAGAGCCTGAAAAGGGAAGATCAAGCTTCTGGCCTTCCCGGGATCCTCCTGGGAAAAGAACTCGCCCAAACTCTGGGGGTTATGCTGGACGATACCGTGGTTGTCGTTTCTCCGCTGGGCGCGCTGGCCCCCATGGGCTCCGGCCCCCCGATGAAAAAATTTCGCGTCCGGGGCATCTTTGACTCGGGGATGTACGAATACGACACCTCCTTAGCCTACATCTCCCTGCCAAGTGCGCAGAAGTTCCTGGGCATGGACGACACAGTCTCGGGTGTGGAGGTAAAAGTTCGGGATATTTATGGCGTCAGAAAAGTAGCCCAGTCCATTCAGAAAGCACTGGGGTTCCCGTTCTGGACGAAGGACTGGATGCAGATGAACAAAAGCCTTTTCGCCGCCTTAAAGCTGGAGAGAACGGTGATGTTCATCATCCTGGTGCTCATCGTCCTGGTGGCAGCATTCGGAATCGTCAGTACTTTAATCATGGTGGTGATGGAGAAGAACAAGGACATCGCCATTCTCAAATCCATGGGTGCCACAGCGAAATCCGTCACCAGAATCTTTATCTTCCAGGGCCTGATTATCGGGGTTGTGGGAACAATCTTGGGTCTCATCGGGGGATATGGGATTTGTATCCTCCTGGCGAAATACCAGTTCATTTCCCTTCCTAGCGATGTCTATTACATCTCTCGGCTTCCCGTGAAGATGAACGGGATTGATTTCGTCCTCGTCGCCCTATCGGCAATCGGCATTAGTTTCTTGGCCACCCTTTACCCCTCTTGGCAAGCTGCTAAGCTCGACCCGGCAGAGGCGTTGCGCTATGAATGAAGGAAGGAGGGGCGCAATGAATTGAGCCCCGGGAGATTTTTGGCAGACTTTTTCCATCAGCGGAGGTCTGAATGGCTGGATCTGGAGTCTTGGGCGGCTTGTTGTCCGGGTGGAAATATGAAAAAGAATTGAAGGAACTGCGGAAGAAATCTGGGCAAGAACCGGAGAACCTACACCTCTTGGTCAGGATCGCGGACCTGTTGGAGAAGATGGGCAAAAGGGGAGAGGCGCTGGAGTTCTACCGCAAAGCCTCCGAACGATATGCTCGGAGTGGATTTTTGTTTCAGGCGATCGCTGTGAATAAGGTCATTCTGCGCTTGGACCCCGGGCAATCGCAGATTCATGATCATTTAGCCGAACTGTATGCCCAACGGGGAATCGTCACGGAGGAAAGGAGGGCGCGCCAAGCGGGAAAAGGGGCGCAGGCAGAAGCAGGGGAAGAGGCGCTGCCGGTGATCCCGCTTTTTTCAGACCTGAAAAAAGAGGAACTCCGCCGGGTGATGGAGAAGATTCAGGCCAGAGAGGTCGCTCAGGGGGTGGTGATCTGTAATGAAGGGGAACCAGGGGAATCCATTTTTATCATCTGCCGGGGAAAAGTAGGCATCTTCCGGCATCCTGTGAGCGGAGAAAAAATCTCCCTCAATGAATTGAAAGAAGGAGATTTTTTCGGAGAGTTTGGGTTCTTTGCCGATGCCAGGCGGCATGCCACTGTGGAAGCTCTTGCGGACACGACGCTTTTAGAGATTACCAAACAGGACCTACAGGAGATCATTCGGGGCTTTCCCAGCGTCTCTCAAGTTCTCTTCAAATTCTACAAGGAGCGCGTTCTGGATACCCTCTTAGTGAACTCCTCCATTTTTAAGTCTTTTTCCCCGCAGGAGCGGAAACAAATCTTGGGCAAGTTCACGATGGAAAAATTTCCTCTGGGGGCAACGGTTTTACAAGAAGGCGCTTCGGGTGATTCTCTATACATCATCAAGAAAGGCGAAGTCGAAGTTTTCACTTCCACCCCTCAGGGAGCGAAAGTAACCCTGGGGCGGTTAAAGGAGGGAGATTTTTTTGGAGAAATCTCTTTGCTCACGGGTAGGCCGCGCACGGCCTCGGTAAAGGTTATGCAACCCGCAGAATTGGTTCACCTGACCAAAAAGGATTTCGATGAGATCACGGTCGGCCATCCGGAGGTCAGGAGGATCCTCGAGGAATCGCTTCATCTTCGACTGGGGGATAAACTCCAAGCGCTGGGGGTCTTCCGGGATAGCCCGGCAAAGGAGGGAATGGTCTGATTCCGTCCCCGAGGTCCGCAAATCATCCGCTCTTCCAAGTTCAGGGTCTGAAGAAATCCTTTGTCTTGGGGGGCAGCGGTAAAATCATCGAGGTTTTGAAGGGGATCGAACTCACGATCATGCCTGGAGAGATGCTCGCCATCGAGGGCGCTTCCGGTGCCGGGAAGAGCACTTTGTTACACATCCTGGGAGCCTTAGACCGTCCCACGGAGGGGAAAATCTATTTCCAGGATGGAGACCTTTTCCAGCGCAGCCACAGCGAATTAGCTGAGTTTCGCAATCGCCACCTCGGGTTCGTCTTTCAATTTCACCACCTGCTCCCGGAATTTAGCGCCTCAGAGAACACGATGATGCCTGGGTTGATTCAGGGTATGAGTCAGAGAGAAGCGATGGAGAACGCCGAGAGAATCCTGGCCCAGTTGGGGCTCGCAGACCGACTGCAGCACAAGCCCGGAGAACTCTCTGGGGGCGAACAGCAACGGGTAGCCGTGGCCCGGGCCCTGATGTTGAACCCCCAGGTGATCCTGGCTGATGAGCCAACGGGAAACCTGGATTCGCAAACCGGAGAGGAAGTGCATAACCTGATGGTTCAGATAAACCGCCAGCAGGGGATCACAATTGTGGTCGTTACCCACAATCCTGCCCTGGCCGTCCGAATGACCCGCAGGATTGTTCTGGTGGATGGCAAATTGCATGAAGATGGCTGATCCCAACCGTTTGGAGTTGGCTTCAGCCGGAGGGGAGAAGCGATGGATCTCCCGCAAAACGACGCCAGGGAAAAGGAACCTTTTGCTCAACGGCCGCTGGAGAAAACGGGGGTTGACGGGCCAGCCTATTCTGACTGGCATTTTTTTCTTTCTCCTTGTGCATACTGGCTTGCTGCAGGAGAACGGCTGGGGGCAAGAATTGGCGAAGGTGGGAATCCTCCCCTTCCAGGTTTTTGCAGCCGATCGGGAGAAACTCGCGGCTTGGCCAAAACAGGTGGCCCAGGTTCTCTCTCAGGAACTGGCCAAAGATGAGAGGATCCTAGTGGTGGAAGAAGAAAAGATTCGGGAGGGTGTGACCCGGGCCGGCCCGGTGGAGGTGGATGAACGATTGGCCCGGGAGATTGGGCGAGCGGTCGACGCAGATTACGTGATCGTCGGTTCCATCACTCAAGTCAACGGGTCCATCAGCCTGGATGCCCGCATCTTAGACATTCATCTACAAGGGGTGCTGGCCTCCGCTTTCGTCGTCGGGAAAGGACCCGCAGACCTGGAGCCCATCACGCGCAAATTAAGCCAGGAGTTGAGCGTCAAAATTTTAAGGAAGGAGTTGATCTCTAAAGTTCTGATTGAAGGAAACAAAGCCATAGAGGAAAATGCGATTCGGTCCCAGATCAAAATGAAAGAGGGGGATATCTTTTCCCCCCGGGGCTTGCGCGATGACCTAAAGTCCATCTACCAAATGGGATATTTTCAGGATGTGCGGGCGGAGAAACGCGATTGGGACCGGGGGAAAGCCATCGTTTTCGTCGTCGAAGAAAAACCGGTCATCAAGGAAATTAAATTTTCTGGAAATAAAGCCATCAAGACCAGCGATCTGCAAGAAGTTCTGACCCTCAAACCCCGGACCATCCTAAATCTTAACGCGGTGCAGGAAAACCTAAATAAAATCATCAAAAAATATCGTGAGGAGGCTTACTTCGCGGCCGAAGTAAAGTACGAGTTGGAAACCCCCAAGAAGGGGGACGTGATCGTCCATTTCAAGATTCAAGAGCATAAGAAGATCCGTATTCAAAGCATCACTTTCTCGGGCAACCTCCATTTCTCCGATGAAAAGCTGCGGAAGCTTCTGCCGGAGACGAAGGAAAAAGGCTTCTTTGCCTTTTTGGACAAGTCGGGGACCTATAAGGAAGATGTCTTGGAGAGGGACTTGGATGCCATCGTGGCCTTTTACCTCCAAAAAGGCTTCTTAGAGGTAAAAGTGGGCAAGCCCCAGGTGACCCATGATCAGGAGTGGATCCGAATTAGCATTCCGGTGGAAGAGGGGCGTCAGTTCAAAGTTGGCAAAGTGGACATCCAGGGCGATCTCATCGCTCCCAAAGAAGAATTGTTCAAGCTGGTACATATTTATGTAGGAGAGATTTTCAACCGGGATCGGGTACGGGAGAGCATGACCAACCTTACGGATCGGTATGCCGATAAAGGGTATGCCTTCGTAGATATTGTCCCCCAAACCGTCATGCAAAAAGAAAGCAACTTGGTGGACTTGATCTTTGAAATCCGGCAAGGCAGCAAGGTTTATTTCGAGAGGATCAATATCCTGGGAAACACCAAAACCCGCGACAAAGTCATCCGCCGGGAGCTCAATGCCGTGGAAGGAGAACTGTACAGTTTGAACGCTTTGAAGAAAAGCCGCGAGAACCTGAACCGTCTGGGATTTTTCAAAGAAATGAATTTAAACACCAAGAAAGGAAGCGCGGACGATAAGATGGACCTGAACCTCCAGGTGGAGGAGATGCCCACGGGAAATTTCAGCGTCGGCGGCGGGTATAGTACCCTCGATAAGTTTGTTGGCACGGTTCAGATTTCCCAGAGCAACCTCTTTGGCCGCGGACATAAAATTGTCCTTGCCGCCCAATTCGGGTCCATCTCGCAGAATTACAATTTGTCGTTCACCGAACCCCGGCTTTTCGACACCCGCATAGCCGCCGGGGCCGACCTTTACAACTTGCGGAGGGACTACTACAATAGCGCCCTTGATTATACAGTCGCCAGAGTGGGTGGGGGAGTTCGTTTTGGGTTTCCTTTGTTTGAGCTAGTCCGCGCGAATATCGGGTATAAGTATGAGACGATCGACATCAGCAATGTGGCGAGTAATGCTTCCTTTATCATCCAGGAGTCAGCAGGAACTTCGACCACCAGCGCCATTACCGGCTCCTTGCTCCGGGACTCGCGCGATCATTTTTTTGATCCCAGCGAGGGCTCAAATAACTTGATTTCGCTGGAGTTTGCCGGAGGACCCCTGGGGGGGAGTAACTCTTATACCAGGTACGACGCCAGTTCCGCCTGGTTTATCACCCCGTTCTGGAAATTGACTTTCATGGGCCGTGGGCGCATCGGGTACATTCACGGCAACGAAGGGCAGCCCGTCCCCCTTTATGAGCGGTACCGTCTGGGCGGGATTAATACCATCCGGGGCTTCCAGGCTTGGACGATCGGCCCTAAGGCCCCGAACGGAGAAGTGATCGGTGGCGACAAAGAATTGATCTTCAATTTTGAAATGATTTTTCCTCTCATCCCGGAGGTCAAGATTAAAGGGCTCGTCTTCTTCGATGCGGGGAATGCCTGGGATGTGGGGCAACCCTTTCTAGGGGATCCCCTGCGGACCAGCGTGGGTGTTGGATTTCGCTGGATCTCTCCGGTGGGACCCCTGAGACTCGAGTGGGGATACAATCTGAGTCCAAAAGAAGGCGAGAAACAAAGTGCCTGGGATTTTTCTATCGGCGGGTTCTTTTAAATGGGCAGGTGGAGGAGAGGCCCATGGGCCCAAAATTTAAAATGCCTTTGGGCCGGTTTGTGGTAAAATCTTTTGCCAAGGAGAAAGGAATGAGAAAAGGCGGAATTTTCTTTCTGTCGTGGGGGGTCCTGTTGGCCTTCTTTTCCCTGGCCTTTGGGGCAGAACCGGTGAAGATTGCCTACGTGGACATGCAAAAGGCCTTGAACTTCTGCGAGGCCGGCAAGGAAGCAAAAAAACAGATCACCCTGGAGGTGGAAAAAATACAAAAGACGTTTGCCGGAAAACAAAAGGAATTGGAAAAACTCAAAGAAGACCTGGAAAAGCGCGGTTCGGTCCTGAGTGAGACCGTCCGGCGGGAAAAGGAGCGGGATTACCAAGCAAAGTTGCGTGACCTGCAACGCCTGCAACGGGATTACGAGGAAGACCTGCGGCGAAAGGACCGGGAACTGACTGACCACATCCTGAAAAATTTAGAAGGGATCGTCAAAAAATTGGGGGAAGAGGGAAAATACACCCTAATTCTGGAAAGGAACCAGCCCGCCATCGTCTATATATCGAGCGGGCTAGACCTGACCGACGAAGTGATCAAGATCTCCGATCAGAAACAAAAATGAATTTAGGAAAGGGAGAACGAATCAAGAAGAAGGCCACGCTGGAAGAGCTTGCGGCTTTGGTGGGCGGGCAGGTGGAAGGAGATCGCCTCCTGGAGATCACGGGCATCGCCAGCCTGGAAGAAGCCGGGGAAGGGGAGATCAGTTTCTTGGCCGAACTCAAGCAATGGCCACGGCTGGAAAAAACGAAGGCCTCTGCGGCCATTGTCCCGCTCTCCGCGCCCTCTTTTCCCAAACCCGTGATCCGCACCTCGAACCCTTACTTGGCCTACGCTAAGGTTCAGACTTTCTTTACCCATCAACCTTATTCGCCCCGAGGAATCGATTCCCGCGCCTATATCGGTCAAAATGTGAGAATCGGTCGGGATGTTTCCATCTACCCTTTCGTGTACGTTGGCGATGGAAGCCAGATCGGCGATCGAGTCATTCTCCACCCGGGGGTTTATTTGGGAGAATCAACTCAGGTGGGGGAAGAAACCATCCTCTACCCCCATGTGGTGGTCATGGACCGATGCCTCATTGGAAGGCGGGTGATCATCCACCCGGGAACTGTCATTGGCAGCGATGGGTTCGGGTTCGCCCGCGAAGGGGATCGGTATGTGAAGATCCCGCAGGTGGGCATCGTGCAAGTGGGCGACGATGTGGAAATTGGAGCCAACTGTGCCGTCGATCGGGCGGCCATGGGTAAGACCTGGATCAAAAGAGGGGTGAAGACAGACAACCTTATTCAAATCGGGCATAACGTGACCATCGGGGAGGACACCGTGATCGTCGCCCAGGTAGGGATCGCCGGCAGCACGGAGGTGGGCAATCGCGTGGCCCTGGGCGGTCAGGTGGGGGTGATCGGGCACATCAAGATTGGAGATGGGGCCATGGTAGGAGCCCAGTCAGGCGTTGCCCAGGACGTGGCCCCGGGCCAGGTCATCTCTGGCAGTCCAGCTTTTTCCCACCGAGAATGGCTGAGAACTCAGGCTGTGATGCCCAAACTGCCGGAAATGAAGCGAGCCTTGGCGGCCCTGGAGAGAAAAGTCGAGGCCCTTGAGGAGAAGCTGAAAGCGGAGAGCCGATAGCTCGTAGCTCGTAGGAGTCAATCTTGGAAGTTCACCCAACGGCCATTGTCCATTCCCGGGCGAAGATTGCGCCCGGGGTGAAGATCGGAGCATACAGCCTGATCGGTGAAAACGTGCAAATTGGAAAAGATACGGTCGTCGAATCCCATGTGGTTGTGGAAGGGTGGAGCGAGATTGGAGAACGCTGTCACCTATTTCCCTTTGTTTCTATCGGGGCGGCGCCCCAGGCCTTACGCTATCGAGGAGATCCAACCCGAGTCATTATTGGGAATGATAACCTGATCCGGGAATTCGTGACCATCAACCGGGGCACGGCCGAAGGGGGGGGAGAGACGGCCTTGGGCCATGGCAATTTTATTATGGCTTATTCCCATATCGCCCACGACTGCAAGATAGGAAACCAGGTGATCATGGCCAATGCCTCGACTCTGGCTGGACATATCGAGGTGGAAGATTTCGCCATTGTGGGAGGATTGGTGGCCATCCATCAATTCGTCCGCGTGGGTCGTTATGCCATCATCGGAGGTGCTTCAGCCGTGCCCAAGGATGTCCCCCCTTATACGGTTGCAGCCGGAAACCGGGCCCGGCTATTTGGTTTGAACACGGTGGGTTTGAAGAGGCACCATTTCCCTGAGGACACCATGGCCGCGCTCAAGCAGGCCTACCGGATTCTCTTCCGCTCCCATCTAATCCTTAACAAAGCCATTAAAAAAGTGGAGGGGGAAGTTCCGGATTTGCCGGAAATCAGGCATTTGCTGAACTTCCTCAAGAAATCGAAACGGGGCATATGCCGATGAAGCGGAAAATCGGGCTGATCGCCGGAAACGGCCAACTTCCCCAGCTAGTGGCCAGCAACATTCGGGCAGCTGGCCATCGGGTGATCGCCATCGGGCACCTCGGCGAGACCCAGAAGGATTTGCAGAAATTACGTGGATATCCTGAAGTGGGTGCACATCGGGGAATTGGGGAAGATCATTGACTTCCTTTTGGAAGAGGGGGTAGCAAGCGCCTTGCTCATCGGTGGAGTTTCCAAGAAGCATTTCTTTTCGCAGGCCAGACCAGACGGGCGGGGGCTTAAAGTTCTCAGCAGGCTGCGGGATAAAAAGGACGATGCCATCCTGCGGGCCATCGTCGAAGAAATCGAAAGTGAAGGAATCCGGGTGGAAAGCCCGGTCCCCTTTTTGCAGGAGAGCTATGGCTGGGAGAGGATGCTGGACAGAGAGAAAGCCCACGCCGCGCGAGGAAAAAGACCTTCGCTTTGGCTGGCGAATTGCCAAAAGAGTGGGAAGCCTGGATGTCGGCCAGACGATTGTGGTCAAAGACCAGATCGTTCTGGCCGTGGAAGCCATCGAGGGAACGGATGAGACCATCCGCCGCGGCGGATTCCTGGGGCGGGGCGATGTGATGGTCATCAAAGTCTGCAAACCCAAACAAGACCTCCGCCTGGACCTGCCTGTGATCGGCCCTGAGACGGTCAGAACATTACAAGAAGCCGGAGCTTCTGCCTTAGCGGTGGAAGCGGAGAAAACGATTGTCGTCGATAAGGAGCAGGTCATTTGCCAAGCCAACAGGAACGATTTATGCCTCGTGGGAATGTAAAAATGGCGTCACCGGCGTCTTCCGGCCGGAAGCTGAAGGTGGGGGTTGTTGGAATTGGCTACTTGGGGAAGTTCCATGTGGAGAAGTATGCCGCGATTCCCGAGGTCGAACTCGTGGGATTCGTGGACAGGATCCTAGCCAGGGCGAAAGAATGGGCCGATAAACTGGGAACCCAGGCCTTTTCCGACTACCGCAAGCTTTTGGGGGCGGTGGATGCGGTGAGCGTGGTTGTGCCCACCGATGAGCACTACCGCGTAGCCAAGGATTTTTTGCAGTCCGGAAGCGATGTACTTCTGGAAAAACCCATATCGTCAACCCTCCGGGAAGCTGCCGACCTCATTGCGACGGCCCAAGAATATGGGCGCATTCTGCAAGTGGGACACTTGGAGAGGTTCAACCCGGCCATCTTGGCGGTCCGGGAAAAGATCCGGGCCCCTCTTTTTATTGAATCTCATCGTCTAACCCCTTTCCGGGGCCGGGGCACGGAGGTGGACGTGGTATTGGACTTGATGATCCACGACCTGGACATCCTTCTCAGCCTCGTGCGCTCAAAAGTTGAACACATCCACGCCGTAGGAGTACCGGTGCTCACGGAAAAGGTCGACATCGCCAACGCCAGGATACAGTTCGCAGGCGGTTGTGTAGCCAACGTCACCGCCAGCCGGATCTCGATCGAGGATCAGCGGCGCATCCGCATTTTTCAACCCGACACCTATTTGGCGGTGGATTACGCCGCCCGGAAAGTAGCCCTGTACCACCGGATCCTCATTCCGGGTAGCCTGAAGGCTAAAATCGTTTCAGATCAGATCCGCAGTGGAACCCGGGGATGCCCTGGAGATGGAGGTTCGCTCCTTCATTCAGGCCTCGCTGAACCGAACGACTCCTCTGGTTACAGGGGAAGACGGAAAGAAAGCCCTGGCCGTGGCCTTGGATATCAATGAGCAGATTCAGGCGAACATCGAAAAGATTCCCTCCATGACTTCTTTTTACGAGATGAGAGAAAACCTTCTGGATGCGTCTGGGTAGGCGGCGACCGGAGGGGAGGAAGAGTGGCTTTTGGGTTCCAGGAAGAAAAAGATTATGATCGTGGCGGGAGAGGCTTCTGGAGACCTTCATGGGTCCAGCGTAATAAGAGCTTTAATGCGCCTGGATCCGGAAATTCGCGTCTACGCAATGGGAAGCGAGCAGATGCGACGGGCGGGGGCCGAGATCATCATCGATTCCTCCCCGTTGGGGGTAGTGGGAATATCTGAAGTCCTGGGAGGAATTAGAGGCTTACTCAATGCGTATTGGACTTTAAGAAAGTTTGTTAAAAAAAATAGACCGGGCCTTTTAATCCTAATCGATTTTCCAGATTTTAATTTATCCCTGGCAGGGGTGGCCCAGGGAGCGGGGGTACCAGTTCTCTATTACATTAGCCCGCAGGTTTGGGCTTGGCGATCTGGCCGCGTGAAAAAAATCGCCCAGCGGGTTAACAAAATGGCGGTGATCTTTCCTTTCGAGGTATCCATTTACCAAAACGCCGGGTTAGATGTGGAATTCGTCGGGCATCCGCTTCTCGATGTTTTAGGTTCAAGCGAAAAGGAAGATCCACTTATCCATCATTCAGAATGGACAGGCGACCCGCTCATCGCCTTGCTTCCCGGAAGTCGGGAGAGGGAGATCGAGTCTCTCTTGCCCGAAATGGTCCGGGCCGCTGAGATTATATCCGGGCAAAAACCAGGAGCGAAATTCATCTTGGCAGCGGCCCCAACAGTCCATGTTCAAGAATTGAAAAGGCTCTTGCGCCCCTGCTCGATCTCCATCTCAGTTGTCGAAGGCCGAACCTACGAGGCGATCATGGCCGCTCACCTCGTCATCGCGGCCTCCGGTACGGCTACCTTAGAGACAGCCATCCTGGGAAAACCCATGGTGATCGTCTACCAAGTTTCCCCCTTAAGCTACTGGGTAGGGAAGACAATGGTGAAAGTGAATTGGGTTGGCCTGGTCAACATCGTCGCTGGGGAAAAAGTGGTACCCGAGCTTCTTCAGAAAGAGGCCCGAGGGGAGCGCATCGCGGCCGAGGCGCTGAGGATTTTGGATGAGGAGACCTACCGGAAGGAAATGGTTGAAGGATTAGCGCAGGTCAGGAAAAAGTTGGGGACCCCGGGCGCGGCCGAGAGGGTGGCCAGAATGGCCTTGGAAATGATGAAAGGAGTTTGAAGCTATCCGCTGTCAGTCTTCAGCAAAAGAGGTGTCTCCGACTGATCGCTGATCGCTGATTGCTGGATTCCAACCATGGATCTTTATCGTAGACTTTTGGAGTTCGTCAAACCTCACTGGACCCGCCTGGCCGGGGCTATGGCCTGCATGCTCTTTGTCTCCGCAGCCACTTCGGCTTCTGCGTTTCTGGTTAAACCGGTCCTGGACGATGTCTTCTTCAAGAAGGACCTAACCATGCTGAAGCTGATTCCTTTGGCCATCATCGGACTGTTTGTGCTCAAGGGTCTTTTCGATTATGGGCAGGCGTACCTCATGTCCTACGTGGGCCAGCGGATCATCGCCGACCTGCGGGAGAAAATTTACAACCATCTTCAATCCCTCTCCCTCTCCTTTTTCACCCGTAACCCAACGGGTGTACTGATGTCCCGGATCACCAACGATGTGGGCCTAGTTCAGGGGGCGGTAACGGATGCAGTCACGGGCTTACTGAAAGATTTCTTTACCATCATTGGTTTGGTGGGGGTCGTTTTTTATCGCGACTGGAGGCTGGCCATCGTGGCTCTGGTGGTCTTCCCCTTGGCCGTCTACCCCATCGTTAAATTTGGGAGGAAATTGCGGTCTTACAGCACTCGCAGCCAGACCACCATGGGGGACATCTCGACCATCCTCATGGAGACGATCTCCGGAAATCGCATCGTCAAAGCTTTTAATATGGAAGATTACGAACGAAGCCGCTTCGCCAAGGAAAACCGAAGGCTCTTTGGAATCTTAATGAAATCTGTCCGCGTTCGGGCGGTCTCCCATCCTTTGATGGAGACGCTGGGCGGCCTGGGAATCGCTTTTATCGTATTTTACGGCGGGTACAACGTCATTAAAGGAGTCGCCACCCCTGGCACATTTTTCTCCTTTCTGGCGGCCTTGCTGATGCTCTATGAACCGGTAAAACGCCTGAGTGATGTGAACAACACTATTCAGCAGGGCTTGGCGGCGGCCTCCAGGATTTTTGAGGTTCTGGACACGGTTCCGGAGATCCGCAGCAAACCGCAAGCTAAAGTTCTTACCTCTTTGTCCAGGGGAATCGAGTACCAGGATGTCTCCTTCAAGTATGAGGAAGATTGGGTCTTGAAAAATATCAACCTCCAGATAAAAGTCGGTGAGGTGGTAGCTTTTGTCGGTGCCAGCGGGGGCGGCAAGACCACCTTGGTCAACCTTTTACCCCGCTTTTACGATGTCACCTCTGGGAAGGGTGCTCGTCGATGGCTGGGATATCCGCGATGTGACCGTGGAATCCCTTACGGGCGATGATCGGCATCGTCACCCAGCAGACCATCCTCTTCAATGACACGGTAAGGAATAATATCGCCTACGGCAAGATCAACCAGCCCTTTGAGGAAATTGTCAAAGCCGCGGAGGCAGCCTATGCCCATGGGTTCATTCAGAATCTACCCAAAGGGTACGATACCGTGATCGGAGAGCAAGGGGTGAAACTTTCCGGGGGGAACGGCAGCGGATCAGCATCGCTCGTGCCCTGCTCAAAAACGCGCCGATCCTGATTCTGGACGAGGCGACTTCGTCTTTGGACTCTGAGTCCGAAATAGAAGTTCAGAAGGCATTGGAATTCCTAATGCAGGGCCGCACAACCTTGGTCATTGCCCACCGTCTTTCCACAATCCGGAAAGCCGATCGCATCGTAGTCATCTCCAATGGGGTTGTGGTCGAAGAAGGAACCCACGAAGACCTACTAGAAAGAGATGGGGAGTACAGGAAATTATACTTGCTTCAGTTCATCGATAGTGATTTAGAAAGAGCCAATGCGCTGGAGAGTGGGCAAAAGCTCACGGCTATTTCCTGAAGGGGGGATATAAAAAATAAATCATTTTAAAAGAATAAATGTTAAATCTTAATAGATTTCTTGAAAATCTGATTCACAACGAAAAAGAAAGTAGGTTTAGGAAGTTCGTGCTCGCTCCCCTTTGCTTACTTTCTTTTTTTTATGGCTTAGCGGTCTCGGTTCGGGTATTCCTTTATGCCCGGGGAATATTCCAGAGCCATTCCCTTCCTTGCAGGGTGGTAAGCGTGGGGAACATTACCCTAGGGGGTACGGGCAAGACCCCTTTGGTCTGCCTGCTCTCCGAAATGATCAAAGCGAAGGGGTATCGCGTGGCCATTCTCAGCCGGGGGTATAAGGGGAATTTCCCAGGTCCTTTTGCCCTGGTGACGGATGGGGAGCGAATCTTAATGGACGCGGAGCAGGCAGGAGATGAACCCTACCTCTTGGCCGAGAAGCTCAAGGGGGTTCCGGTGATCGTCGGAAGGGAAAGATGGCTTTCCGGCAGATACGCCCTAGACCAGTTCCAAACCGAAGTCCTCATTTTGGATGATGGATTTCAGCACCTCCCCTTAAAGAAAGACCTGAACCTCCTCTTAATTGACTCTTCCTGCCCGTTTGGTAACGGCTACTTATTTCCCCGGGGAACGCTCAGGGAACCCCTGGGACAGATCTCCAGAGCAGATGTCGTCATTTTGACAAAGGTGGGCCAATCTGTTAACATTAACAATCTAAAGCAAAATTTAAAAAGGATCCTTGAAGGGCATCCCATCTTTCAAGTTGACTATGCCGCAGGGGAAATTCGGTTGTATGAAAAGAAAACATCTTTGCCACCTGAGTACTTGAAGGGAAAGAAGATCCTAGCCTTTTCCGGATTAGCCAAGCCGGAGTCCTTCCAAAAAACCCTTTTAAGCCTGGACGCCGAGATTGTCGGGTTCGAAACCTTCCCCGACCATTATTGGTATGGCCCAGAGGATGCCACAAAGCTATGGGCCAAGTCAGCGGAATTGAGGGTTGACGCATTGGTGACGACGGAAAAAGACCTGGTACGGATGAGGGGTTTAACTCCGGGTGGAATTCCGTTATGGACGCTTTCCATCCGGCATTTTTTCCCTGAAAATGATCAGCCGCAATTTGAAGAATTCCTTTTTACGCGGCTGGGCCTTGGACGATGAACCGAATTTTATCGGGAGGCCCTTCACCTGCCCAGGGGTTCCTTCTCTCGGTCGTTAACTTTATCCCGCTGAAGTTGAGGATCTGGCTGTTAGAAGGTTTAGGCCGAATTCTCTATGCGATTGACGGGCGGCACCGGCGAATCGTCGGGAGGAACTTAGCGATTGCTTTTCGTGACAGAACTGATAGAGAGCGGACAAAGATCGCCCGTTCCGTCTATCAAAATTTAGGGAGAGTGATGGCCGAATTTTCTTTCATCCCGCGGCTGAACGAGCAGAATCTCCATCAATATGTTTCCTTCGAAGGCGAGGAAAATTTTCAGCAGGCCCAGGAAAAGGGGAAAGGGGTTCTCTTTCTTACGGCTCACTTTGGCAATTGGGAATGGATGGCCGCGTCTTTTCCACTTAGGTTTCATCGCTCCTGCTACGTGATTGTCCGCCCTCTGGACATCCAATTCTTCGACGGCGTTGTGGAGCGATTGCGGACCTTAACGGGGAATCAGACGATTCCCAAGCAGAAATCCATGGGCCGGATCTTGCGCCTCCTGAAAGAGGGGGAGGCGATTGGCGTTCTCTTGGACCAGAACGTGGCCTGGCAGGAGGGAGTCTTTGTAAATTTTTTTGGAGAACTGGCCTGCACAAATGTAGGAATGGCCCTGCTGGCGCTAAGGACGGGGGCACCGGTGCTTCCGGTTTTCAACATTCGGCAGAAGGATGGACGCTATCGGGTGGTCGTCGAGCCAGAAATTCAGTTGATCCGGACCGGGAAAAAAGACCTGGACGTGGAGAAAAATACCGAGCTCTTCACTGGCGTCATCGAACGGTACGTCCGCGAATATCCCGATCATTGGTTCTGGCTGCACCAGAGATGGAAAACCCGACCGTGGCAGGCCAAGAGCATGAAAGGCGAGAATAATGCAAGAATGGAAGAATGGAATACTGCTGCAATCGTAAAAAATCGTCATTCCCGCCCAGGCGGGAATCCAGAATCCACGAAACTCGTAAAAAAAACTGGATTCCCGTCTTCACGGGAATGACAAAAGGGTGAATTTGAGGACTTTTTACGATTCTAGGTTCTTTTCGGCTATGGGAAAACTCGAAATAATCGCATCTCCTCATATCAGGAAGATCCTCATCCGGTCGGCCAATTGGGTAGGGGATGCAGTCATGAGCCTGCCAGCCATCGCTTCTGTTCGCCTAACTTTTCCCCAGGCAAAGATTTTCATCCTGGCCAAGCCCTGGGTAGCCGAAATTTTTCATCAGAACCCGGTAGTGGATCAGGTATTCCTGTACGAAAGTCGCGGTATCCATCAGGGGCTTCGCGGGAAATGGCACCTGGCCAGGCAGCTGAAGAAGGAAAGTTTTGAACTGGCCCTTCTCCTACAAAACGCCTTCGAGGCAGCCTTGATTTCTTTTTTGGCCGGCATTCCCCGGCGGGCAGGGTATGATAGGGATGGACGGGGTCTCCTTCTCAGCCATCCTGTGCCAGTGGACCGAAAGATAAAGAAGATCCATCAGGTTGATTATTACCTAAGACTGGTAGAATCACTGGGTTTTCAGGGGGCGGAACGCATCCCTTCGTTGAAGGTTTCAGAAGAGGGGCAAGAAGAAGCGAAGCGAAGGTTGCAATCTCTGGGCTTGAAAGAATCGCAGGGCTTGGTGGGGATAAGCCCCGGAGCCACCTACGGCTCTGCCAAACAATGGTTCCCGGAAAGATACGGGGCGTTGGCAGACCGGATCGCCAGGAACCTAAGGGTCCCGATCCTGATCTTCGGAAGCGAAGGAGATAAAGAAGTGGCCTCTCAGGTTTGCCAGAATGCCCGGGTCTCCTTGATCGACCTGACCGGGAGGACCACGCTCGGGCAGGCGATGGCTTTGATTTCTCGCTGCCGCCTTTTTGTAACCAATGACTCCGGGCTGATGCACGTGGCGGCTGCGCTGGGGATTCCCGTGATTGCCATTTTTGGGTCTACTGACCCCGAGAGGACTGGCCCCTTGGGCGAAGTTTGCCGAGTGGTGCGCAAATCTGTACCTTGTGCTCCCTGTCTGAAGACCGAGTGCCCAGAAGATCGGCGTTGTATGCGCCTCATCTCTGTGGATGAGGTGTATGAAGAAGTGCAATCAATTTGGACCTCGGAAAAATGAAACCACCACTCCCGACTCCCGAATCCCGACTCCCAGCATCCAAGCTCCATAGAGCCGTCTTCATGGATCGGGACGGGACGATCTGCGAGGAAGTGGGTTACCTGGATTCTATCGAGCGGTTTCGCCTTATTCCCAGGTCGGGAGCGGGCATTCGATTACTCAACCATCGAGGGTTTAAAGCGGTGGTGGTGACCAACCAGTCTGGTGTGGCCCGGGGTTTTTTCTCCGAAGTCCGTTTGCAGGAATTGCACGCCGAGTTATCGCGCCAATTACGCGAAGAAGGGGCATTTCTGGACGGTATTTATTACTGCCCCCATCACCCCACTGAAGGGCAGGAACCCTACCGGAAGATTTGCGATTGCCGGAAGCCGGCTGCGGGTCTACTGATGAAGGCGGCTGAGGACCTAGACCTTGATTTAACCCTCTCCTATGCCGTCGGAGACCGTCTGGCAGACCTGGAATGTGGATACCGGGCGGGTGCTAAAGGGGTGCTGGTTTTGACGGGATACGGAAAAGAAGAGCTGGCATCTCAAAAGGAAAAATGGGAAACTCAACCTTCCTTTATCGCCGGGGATCTTTACGAAGCGGTCCGGTGGATCACGGGGAATAGGGAGAAGGGATGAAACCGGATCCAGGTGGGCCCCCCCGGAGGATTTTGATCGTCAAGCTCAGCGCCATCGGGGACGTGGTTCAGACCCTTCCCATGGTGGAGGCCTTGAGGAGCCACTACCCTCAGGCGCACATCGATTGGCTCGTGGAAGAGGAAGCCAGCGACCTTCTCATCGGTCATCCCGCTCTGAAAAGGGTGATCGTCAGCCAGCGTAAATCCTGGCAAAAGCGACTTTTCAGCAAAGGGAAATTCTGGAGTACTCTGCGGGAAATTGGGAAATTCATCCGTGACCTCCGCAGCCTGAAGTATGACTGGGTCATCGATAACCACGGGATTTTTAAAAGCGGCCTTCTGGTTGTTTTGAGCCGGGGCAGGCGGAAGATCGGTTTCCGGGCTTCGCCGGGGATTGCGGATGAGGGGAATTACCTGTGTACGCGAGAACGATATACGCCGCTTAACATCGAAAGGCATGCCCTGGAACGTTATCTGGACCTGATCGCTCAGGTGGGAGTTGCGGTGGGTAAGCCCACTCTGAATTTTGTTGTGCCAGCTGATTCCCGAAGGCAGGCTGGAAAACTTCTCCAGCAGCATGGCTTTTGCGCAGGCCCCTTAGTGGTCATTCATCCCATCGCCAAATGGCCAACCAAGCAATGGCCTTTGGAGAATTTTGCCGGGCTAGCCGACGCCCTGGTGCAAAAAGGGGCTTCCGTGGTCTTCACCGGAGGCCTGGACGATGGCGAAGCGGTGCGAGAGATCTTGCGACGGGTCCAAACCTCCCGAAAGGTATTGAACTTGGTCGGGGAAACCACCTTAAGAGAATTGGCCGGGCTGTTTTCGCTCTCTGACCTCGTATTGACTCCCGACACCGGACCCATGCATTTAGCTGCAGCTGTGCAAGCGCCTCTCATTGCTCTCTTCGGGCCGACGGCGCCCTGGAGGACCGGCCCCTACGGGAACGGCCATGTGATTCTGCGCAAATCTCTAGCCTGCAGTCCTTGTTTCCAGAAAAAATGCGCGACGATGGAGTGCATGAATACTCTATCAGTGGAAGAAGTCATGAAAGCAGCAGAAGAAAAACTGAGAGTCGTGAGGTGTGAGTAGGAACTCGCAACTCCCATCTTACCTCTTTATAGAATGAAGGGGGGATTTATGGCCCTGAATAAAGATCTACTGGAGATCCTAGCCTGCCCGAAGTGCGTTAGAGAACCTGGATGCAGCGGAGAGCTGGAATACCGGGAAGCGGAAAATCAGCTGGTATGCCGTCACTGCAAATTGATTTACCGCATCGAAGATGACATCCCCATCATGCTGATCGATGAGGCGATCCCCTTGGACAGAGAATAAAATCTTTTTCGCCACAGAGCGCTCAGAGGCCACAGAGAATATTGAAAAACTAAAAGCGAAGATGTTCAACTTGGGTATTTGTAATTTGAGTTTTTACCTCCGTGTTCTCTGTGCACTCTGTGGCCATAAATAAAAAAATGGAAAAAATCTCGGTGGCCATCATCACCAAGAATGAAGAGCTGAACATCCGCGAGTGCCTGGAAAGCGTGAAATGGGCGGATGAAATCGTGGTGGTGGACAATGGCAGCACGGACCAAACCCGGCAGATTTGCCAGGAGTTCCAGGCGCGGGTATACCAGGAGGAATGGAAGGGATTTCCCCGGCAGAAAAACAGCGCCATTGAGAAGACCCGGAACGAGTGGGTTTTGAGCCTGGATGCGGATGAACGGGTTAGCCCCGACCTGCGTCAGGAAATCGAAAGGGTTCTGGGGGGTGAATCCTCAACCGATGGCTATTTCATCGCCCGGAAAAATTTTTTTCTCGGCCGCTGGATCAAACACTGCGGCTGGTTCCCGGATTATAACCTGAGACTTTTCCGGAAAAGCCGGGGACACTTCCTGGAAAGGGCCGTGCACGAACGGGTGGAAATCCAAGGCAAAGTGGGCTACCTGAAAAATCCTCTCGAGCATAAAACCTATCGTACCCTGACCGATTTTTTTGCAAGAATGGATCGCTACTCCACCTTGGCGGCCAGGGAGATGTTCCGCGAGGGAAGGAGATATCGGTTCCGCGACACTTTCTTCCGCCCGCCCTTTACTTTTTTGCAGATGTACCTTCTCCAGGCGGGTTTCTTGGAAGGATACCTGGGGTTCCTTCTATCTGCTCTTTATTCCTTCTACACCTTTGCCAAGTACAGCAAGCTGAAAGAGTTGCAGGACCATGAAGTCTCTGAATATCAAAAATAAACGGGTGGAGCGGATCCTGCTCATCCGTCTGCGGAACATCGGTGATGTACTCCTTACCGTCCCAACCATCCGCGCATTCCGGGAAGCATTTCCCCGCGCCTCTCTCACGGCTGTGGTAAACGCCAGCACAGAAGAGATGCTCACGGGCAACCCCCTACTGGATGAAGTCCTGGCATTCGATCCTAAATGGAAAGAATTACCTCTGGGGCAACGGGCGAAGAAGGAAATGGATTTTGTCCGGAAAGTCAGGCGTCGGCGTTTCGATTTGGCGGTCAACCTCACCGAGGGGGATCGGGGAGCCTTCCTTTGTCTGGCCAGTGGAGCAAGATATAAGGTGGGTCTCTTCAGCAAAGACCGCAGCTTTTGGTGGAAGAAACGCATCTTCAGCCATATCGTCCGCATTCCGGATTGGAAAGCGCACATCGTGGAGCAAAACTTGGAATTTCCTCGCAGCCTGGGGTTGAATCCCCACGATAAGCGAGTAGAAATTTTCTACGATGCCAAGGACAAAGAAAGAATTGACCGGCTTCTGCAGAAAGAAGGGGTAGGGCCACGGGATTCCCTGGTACACGTCCATCCCACTTCGCGCTGGCTCTTCAAGTGCTGGCGGGATGAAGGGATGGCCAAAGTCATCGATGGCCTGCAGGAAATCGGAAAGGTGCGGGTAGTTCTAACCAGCGGCGGAGAAAAAAAGGAGCTCGATAAGATTGAACAGATCCTCCGCCTCTGCCGGACGAAGCCGGTCAGCGTGGCTGGGAAGACGACCTTAAAACAACTGGCTGCCCTGAGCCAACGGTGCAAATTCTTTATCGGAGTCGATACAGCAGCCATGCATATCGCCGCTGCGGTGGGCACCCCGGTCATCGCCCTCTTTGGTCCTTCCGGAGAATTTAACTGGGGCCCCTGGGGCAACGGTCATGTTGTGATTAAAAAGGATTTCGAATGCCGCCCCTGCGGCAAAGATGGATGCCAGGGCAGCAAAAGGAGCCGTTGCCTCGAAGAGATCTCGGAAGAGGAAGTTTTAGAGACAGCCTTTCAATTCCTGACCAGGGCAGAAAAATCCGGCGCCGGAGGGGTTTTTTGATATGTGCGGTCGCTTATTTTTTATAACTTTAGACACTTTAGCGCACTCTACGCACTTCAGGCATTCACCGCATTTTAGGCACTTACTAAGGAGTCCATAATTGACCAGACATATTCTTCCAAAATCTCCCCTGACCCCTCTTTTCCAAAGAGGGGAAATTCCTCCCTTTTGTAAAGGGAGGGAAGGAGGGATTTGGTCTTCGGTGTCTATATAATTATGGACTGACTAATAAATTGATTACCACCCTGCATACCGAATCTTCCCTGGGCTGGGGGGGACAGGAAAGGCGCACGATGCGGGAACTGACTTCCCTCTCTCGGGAAAGATTTAGGCCGCTTCTGGCCTGCCGGCCGGAAAGCAAGATCGGCGAAAAGGCATTGGCCTGGGGGTTGGAGGTCGAATATGTAAATATGAGGGGAAACTTTGATCCAATCGCAGTGGCCCATTTTATAAAACTTTATCGCCGGCGCTCTGTAGACATCGTCCACACCCACAGCACCGCAGACAGCTGGATCGCTTCCACCGCAGGCAAGCTTTCCTCCCGACGCCCGGTTGTCGTGCGCACCCGCCATCTTAGCTGTTCCTTCAACAACCGGATGATCTACAATTTTATGGCCGATCAAGTCATCACCGTGGGGGAAAGCACTCGCCAGTATATGATCCATGAGAAAGGAATCGACGAGGACCGGGTTTTGACCATTCCCACCGGGGTGGATTTAACCGTATTCGATCCAGACCGCGTCCGCGATGATTTGCGGAAAGAACTGAGGATCTCCCCGGAGGTTCCGGTTTTTGGTACGGTGGCCGTTTTTCGCAAGCTGAAAGGTCATCGCTATCTCCTGGAAGCGACGAAAGAAATCCTTCACTTCTGCCCGGAGGCAAAACTCCTTCTGGCCGGAGCAGGCCCCCAAGAAAAAAATCTGCTGAGGATCATCGAGGAGGAAGGAATAGGCCCTTCCGTCATCCTGCCCGGTTTTCGCGATGATGTTCCGCAGGTGCTGAATACGTTGGACGTTTTCGTTTTCCCGTCCCTGGAAGAGGCGCTGGGAACAGCCGTGTTGGAAGCCATGGCCATGAAAAGGCCCGTCGTGGCAACCCGAGTGGGTGGAATCCCGGAAGTTGTCCAGGAGGGGAAAACGGGATATTTGGTGGAGCCCGGAAATCCCGGGGCGATCGCTGAAAAGGTCGTTCCGTTATTACAAGATAAAGATCTGTGCCAGAAGATGGGAATCCAAGGACGCCATCGTGTAGAAGCCGATTATGACAATCGATTGATGGTTCAGCGGATCGAGCAGCTTTATCAAAGGCTCATGGAGAAGCGGAAGGCATGAGGTCCCTACCGGTTTTCATGTACCATCATATCAACTGGCACCTGGGGGACCTCGTCACTCTCACTCCGGAAGATTTCGAGAATCACCTCCGGGTTTTGTCGGAAAAGGGGATCCAGTCGCTTTTCTTGGATGAGGTGGTTGAATACCTGCGGGGGGAAAAGGGGTTATCTCGACCTGCGGTAGCTTTGACCTTCGATGATGGCCACCTGGATAACTGGGTTTACGCCTTCCCCTTATTGAAAAAGTACCGGGTGAAGGCGACCCTTTTTGTGATTACTTCCTGGATGACCGACGGAGAGAAGCGAAATCATTGGCCTGGTGAGGATGGAGTCCATTCATTACCCGCGATCCCCACCCATAAGGAAGCGAAGAAAAAGGCCATGAGTGGCGATTTTTCCGTCGGTTTACGCTGGGAAGAGGCCCAAACCATGGAGGCCAGCGGCTTCGTGGATATTCAATCGCACACCCACTGGCATCGGGATTATTTTTTAATGGATGGGAAAGTCCCCCGGCTAAACCCGGAAAAAAGAGGTCTCCTGGTCGAAGACTTGACTCGATCCAAAGAGCTAATCGAAAAACGATTGGGTAAGAAATGTAATTTCCTCTCCTGGCCGTGGGGAAAATACGATTCCGAAGCCGTTACCCTGGGCCAAAAATTGGGCTACGTGGCGATGGTAACGACCCAGAAGGGGGTCAATTCCCCCGGGTCGAGTGAGATGACCATAAAGAGAATCGTGGCCAAGGCGGGGGATGTGGGCTGGTTTTCCAAACGCCTGAAAATTTATTCTCATCGCACCATCGGGCAGATTTACAGCCGGGTCGCCGGGAAAATCTGAGATGAAAATTGCCCTTGTTCGAAAAGCTTATACTCCCTATGGCGGTGCTGAGCGTTACCTGGCGCAGTTGATTGAAAGGCTTTCTCGGCAAGGGCACGAAGTCCATGTTTTCGCCAATCGCTGGGAGGAAGGGAAGGGGAAGGGACCAGAAGGCCAGGTTTTTTTCCATCACGTTCCCATGATTGGGGCGCCTTCTTTTATGGAAGCGCTGAGCTTTGCCCTATTCTCGAAACGTCTGCTGCAGGAAGAAACGTTCGACATCATCCATAGTTTTGAAAGGACCCTTTATCAGGATATTTACCGGGCCGGCGATGGCTGCCACCGCGAGTGGCTGATCCAGAGAAGGAAGATTGACCCGTGGCTCAAAAGAGTCTTGCACCCTCTAAACCCCCTCCATCGTTCCCTTCTCTTCTTGGAAAAAGAGCTGTTTCGCTCTCCAAGGCTCAAGCGGATCGTCGCCAATTCGCAGAAGGGGAAGAAGGAGATCATCCGCCATTATGGCGTCCCGGCTAAAAAGATTGACGTAATTTATAATGGGGTGGACTTGGATGTTTTTCATCCGAGAAATGTGGCGCTTTACCGGAAGCCCGTGCGGGAGGAGTTGAAGATTAATCCGGAGGCTTTTGTCATTTTATTCCTGGGCTCAGGATTTCGGAGGAAAGGGCTGGACAGCCTGATTACTTCTTTCCCTAAAATCAAAAAGGAAATTCCCAAGGCCTACCTGATCGTGGCAGGGAAAGACCGGATCGACGAGTACCGCGAAAAAGCCCGCAGGCTCGGAGTTGAAAATAGGATCCTATTCCTGGGTCCGACTCAAAGGGCGAAGGAATTATACGCCGCTAGCGACCTTTTCGTCTTGCCCACGGTTTATGATCCTTTCAGCAATGCCTGCCTGGAGGCCATGGCCACAGGCATTCCAGTTTTGACCACCCTCCAAAATGGGGTTGCCGAACTCATCGAAGATCGAAAGCGGATTCCTCGTCCAAGATCCCGAAAAATCGATTCGGAGATTGCCGCAAAGGCGTTGGCCTTCTATCATTCCCCGCAAAAGTTTCCTTCGGGGAAAAAGCCAGGAATACAAGCTCCCATTTCGACCTCAATTCTGTGATTCATCGGATGATCCGCATTTATGAAGGAATCAGAGAACCATAGACAACCTTGCGACCCGAGAGCAAGAAGGGGCTGATGAATTTGCCGGATTTCCAATCCTTTGATCCGATCGGTAAAGGGCAAAAACTTGCTCCCCCGGTCAGGGTCCCCATCCTTTATTATCATCGAGTAGAAGAGAATATCTCTCCCGTAAAGGGAGTTTCCCCCCGGATTTTCGCAGGGCAGATGGAATATCTGTGAATAAATAATACGAGAGCATTGCGCTAGATGATTTGGCGGACTATTTTCTGAGATGGCGGCCTCTACCCTCACGTCCGGTGATTATCTCTTTTGATGACGGCTACTTAGATACGTTTACCCAGGCCTACCCTATCCTTAAGTGATTCGGATTTACCGCTACGATTTTCCTGGTCTCAGAATATGTAGGCAAAAGGAGTGAATGGGAAGGATGCGTGGGGCAAGGACGTGGCCCCGTTAATGACCCGGGAAAATATTTTAACGATGATGGCCGAAGGGTTTCATTTCGGTGGGCATAGCCAGACCCACAAAAAATTAATCGTCATCCCGGAGGAGGAAGCCAGAAACGAAGTGGAAAAGGGCAAAGGACAGGAGAATTTGCTCCAGCGACCGGTTGATCCTTCGTCATCCCTTCTCGGGATTTCAATGAAAGGATCATCGAGATGGTAAGAGCGGCGGGGTTTACCTCCGCCCGGACCGTCCATACCGGTAACACCCACCGCCGGGAAGACCTGTTGCAATTACGATGCGTAAAGATCAACGGGTTGATCCTCATGTATAAGTTTAAATATTACCTTACCGGGCTATATCACTTGGAGACGATCTGGCATGAACGAAGAAGGAAAAAAAGGGCCTAGAAAAATAAAAGTGATTTATATTTTTGCGGCCCTTCCGGTGGGGGGGCTGAGCAACTCCTGGTAACCGAGGTAGACATGGATAAAAATATCTTTACCCCGGTGGTGTGCAGCATTTCCGAGAAAGGCCCGGGGGGGATCAGATTGAAAAAATGCGGATTCCGGTCGTCCCTCTCCACCGGATGAAAAATAGCCAGTTTGATCACCGGATTATCCGAGACATTTACCGGTTGATCAAAAGAGAAGGGGCACAGGTTGTCCACACCCATCTGTATGACGGAGGGAAATACGGACGCATTGCTGCCCGTCTGGCCCATGTTCCCTGCATCATCTCCACCGTCCACAACATCTACGTGGTCCGGAGGCGCAGGTATCATCTCATCAATTGGATCCTTTCTCATACAAACGACCGGGTCGTAGCTGTTTCCGAGGCCGTCAAGGAAAGCATCATCCGGTTTGACCGGATTCCGCCGGAAAAAATTCAGGTTATCTATAATGGGATCGATCTTGTTAAATTTCAGGGATTCTTTGAGGGCGGCGAGGTGCGCAAGAAGTTCGGGGTTCAACCAGAAGATTATCTCATCGGGGTTATCGCCCGCCTGGAGGAGCAGAAAGGGCATATTTACCTATTCAGAGCGTTGCCCCAGATCATCCAGGAGTTCAGCCGTGTCAAAGTCCTGATCGTCGGCGATGGGAGCCTTCGCGCTTTTTTGGAAGAACGAGTCCGGGGGATGGGCCTGTCCTCAATCGTTTTATTCGCCGGAACCCAAAAGCCAATTCCTCCGATCCTGAAAGCCCTGGATCTTTTCGTCCTTCCCTCCCTCTGGGAAGGGTTCGGCATAGCCATTTTGGAGGCGATGGCCATGGGCGTACCCATCATCGCCACGGCTGTGGGGGGAGTCTCTGAAGTGATCACTTCCGGCAAGGACGGTCTCTTGATCCCTCCCGGGGATGTCCCCAGTCTAGTCTCGGCGCTGCGGATTCTCTCTCCCTCCATCGGGAAAAATACTTGGAGATGGGCCGGAAGGGAAAAAGCACTGTGGATCAAAACTTTTCGAAAGCTAGGCATATAACTCAGCTCCAATCTCTGTATCTAGAGATCCTTAAAAACAAAGGGATCCTGACTGGGTGCGATTCATGAAAAGGGTGGCCATGATCGGGCCGGAACTCTACCCCATTCCCCCCATCCGGGGTGGAGCTGCCGAACTGTGGATTGAAAAAGCCAGCCATGCCCTGAAGAAGTATAAACCGCTTATTTTTTCACCTGCTGACCCAGAACTTCCGGCCCGGGAGGAACACGGAGAAGTTGAGTATTTTCGCATCCGGGTAAACCCGATCAAAAAAATTCTTTATGGCTGGTTTAAGGCCTACATTTCCGATTATGAAGGAAAAATTGCCTCCATCCTGGAGAGGATTGACCCGGACATTATTCACGTCCATAACCGCCCTTTGCTGATCCCCTTTTTCCAGGAACACTTCGCGCAGAAAAAGATCATCTTTCATATGCATAATCTATATAATTATTTGGGGCGGAATCAAAAACCCTCTGGGGAATTTGAAATTCGAGCAGACCTTACAATCGCCTGCAGCCGCTTTGTCTTGGAGAGCGAAAAAAACCGCATGGTACGAGGATCCCTGCGGCAAGCCATAGTTTATAATGGGGTGGATACGGACGTTTTCCTTCCAGCATGGTTGAATGAGACCGAGGCGCTGGGACTCCGGCGCCGATATGGTTTAGAGGACAAGAAGGTTGTTCTCTATACGGGAAAAATCAGGGAATCTAAAGGGGTGGGATTGCTTTGGGCAGCCATGAAAGAGGTTTTCAGGCAAGATGCCCAGGCCGGGCTGGTTATGGTTGGAGGGACCGGCTTTGGTTATAAAAGAGCGGATAAGAAGACGGAATTTTTAGGCCGTCTGCAAAAGGAAATCGAGCCTTACCGGGACCGGGTTTGGCTCTTAGGTTTTGTCCCGCCCCAGTCAATGCCCCCGATATATCTTTTGGGGGATGTCTTTGCAGCCCCTTCTCAGCTTGAAGAGGGGCTAGGCATGGTCTTGCTGGAAGCTTCTTCCAGCGGCTTACCGGTAATCAGTACCCGCCAGGGGGGGATTCCCGAAGTTGTGATCGACCAAAAGACGGGTCTTCTTTTGCGGGAGAAGGACAATGTATCGGAGTTATCCGATAAAATTCTCAATATCTTAAAGCATCCGGAATACGGGCGGGAACTCGGGAAAAACGCGGAACACATGGTGGATCATTTTCCCTGGCCACAAATTGCCCGAACTACAGAAAAGTTGTACGACTCTTTATTCTAAAATCGCAATGCAATGTGGAACCGCCTGGTAGAAAAGACACTTCTGGCCGTTATGAAAAAATTAGCCTCCCAGAGAGGATCTCGACCTTTTGACCTTTCGGGCATTGATCGGGTAAAGCGGTTCCTTTTGATGACCACCACAGCCATCGGCGATACCATGTTTTCCACCCCGGCCATTGGAGCGGTCAAGGAAACCTATCCGGAGAAACAGGTCCATGTTCTTTGCCATATAAGGCATTTTCTGCTTTTGAAAGAAAACCCATATATCGACCGTCTTTTTTTCTACCGGGGCAAAGTCAGAGGAATCTTTTCATTGCTCAAAAGCCTGAAGGAACAGAATTATGATATGGTGATTATCCTGCATGGAAATGATCCGGAATCTATTCCTCTGGCTTGGGCCACCAGAGCCCCTTACCTTATCGGCAGCGGCACCAGCCGTTTTGCCTTCCTCCTCTCCAGAGGGATTACTTGTGAGGATGGAAACAGACATGCTATCGAAAGAAGGCTGGATCTGGTCCGGGTAATCGGGGCCGATACCAGGAATAAGAAAATGGATTTGTTCCTCGCGCCAGACTGGGAAGAAAGGGCCGAGCGGATATTACGGGAAAAATTCCAGAATGGCTTTGGCCCTGTGGTCGGCCTGCACCCAACCGGTTCGGGGAAGATACAAATGGTGGCCGGCAGAACACTTTTGTGCACTCATGGATAAGATCCTAACCCGGTATAATGCCCGCTTCATTATTTTTTCTTCCCGGCAGGAAGCATCGGTTGCCCAATCCATCGCTTCTAAGATCAAAGGGCGCGTTTTGCTTGCCGACGACCGCTACAATTTGGGCGAGACCGGTTCCCTCATTAAAAAATGCAATCTCTTCATTGCCAATGATAGCGGCCCCATACATATGGCCTTGGCGTTGGGGGTCCCCAGCATCGCGCTGATCGGTGCCGATAGCCCTCTGCGCATCGGGCCCAATCAGATGGAGAATGCCGTTTCCCTTTACAAAAAAGAGCAGGTGTGCGATGTGGCGCGTTGTCTGAATCAGCGTTGCCGAGACAACCGATGCATGAAAAACATCTTTCCTGAAGAGGCGTTCAAAGTTATTTCCGAAAGATTTGGGGAAGGCCTGGAAGGGTGTTAAACTAAGGCATTTCAAGGCTAGAGGTGAAAATTGAGTTTACGGGTGGGTTCCAGCAAATTGGGTTTTCAGGAAGCTGAGTGGATTTCCCCCCAAAGCTTGATAGGAGAGGAATGCTGTATTTCCTTTGGAAAAACTATTCAACCTGCTGATCCACGGGAAATGGTCTTTGGAAGAGGGAGCCTTTGACACGAGCCGCATTCGCCGCATCCTGGTGGTGCGCAACGATAACGTGGGCGACGTCCTTTGTTCCACGCCGGCAATCCGATCTTTACGCCGGGCTTTTCCGCAGGCCTACCTCGCAGCCTTAGTGGCGAGGTATAGCCAGGATGCCGTCAGCGAGAATCCGGATGTTGATGAGGTATTCATCTATGAAAAAGCTAAGCACCGGCCTGATCGGAATCGGTTCCTCTCGCTCTACAAGCAATTCCAAGTCCTCCGGGGATTGAAAAAGAAGCGCTTCGACTTGGCCATCGGGATGCGTTCTACCTTTTCCTGGTCAGAGGGTTGGTTAGTTTATTACGCGGGAGCGCCCTTTCGTTTGGGATTTAGGCCTGAGAAAAAAAGGGACCGGGGGTATTTTTTTTTACAACCTGAACCCGGCCCCCTATCGACCTGAAACGCACGAAGTGGAAAGAGTTTTGCACCTGCTGCAGCCGCTGGGGGTGAGACCCTATGCTGAAAGGTTGATTGCGACGATCCAGCATGCGGAAGATCAACGGGTAGCCGATTTCCTGGAAAAGAATGGGATTGATCCGGCACAGCTCATCGGCTTCCACGCGAGCAGCCGGCGCCCGGCCAACCGCTGGCCACTCGAAAGATTCGCTGATCTCGCTTACCGGCTGATTCAGGATAAGAGATGCGTAGTTCTCACCTGGGGGCCAGGCGATCAAGCCCTGGCTGAGGAGATCCGCACCAGAACCGGCCCAGGGGTTTTCCTTTTTCCTACCCCAACTTTCAAACATTTGGGGGCGCTTCAGGTGCGTTGTCGGCTCTTCGTCAGCCCGGATGGAGGGGCCATGCATTTTTCCACTGCTGTGGGTACGCCCACCATAGGGCTATTCGGGGAGACGGACCCCCGGGAGTGGGGCCCTCGGGTATGGGCATGTGGGCCTGCGCCGGGGCCATAATGCGGCGGCCATCACGGTGGAGGAAGTTTATGAATGCATCGGCAGGATGCTGGAAAAGGCACGCGAGTTTCATCATGGCCCCGGCTTGTAAATTGCGCTAGGCAGAAAGAAGATGGGAGATGGGGAATAGGGAAATCGGAATATAAAGGAGGGAATCGTTTTTTCATGTACCTGGTTACCGGCGGAGCAGGGTTTATCGGATCTCATCTAGAAGCGCTTTTGCGGGGCGGGGAGAAGGTTCGGGTTTTAGACAATTTAAGCACGGGAAAGAGGGGGAACCTTGAAGAGGCAACGGGGTATGCCTTGCCGCAATCCCTCGAGCAAATGGAAGAGCGCTTTCTTTTCCCCCTCGGGGAAAAGGCAGACTCCTCTTTGGGGACGTCTCCGATCTGCAGACTTGCCGCAGGGCTTGCCAGGGAGCTTCTCATGTGTTGCACCAGGCGGCTTTGGGCTCTGTGCAAAGATCAGTTGAGGATCCCATTGCCACCCATCAGGCCAACGCCACTGGGACCTTGAACATTCTGCAGGCAGCGAAGGAAACCGGAGTGAAACGCGTGATTTTTGCTTCCTCTTCCTCGGTTTATGGGAATATCGCTTCAGACCCGGAAGATTCGAAGCCCAAAAAGGAGGATTTCCCTCTCCATCCTCAATCCCGTATGCCGCCACAAAGCTAATGGGAGAGTATTATTGCCAGATGTTTTTTAATCTGTACGGCTTGGAAACCGTTTCCCTGCGTTATTTCAATGTTTTCGGGCCACGCCAAGACCCGCAGTCAATCTACGCAGCTGTGATTCCCAAGTTCATCGCTGCTTTGCGCGAGAGCAAGCCACCGGTTATTTATGGGGATGGGAATCAATCGCGGGATTTTACTTACGTGGAGAACGTCGTGCAGGCCAATCTGGTAGCCAGGGAAAGGGCAGGGGTTGCCGGACAGATGTTTAACATTGCTTGCGGCCAGCCAACTTCAGTCAACGTTCTCCTTTCCCTGCTGCAGGATATTTCTGGTGGGAAGATTCCCCCGCGGTATGAGAGTCCGCGGTCCGGTGAGGTTCGGCATTCATTCGCTTCCATCGATCTGGCGAAGTCAGGCCTGGGCTATGAAGTTAAAATAGGAATGCCAGAAGGGCTTTTGGCCACGTGGAATTGGTTTACCAAATTAGGCAAGGGGGATATGGAGAAGCGTTACGGAATGGAGCCAAGCTTGAGGAGACAGGCAGCACGAAATAACCAAAGGGGCTGGAGGAAAAGGGCTTTCGCGGCTTTTCAGGTAACCAAAGAAGTATTAAAATCGATCAAAAAATAGGGCAAGCTATTAGTCGCTTGGTCGCGAAGCCTGTTCTCAACATCAAACTCCTGACCAGCAGTAGCGAAAACACAAACGAGTTTTTGGCCGATAAAGTGCACCTTTCACAGAAAGGATTCCAACTCGAAAGTTCGACCTTTCTATCACATCACGACGGTTCGAGCACCCCGGCAGGTCTTATAGCCCCGCGCCTGGAAATTGCTCTCCAGGGCCTTTTAGTGTCTATTTTATAAAATTCATTCGGATCGGAAGGAGTAATGATTAAGGACCAGAACATTATGAAGAAAGGTTGACATCTTGTCCTGGTTGCAACGGCTGTGAAATCGTAGAAGTGTCTATAGAAAAAAAATTCTTCACTTGTAAACGCTGCATGCTTTTTTTTAGCAATCCCCGGCCAACGCAGGAATTAATTATTAAAAATTATTCCTTCGGGGGCTATTATGAAAATTTCAAGCCGGACAAAAAATGGGAAGGAATGTGGGCAAGGAGATGTCAAAGAGTTCTTAAACGCATTAGGGGTGGAAAATTATTGGATGTAGGTGCGGGAATCGGAACACCTTTACATATGTTTCGCCAGGTTGGTTTTGAATGCGTCGGAACGGAAATCTCGAGCAAGGCTATTGAAAGAGCAAAAGAATTATATCACTTGGACTTGCTGTATGGGTATGTGGAAAACCTGTACTTGGGAAATGACGGTTTCGATGTAATTACTATGTGGCATGTTTTTGAGCATCTGCCATACCCTGGGAACACTTTAGATTATTTAAATAAGAAGCTGAAAAAAGGAGGCTACATTTTCTTAGCCGTTCCCAATAATAGTTTTTGGAGGAAGTTTTATTCTCCACGTTTTTTATTGGCTTCAAAGAGAAAGAAGCTGGAAACATTAATTCCCTGCCTAACTTACGAGAGCAAATTTAAGGAGATTCACTTGATTCATTTTAATCCCAAATCACTCAGGAAGATTGTAGAGCAACACGGTTTAAAAGTAGAAGAGGTACCATGGATAACATCTCATTAAATCCAGGAATTATTAAAGATGGGAAGTATTATTATAGGAATTTGCTGGCCAGCATTGCATATATAGACGGAGGAGGCATTATCCTTGGCCTCGCAGAGATATGAGATTATTGTCGCTTATCGACTTGGTTGGCGACGGCGTATCTTTTCAGCGGACCGCTTTTCTCCCCGCCGATTCAAAATTTAGGCTTAATTTAAGAAGGAATCCGTGTTCCCAGACGCGCTTTAAGGGAAAAGTAAAATGAATCCGGCAAGGGGGGAGAAATTTATAGATCGGTTTATTTTATTTTGCTTTTGCGTTCTGGTCATTTTCTTACCCATTGCCCATACCGAAACCATCCGGGCTTTCAGTTTTGGAATTCCCCTTGGGCTCTGGATCATCAAAATGCTCATCACCCGAAAATGGTTATTCACCCGAACCCCCCTGGACATCCCTATACTGCTTTTTACCATCGTAGCCGGCCTTTCTTTGATTACCGCAGTCGATTTGCAATATAGCTTGGAAGAATATACCGGGGAATGGTTGACGGGGGTAGTGCTTTTCTATTTGGTCGTCAATAATTTTCGGGAAGAGCAAAGCAAATATCTTCTGGGAGCGCTCCTTCTGGGAAACCTGCTGATGGTCACCTATGGAATATATGATTTCTTCCATCGCGGCGGCTCCCTATTTTCCTATCAGATCAGAGCTGGTTCTTTGCACTCGGGGTTCGGGACCTTCGGTACGTATTTGATTACAATTCTGCCATATCTTTTGCTTGCTGTTTTTTTTGTAAGAAAAATCTCGAACCGCCTGGCTCTGTTATGTCTTCTTTTCCTCAATTTTTTCGCCCTCTACCTGACCCACTCCCGCGGCGCCTGGATAGCTGCGACGATCTCGCTCTTTTTGGCGGGGTGGAAATTTTTGCCGAAGAAAATCCTGGTTGTCTCGATGGCCACGGCTGCGGTTCTTTTCTTTTTCCTGGCCCCGCAGACAATTATCAAGCATCATGCCGGGGTTATCTCTTCCGGCGCTCCTCCGACATCCATCGAAACGGGCCAGGCCCGATGGGAGCTAATCAAATTTTCCCTGGAAAAGATCAAAGAAAATCCCTTCCGGATGATTGGCTTCGGTCGTCGAAGTTTTGTGAAGAAATACCAAGATTTTTACCTCCAATATAAGGGGGCGCTCCTCTGGCATGCCCACAATACTTTTTTGAACATTGCTCTTCAAACTGGGCTCCAAGGGCTTGCAATTTTTTGCTTCCTGATCTATAAACTTATAAAGTATTGCTACGGACGCGCGAACTTTGAAAATTCTCTTTTACCAAAATATTTTCTTCTGGCGACTTTGCTGATGGTCATCACATTCTTTGTCCGCAACCTCTCGGACGACTTTTTCATCGATGATTCGGCGCTGCTTTTTTGGTTTCTGTCGGGGGCAGCCGTATCCTTAAGGGAAGGATAAAACCACGACGCAAAAAAACGCTGAAAATGCGCTGGTGCCTTAAGTCTGTGCCAAATTCTTCCGAAGTTTCTATCGGCGGTCCATTCCAACCCTTCACAGCAGAGGAGAATGGAACCTGCCAGGGTCCTATTTGAAAAAACAATCTTCAATTTTCAATTTTCATCTTGCAATTAAAAGGGGTTCTGAATGAACATCTGCGTGATTGGCACCGGATACGTTGGGTTGGTGACGGGGGCCTGCTTTGCTGAGATTGGCCATCGAGTCATTTGCGTGGATAATGATGAAGGGAAGATCCAAACGCTCAATGCGGGTAAGATGCCCATTTACGAGCCTTATCTTGAGAATTTGGTCCATCAGAACCGAAAGCGCGGAAGTCTTTCATTTTCGGTAGATCTTGGCCAGGGAGCCAAGAACTCCGAGGTCATCTTCATCTGTGTGGGCACCCCGCCCTTGGAAAATGGGGAGGCGGACCTCTCCCCCGTGGAAAAAGTCACTCGGGAAGTGGCTGCGGTGGCTAATTCTCATAAGCTCGTGGTGGAAAAAAGCACGGTTCCTGTCCAAACGGGCGATTATATTTATCGCACGCTGCAGCTTTATTGCCGGGAGGAAAAGGGCCAATTTGACGTAGCTTCGAACCCGGAATTCCTTCGCGAGGGTTCGGCCGTTTCGGATTTTTTCCACCCAGACCGAATCGTGATCGGCGTGGAAAACCACCCCAGCGAAGAAATTTTGCGGCAAATTTATCGACCGATCCTGGAACGCACCTTCAACTGTCCGGTACATTCCAGCTGCCCTCCTTCCCCTAACCCCTTTTTCTTAGTGACCGATGTAAAAAGCGCAGAACTCATTAAACATGCTTCCAATTCCTTTCTGGCGACCAAAATCTCCTTCATCAACGCCATCGCAGAGATTTGCGAAAGGGTTGGCGCAGATGTGGGAAAAGTGGCGGAGGGGATGGGCTTGGATCCCCGTATTGGCAAAGAATTTTTGCGAGCCGGATTGGGATTCGGAGGGTTTTGCTTCCCCAAAGACCTTCAGGCTTTCGTGCGTATCGCGGAAAAGAAGGGATATGATTTTGCTCTTTTGAAAGAAGTGGAGAAGATCAACAAGTCCAGGATTGATCTGGCCATAGAGAAACTCAAAAGGAATCTTTGGGTTTTGCGGGAAAAGACCATCGCCTTTTTGGGGCTCGCTTTCAAACCCCAAACAGATGACATTCGATTTGCGCCAGCCATTGAATTGATTCGCCGACTTCTCCAAGAAGGCTGCAGCATCCGTGCCTTTGACCCGCAGGCCATGGAAAAAGCTTCCCAGGAGATCCCGGCAATATTCTATGCTCAAAATCCATACGAGGTCGTCGAAGGGGCGGAGGCATTAGTGCTGGTCACCGAATGGCCGGAATTTCTCGATCTGGATTGGATGAAAATGCGCCGTGCCATGGCCCGACCCTTTGTCCTCGATGGAAGAAATTTTTTGCCACGATCCGCGCTGATGAAGATGGGATTCGAATATATAGGCATGGGAAAGTAGGAATGAGAATTCTCATTACCGGTGGGGCTGGCTTTATTGGAAGTCACCTTTGCGATCGGTTCATCTCCGAAGGTCATGAAGTTTTATGCCTGGATAACCTGATCACGGGGACGACCGATAATATTTCCCATTTAGCGGGGAAATCTTTGTTCACCTTCATCCAGCATGATGTAACCAATTATATCTTTGTAGCCGGGAAGGTAGATGCGATCCTCCATTTTGCTTCCCCGGCCAGCCCTATGGATTATCTCAATTTCCCCATTCAAACGTTGAAAGTAGGGTCGCTGGGGACCCATAAAGCTCTGGGGCTGGCGAAAGAGAAAAAGGCCTGCTTCCTTCTCGCCTCTACCTCCGAAGTTTACGGGGACCCTCTCGCTCACCCGCAAAAAGAGGATTACTGGGGAAATGTGAACCCCATAGGTCCTCGCGGGGTATATGATGAGGCCAAGCGCTTTGCTGAGGCAATGACCATGGCTTACCATCGGTACCACAAGGTGGATACTCGGATCGCTAGAATTTTTAACACCTATGGTCCGCGGATGCGACTGAACGATGGGCGGGTCGTTCCCAATTTTATCCTCCAGGCCTTACAGGGGGAAGATTTGACAGTTTTTGGAGATGGCTCCCAGACGCGCAGCTTCTGCTATATTGACGACCTGGTGGAAGGGATTTACCGACTGCTTTTTTCGCCGGAAACCGAACCGGTCAACCTGGGGAATCCGGATGAATTTTCCATTTCGGATTTTGCCAAAAAGGTTTTGGAGATCGCCGGGAGTCCATCCCGGATTATCCATCAACCGCTGCCGGTGGATGATCCGCGGGTTCGTCGGCCGGACATCACCAAGGCGCAAAAGATTCTAAACTGGAAGCCCAAAGTAGGGTTAAAAGAAGGGATTACCAAAACAATCCCTTATTTTCGCCAGAAGCTATCGCAAAGATTGGCTAATACAAACCAGGGAACCTAACTAATACAAACGCAAAAATAATTTTTACATCCTACTGGGTTCCCCCTTGTATATTAAACCCAAGGGAGTTATCCATAGCCCCGGAGTGACGCTCCCCAGGAGCAGGTGAACGAAGGGGCTGTGGATAACTCCCTTGGGATAAAATGAAGATTTACCGCCAGGGATGCTTGTGATAAAAGGTTTTGAACTGTTTTGCTGTCTTCGGGGTAGGCCGTTTCCCCCTTGGGCCTTGAGCTCGTGGGTGAGCTTGGGTCGCCCCGAAGCTCTCTCCATAGCCCGAACAGTTGCCAGGGACCATTGTGGATCCCGCATCTTTTGCAAGGAAGGGTAGAAGGAGAAACGCCTATGAAGTCCCCAGAATGTTTTGTTGGAATCGATGTATCCAAAGAGACCCTCGATGTTGCGATCCGCCCTACCGGAGAAGGAAGGGGGTTTGCCCATAACGAGGAAGGTTTATCCCAGATGGCCGAGTGGATCCAATCGTTGAGCCCCCAGCTGATCGTTTTGGAGGCTACGGGGGGCTTTGAGGTGGAACCCATCCGGGCCCTCATTTCCCGAGGCCTTTTGCCGGTGCTTATGAATCCTCGACAAATCCGGGATTTTGCCAAGGCCACGGGAACTCTGGCCAAAACCGACAAGATCGATGCCCAGATCATTGCTCGTTTTGCCGAAGCGGTGCGGCCCGAGGTTCGACCGCTTTCCACGCCCGAGGCGCAGGAACTGGGAGCTCTGAATACGCGGCGTCGACAGCTCGTGGAGATGTTGACGGCAGAAAAGAACCGTCTCTGCACGGCTCCGCCTTCGATCCGCAAGGCGATCCAAACCCATATTCGATGGTTGGAAAAAAGCTTGGATAAAGTGAATAAGGAACTGAGAGATCGGATCAAAGCGAACCCTCTTTGGCGAGACCAGGACGAAATCCTGCGCAGTGCTGCAGGCGTGGGCCCGGCGACCTCCACGACCCTGCTCAGTGACTTGCCGGAGTTAGGGACGGTGAACGGGAAGCAGATATCGGCTTTAGTCGGCCTAGCCCCTTTGAATCGAGACAGCGGTTCGTTTCGAGGACGGAGGATGATTTGGGGAGGCCGGGCCGTAGTGCGCAGTGCGCTATATATGAGTACTCTGGTTGCCATTCGTTTTAATCCGGTCATCCGGGCTTTTTACGAACGCTTACGAGCGGCCGGCAAACCCTTTAAAGTTGCAATCACCGCTTGCATGCGGAAGCTTCTGATTATTTTGAACACCATGCTAAAAACCCGTACTCGTTGGCGAACAGCTTAATCATTTTTCTCTTGACATACGTTTTAATCCAGTCATCCGGGATTTTTATGAACGTTTACGAGCGGCCGGTAAACCCTTTAAAGTGGCAATGACCGCTTGTATGCGGAAGCTTCTGATTATTTTGAACACTATGCTAAAAAACCGTACTCGTTGGCAAACAGTTTAATCATTTTTCTCTTGACAGGAAAAACAGTTGCTCACCCCATAGGCGCTAACTTAGGAGTCTTTCCCATGTTTTCCCCCCTTTTTCAAAGGGGGGGCAGGGGGGATTTCTGTATTCAGCTGTCCTATAAGGGCCCGATAGATCGCCTCTATAACAGCATTACTTTCTTTCAGAACTTCTCTACTGTTAAAGCGCAATACCTTTAGACCCAGAGAGGCCAAATATCTATCCCGTCTCCTATCTTTCTGAGCGTGATCGGCTCCCATGTGCTGGGACCCATCCACTTCCACGACCAATTTTGCCCTTGGCGCGAAGAAATCTACAATGTGCTCGCCAATGGGTTTCTGACGATAAAATTGGATGCCAAGAACCTGTTTACTCCGCAAGCGCGACCAAAGAGCTTTTTCACTGCCGGTCAAATTCCTTCGCAATTGGCGGGCTTTGTCTTTGAGATTTGCACTGTACTTCAACACGGCTCAGCTCCTACCAAAATCCCCCCTCCCCCCCTTTTTCAAAGGGGGGTTAAGTTAGCGTTATGCCCCCTCACCCTCCCGTCTCCAGTGGTGCTGGGGAGAGGGATGGGGCTAGGAGCAGCGAGAGAAATAATTCAGCGAATTTCTGAGTCAGGACACTGGCCTTTCTTTTCACCTGGAAATGCATAACCCTCCAGGTTGAATTTTTTGGGCTGGACCTTGCGGTAGTTTTCGAGTACCTCTTCTGAATTCTTTCCGGGGAAGAAGGTGCGGTGCATGCTGGTGGAGGCACAACCCGGAAGGAAGATTCCTCTATCTCTGTGCTTGTTGGTGCAGTCGCCTACAACAAAGACGTAGGATTTGGGTGGATGGTGATCCAGCCTTTCGGGGATTTTGGATTTGTTTCCGATAACAAAGGTGATTTTCTCAACCCCTTCCATCAATTTCGGGTTGGCAAGATAAACATCGAGACCCGTACGGGTGAAGTGGAGACATCCGTCACAGGCTCCGCCCATATAGACTTCGATCCTTGGGTCGAGCCCGATCAAATGAATGTTGCCACGCTTGAACGGACGCTGCACCTTTCCAATCGGGGGTACCCACGACGTCGATCTGCTCCAGGCTCGCCACCCCTAATCCCGCCATCTCTGCACCCCGCAGCATGGGGATGTCATGTTTGGCATCGAAACCCATGATCGTTGATCCCACTGTATCGACCGCGACAGGATCTTTTCCGGCAAGAATCACATTGAAGTCCTTGATCAAGTCTTCAGGGAAGGGAGAACCGGGACCCTGTCCCTGCATCGGCCACAAGGCATCGACAATCGAGAGATGGGGACGCATCACCTTCAGCATGTCGATCATCTTCTGGTGCATGTCGGCCCGATGATTGCGAATGGCATCATACCAGTCTAAACTCCCCTGATTCATCTTCAGGGTCATAGAGATCTGGGTCAGTTTATGAACCTTCATTTTGGATAGGTAGATCAAGACGTCGGCTTCCAGCATGGTTTTGGATAGATAAACGGGTTTGAAGAGGACCATGGGCTGAGGGACCTGGACCGGGAAGTCTTTGATCCTGTTCCAGAGGAAGGATGCGATCCGCACCACCGCGAAGGGCTGCCTCTCCAATACCCGTCACCCGGAAGGATTCTGCCGTGTCAGCGCCGATGGAACTCCGGTCAGCGACGACCACTTCAGCGGGTTCCGTTTCCCGGCGAATGAGCCGCATCAGGGCCT
>CAVXFA010000081.1:0-17011 GCA_963760605.1 uncultured delta proteobacterium | reverse complement strand
CAGCAACGGCTCAAGCTGCGCTGTATAACAATTCAAGCTGAGGCCTCGATGGCCGGGGCCTAAGAGAGGGACTAAACTGTTACGGTAAAAGTCCACGGCAAAAGCGGGAGAATGGTCAGGCCGACGGCGGCGAGCTTCTCGATGGAGGGGGCAATGAAGATCTTTAAAAAATTTGATACAATGTTTGCCCTACATCATATAAAGAAAGGACCTTCAATTCAATGGGCTGGATCACTAATCCTGAAGCATGGATCGCGCTCGTAACGCTTACGGCGCTCGAGATCGTATTAGGGATCGACAACATCATCTTCATCTCGATCCTGGTCAGCAGGCTGCCTGCCAGGCGGAGGGACAAGGCGCGCGTGCTCGGTCTCGGGCTGGCGATGCTCACACGCATCCTCCTGCTCCTCTCCATTACCTGGGTGATGAAGCTGACCGCACCGTTCTTCAGCGTGTTCGCCAGGGAGATCTCGGGCCGCGACTTCATCCTGATCGGCGGGGGGCTGTTCCTGCTCTGGAAGAGCACCCTGGAGATACACGACAGCCTGGAAGGGGAGGAAGAGGCGCGCGTCGCGAAGGTCGCCGCAAGTTTCGCAGCCGTCCTGGCCCAGATCGCGGTCCTGGACGTCGTCTTCTCCTTGGATTCCGTGATCACGGCCGTGGGTCTGGCGCAGGACGTGGCCGTGATGATCATCGCCATCATCGCGGCCGTCATAGTGATGATGTTCTCGGCAAAAGGCATCGGCGAGTTCGTGGACCGGCACCCCACCATCAAGATACTCGCCCTCAGCTTCCTCGTGGTGATTGGCGTCGCGCTGATCGCCGAGGGATTCGATTTCCACATCCCCAAAGGGTATATTTATTTCGCCATGGCATTCTCGGTGACCGTGGAGATGCTGAACCTGAAGGTGAGAAAGCGGGTGGCAAAGCCGGTCAAGCTGCATCATAAAGCGATCCGCAGGAAAAAGAAATAGCCTAAGCCGTATAATTTGCCGCACGCTGCTTGTTGAACCATTGAAAACTGATTTGATAAGACCTCGCTTTGGATTGGATCAAATATACAAAAAAGGGAATTGTTGATTGAGAGAATTTAGCCCAAGATTTTGTTTTTGTTTGAGGGCCTTTTGAGCGGGGATCGGGGGATTTTCCGGGTAGAGGTGGGGAGGAAATGTTTTCAACGATTGGGATGTCCCAACTTTCGTCCCCACTTTCCACCCTTTTTCTGGGCTCTTCTAACCGCCCAGAATAGTTTTGGTTTGATCAATCAGGGGTTCAGAGTCAAAGATCAAGGTCTTGATATTTCTTGACAGCCCCAGAATTTTCTGCTAAGTAGCGCATGTTCCATCCGGATCTGCCTTATCAAAATAAAGAAATCATTGCTTGGTAATTTTGCAGTCCTGACCCATCTTGCGTCGGGGAGGTGTGCCCAATTTTGCCAGGAGGATGATGGATCTGGCGGAAGAAGGACGTCGGCATCCAAAGCAGGCCGCGACCTGCCTCGCCAGGTTCTGCACTTGTGGAGTCTTCAACCCAGTCCGTGCGGAACTCGTTCTGGAGGAGGCGCGGGTGGGGAAGCCGGAGGCCTGTTTGGGTAAACGACAAGCTGAATATGTGTTGCGGGACGTCCCTGACGCACGGCAGGGTCCCTTGACCGCGAGACTGGGAAGACGGAACATGGCGATTGGCCAGAACCGGAGGGTATGAAGATGGATGCAGGGAGATTGGAGAAGCCGACCCGGTATCGTTGGTTCGTCTTGTTCCTTCTCTGCTTGATGTACCTGATCACCTATATGGACAGGGTCAACATCTCTTCCGCTGCCCCGCTCATCAGCAAGGAATTCGGATTTAACAAGATCACCTTGGGGCTCATCTTCAGCGCGTTCAACTGGTCTTACGCGTTGTTTCAAGTCCCCGGGGGCTGGATGGGAGACCGGTTCGGGCCCCGGAACGTCTTGGCGACGATCGTGACCTACTGGTCCATCATGACCGCGGTGACCGCGAGGGGCGCGGGCGCTGTGTCGTTTTGGATCATTCGTTTCCTCTTTGGCCTGGGAGAGTCCGGCGCGTTTCCCACGGCAACCCGAGCGATGCAATTGTGGTTCACGCGAGAGGAGCGAGGAATCTGCCAGGGTGTGACGCATAGCGCGAGCCGCCTCGGGGCAGCGATCGTCCCGCCGATCGTGGTCGGGATCATGATGGCCTACGGGTGGCGGATGGTGTTCTATACCTTCGGGGCGGGTGGCCTGCTGTTTGGCTTGGTCTGGTACCTGATGTACCGCAACCTCCCCGAAGAGCATAAGTGGGTTAACCAAGCCGAACTCGCACACATTCGTGGGGTGGACGAGAATGCCAAGATCAAGCAGGTCAGTATCAAGAAGAAGCCCACGGTTCCGTGGGGGGTCCTGCTGAAGCACCCGAATATGTGGGCGGTGATGTGCTGCTATTTCACCTACTCCTATAGTGCGTGGATCTTTTTCTCCTGGTTGCCCTCATATCTGGTGGACTACCGGGGATTCACCCTGCTGAAGATGGGCTACTTCGCGTCGCTTCCCCTCTTTGCCGGGGTGATCGGAGATAGTGTGGGCGGATGGCTCACCGACTATCTGCTGATCAAGACCAAGAACACCAAGTTCGCGCGCCGAGCGGTGGCGGTGACGGGGATGCTTGGCGGCGCAATATTCATGGTCGCAGCGGCCATGACCTCGAATTCCTACACCGCCGTGTACTGCCTGACGGGGGCGATGTTCTTCCTCGAATGCATCATCGGGCCGTCCTGGGCGGTGCCGATGGACGTCGGCGGAGAATATTCCGGCACCGTGTCCGGGATGATGAACATGGCCGGGAACATCGGCGGTGCGCTGTCCCCGACCGTGTTCGGCATTCTGGTCCAGTTTGGTTCGTGGACCGCCCCCTTTATTGTGGCAGCGGTGATCCTCCTCTTGGGGGCAATCATGTGGGCCTTCTGGCTCAATCCTGAGATATCCGTCGTCGAGGAGGGGAGGGTCGTCGCCAAGTACGCTTAACCGTATAGCAGACGGAACGGAATTCCTTACTTTCTGGAGGACTGCCCAGATCTGCTTCTTCATGTCGCTCTTGGCCAAGAACCCTTGTTTTGTACCGTATTCTGACCTTTCAGATGAAAGACCAAATTTCTCCGTTTTCTCGTCGATGCTCATTTCCGGTGGTGTGATCCATTGCTCAATGCCGGCGTAAATCCAAAATTCCTCTTGACAGCAATTTCAGTCTTGGTAGCATTCCCTAATAAACCCCCATTGTAAAAAAAGTCTGGGGGAACGTCTCATTTCAGTATGCGACATAGGAGAAAAGGAGTGACATCTTTCGTCCGCATCTCCTTGATTTTCACCCGACCAGGACTATGTGGATTCGGAATTAAATTATCGGCCTCAAAGAAAATACCAAATTAGATTTCAGATAACTAAATCATAGGAGGATTACGATGGCCAATCCGGCAAAAGTCGTCTTAAAGATTGTCTCTGTTAAGGGAACCTGTAACGCTGGGCACAAGGTGGGCCAGGAATTCGATTTGAGTGAGGAATTTACTCTGGGGTACAGGGAAGATGGGAAAGCCCTTTGCCCTTCGGCCTTTCATGCGGTTTTTCCCTCCTGGCGCGTGCTCCGTTTCGGCGGGGAAATGCCCTGGGAAGAAAACAAAGATCTTGCCCATGTGGCCTGCCCAGATCCAGTTAACCCCTTGGTCATGGAGTTGAGGAGAATTCGAGATTAGGTTGGCCGATTTCTTCTTCGGCTGCCGAGAATCGCAGCTTTTGCGGAACGCAAAAAGCTGCGATTTCGAGAATAGATCTGCATCAACTCACCCTTCTGAGCGGGTTGCCCTTTTGGCAAGATATGTTCAATTGTTGGATGCTGATCCTGCCCACCCTATAGGGTGATTTCCTATGGGTTTCTTCCCGGAATCGTGGAGAAGGGAGAAACGATTTATTAAGGCAGAGAGTAAAGGTTTAAAGCAGCGCCGCTACGACATAGATTGGCTACGGATCGCCGCGATGCTGATCATTTTTTCTTTCCACAATGCCAGGTTCTTCGATTTTATGGACTGGCACCTCAAGAACGCTGAGCGGTCTATGGGTTTTATGGCTTTCGTCGGTTTCCTCCATCAATGGCTCATGCCTATTTTTTTCCTTGTATCTGGGGCCGGCTCCTGGTTTGCCCTGGAGTTCAGAGACTCAGGACAGTACTTGCGCGACCGCTTCAAAAGACTTTTGGTTCCTTATTATTTAGTTGGCCTGCTTATCCTTGTCCCTCCCCAGTATTATTGGGAACAGGTCACCCATGGCCGTTTTATCGGCTCTTTTTTCCAGTTTATTCCGCATTATTTTCATTATCCTCGGGATCCTCAAATTTTTGGCTTTTACCTTGGACCCGGTCCTCTTTTCCTTAGCTACTGGTCAGGCCACCTCTGGTTTCTTCACTACCTCTTTCTCCTCTCTCTGATCGCTCTGCCTCTATTCTTATTTTTGAAATCCAATTCTGGGAAGAACCTAATATCCGGATTGGCTGGCCTGTGCCATCGAAGGGGTGGCATTTTTTTGGTTGTTATCCCCGTGGCACTGATCCAAATGGCTCTTCGGGCCAGGTTCCCCATCTATCTGTGGTGGGCTGATTTTGGGTATTGGCTGGTCTTTTTCATAATCGGCTATCTATTGCCCGCCGATGAACGATTCAAAGAAGCCATTGAGCGCACCGGGTGGATAAGCTTGGCCATCGGTGCTACTACCACCTTTGTAATTCTTTTAGGGTTTGCGACAGGATATACTGTGGATTGGGAGAAGAATCCAAGCTACACTCCAGGTTATTTGATTTATCAAGCTCTCCGCAGCTTAAATACGTGGTGCTGGATTGCCTTTGCGTTGGCGATTAGCTCCAATTTTTTGAATTTTCGAAATAAAATCCTGGATTACTGCAGCGAGGCGGTTTTGCCTTTCTATGTCCTTCACCAAACCATTATCCTGGCGGTTGGTTATTATGTGGTTCAGTGGAACTTGAATATATTGCTGAAATACCTGATCATCAGCACAACTTCATTTGCAGTGATTATGACCCTTTATGATTTGCTAATCAGGCGAAATATTGCATTGCGGTTTTTGTTTGGCATGAGGGTGAAAGCACAGGCCGCCAAAATTATGGCTGCAAGAAGGGATTGACCTTCCCAGAAATTGTCCCGAACTTTAAAAACTCAAGTCGAAGAAAATCCTTTTCAAAAACGGCACCACACCCCTCCCCCAACGACCCCTCTCGGTAACATTTTCTACTGAGTCAACCGGCTCCTTGAACTATATAATTTGGAGATGATCCATGGGGTATATATAGATCTGCCTGCTATGAATAGATAATCATTCCTCTGGCGTTTTTCCCAGCCTCCAGGTCCTTAAAACCGACATTGATCTCCTCCAGGCGATATCGACGGGTGACGAGTTGCTCTAAATGAATCCGCCCGGCTTTGTAGAGCTCGAGGAAGGTTATAAGATCAACGCGACTATCCCCCGACCCATAATTGCATCCCAATATACTCTTCTCCATGAGAGGGATTTCATAAAGGGGAAGAGTCAACTTCGCTTCCAAATCCGGGACCCCCACAACCACCGCATAGCCCCCCCTCCGAATCAGCTTATAGGTCGTCAGGGCTGTCTCAGCGTTTCCGATTGCTTCAAAGGCATAATCCGCCCCGATACCTTTGGTTATTTCCATCACCTTCTTGATGGGATCTTCCTTGGACGCGTTGATCACATGGGTAGCTCCGAAGAATTTGGCCAGTTCAAGTTTGCTATCCAGAATATCAATGGCTAAAATCTTGGTGGCATTGGCCAGCACCGCTCCTTGGATCACATTGAGCCCCACCCCGCCGGCGCCCATTACGGCCACCGTGCTTCCTGGCTTCACTTTCGCCTTATTGATCACCGCTCCCACCCCAGTGATCACACCACAACCCGCTACCGCAGCCATATCGAAGGGAATGCTCGGGTCAATCGGAAGAACACTCTGCTCGCTTACCACATTGTATTCACTGAAACACCCGACTCCCAACATGGAATGAATATTCTGATTCCCCTTTCGTAATCGGCAGGTTCCGTTTAGCATGGTTCCGCTCCGGGTCTTATCTTTTTCCGCGCACAAGTTGGGCTGGCCTCGCAAACAGTAATAGCATTGGCCGCAAATCGGCACCCACATTAAAAGAACAGAGTCTCCAGGTTTTACTTTGGTTACCCCTGACCCCACTTCCTGAATTACGCCTGCCCCCTCGTGGCCGGGTACGCAGGGAAGCGGGGGCATGCGCACGACTCCGTTTATGACTGATAAATCCGTGTGGCAGAGCCCCGCTGCCTTATTTTTGACTAAAACTTCCCTTTCTTTTGGAGCGGCAAGCTCCAATTCATCGATGACGAGAGGTTTTCCGTACTCGTATAGAACCGCTGCCTGGGTCTTCATCATTTTCTCCTTGAGGAAGCAGATTCGTAAACCGGTTTGTTCTCCAGGCTTCAGGCCAAATAGGCTTTCCGCAGGCGTTCATCCTGGAACAGCGTTTCAGGTTTTTCCTCGAAGACGATTTTACCTAGCTTGAGCACGTAGACTCGCTCGACTATTTTAAAGGCGGCCCGGACGTTCTGCTCCACGATAAGAATCGTCGTCTCTAGGGCAGCGCTTAACCCGTAAATCTTATCCATGAGTTCTTTAACCACAAGCGGGGCGAGTCCCAACGAAGGTTCGTCGAGCATCAAGAGTTTCGGCTGAGACATCATGGCCCGGCCAATGGCCAACATTTGACGCTCCCCCCCGCTCATGGTTCCGGCCTCCTGGGTCGCCCGGGTACGGAGAACCGGGAAGGTTTCGTAAACAAGCTCCATGGATGAGGCCACAGCCTTTGGATCCTCCATCACATAGGCTCCCAACTCTAGGTTTTCTCGAACCATCAAGTTCGCAAAGACACGTCCCCCCTGGGGAACGAGGGCCATTCCCGATCGTACGCGTTCCCCCGCTGAAAAATGAGTCCAGTCTTTCCCCAAATAGGCAATGTGGCCGCGCCAGGCCTTGACAACGCCCAGCAGGGTCAGGAGTAGGGTACTCTTTCCAGCCCCATTGCGCCCCACGATGGCGACTCTTTCCCCTTCCTTGACGTAGAAGGATACTCCTTCCAGGACAATTTTTTTGGAATATCCCGTCGAGAGATCGTCAACGGATAGAAGCGGAAGATGGGATGTTTCCAAAGTTATACCCCCAGGTAAATCCGAACGACTTCCTCATTCGCAAGGATTTCCGCTGGTTTCCCTTCAGCGATAATCTCCCCAAAGTTTAAGACAATAACCCAATCCGAGATGTCCATGACGGCCTCCATATTGTGGTCAATGAGCAAGATCGTCTTTCCCCTGGAAATTAACCCCCTGAGAAGGGTCTTGAGATGGCCAATCTGCTCATCGGACAGCCCGGAGGCAGGCTCGTCCAATAAAAGGAATTCACCATCCGTAGCCAACAGCCGGCCGATGGAGACCAATTTCTGATCCCCCCAGGAAAGATTGGCCACCCGCTCTCCAGCCTTCTCCCTAAGGCCCAGAAAGCCAAGTACCTCGCCTGTCCGCTCCTCAAGGGCCTGTTCTTCCTGCCGCAGAATACACCGGGGGAGGAAGACACCCCATAAGCGTTCCCGTCGCTTGTCCGGCAGGGCGAGGAAGATATTATCCCAAACAGAGAGCTGATTAAAGAGGCCGAGGTGCTGGAAGGTTCGAGCCAGTCCCAGGGAAACGACCTCGTGAGGCTTGTACTCGACCAACTCTTGGCCTTTAAACGTGATTCGGCCCTCGTCCGCAGTAAGGAACCCAGAGATGAGATCAAACAGGGTGGTCTTCCCTGCTCCGTTGGGACCGATGAGGCTGGTCAAGCTTCCTTTCTCCACCTGGAACGTAGCCTTGGCGACCGCTTGCAGACCTCCGAAAGCTTTCGACAGCCCCTGCACCTTGAAAAAAGAGTTATCCCGGTCCTTCAACGCATCACCCCCGTCGTGATTCGCTCAGGCAACAACCCTTTAGGACGCAAACGAAGGAAGATGATCATGAGCGCTCCGTAAAGAATCTCCCGGATGGGAGATGCGACCGTGGTGGGAACATCGAAGAAGCGGAGCATCTCCGGGATGGAGATCAAGACGGCTGCCCCGATCACCGAACCGTATACATTTCCTGACCCACCAATAATGACCAGGGCTAGAATGAAAATCGATTCGTGGATAGTGAACGTAAAGGGGTCGATATAGGTAATCAGGCCAGCATATAACGCGCCTCCCACACTGCCGAGCATAGCACTCACCATGAAAATAGAGATCTTATACCGGCCTACGTTCTTGCCGATAGAGGCCGCCGCCGCCTCGTCCTCCCGGATGGCCCGGAGAACTTTCCCATAAGGTGACTCGCCCACGCGCCGGGCCACCCATAAACAGATCGCCAGGAAACCCAGAGTGAAGATGGCATACCTCAGCGGACCAAGAAAAGAAAATCCAAAGGCCTGAGGAGGAGGAATCTGACGGATCCCGAAGGGCCCTCGCGTGAGACTGATCCAATTGAGCAAAATGTTGTAGATGATGATCTGAAAGCCGAAAGAAGCAATCACATAGTAATCTCCTTTTAAACGGAGTGTCGCCCAAGCCAAACCCCAGCTCACGAGACCCGCTATGGCCATGCCTACCAGAAGCGTAGAAAAAAAATTGAACCCCCATTGGGTGAGCAAAATAGCTGTGGAATAGGCCCCGATTCCCATGAAAGCGGCTTGGGCCACAGAGAGTATACCGGTATACCCCACTGAAAGGTTTAACGAAACAGTAAGAATCCCATAGACCGCAATCAGGCTGATCACATAAAGGAGATAATTCACGTTCTACCCCTCATAGCGAGTAATCCGGTGACCGAAAAAGCCCCTGGGTCGAAACAAGATGAACAAGACCAATACGGAAAAGCTAATGGTGCTTTTCCACTCTGAAGGGATCTGCCAGATCCCAAGATTCTCCGCCACTCCGATCATAAGTCCCGCAAGGGCCGCTCCGCTATACGAACCCACCCCCCCGACGATCATCGCCACCGTTGCCACAAGAACGGCGTTGACTCCGATGGTCGGTTCCAGACCCTTGTCCATAACAATGAAAGCCGCCGCCACCGCCACCAGGACGGAACCGAGAAAAAAACTCACCAACCGGACCCATGCGGTAGGAATGCCCGTGATGGTCGCACCTATCGGGTCATTTTCAACTGCGCGCATGGCCTTTCCAACCTTTGTATAACGCATGAAAATGGCCACAGCCGCAAGGGCGACTCCAGAGGTGATCACCGTAATCATATCCAAAGGAGTAAAAGTGAGAAGCCCTACAGGGATGCCGTTTTTCAAAACTTCAGGGATTCGGACAGTCCTTGGGTCACTTTTCCAGATCAGCAAAATCACGTTCTGGAGAACGATGTAGCCCCCGAAAGAACTGAGAAGCATTTCCATGGCCCCGGCGCCCATTCTTCGGAGGGGAGAGTAGATCACCCGCTCCGCGAGGACCCCCATGATTCCTGACAACAACACGGCCCAAAGAATTGAAACAGAAAGCGGCCACCCCCATCCCATGGCAAACTGGTACAGAAAATAGCCTGCAAAAACATAAACGCTGGCATGCATGAAATGGAAGATTTTGGTCGGGGCGAATATGGCTGTAAAACTGATCCCCAATAAAGCATAGAGGCTTCCCACTACAATCCCGTTTATTAGCAGCTGCAGGAAGAGCCAGAAAGCCATGCGTTCCCCTCAGAATTTGTTTATCTGATCAAAGCGGACTTGTTCCCCACCCTTTAAGAACGGCCATCCCATTCCTTTCCGGGGTTGTCGAGCTAGGACTCCGCCGAAGTTCCTCATTTCCATTTTACATCGACGAAGATACCTCGCCGGCACTGGCGTATCACGGGTCGCGCCAGGCTGACACCGTCCTTACCGAAGGCTACAGGGCCGGATACACCAACATAGTTCTTCAAAGAATGGTAGAAGTCCCTGATCTGAGCGCCTGTCCTGGCGCCGCTCTTCAGGGCGGCGGCGTAAAGCATTACGGAGTCGTAGGAGTAAGCTGGGTAGGTATGGGGCAGAATGCCGAATTTTTCCTTATACCGCCGGCCAAAGGACTTCATCATTTCCGTGCCATTGTGGGGATCGTAAACGTAATCCGGCGCGTTAAGCCCCTCGATCGCATCGCCAGCAATCTCGAAGGTCATGGGAGCAACCATTCCCGGAGTGCACAGGAAAGGAGTTTTCAACCCTATTTGCTTCGCCTTTTTAAGGGCATACCCCAGCTCAGCTTCATGGGCTACCATGAAAATAATCTCGGATTTTACAAACTTGAGCTTGGTCAGGTGGGTCGTAAAATCTGTCTCCCCCATGTTAATGATCTCGGTAGCAACAATCTTCCCTCCGTACTGATCCTCGAAAAGCTTCTTGAAGGTCGCGGCAACTGCCCGGCCGTACTCGCTATTGACCTGCAGAATCGCCGCTGACTTTGCTTTCATCCCTTTGGCCCCAAATTCGACCGTCTCGGCCATCACCACATCGGCCAGGGGATTCAGACTGAGGATGAAATTGCCGATCTTCCGAACCTCCGCGCTCTGGGCGGCCGTGTTCATTAAGACGACGCCATTCTGCTGAGCGACGGGTCCGATGGCCAGCACTACGGGGGTTACCAGGCTCTCTACGATGGGAACTTTGTCGATATTGACCAGCTTGTTCATAGCCGCCAGAGAGATCTTGGGGTCAGCCTTTCCATCTTCCAACACGATACGGATCTTCTTCCCCCCAATCCATCCGCTTCTTTCCAGGTCCTCTAAGGCCAACTGGCTGCCGCGAATGAAGTACTCACCGTACTGCGGAATGGGACCCGTAACCGGCATCAAGGCTCCATACTTAAACTCATCCTGCGCCTCCGCCCAATTCTCTAATCCACAGAAAGCCAGAACCGCGGCCAGGGTCATCACCAGAGGCATGAAAGTCGAAAAAAATGAACTGATGGATCTGCGTGTCTTCATTTTTTCCCTCCCTTTTTTATCTTGTTCCCCAAAAATTGGACGACTTCTTTCTAAGATAAGGAGTGGATCCCCTTATTCCCATGCCTTCCGCAAAATCTCGATGACGTCAGCGGCTGCCTCGATGAGGCGAGGATCTTCAAAAAGTGCCCCCTCATTCATCACGGCCTCAGCAAGCAAAGGCAAATCTGATTCTTGGACTCCTACAGCTCGTAGACGCGTTTCCAATTTGTGTGGGTCTCGCAAGGAATGCGGTAAATTCTGAAATAGGTACAGCCACCCTGGCTAAGGAGGAAAAGGTAATTTAAAATTCGAAATCTTAAACCAACTTACCCTTCCGGGTTTGTCGAAGATCCCCGACCCCCTTCAAAGGGCAGAGATCCAGACTTCCGAGGTTCATGAGAGAAGAGTGTTAAGTATTGGGTGTTAAGTGTTCAGGATGCAGAGCCTTCCGACCGATCCTTTCGATTTCTGGATGTAAGTACTTTCCCTTGCTCATCGATTGCCCTCATTTTGCGTCACGACTTTTCCTCTGGCAAACCCCGCTTTCTGGTTTTCCGTCCCCGGTCCGCAGTCATTTTTCTCACACCGCTAAGTATTTCCTTACGATCTCCTCGTTCTGCCAGATGCTTTCCATATCTCCCTGGTAATGAATGAGCCCTTTCTCGATGATGTATCCCCTTCCGGCCACCTTGCGGCAAAATTTTAAATTCTGGTCGGCGAGCAGGATGGTCACTTCTGCTCTCTGGATTTCCCGAATCACTTCCACTACGTTCCTTACCACCAAGGGAGCCAAGCCTTCGATTGGCTCATCTAAGAGAATCAAATCCGGGTTCTTCATCAAAGCTCGCCCAATGGCCAACATCTTTTGCTCCCCGCCGCTCAGGCACATCCCTTTACTGCCCCGTAGGCCAACCAGAACGGGAAAGAGTTTGTACACCCGATCAATGGTCCATGGACCTTTGCTTCGTTTACTCAGGCGTCTGGCCATCTCCAAATTCTCCTCAGCGGTCAGGTCGGAGAAAATCCTTCGATCATCTGGAACATAACCGATCCCCAGCCGGGCGATTTCAAAGGGCTTCCGGCCGACCAGCTCAGTCCCCTGCAACAGGATACTTCCCGATCGGGGGGGTGTCAAACCCATGATGGACCTGAAGGTAGTGGTCTTCCCCACCCCATTCCTCCCTAATAAGGAGACGACCTCCCCCCGCTCGACAACTAGGGAGACCCCATGGAGGATTTGGCTTTGCCCATAGCGGGTGACAATTTCCCGCACTTCTAGAAGGGCGGTCACATTTCTTCCCCTAGGTAGATGTCCCTGACTTCCTGATTGTTCCGAATATCTTCGGGCTTCCCCTCGGCAAAGATCTCCCCGCGGTTCATCACCGCGATCCAGTCGGACAGGGAGAAGACAACATCCATATCATGTTCCACGATGGCGAAAGTGGTCTTTCTCTCGACGGATAATTTCTTAACCAACTCCAGAACCTTGATTCTTTCGATAGGATTCATGCCCGAAGAGGGTTCATCAAGGAAGCAAACCTGAGGGTTCGACGCGACGGCGATTCCCAGCTCCAGAAGTCTCTGGTCTCCATGGGAAAGCTGGCCGGCCGGGAGATCTCTTTCATCCCACAGCCAAACCTCATTGAGGATTCTTTCCGCCTCATCGATCGCCTCCCTCTGGTTACTCAAGGCGGAAAAAGGCCTGGAATTTTTATCCAGGCAGGATAAAACTGGCAAGAGAATATTCTGAAAAACACTCAGGCGCGGGAAGATATTCATGACCTGGAAGGATCGACTGATCCCAATTTTCACCCGCTTCTCGGGTCGCATTCGGGTGATGTCCGTTTCGCGGAAAAAAATTTGACCTGTATCCGGAAGCAGGTAGCCGGAAAGGAGGTTAATAAGCGTTGTCTTGCCGGCTCCGTTGGGTCCGATGATCGAAGTAAAAATACCCTCTCTCAGGGTAAAGTTCAGCTCATGCACTGCGGCCATCTCTCCGAAATATTTTCCCAGGCCCTCGGTGCGGATAATCTCTTTCACCCCTGGCCTCCTTTACCGAAAAATATGCCCAGCACCCCGCCCCGAAGTCCCATGACCAACAACACGACGATCCCCCCCAAACAGATCAGCCAGTATTGCGTGAATCGAACGATGATGTCTTTCATGATGTAAAACAGCACCGCCCCCACGATGGGCCCAGCGAAGGTATAAATCCCCCCCAGCAGTGTAGCCAGAACAGGCTCGGCCGAATAGCTCCAGTGAGCCACAGGCGGGGTCACTGTGGTCTCCAGAGGTGGAAGCAAGGCCCCGGCCAACCCGGCGTACAGCCCGGCTATCGTAAAGGAAACCAGGCGGTAATTCCGCACCGAGATGCCCACGCAGGAGGCCCGGGTCTCGCTATCCCGAATGCCCTGCAAGGTCAGGCCCATGGGCGAATGCACGATCCGGTGAAAAACATAGATGGCCAAAAGGGAAAAGATTAGCACCACATAATAATAATTCTGCATCGGGGCCATGTTGAGTCGCAGAAGACCGGGGATCTCTAAAGGCGCACGGGGAATTCCCACCAACCCATCATCTCCTCCGGTCATATCCCGCCATTTCCAGGCCAGGGAAAAGATCATCATCCCAAAGCTGAGGGTAAGCATGGAAAAATAAATCCGCGTGTGCCGGATGCAAAGAATGCCCAGTAAAAATGCGACCACCCCCAGCCATCGCCACCCCCCCAATGATACCGGCTAAGAGCGAAGGGACGGCCAAAAGGATTTTGGCGCAGGCGTAGGCCCCCACCGCATAAAAGCCCGCCTGCCCGAAAGAGAGCAGGCCCGTGTATCCGAAGAGAAGATTGAACCCGAGGGAAAAAAGCGAAAGAAGCATGATATGGATCGTCATGTAAAGAAGATATTTCCCGGCGAACTGTGGCAATATAGCTAAAAGGAAGACCAACGCAAAGATTGCCAGAGCTTTTTTCATACCTCAACTCCCGAAAAGTCCCTGAGGCTTGACCAGCAGGACCACGGCCATGATCAAGAAAATCAAAAAGAGCTCAAAAACCGGGAAGAGGAGAATACCGTAGGCACTGAGGATGCCCACGATGACGGCGCCCACGAAAGCCCCTTTTAGATTTCCCAGCCCGCCGATCACTGTGATGATGAAGGCCTGGATGATCATGGCCGTTCCGATTCCGGGGGCCACCACCCGCACGGGAGTTCCCAGGGCTCCCCCCAGGGCAGCCAGCATGGCCCCGAAAACGAAGACCCCGGTAAAGACCGTGGCGATATTGACGCCCATGGCGCTGGCCATCTCTCGGTCAGAAGCCGAGACTCGAACGATCTTTCCCCACCAGGTCTTTTCGAAAAGGAGCCAGAGAACCACGGCGACAAGCAGCCCGGCCCCGATGATGAAAAGGTTATAAATCGGAAAGGGCCTTTTGAATACCGAGAAAGTTCCCTCAAAAAAACTAGGCAAAGCCGGAATCTTGGCCACCCCTCCCCAGACCATCTTCACCGCATCATCGAAGATAAGGATGAAGCCAAAGGTCAGCAGGAGTTGATAGGCGTGGTCCAGATGATAGATGTGGCGTAAAAAAAGGCGCTCCATCAGGTAGCCAACGATTCCCACGCCCAGAAGGCTCAAAGCAATGGCGAGCCAAAAATTGACTCCCCAGAGGCCGTAGAAAGTGAAAGCGAAGTAAGCCCCCAGCATGAACAGGCTGCCGTGAGCAAAATTGAGCACCCCCAGGACCCCAAAGACAATCGTCAACCCCGCGGCCAAGAGCCAGAGGTACATGGCCACGCTCAGTCCTATCAACCCTTGAAAGGCTAAGATTTCCATACCCCCTCGAAACCTAACCACAGAGGACCCAGCGCGGCATAGCCGCAACCGAAGGAAAGACCCATTTTATCCCCCACCCCTTCCCTCCGCCCCAGAGAAGGGAAAATTGGGAGGGAGGACACAGAGGATTGCTCTGAACCCCCTGTGGTTTGGGGAGCCGGTTACCCGACTCCCTCGGTGAACGCTTACTTGCCAATCGTGATGGGCTCAAAAGGCGGGTTGCGGTAGTAGTCCTTCGCAGGGATCACCTTTAAGTCGCCCAAGATAGGGATCGGATAATTCGGGTCTTTCATTACCTTTCCCGCAGGGACAGTGTAAATCGCCTGGTGGTCTTCCGGCCGGAAGAACCTTTTTCCCCCGGCGGTCATAATTTCCATGCCCTCCAGGGCCTTAACAAGCTCGGCCGTTTTTAGACTCCGGGTCTTCTCGACTGCAGCCTTGAAAACATAGATGGTGGAGTAAGAAGATTCGGCCGAATAATTCGGAAAGCGCGCCCACCTCCTGCGGAAGTTCTCCACAAAAGCTTTGTTCTCGGGGGTATCGGGATAATTGTGGATATACCGCGCGGTAGCCCATAATTTATCCTTAAATTTACCCGCCTCCACCTCTCTGGAGATCCCTTCCAATAAATCAACCGAGCCCCCCATGCACTGGAACCAAAGCTGGATGTTTTCAAAGACCCCGAGCATGAGCGCCTGCCTAAGAAGCATCACGCCCTCTCCAGCCCAGGGCGTGGCCAGGATGGCATCAGGGTTGGCGGCCATCACTGCCGAAATGTGGGAAGAAAAATCCATCGTCCAGAAGGGAGCCCAGGCGATGGCCACAAATTCCACGTCCGGCCGGTACTTCTTCAAGTAATCTTTAAATAAGGCCCAGACAACGTAACCAGCTTCATAATCGCCATGAATTCCCGCCCATCTCTTAATATTGGGAGAATCTTTGAAGATCAATGCCGGGAGGATGCTATCCTGGTAAATGGGGGCGGAAATGCGAAAGATTTCTTTAATCCCTTGGCCCGCCACCAGCCCCTCTGTCAACCGATGCGAGGCGGCATGGCAAAACATACAGATGCGGTCAAGCTCGGGGAGAAGGGGCCCAATGGCCATGCCGCTGCCGCTGGAATCTACCCCGAAAAGAAAGTGGGCGCCCCACTCGGTCGCTAAATACCGGGCATTTTTCACCGCCACCGCCGGCTTGAGCTCCTCATCCATGAATTTCAGTTCCAGCTTGCTCCCGAGGATTCCGCCCTTGGCATTGATCTCTTCGATGGCCAGGGTCGAACCGGCGATCATCTGCCAGCCATAATCGGCATGGGCGCCGGAGGTGACTCCCTGCCCGCCGATCTTGATGACATCGACCCCCAAAATTTTCTTCTTGGGTTTGGTCTGAGCTGGAGCTTTCTCTTTTTGGGGGGCTGCTTCCCCTGCCCCTCGGATTCCCAAAGCCATTCCCCCAATTCCCGCGGCTGCTGCCGCTTTCAAGAATGTCCGCCGGCTGATTTTCTTCCTCTTCTCGTCCATCGTTCCCTCCTAAGTTTTAGATTTTTCTGGGAAATATGGATTCCTCCGACATTTCCCAGATGACATCATTCTTAGCCATTCCCCATGGCCAGAATGCTCCCCATTAAAGTTGACCAATCATCAGAAAAACGATCCTTTTGACGTAACCGGAGCAAACCTTTCTTACAGTAAGCAAGTTAACGCCGTTTCGATCCCTGGAAAAGACAAATCTACGTAACTTCAAGTCTTAGGTTTCCGATCCGGCTCAGTATGAACGCAAACAATTCCCTCGGCACGGCGACTTCCGCCATCTGGAAATAGATGTACCGCGAAGTATGGACTATCTTCGCGCCGAATTCTATCAGCTTTTCTCGTAATGTCGTAAACGACCAGTGCTTGATGCTTCGGGGAAGAACAAGCCTTCTGAGGAAGTTCCCAAGATTGTACGCTAACGCGAAAAGCTGAAGTCGTACCTGATTGTCCCGGAAGTTCCTGCATGAAAGCCTTGTCCACTTCACGGCGTTCTCGCCTTCCTTGATCCATGGCTCATCAGCATGATTCATGTAATAAAATGACATCTTCATACGGGAAATATGGGCTTAAGAATATTAGGGAAAC
>CAVXFA010000080.1:0-16433 GCA_963760605.1 uncultured delta proteobacterium | reverse complement strand
TGCCCTGATTCTCTGGGTCTACTATTCCTGCATCGTCTTCATCCTGGGAGCGGAGATGGGTTGGGTGAGGGAGAAGAAAAGGAGGCTATAATTCAGACAGATAAAAAGATAGGCTCAGCAGGAGGCCGGTGGAAAGGTGAGTCAGGATGGTCAGCGCCTGGACCGGCCTTAGTTTGGGTGAGTGGTCGTATTCCCGTAAAGTGACCAGGACACCCTTCAAGCTGATGGGAATGGTGCCGAAGGTGATTAAAGAAATCTTCGGGAGGATGCCCATCAGAACGCCCAGCGCTACCGAGGCATAAACCGCCGAGACGAGGAGCACAAAGACTTTCGCCGCCTTCTTTTTCCCCAAACGTACCACCCAATGGTTTTTCCCCACCGCCCGGTCTGCCTCTTGATCTGGAAATTGATTGATGAAAAGAACGTTGGTAATCAGGAATCCCACGGGAATTCCGGCCATCAAAGCCCCGGGACTGATCTTTTGAGCTTGAACATAGTAGGTGCCGACGACGACCAAAGGGCCAAAGCAAAGGCCTGTCAAGAGTTCGCCCAGGCCACGGGAAGCCAATCTCACGCCCGGCTCGACGTAGAAGTAGGCCGTTCCCACACCGATTAAGCCCATGGGGATGATCCACCAGCCTTTCCTGAAAGCCAGGAAAAGACCGATGCCGATTCCCAGCAAGAGGGCGCTGAAGCCAAATCGGTAGACCGCCTCGGCGTCCAACCGGCCATCAACGAGGAAGGGACTTCCCCCGTCAAAAGGTCTGTTGGCCTCCCGGTTCAGCAGGTCATTCCCGCTTTGATAATCGAAATAATCGTTGAGCGTGTTGGTCGCTGCATGCAGCGCCAGCACACCGATCAAGGTGAGGATCAAATATAAAAGGTCAAAGGAGCGGGTTTCATGCCACGCCATCATCGCACCCAGGATCACGGGCACGAAGGAAGCCGTAAAGAAGGGAGCCCGGAGTTCAATCAGCCAAATTTTAATCGAAAATTTTTGCGCTTTCATATTTCCAGGTCCCTAACTTTTTTATTATTTTACCCTAAACCCGACGAGAGTCAACAGCTAAGAGAGGGCCCCCTTTGCTTTGCTTTTTGACCCATAAATCCGTAGTGATCCCAAATGAGAGGCCGCCCTTCCACTCGGACCCCGATCCCCTGGCGATGAGCCGGGCGGCCCGGGGCAGCCCCGAAGTCAGGCCGGGGGTTTAGGATCGTCTTTTTCTTCATGATCTAAATCTTTTACTCTCATTTCCCATTCCTCTATTGCAGGTTTAACGATTTCGAATTCAACCTCGGTTATGGCCATAAGAGTTTTATCGTCAATTCCCATTTCTTTTTGTCTTTTCCTAAATTCTTTAAAATAATTGTTGGCATTGCTTTCTCCCAAAGCAATGGCTTCGCTAAATTCAGGATTCCCCCTTTGCTTTAGCACTTTTATCATACTGGCGAAGAAATTCCAGGCTTTAAAATAAGCTCCCAGATAAAACGGTTCGGTGTCGGTATTTTTTTGTTGATTTTCCTGGATCACCGAAGAAATCCCTTCAGAACCTTTATTCAAATCAACCCCTGCTTTTAGCGTTACCTCGAAAATAGCCGCATCTCCCCTTAGAATCTCTGACTTTACCTCGTCCTTTATAACTTCTTTTATAACTCCTTTTTCTGCGGTAGCTTTTACTCCCGCCTTCTCCCCCCAGGGCATTTCTCTTTCCCCAAAAAATATGGATAAAACTGTTTTCTTGCGAAAGCCCATCGTTTTTTCGCCGGATTGGAATACGATTCCATTTTTGTCCCCTTTGATAAATTCACCTTTATAAGATCTGCCGTCTATCAAATAAATGGTGTCTGCGAAAACGGAAATGCTCATGAAATGAAGACTGAAAACAAAAAATAATAATTTAAGATATTTCATATTTCCCCCCTTGGAAACAAATTCGCTCCAAGATTTTAACCCCGCCCGCTGAAAAAGGGAAATCCCTCTCATCTCTATCACCTGCCCCTACTGAAATTTTTCCTGGGCTCCTCCTGGATGGAAGAAACAAAAAACCCCATCCCTCTACTCAGGAGAAATGGGGTTCCAATGAGCCCAGGTCACTTTGTTTCCTCCCAGTTTTTGCCGGGAATATATGCATCGTCAAACTCTTTCTCAACTTGCTTGGAAGGTGTGTTGGCTCCCAGGGAGAGGGGCATTCGCCTGGTTCCTTGTCTATTTTTTCAGCATTTTGATGAACTCATCAATGGAGAGGGCGGCAAGGGTTGTGGTCTGCAAAGTGCCCCTGGCACCTAACTCCAAGGCCACTTTGGCAATTGTCTGATTATCAGGAGCCTCGAGGATGTTCACAAAGTCGTAGGCTCCCAGGAGGGCGTACTGGCTAATCACCTTGACTCCCATCTTCTCCACTTCCTTGCTGACTTCTTTGATCCTCTCCGGTTTCTCTTTTACCGTCTTCCGTCCTTCATCGGTCAAATTGGTGAGCATGAGATAAACGCCCATAAAATCACCTCCTTCTTAAAGGAAAAATCCCCTCCCTTCCAGCACACCTTCCACAGTCAGCCTTCTTTCATCGCAGAACTTTTAGCAAACCCTGCAAAGGCAAGGTGTTGATTACATTTTTGGCTTCTACCCACCCGCGCCGCGCGGTGAACACGCCAAACTTCATCAATTCCAGCTGCAGGGTGCTGTGAGCATCCGTGGAGATCACCAATTTTGCGCCCATCTCCTTGGCCATGCGGGCATCCACATCCCGCAAGTCCAAGCGGTCCGGGTAAGCATTGATCTCCAAGACCACCCCTTGATCGATCGCAGCCTGGAAGACTTCCTTCAGATTTACCTTGTAAGCCTCCCGTTCCAAGATCAGGCGTCCCGTGGGATGGCCGAGGATATTTACGTTCGGATTTTTAAGGGCTTGGATGATCCGCCGGGTCATCTCCTCCTCTTCCATGTTGAAGCGAGAGTGCACGGAAGCGATGACCACGTCGCATTCTTTGAGGATGTCATCCTTCAGGTCCAGGCTTCCATCCGCTAAGATGTCTACTTCCACCCCTTTGAGGATGCGGACCCCAGGAGTTTGACCGTTAACCTTCTCGATCTCCTTAAGTTGCTTGACCATTCCCTTTTCGTCCAAACCCCGGGCCACGCGTACAGCTTTGGAGTGGTCGGTGATGGCGATGTAGGAGTAGCCCATCTCCTTAGCCTTCCGGGCCATATCCGCGATGGAATTTTTCCCATCTGTGGCCACGGTATGCATCTGCAAATCCCCGCAGATGTCGGCCAGCTCGATCAGCTTGGGAAGCCTTCCCTTCTCGGCAGCCTGAATTTCCCCCCAGTCTTCGCGCAGTTCGGGCGGGATAAAGGGGAGCCCCACGGCTTTAAAGACATCCTCTTCGTTTGCCCCGCTCAGCCGCTTCTCATCTTTCGCCCGGAACACCCCATACTCGCTGACTTTTAGACCCAAATCTTTGGCCCGATCTCGGATGGCGATGTTGTGGGCTTTCGAGCCGGTAAAATAATGTAGGGCGGCCCCGTAACTTTCTTCCTCGAGGACCCGCACATCCACCTGCAGCCCGCACTTCAACCGAACGCTGGACTTGGTTTCCCCCTTGGAGATCACCTCGGCCACGTCCCCATATTTCGTGAAGCGATCCATCACCTTGCAGCCCTTGCCACAGATGGCTAGAATGTCTAAGTCGCCGATCGTCTCCTTCTGCCGGCGGAAGCTTCCAGCCGGGTCCAGCCTCTTCACGCCCGGTGTGTCCTTCAGGTACTCCAGAAGAGCCCGGGCGTAGGTATATCCTACGGAAAGCTTGAAACGTCCCATTCCCGCGCGGTATTTCTCTATGGATTTCGGAACCTTCTCTTCGGTCTTCAAGCCCATCCCGGCAAGATCCCGCAGCCGTCCGGCTTGGGCCGCCTTTTCCAACCGGTCCATTGAGTCCACGCCCAATTCATCGTAGAGCAACTTTACCTTCTTCGGGCCCAGTCCTTCCAACTTTAAGAGCTCAGTTAACCCGGGGGGAACCTTCCTCCGTAGCTCCTCGAGGAAACCGCACTTTCCCGTGGATCCGATCTCCTCGATCTTCTCTTGGAGCGACTTCCCGATTCCCGGGACCTCCTCCAGCTTCTCGCCGGCTTTGACCAGGGTTTGTACACTCTGGCTCATATCGGCGATCGTCCGGGCGGCGTTGCGGTAGGATCGTACCCGGAAGGGATTCTCTCCTTGAATGTCCAGGATGTCCGCGATTTCTGTGAAAATGTCAGCAATGCCTTTGTTTTCCATAGTCGACCCTTCAACGAAGAAGGAAGTTGGGGGGAAAAGGCAATGGTCAGGACACTTGCCTCCGGCAACCGGTCGTCAGGGAAAGCATAGGGCGGTGAATGAAGGTAAGATTAGGCTGTTTGGGGACCGTCGAAGCTCAGATTAAGTCCGCCCTCTCCAATCCTTGAAACACCTTGTCTACAAAAACCTTGCAAGGGGAGTCCCCGCTCGGGAAACAGCGATACTTTTCTTCATCCTGTTCCCGCCAGATGCATGATTTACAATCTCCGGGGGTAAGAGCGCTCATCAGCCAAGCGACTTCCGCCTCTGTCAGTTTATCAATCGAAGGCATTATCGACCTCCTGCAAATTTCATCTTCGCGAAGGTAGAATATTCTCTTGTGGTAAAAATGTCAATTTTTTTTGTACCCCCAAATAAACTTTTCGGACCGGCGATGATCTCCAAGTCGTCTCTCTTATCGGTACCCAGTTGCCATCCCCCCTCTGGACTGGGAAAACACCCGTTTGAGGGCATGCTGCCTTTGATTTTCTTCCGGATTTTTTGTTTGTCGGACGCTGGCTTAGATGCCTACCGGTCACCCAAGAGAGGGGGGGGGTGAAGCCAGCGTCAACGACAAAACCATAGTCAAAAATTCGGCTAAGTGTGGAAAAAGACAGGCGGTCATGCCACTTCTTGCTTGACAAAGCCAGATTCTTTTATTTATGATGGGATGGCCGTGTATTCATGAGGGTTCATACCCGGGGAGGATAGGAGATGAAGAAAAAAAAGGACCTTAGAAGCGAGTACCGAAAAGTAAGGGCCTGGATAAAGACGATTGATTCCGCCTACACGGGTACCGTCTATCTGCCAGCAGATCAAACCCGGTTTTCTGATGTCATGAACGATGAAAGGCAATTCATCAGCATGACGGACGTGGAATCAAAAGATTTTGCCTCACCGAAAACTTACCTGGCCATCAACAAAGACCTCATCGAGCTGGTGGAGATTCTGGAACCGGACACGAAGCCGGAAGAAACATGAGCTACGAGGATCACTTTACCTTCAGTTTTCACATCCCCCTGATTGTGCGGTATCTCCCCCGTTGCTTGGAAAAGGGGGATGCTGTGGAGGCACGCGGGACGCGAGCCATCGCGTCCACTCTCGCCGGGATGGCCTTCCAGAATGCCCTGGTGGGGGGCGTGCGCGGCATGGCCCGTGCCCTGGGCGAAATGTATGGGCTCCATTATGGGCTGGCCAAGACGGCCGTTGCCGATTCAGGCATTTGTTCCAATATCCGGAAGGTCGCAGACCCCCAGGAAATCATTCCGGTCCTGCTGACTGCGCGGTAATTGGAGGCTTCATTTTTCATTTTTCCCTCTTTTTTCGAGGAGTATGGAGCCTGAGGATAGACAACGATACCTGAGAGCACTTCCTGCGGTGGATGAACTCCTCCGCCATCCCCAGAGCCAAACTCATTTAAAAAACCATTCCAAGGAATTGGTCCTGGGGACTATCCGGAGAGTCCTGGAGAGAAAACGCCAGGCCATCCTAAGGAACCCGGACGAGCAGGAGACGGGTATCGTGGAAACGGCCCAAGAACATTTGCTCTCGGCTATCTCAAAGGAGCTGGCCGCAGCCACGCGTCTTTCCCTCCGGCCGGTGATCAATGCCACCGGCGTGGTGCTGCATACGAATCTGGGCCGGGCGCCGCTTTCTGCAGAAACCCTGGAGAACGTCGTGAAAATCGCCAGCCGCTACTCCAACCTGGAATTCGATTTAGCCACGGGAGAGCGGGGCTCACGATATGGGCATATAGAAGAGATCCTCTGCCAAATCTCCGGCGCAGAGTCTGCTCTGGTGGTGAATAATAATGCCGGCGCCGTCCTCTTGGCTTTGAATAGCCTGGCCGAAGGAGGGGAAGTGATCGTTTCTCGCGGTCAGTTGGTGGAGATCGGCGGCTCCTTTCGTATTCCAGATGTGATGAGCAAGAGCGGAGCTCGCCTGGTGGAGGTGGGAACAACCAACCGCACCCATCTGGAAGATTACGCCAAGGCCATCGGCGAGAGGACGGCTCTTCTCCTCAAAGTGCATGCGAGCAACTTTCGAATCTTAGGGTTTACGACAGAAGTTTCTTTGAAGGACCTCGTGGCCTTGGGCCGGGCCAGAGGCTTGCCGGTGATGGAGGACTTGGGGAGTGGATGCTTCGTGGATCTATCGGAATACGGGATGGAAAAAGAACCCACGGTCCAGGAGACCATAGAGGCTGGGGCGGACCTGGTTACCTTCAGCGGAGATAAATTATTAGGGGGACCTCAGGCGGGTATCCTCTTGGGGAAGAAAAGATACCTCGACGTTCTCAAAAAGAATCCGCTGACCCGAGCTTTGAGAATCGATAAACTCACTCTGGCTGGAATCGAAGCCACCATCCGCATCTACTTGAATAGGGCCCGGGCCTTACAGGACATCCCGGTGCTCGCCATGCTCACCTGCCCGAAGGGCGATCTGGAACGGAGGGCCAAGCGCCTGCGACGGAAATTGATCAGAGATCTCTCTCCGGTCTGCCAAGTGAACCTGAGGGAAGAGGCCTCTCAGGTGGGGGGGAGCGCTGCCCTTGCAAGCGCTGCCAACAAGAGTCATCGCCCTTCGACCCCTGAAAACCTCCGCGGCGAATTTGGAGAAGAGGTTAAGAAATGGCGATCCGCCGGTGATCGCCCGAGTCAAGGAAGAAGAGGTTCTTTTGGACTTGAGGACAGTGGCAGATACAGAGGAGAGCGCCCTTCTCGAAGGGGTGCGCCAGGCATTGAAATAGAAGGGTTCCAGGGGGTGAAGGGTCAAGGGTTCAAGAACCAATTTTTTCACTCGAACCCTTGCATCCTTGAACCCTCGGGCCCTCCATTAGGGGTTAAAGATGATCCATTCCAACGTTTTAGTCCTGAATAAGTCATTTTTGCCAGTGCAGATCACCACGGTCCGCCGGGCCTTCTGCCTGCTTTACGCGGGCATCGCCAAGGCCGTGAACTCCCAGTACGAGACCTTTGACTATGAAAGCTGGCGCCAGCTCAGCCTCGAGCGGAACGATGAGACCATCGGGCTTGTGGACCGGGTCATCAAAGTCCCGCGGGTGATCCTGCTCATCGCTTACGACCGGGTGCCCAAGCGCCGCATACGATTCAGCCGTTACAACATTTTCGCCCGGGATAAAAGCCTCTGCCAGTATTGCGGGCAAAAATTCCCGCGCCACGAACTCAACCTCGACCATGTGATTCCCCGCTCCCAAGGAGGCTTCTCCACCTGGGAAAACGTGGTCTGCAGTTGTCATCAATGCAACCGCAAGAAAGGCGGGAAGACCCCGGAACAAGCCAAGATGAAACTGGTCGCGCCGCCCCGAAAGCCTGCCTGGACGCCGCCCCTCAACGTTTCCCTCCGGGAGATCATACGCAAAGAATGGGTTCCCTTCTTGGACTTCATGGTCGACGTCTCTTACTGGAATACAGAACTTCTGGAAGAATAAATTTCAAGTTTCGCGTTGCGGGTTTCAAGTTATTAGTCAGTCCATAATTATATAGACACCGAAGACCAAATCCCTCCTTCCCTCCCTTTACAAAAGGGAGGAATTTCCCCTCTTTGGAAAAGAGGGGTCAGGGGAGATTTTGGAAGAATATGTCTGGTCAATTATGGACTCCTTAGTAAAAGTTTTAGAACCTGCAACCTGAACCTACCTGAAACTATTTTGATGATCACTTCCAAGGGGAACCTCAAGGTTAAGGATATTCGTCTTCTCAAACAGGCCAAATACCGCCATGCCCGGGCAGAGTACTTCATCGAAGGGGTGCGCTTGGTGGAAGAGGCGCTTGCGGCAAGGCGTTCCGGTGCGGAAAATTGCCTATAGCCCCCGATTGGAAAAGATAGAGCGGGGGGCGAAACTACTTTCCCTTGCCCGCAAGAGGATTCCAGGGACAGAATGGCTCTACCTCAGCGATGAGGTCCATGGGGACCCTCTGCGACACCCAGAGCCATCAAGGGATTCTGGCCGTCCTTAAGAAAAAGGAACGAAGCGTAGAAGAGCTCTGGCATAGGGAAGGAATGATTCTCCTCTTCCACGAGCTCCAAGACCCGGGAAACCTGGGTGCGATCTTCCGGCTCGCGGATGCCGGCGGGGCCGCCGGTCTAATTTTCAGCAAAGGAACGATTGACCCTTACAGCCCGAAGGTCGTGCGGGCCTCGATGGGCAGTCTCTTTCGGGTTCCTTTTCGTGAAGAATCAGGATCTGGCGGCTGCCTGGAAAAATTGCGAACCCGGGGCTACCGGATCTGGGCCGACCGTCCCAATACGCGGCAGCCGCTCATTCTGGGAGGTCGACTTCTCCTTGCCCACGGCTGTCCTCTTCGGCCAGGAGGGTGCAGGATTACCCGAAGCGTTTCATGAGAGCAGCAGATGGATTCTTCACCATCCCCATGGCCCCCGGCATTGATTCCTTAAATGTCGCCATGGCCGCGGGGCTGGTAATTTACGAAGCCAGGCGTCAAAGGCAGAGTTCCAGGGGTCCGGGGAGGAAAAGTTGTGAATCGAGATCGGCTTGAAGAACTCGCTGCTAAAGAGCGATTCGTCGCCGGAATTTATAATTATTGTGATCGATGGTGTGAGCGTTGTCCCCAAACCCTCCGTTGTTTGAATTTCTCACTATCAGAGGAAGAATTTTCGGATCCTGAAACGCATGATATTAGAAATGAGGCATTCTGGAGAAAGTTATCGGAGATTCTGGGGCAAACCCTGGAGCTGCTGAGAGAAGCGGGGAAGAAATGGGGGATAGAACTAGAGACTTTGGATTCAGTGAGGGATACAAAAAGTATAGGTGCGAATGATGAGGCTGCGGAAAGTCACGTTATTTGCCGCGCCGCTGATAGCTACTGCAAAATAGTAGAGGATTGGTTCAGAGAGCGAGAAGGGCTCTTTTTTGCAACCGCAGCTCCTGCTATCGAGAGTATAGGCCTCGAAGAAGCCATCGCGGTGATCCGGTGGTACCAATACTTTATTGCAGCTAAGGTTATGCGAGCGATTCGGGGAAAAATGGAGGAGGAAGAGGAGAGAAGCGATGAATTTGCCAGCGATGCGGATGGCTCAGCCAAGATCGGGCTGATCGGCATCGACCGTTCGATCGGCGCTTGGGCAGTGATTCCGCGCTATAACCGTCTCTATACTGAGAGCGTTTTCGAAATTATCTCTCTTCTTAGCCTTTTGAGGCAGGCCGTCGAGGAAACATTCCCCAGGGCGAGGTCATTTATTCGACCCGGATTTGACAGCATCGATTCCAATACCGCGGGGTCAGACCTTGGATCTTAACAAGGGAACGGCCGGGAAAGGGGGCCGTCCAGAGAAAATTAAGAAGCTATGGCTCCATGGTTTCCAGTCCTTTCTCTTTGGCGATCTGCTCTCCCCTCTCTAACGCATGAATAAAATGGTGTAAATTTTCCACTACATCCCCCAATACACTGATTCAGAACAAGAGACCCAATACAGCTAATTAAGCCCCATTTCCTCAATCCGAATTTGCTTGCAAAGGGCGTCACTTTTCCATAAAATAAGCGTGGGAGTTCTGCCCGAATCTATCCCTAGACCGCCTTCTCAGCATTCCGAGTGACTTTTCTCACCGCTCGCTAGGAATCATTGGAAGTGCATTTTTCTGGCAGGAAGTGGTGTTGTCCATTTTGCGGAGACACTGAATTCCATCCTTCCACCCTACCTTCCCCGTCAACCGGAGAGGGCGTGAAAACCAGTAAGGGAAGGATGGATGATCGAGGAATAAAAAATGAAGCTCGGATTGATTGGTTTCCCGCAGGTCGGCAAACGCACGCTCTTTCGTCTGCTGACGGGAAAGGAAAGTGAAACGGAAAACGGCAAGGAAGAAGTCCAGGGATTGGCCCGCGTCCGGGACGAGCGTTTCGACCGCCTGGTCGAGATCTACCAGCCTCGCCTGGAAACCCCGGCCCAGATCGAGTTCTCGCTCCTGCCGGACCTGGAAAAACAGGCCGAACGCAATATCCGGATCTGGCGCGTTCTTGAGAAGATGGACGTCATCTGCCATCTCGTGCGCGTTTTTCCGGAGGAGACGGTTTTCCATATCGCCGGCTCCGTCGACCCTCGACGCGATATCACCGTTCTAAACGAAGAACTGCGGCTGCACGACCTGCTCTTCATCGAGAAGCGGGTCGAGCGCCTGGAGAAGGAGCGCGGCCGGAACGGGGACGCCCGCCGGGCCGCCCAGGAAAGAGAGTTGCTCACCCGGATGAAGGACCATCTGGAGGCGGGTCGATTCCTCAGCACCTTCCCCTTTACCGATGAGGAGCAGAAGCTTGTCTCCGGCTACATCTTCCTGACCCGGAAGCCCATGATCCTCATCCTGAACGTCGCGGAGGAACAGCTTAAGAACCCCGGACTAATCGATCCGCTCGCGGCGGACTTCCCCGGGCAGGCCTTTGAGTGGATCGCCGTCTCCGCCAAGATCGAAGAGGAGCTATGCCGCCTGGATGAAGAGGAGCGGCAGTTATTTCTCGCGGAGATGAACATCGCTCAGTCTGCCCTTGACAGGCTGACCCTGGTCTGTTATCGCACGCTCGGGCTCATCTCTTTTTTCACGGTCGGCCCCGATGAAGTGCGGGCCTGGATCAACTGGAAAGAGTCCCCGGCTCCCCGGGCCGCCCGGGTCATCCATTCCGACATCGAACGCGGATTCATCCGGGCTGAGGTCGTCAAATACGAAGACCTCATCCAGCTAGGCAATGAGCAGAAAGTCCGGGAGGCTGGAAAACTGCTGCAGAAAGGCCGGGACTATGTTGTGGAGGACGGGGACATCATCAATTTCCTCTTTAATGTATAACGTCCAGCCTGGAAGGATAGAGAGCGGTTCGCCTCTTTCAGAACCTGGAATTTTGCTGGTGGATAGAAGCCGGAGATCTTGTGATATTCGGGGGACATATTACCGATCGTCCAAGAAAATAAGTAATGTGTCCCCGGATTGCACCTCCGGAAAAAGCAAGCAAATCGAAATACTCCTTTCGGGAAGTTCCACAACAGCCCTTCCAGTCCTGCCGAAAAGATAGACCCTGGTATGCATAGGCGAGAGGTGGCGTATTTTATCGGCCTGCACTTTACGTTCGTGAGTAGCATCACGAATCAGAAACATAGAATGCAAAGAAAATAGGCCTGACCCCCGATCCTTTGTGGAGAAATCATTGGCCCGGGGCTTTTGAACAAGATTTTAAGAGATATCGAATTTGCGGAAGAGGATTTATTAAGGTATCTTAAATAATATATTCTTCGCTGATAAGTTGTTTTTTGAACCTCCGGTTGCTCTTGACAGCGGTCTTCTAATGAGTGACCCCTCTCCCCAGCTCTCCCTGCGGATGCCTTTAAGACTATGAAAGTGAAACCTTAACGTAGTCAACGCCGTCCCCCAGTTTCACACTGAACCATCCTCGCGACCATAAAATATGAATCATTTCTTGACAAAATAAGGGATAACTATGTCGTCGACACAGCGAGGATCATTTATTTCTACAGCTTCATATTTTCTACCCAAATATTTGTCAGCAATGACAATTAAGCAAGCCGAAAGAAGAGAAAGAAACCAAACTGAAACTTGAGAAACAATCTGCTCAAAGAAAGAATCCAAAGCCTTAAGAGGATCAGATTTGTCAATTCTTCTTAGGATTAAGGAACTTGTTAGAATTGACGACAAATAATAAAAACAATTTCCCTGTGCATCAGAAAAATATATCTCAAGTTTTTCATCGTTTGACATTTCTTCTAAAATTTCTAAAATTTCATCCCCATACTTGTAATGGAACCCAATTTTATTTCTAATATAATTTCAGTGCTGTCCAAATTAGCCAGAAGTCTTAAACCCGGCATTTAATTTTATTGCGTTAATTGGACAAGTTTTGTTCTTTCTCAAACCAGGTTCCCTTTAAAATGCTGTCTAAATTAACCCAAGCTTAATTCCAACTGCTGCGGCTCATAAAAAGTTGGCGGGGTCTCATAGGGACGGTTCAACCAGGCCCAAAGATCCCGATGGGTAAAGAGATTCATACGAAGGAGAGCCACCAAATTCGAAAGCGACCAGGCAAACCGAGCCACCAGCTGGAGGTATCGAAGCAGCAACATGGCAATCAATGCTGTCCAAATTTGAATCTTCACGGCATTGGCGCTCGTACCCACAAAGGTCTTGATTTTCAGGTTCTGCTTCAAATACTTAAAAAAGATCTCAATCTGCCAACGGTCTTTATAAATCGCGGCAATGGTCGTAGGACCCAAATCCATATGGTTGGTTAGGAAAACATGAACTTCTTCCGTTTCCGGGTCATAGACTTCAATCCGCCGGAGAGGATGGGGGCATTTCTCCCGGGCGCCATAGCCGGTAAATTGGATGAGTTCGTCCTTAAGGATATTTCGATTTTGGGGGACTTCTCGTTCCCCAATGACCTCGTAGAGGGCGTTTTCTTTCATTTTGGTCACAAAATAGACGCCCTGAGAAATCCATTGGGCAAAGAGACGGTAGTCATTGTAAGCCCGATCATCGACCACAATGGTTCCCGGAGGAAAGGCCATCTGCCGGGCGATTTGGATGTCCGCCACCTTGCCTTCCGTAATCCAAGCAAAGGTGGGAAGGTAGCCGTCATGGTCCAAAAGGAGGTGTAACTTGATGGCGCCTTTGGTTCTGCGGAAATGAGCCCAGTTAAAGAGACTGAGGGAGAGATCGATGATGGTGGAATCCAGGCTGACGAGTTTGTTTTTAAACCGGAACTTTTTCTTCCCGATTCCTTGGTCTTGGAGGCGATGGAGAAGAATCAGGAAGAGTTCTTGATAGAGGGACCAGGGGCGGTGTTCGTTCGCGTAGGCGAGGGTGGAGCGGTTAGGGGCGGTAATGCCCAAGTGTTTCAATTTGCCCTCACAACTTCGGAGGCCTCCGATGATTTCCCGGAGGGAATGGGCTCGGCCCAGATGACAGAAGAGCATGGCGACGAATTGGCCCCAGCAGGTGAACCCTCGGGCATGGCGTTCAGCGCGAGTCTTTTTGACGGCTTGCTGGAATTCAGGTCGTGGAAAGAGTTGTAAAAGTTGGCTAAACATGCTACAAAATCGATTCATAGGTCCTCCTTGGATGTGGTGATTGATTTTTGGCGAAACCAATTTACCACATTCCTCCGTGAGGACCTATTTTTTTAAACCTTAATTTGGACAAGACTGGAACCAAATATATATTTAGGGCAGGGAGATGCAAGACGGTCTTCTTGGCGAACTTTGCGACTTTGCGTGAAACGATGGGGGGGATTTTGAATTTGAAGGTGTCGATGAAAGCCCACCTGGTGGCTCGCTCGACTTTCTCAGTGTACAGAGGAAAACCAGCGGCCTGGAGCGCTTCCAGGTCCCGGTAGATTGAGCGTATTCCTGTTTCTTCCCGTTTGGCGATCTCGGCTACGGTCAGTCCATTCGGGCTAGCTTCAATAGCCCGAATCACTCGCCACTGCCGAGAAAGCTGATCCCCCCGCATAACGACCTTTCCTCACGCCAAGGCGCAAAGGATGCAAAGGATAAATAATATTTAGTGTTGAGTGTCGAGCTACAAAATCCCTTCTTGGCGACCTTGGCACCTTAGCGTGAACTATTCTTATCACCGCAGCACGCGGAGAACGCAGAGGAGGAAATTCGTTCTATCTGCTAATAAATTGATTCGCCCCTATTTTTGTCTTTTTCCCACCACCTATCTCTAGAATCTCAGCAGTATTTGCAGTCTTCCGTGGGAATCTGCTCAACGCAAAACCGATAGACATTGCAGAGATAGTATAATTATTTAAAAAGAATTTCAACCCCCTTCTCGGCGCTCTCTGCGCTCTCAGCGGTGCAGGCTTTATCTTCTCCGCCTCTGGGAAAAGCGCTGGAAAGGAACCTTGGTGCTGTCATTTTCCTGCCGTTTATGACTGAACGCTGACAGGTGTAAAACTTTCCCATCATGGACCAAAGCTGCCCCGGAGATGAAATTATCCTGGAACCTTACATTTTCTCCCAGTCCAAGGGAGGGATAAGATTTGCCGGGAGATTTGCGAATCCCTTCCAGGAAGCCCTTTGTAGATTCAGTTGGGACCTTGGTTCCTTTTAATTCCTCGAGCCAATCAATGGCATCCAGCGCATAGCTTTGGACGAGCTTCTGGAAGAATCTCCCAAAAGTTTGCTGATGGCCAAAGCACTCCAGGCCGACTATATTTCCATTCATTGCAAATACTGCGCCAACCTGGCAGTCCACCAGGCGAAAGGCCTTAAGATACTCACCAAGCCGGTCCTTCTGCCCTTCAAAGAGATCGGCCATGGCTCCGGTTTCGGAATGAACTGCCATGCGCTCGGACTTCAGGGCCAGCTCGTTTCAGATCATGCTCTGATTTGAGCGGTAGCCGGCTCCCTCCTTCAGGTTCATCGCTACGGCCCTCTGATTTTTAAGCCGCATGATCGGCAGGCATGACCTTTTTACCTGAGGCAAATTTTTGAGACCGATAAGACCACCTTCCCTGCTCCACACAACTGACCGGGAAAATGATCTCAGTATTGCCCGCAATCAGAAAGATGGCGTTGACGATCCGGTTCTGCTTGGCCCCGACAAGCTCCTCCCCATCCACCACCAACAGTTTATTGGTTGATTTGTTGGTTAGTTTGAGGTCCGGGACGCTCCCGTCCTTACTGATCTCTGTTACATCCACCACCCCTTGGCTCAAAGCCTCCTCCAAGATCAGATAGTCCGGGGCCCCAGCATCCGATGCCAGGAGTGGAAAGAGCGTCATATTGAGGTGGGTTTGCTTCCCGCCTTGCTTCAAGGTTTCCAGAAGGGCTTGAATGGCTTCCATTTTTATGCCTCCTTGGTAATTAGTCCCGAGTCCAAAGTCCTCGGTCCGGGGTTCGAATTCGAATTATAGTGGTTCACCTTTGCGTAAAATTATAAAGGATGAGATTGTCAGATCAGGACAAAATGGAGATTAAAAAAGCCCCCCCTAGAAATTAGGGCTCTCTTGACCGAAATTCTAATTGAATGATGGGCTTAAGCCGTTATAGAATACCTAAGAAGACTGGCCGCTGTGGAGTACCCATTATTTAGTACTGAACTCAATGTTTAACATAATCCGCCAAAGGATGTATGTTTCAATCCATAATCGATAGAATGGGTGTTTTTAGATCCACTCCAGGTTCAGCAGCTCGCTTTTTTAGGCCGATCCGTATAAGACGAAACGATAAAAAGCAACACTGGATGCAAGTGACTGATATTGGAGGAATTATTGCAGAAATATTCGCCCAACAACGGCGTGTTATACGGACCGGAAACCGATTTTCCGCATATTATGCGGATCCATCTAATCACTGTCAAGGGGCGCGCTTAATATTCCGTGAAGAGCATGAACCAACGTAAGCAGAAGTCTTCTCCCCGGCGGCCTATGGGTGTCGTGGTCATCGCGAATATCAACGGCCTTGGATTCCTGGGCACTCTTGTCTTCTGGGCACTCGTCCTCTTCAAGAAGCTCGTGCCGCCTCCGGGCGATCTGGTCCACCTGTCGGAGCGAGCAAATGCCGCCACCACGCGTGGGTTCATGATTGGGGACGTGGGATGGTCGGCGCCGCTCCTCCTTCTTGCCGCGTTGGGGCTGTGGCGTCTGCGACCCTGGGGATGGACCGCCGCCCAAATGGTCAATGCCCTCTGGTGCTTTTCGATAACCGTAGTGTTGGTGCGAGACGCCTACACGACACTGTCACCTGGCGGAGTGATCTCTTTCCATTCGTCCCAGTCGCCATCTGGGCAACGTACTATCTGTGGAAAAACCGGAGCATTTTTTGGGGTCCCGAGGTAAAGTAAGTGAGACTGCCAGAAGAAGGCAGCGCGGCCCCTAACCAGCGGCTCAAGCTGACGGTATGAGCGGGGTTGTGAGCCCCATGGCTAAATGAGATCCACAGTTACAGTAGTACAAACTCAACCGTTCGGGGTCGGCCAACTTGGCCGCGAACCGTTATGTGATTAAAAGGAACCTCAATGAGCATCAAGGAAATGGAAGAAGGGTAAGCTGGCATACGCACAAAACCCTTTGGAGATCATCATAAGGAAAAAGGCCAAGGAGTTCCTTTTGGAATTCGCCCATCGACCTCACT
>CAVXFA010000079.1:0-37467 GCA_963760605.1 uncultured delta proteobacterium | reverse complement strand
CCTGAAGATTTTGGGGAGAAAGATCGAGGCCATCGAAGAGACGGGCGCAGACGCAGTGGCCACGGCTTGCAGCGGCTGCCTCCTCCAGCTCATGGATGGTCTGCACCAGCAAGGCCTGAAGAAAGAAGTACGCCACCTCGTGGAGATGGCGGACCAAGCCACCCTTCTTTAAATCCGCCTTTCCCTTTCGCAAGTTTCCTTTGGCCCAAAACTATTTAATCCTGTCGATCCTGCTGTCCGCTGGTCTCCTCAGGTAGGAAATCGATCCCCTCTCTCCTCGTGCGTACCGCCGCGCAGAACGGGCTTCTCGGAAAGACATCCAATAAAGTAAAAAATGCCTAAAGTGCGCTAAAGTGCCTAGAATGCCTAAAATTGGGCCGCCCAAACAAATTTTATAATTTCCTATACAACAAGAAATGGGAACCCAAAAGGGTCAATCCAGCCCGCAGAAACGCAGAATATTGCCTCCCAGCATCAAGGCCATCTCTTCCTCCGAGAGGCGCGGCATCCCCAGATGATCTGCTTCCTCATTCATCGTCAAGAACTTGGGCAGCAGCGTGTCCAGATTCTCAAAGCAAGGATAGTCCGTGCCCCAGCAGACCTGCGTGAGGGGAACCCCCCAGCGTTTGCAGCGGATGATGAACCGATACATCTCCTCGCGCGTCAAAACGCTGTTTGTAAAACTGACATCCATATGGAAGTTGGGATGGCGTCCGACCAGGTCGATGCACTCGTCCAGCCAGGGCAGCCCGGCATGGGCGACGACAATCTTGAGGTCAGGGAACGCCCTTCCGACGGCGTCGAGCAGCCAGGGACGACCTAGCCCGTAGGGTGCGTAGCGGGCCGGTGTCGAAGCCTGGTGAACGATCACGGGAATCCCCAACTCGAGGGCTTTTTTGAAAATTGGGAACGCCAATTTTTCATTGTCGGGCGAGTAGTGATCGTACATCGGATACAGTTTCAAGCCGGTCAGCTTGAGGTCCAAGATCATCCGTTCCACCTCGTGAATCGCCGCCTCAACACCGCGGTAACGTGGATTCACCGCGCCGAAACCGATGAACTTGTCAGGATACAGCCGGACAAGCGCCGCGATATAGTCATTCCCTTTGTCAATATTGACCTCGCCGCCGATGCCCGTAAAGTTTGCCGGGTCCGTTGTGCCCCGGATCCCATAGGGTGTATAGTCCGACGGGGCAATGGCCAAAATCACGGTTTTTTCAACGCCAGCCTTTTGGTGCTGGGCGATGGAAGCAACGGGATCAATTGGACCGAACAACCACTGACAGGCGCGCCAGTCACCCTCCGTGGGCATGTGGTCGGAAGGCAGGAGCCCCATGGCGACAAAGGTCCCGCGGCACAGATCCTGGAGGAACCGCCGGCTGTCTTCTTTGCTGCCGGCGCCTAGGATATGGGTATGGGAGTCTACGATCTGCATGAATTGTCCTCCTTACGTGGATACTTTTTCAGGCTGGAGCTGTTCTTCCAGCTCCTTGATAATCTGGCCCGATGTCTTCAACCGGGCGAATTTGCGCCCCCAGATATCGAACACTGCCTCGAGGATATTGGGCCAGATCGTGGTGATGCAGTCGGTTAGCGCCGTGACGCGATAGTCGCGGATCGTGGCGCTGAAAAGGGTGGCGTTGACGCAGATGTCGGCCATGATGCCGGTGAGGATCAGGTAGCGGATATCCTGGCCGCGCAACGCCAGATCCAGGTTTGTCCCGTAGAACTTGTCCACACTGAACCCCCTGACCACCAACTCCCCGGGCAGCGGTTTGAGCTCGTCGATCGTATCGGGCGATTCAGGACCCTGGGTCCCTACGATGCAATTGCCCGAGCGGTGACCCCAGCCCGTGGGTTGCCCGGGTACGGGTATCATATGCTCCGGTCCAAACGGGTCCTTGCGCAGGCTGGGAACTTCCGGCGCGGCGACGAACTCGGTAAAGATGACGGGGATTTTGACTCGGCGGCAAAAATCCACCAGCTTCTTAATGGGCGGGACAACGTCCCAGGCCGCCGAGACCAGCATCGACGCCTCGGGGTCCATAAAACCGCGCTGCATATCGATCACGAGGAGCGCGGTGCGCTTCGGATCCAGCCGGTGCACCTCATTGATGCGCGCTTGCTTGCGGGCGATCAATTCGTCAAGCGTAGTCATAATGCCTCCTTGAATTGTCTCCATCCACGCCTTCCGAGGGGAACGAAGAATCGCGGGCGGAGCGAATCAGAGATTTTTCGTCGCCCAGGGGGCTTCTCAGAATGAAAGATTGTCACCTCCTGGGTTTAACTTTTCTGGCGATAGATCGTCACGGCCAGGACGATGATCATGCCCTTGGCGATCAGCTGATACCAGGTATGGACACGCATTTGATTAAAAACATTACTCAGGATCGCCAATACCAGAACACCCGGAATCGTTCCGATCATTCCGCCCCGTCCTCCGCCCAGCAAGGTTCCCCCCAGCAGAACCGCCGCGATCGAATCCAGCTCCAAGCCCGGACCCACAGTTGGATCACCACTGCCCATCCGGCTGGTCAAATAGAGACCCGTAGCCGCTGCCAGGAAACCCGACGCGAGATAGGCGAAGGTGCGCACGCGCTCGACCCGTATACCGGACAGCCGGGCAATCTCTTCGTCTCCGCCGACCGCATAGAGATGCCGCCCATACGCAGTCCTATAGAGTAAGACCAGACCCAGCACCAGGGCGAGCGCCAGGAAAAAAGCAGAAACAGGCAGCGGTCCAAGCGTTCCGTGCGCGAAAAAGCTCAACGCCGGCGGGATGATCCCGATCGGCTCGCGGGTATAGATCAGGGCAGCCCCCTGCCCTACCGTCATTATGCCGAGCGTGGCAATGATCGGCGAAACCCTGAGCTTGATGATGGTAAAAGCGTTCAGGGCGCCGATCAGTACCCCGATTCCCAGGCAGAGCACACTGACCGGCAGCAAGAGTTCATTTCTTCCCGCCGTAAAGCCCGCCGTGAAGACCGTTGTCAGGGTGACGATAGCCGACACCGAGAGATCGATTCCGCCCGACAAAATCACCAGCGTCTGTCCGATGCCCAGGAACATGGGGATGACCGACTGGCGTAGAAGATTGGTCAGGTTCGCCGTCGTCAGGAACCGATCGGAGCCGAGCGCTCCAACGAGGACGATCAAGGCCAGCATTACAAAGACCGTGTTCTTCTCCCACTGAATCTTTGTCAAGGGCTCAAGCACCCGGCCGCGAATTTTTTTCGCGAGCGAAACAGAAGGGCTTCCGGGGGCCGCTGTAGGTCTTGCGGAGGTTTCCGGATGAGGCCTGACATCCTGGTAAGCCAGCGCCAGGATGCGTTCTTCGGTCGCCTCTTGCGCGCCCAACTCTCCAGCCACTCGACCGCGCGACATCACCAGAATGCGGTCGCTGAGCTGAAGCACTTCGGAGATCTCTGATGAAATCATCAGGACCGCCTTGCCCGAGTCCGCCAGCTGCCGGAGGAGGTTGTAGATCTCGGCTTTGGCGCCAACGTCAATCCCGCGGGTGGGCTCGTCGAAAAGGATCACTTCCGGTCCGGCAATCAGCCACTTGGCCAGGACTGCTTTTTGCTGGTTGCCGCCGCTCAGATAGGCCACCTCTTGCTCAATCCCGGGGGTCTGGATGGCCAGCTCTTTGACCCAACGGCTCACCACCTCGCGCTCGGCGGCTCGATCGACAAAGCCCAACCGCTGCCGCTGGCTCAAGCTCGGCAAAGCAATGTTCTCGCGCAAAGAGTGAATGAGGAGAAGCCCTTCCATCTTCCGGTCCTCGGGTATCAAGGCAATGCCCTTGTCAATAACCCTGTGCGGACTGGACAAGACCAGCGGTTTTCCGTGCAGCAACACGGCGCCTGAATGAACCCGGTCGGCGGCAAATATAGCGCGGGCGAGCTCGGTTCGCCCTGAGCCAATGAGCCCGGCAACCCCCAGTATTTCGCCCCGGTGCAAGACCAAGTTGATATTGTGGAGCGCTCCGGGTCTGGTCAGCCCCCTGACCTCGAGCACCGGCTCGCCTTCTGGATGGGGGTGATGCCCGGACGTCTCCTCGAGCTCGCGCCCGACCATCATTCGGATCAAGCCGTTCCGGTCGGTCTGGGAAACCGGACAAGTGCCCACGACTTTCCCGTCTTTCAGCACAGTTACGCGGTCGGCGATCTCAAAGATCTCTTCGAGGCGGTGGGAGATATAGATAATCGTGGTGCCCTGCTCGCGCAGAGTACGGATGACGGAAAAAAGCTGCCGGAGCTCGTTCTTGTCGAGGGACGAGGAGGGCTCGTCCATGATGAGGATCTTGGGGTCAAAGGAAAGAGCTTTGGCCGTCTCGACCATCTGCTTCTGGGCCGGGCTTAGGCGATGGACCGGCGATCGAACATCAATCCGTTCATCCAGCTGTTTGAGAATCTCGCCTGCCTGACGCTCCATTGCCCGGTAGTCGAGCAGCCCGAAGCGGCGCGTCTTTTCGCGGCCGATGGAGATATTCTCGGCTACCGTCAAATAGGGAAGCAGGCTGAGTTCTTGATAAATCGTCCCGACGCCCAGCTTCTGGGCATGTTGTGGGGTAAATTCCTTGACCCGCTCTCCCTTGATGACCAGCGTGCCGGAGTCGGGCGAGTAGGCGCCCGCCAAGATCTTCATCAAGGTCGACTTGCCTGCGCCATTTTCGCCAACCAGCGCCTGGATCTCGCCCTTGATGCAAGACAAATCCACGTGATCCAGAGCGAGCACCCCGGGGAAGTTCTTGGTTATTCCCCTAGCGATCAGGATAGGTTCCAATTCTCCATTTCCTCAAACGACAATTCGTGGGACTGTGGGATAGTCCTCCCGCAGGACTATCCCGGGAGGGCTCACTTCTTCTTGTAGGTCGCAACAATCAGATCCTCGGGTAGTTTGTTGATGGCCCAGTACTGGTCGTTCAGGTCCGGACGATAGTATTTGTCCAAATCCATCTCTTCGAAAGTGATGATGTCCGCCAGAACGTTCTTGGCTACCGGCTCGCCCTTCAGGGTCTTGACCGCCGTGTCGACCGCGTCGAGATATTGTTCGGCTCCGCCTTGCACCGCGAGGAACGTGACCGGGTTCTCCTTCGCCTTGCGCAGCCAGCCGTTGCCGTCATCGCCGCACATCGGCGGAATGGGAAGTTTGGCATCCAGGAAGGCATCGACGATGCCGATGCCCATATTGCCGCCGTCATTGATGATGCCGTCGATCTTGACCTTCTTCCCCAGAAGCCCTTGCATGGCCTTCTTGCCCTCTACCGGAGACCAGGCGCCGTAGACCAATCCGACATCCTTAATGTTCGGGGATTTGGCCAGGCCTTCGCGGACGCCGCGCAGCACATCTTCGGCGTAGGTATTGCCCGCCAGCCCCATCATAATGGCCACGTTTCCCTTACCCCCGAGTTTCTTGGCGATGTACTCGGCATAGATGCGGCCCACGCCGGCGTTATCCCGGTCGAGATAGCTCACATACTTGTCGGTATAGGCGCGGGCGCCCGGCAGAATGACGGGGATGCCCTTGGACATGGCCTGCTCGATCTGCGCCACGCAGTTGCCGCCGGTGACGGGTTGGCAGAACAGCACGTCGATGTTATGCGTCAGAATATCCTCCATATCGGCAACCTGTTTGGAGGGATCGAATTTGGCAGCGGCATAGAACAAGTCGCCAAACATCCCCTTGTACTTGGTCTGGATCCCGTAAGTAAAGTGTAGAGTCGCGATTACCTGCCAAGAGTTTACCTCCCCCATGCCCGAGCGACCCACTTTCCACGGCGGGTTCTTCTTGTATTTGGAAGTATCCACCATGCCGGTGCTGAGCCCGGCCCCGGCAGGCGCCTTTGTCGGCTCGGATTTCTGACCGCAGGACGGCAGGATCAGCGTGGCCCCTGCTGCTCCGGCTACTAGCCCGACCGCCTTGATAAAGTCGCGCCGGGACATACTGTCTCTCACGATGGTCGTTACGCATTGCTCATTTTTGAAAGCCATTTTTTTCACCTCCGTTGTGGAATCGTAAGTTAAAAACCGACCGTGTTTCTCCGCATCCTTATGACCTGCCGACTGGTTTGATGGGCCTCACCTCCTGTCCTGGGAGACACCGGACGGCGCGCAGATTGTCCCCACCCAGAATTCCTCGCGTCGTTTCACTGCGAACTTTTCGGGGTGCCTCTCTCTTTTGAAACTCGTCACCACGCCACTATTTCCTGAACCGCACGGAATAGAGGGCCACGGCCAAAACCACCACCCCTCCGCGGACAACGTACTGGTATTCTACGGGCAGACCCACAACGACCACGAAATTCATGAGCATCCCGATCAGAAGCACGCCTGCCAGAGTTCCCCAGACACCTCCCTTACCACCCGCCAGGCTCACGCCCCCGATCACCGCCGCTGCAATGGAATCCAGATCGTAACCCCCGCCTAACCACTGGTCGATGTAGCCGATATAAGCTGCCAGTACCAGGCCAGCTAATGCGGCGAGAAAACCGGAGATGGTAAAGGCGACGACCGGTATCCATTCTACGGGCACACCGGAGAGACGCGCCGCCTCGCGGTTAGCGCCATACGCATAGAGCCGGCGTCCGAATGTTGTGTTGCGCAAGGCGATGGAGGCGATCAAGGTCAGCGCCAGCAAAAGCACCAAGGAAAAGGGCACACCCAGGATGTCGCTCTGGCTGAGCGGACGCAGGCCCGAGGGCAAAGTCCCACTCGGAGTGGCCCGGGTGTACACCAGGCGGGCGCCCGTCACGGCGAGACCCACGGCCAGAGTGACCATGAAGGACGAACCTTTGCGCCTGGATATGATCAAACCATTGACGAATCCGATGAGCATACCCATCACCAGGCACACCAGGACCGCGGGCAACAGAAGCTCGTCCCGCCCCCGGGTGATCTCCGCGACGACAACGGTCACTAACTGCATAATCGCGCTGACCGAAAGATCAAACTCGCCAGCGATCATCACGATCGTCTGCCCGATACCGACGGTGCCCAAGGCGGCACTCTGGCGAAGTACGTTGGAAATATTCTTGGAGTCAAGGAATTCTGGCTTGATGATCCCCGCCAGCAACATCAGGGCAATCATGGCGATAAAGACCCGCCCCTGCCGGATCAGGTTCACCAGCACAGCCTTCGCTGACCTGCCGGGCAACCTTTTCCCATACCCCGCTGGGAGAGCCAAGTCCTTTACCTCGCTTTAAATTTTCCGCTGTAAATCAACATTCACGATCGTCGCGCCGGGCTGGCAGGTGACCCGCGTGGGGGAAATGAGGCCAGAAAATGGGGGCAGACTTCGTTATTTCTTTATTTTTCTTTTGCGGCCCTCGACCACATTCTTTTCCAACCAATTATATGATAAAGCGCCCGGCGAAGTGAATTCTTGGCTTCCTCGCGATAACGGCAGATTACCCAGAAAGGGGCGGCGAGTCAATACCTAAATACCCAAGCCTGACCCGATTCACGTGATTCGCATGAGCCGTCGCCTCCTTCCTCTTGTTCTGCCTCTTTCTTTCCTCACGATCTCAACAAGTTCTTGCGTAGAAACAGTTGCTTTGATTGAAGGTACATCCAGAGGGGACCTCCGTGTCTGCTCAGGGATCAATGCAAAAGTTCTTCCATCCTTTCGGCGGATGATCACTTTTCCCATCGACTCTGCCTTGTCTAAGATACTAGAGAGCTTTTGCCTCGCTTCCGAATAGGTGTAGACTCGCATTTCAAACCTCCATCAATTTAACGCCAAGCTTCATCGCCGCACGTTCTAGGGCACGATCCAAGGTCAGCAGGGGTGCAGGGATCAATTATATGATAAAGTGCCCCGGGAAGTGAACTCTTGGACTGTTCGCCATAACGGCAGATTACTCAGAAAGGGGCGGCGAGTCAAAACCTAATTACCTGAGCTTGCCGCCATTCCCTTTAAGGCCATCCTCATTTTTTCCCTGCCGAACTCTCGCGAGCAGCGGGGCCTATCGTGCATCTTCTGAATCGCATTGTTAGGCTGCTTTTTCTAGGATTCTGCTTTTGGTTTGGGTCGAAAGCCTGACGGGAGCAAAAAAACTTGAAGGATAAAGATAATCCTCTCCAGATTCATCAATAATTCTGACTTGGTCGTGACGTTCGGCCTCCTTGTCAGGAATCTTTTCATACAACTTCCGTATCTCCAAAGATGCCTCGTATCCCTCGTTGTCGACGCAAAGCATAAATTTCCGTTTCATCTTTATTACTCCAAGTATTTTTTGATTTTTATTTCTTTTCTTCCCTTGCCATGCCCTTCATACCAGTGGAGTTCTGCAAGCTTTTCCGTCCCATCTGCCAATCTAATTTTAGCAATTCCCTTCCGTTTTCTTCAGTTTGTTTTCCCATAGACGCGATTCAGCCTCCGCAACTCACCAATGCTGCGACCCGAGGCAATTGTTTCAGTCCACAGAATTTCCCCCAAAATATCGAAATGCATATCCTTACCCGGCCATTATAGCCTAACAAAAGTTAGGCTGGCCTATGCTTGACCTTTAGCAAAGCTGGAAATGCCTCAGATTTCGTTATTTCTTAATTTTGCTTTTGCGGCCCTCGACCACATTCTTTTCCAACCAATTATATGATAAAGTGCGCGGGAAAGTGAACTCTCGGTTTCCTCGCCATAACGACGGAATACCCAGAAAGGGGCGGCGTGTAAATACCCAAATACCTAAGACCCATTCGACTCTTAGAAGGGTACTTTTGAGCTCAAAAATGTTGTTTTAAGACCAAAATAAGCGCTATTTTTTTGCCGATCATACAGAATATCAAATAGTTACCTTGGTCCGACCCCAGCAAGAGACCAAAAGTCAAGGTGGGCAAGGCCGCAAGGTCGCACGCCTTGACACATAATTCCTTTCTCCCTATAATCACAATACCAAAAGGCAATTTCCTTTCAAAAATGGTTGAAACCACTGAAGTTCATCAGAGGGTTCTCCTTGCGCTCCGCTCGTGGGAGGGATTCGATGCATTCGATCCGGTTTTCCAGGAGTTACAGGAAGTCGATATCTACCTCGCAGGCGGGGCCCTACGCGATCCTCTTCTTGGCCAGGAACACGGCACCAAAGACTTCGATTTCTTTCTTGGCGGCAAGGAAGAAGATATAGACCGTGCGCTGACGAGGCTGGCTGAGTGCGGGATCATGCGAACTGGTCCATTTGGCTCACCTCGGTGGTTTTCCTCCTCCGGCAAGGAGAATTACTGTGATATTATTCCGATCAAGAGATTCTTCAATGGCTTATGGAGATGTGAGGATATCGTCGATGTGCTTAATCAGTTTGATTTTACATCAAACGCTGTAGCCCTAAATCTGCGAAGCGGACAGTTCTACGATCCTCAGAACGGCTTACGCGATTTGCTTCGGCGAATTATGCGTGCCGTTCGATTCGATTATCCAGATGAGCCTATCTTACCTGAACAGACCATAACCCGGCCGGCCGTCGTGTGGTTTAGGATCCTCCATTATGCGGCTACTCTTAACCTTGCTATAGAACCTATTACACGCAGCTGGCTTGAAAGGAACAAGCAGTTTGCGGAACAGGGGCATGCCTTCAGTAACACTTTTTTTGAATTACATCCGAGAGCGTTGGCCCTCGCAGGATGTGGTCAGAATGCGTGACTCAGAAATACGGACAAAGTCGCTTGAAAAGATGGCCAAGGATCTCGTGCGAGAACACGTTGGCATTCCCATAGTCCGAGTAGAGAAAATCGCTCTAGGTGTTATGACCTTCAAATATGTAGTCGAATTAGATTCAGGTCAGAGGTATGTGGTGCGTTTCTACCCTTCTTCTCGATCTGAAGTTGTGCAGTATGAACCCGATATCTTGCGTCGTTGTTTCGCAGCACAGATATTCGTACCAGAGGTAGTGGCAGACTCAAGGAGCAGCCCCAAGGCCCCTCTGGACTATATGATATATCGCTGGATTGAGGGTGTTCCGTTAGTCGATCGTTTGCCAATGTTAGCGGAAGATTCATTAGCCGAAGTGGCCCGCTCTCTTGTGGCATGTATTGATCGGCTTCATGAAATCGAAGTGGCTGGATATGGGGAGTTAGTCGACGGAGCGAGGGCACGCTCTACCTCCTGGGAGTCGTTCTTAGAGGATTCATTTCGACTTGGGATAAATGCGACTATGAATGAAAGGCTTGTCTCTAAAGAGGTATTAGAGAAATTGAGGTTTGTCCAGGAACATCTGGGGAAGTTCTCGACTTTGAGTAGAACTGGGCTGGTGTGGGGTGATATCTCCCCGGAGCACGTGTTGCTCGATAAGCACGATCGCCTTACGGGGCTGGTGGACCTCGAGAGCATTTTAGCCGGAGATATCTTACTTAACCTTGGGTATGCGTACGCTCGCTATTCGGGAACGAAGCTGTTTGAGGCACTTCTACGCGCCTGGTCCTGTCGACTAGAAGAGGATTTGTGGGCAAAGATTGAGCTTTACGCGATTCTCCGGGCACTTCGAATCCTAAGACACAGCCATGGGCCACTGCCCACGGGGGAAGCAAGAATGCCGATCCAGGGTTTTCTGCCGGGGCTAGACAAGGCAATTGACGGCCTGTGTCGGCGGATTTCAACAAGGTCGGCGGTTATGTTGTCAACTGGGGGAGACGAGCCGAAGGGAAGGAAAGAAGGGTAGACAAAGAGGGAGGGAAAACGAAAATGGCTATTCAAACGGGCGATCAGCGCGACCAGGTTGAGGGCGATGATAAGAGGCAAGGCGGTGCTATAAAGAAGACAGACTCGCCTATCGTTCCTGCAACATTGACGCAAAAAATTTTCCTCGCGTTGTTCCTTATTAGTACAGGGATTATCTTAGTGTACTATTGGTTAGACTTAATTGAGAGCCTCGAAAAGAAATTGCAGACCGAAGTTACAGTCAGCTGGGTTGCGCCTGCAGGCTTCATGCTCAAGCCCGGGCCCCCATCCTTTATCTACGATAGAGCGTCAAAGGAATTGAAACATATAGGAGTAATTGACACAAAGAAAAAGGAAGAGTTGCTTGCCCTCCTTGAAAAAAAAGGAGCCGGATCTTCTCAGAAGCTATCGCAGGACTATTGGGAGGCTATTGATAAACTCGCATACAAGTCAAATGAGCTTCTCAGGGGATTCATCCTTAGTCTGTTTTGGGTAGGAGGGCTCTCGGGCGTTCTCGGTGTGCAGTTGCGGGCCATGATTAATTTCATTGGCGTGGCGTGTTACAAGAATGCGCTCGATGTAGGGCGGTGGTGGCCGTGGTATTCCCTCCGACCATTGATCGGGTTTGTTCTTGGAGCGGTGGCGGTGCTAACTATCGAAGCCGGGATATTGCAGGCAGGAGAAAAGGCTCCCGGAGGTACTATGTGGTGGGTGAGCATAGCCTTTCTTGCTGGGTTCGGTGCAGACGATTTTACGCAAAAATTAAGGTCGTTGACCCAAACTCTCTTTGGCCAGGGAACGAAATAGATCGAACCGACAAGATAATAACTTACTGGTTGTGATGGGGAGGCTTTGGTTGAATGGCAGGATATTCGAATAGTAGAAATGGGGTCTGACTTCGTTATTTCTTTATTTTTCTTTTGCGGCCCTCGACCACATTCTTTTCCAACCAATTATATGATAAAGCGCTCGACGAAGTGAATTCTTGGCTTCCTCGCGATAACGGCAGATTACCCAGAAAGGGGCGGCGAGTCAATACCTAAATACCCAAGCCTGCCGGCATTGCCCTACTCCTTCATCGGCATGACCACTGCCCTGAGAAGACCGTCCTGGCAGAAGGTGACGGGCCTTCTCGGGCCCCGACAAAACACCTCCGCCTTTGGGTAGCGCATTTTAAGGTAGTCATAGTAAACCGCATCGATTGCGCAGGACTGCGTCTGGGATGACAAGTGGTACTTACCCCCGCGCCGGCTTTCCATACTGACTTTCTCCGCCTTTTTGTCAGGTTGTGGCGGGAGTGTTTGTTTGACAGAATCTGACGAAATTTGGCCGGCGCCGAGGTAGCGCATTTTATCGATTGCGGGGAGTAAAAAATCAGCCAGCTCGAGAAGACGCCCATCCGTGAAGACGACCCGTGATTCGTATGAGCCGAAAAGCATGGGTACAGAATCCTTCTTAATCTTTTCCAGAAGACGGGCGACCGTCTCCTCCTCGGGAGTAGCCGGCGGGACTGCCAGCGCTTTCTCATTTCCTGGGTCTGTCATTTGTTTCTCTCCACGGCGAACAGCACCGGCTTGAGCCGCACGGCTTTACTCGCGTCGCCTCCATCCTCTTGTTCTGCCTCTTTCTTTCCTCACGATCTCAACAAGTTCTTCCGTAGAAACAGTTGCTTTGATTGGAGGTACATCCAGAGGGGACCTCCGTGTCTGCTCAGGGATCAATGCAAAAGTTCTTCCATCCTTTCGGCGGATGATCACTTTTCCCATCGACTCTGCCTTGTCTAAGATACTAGAGAGCTTTTGCCTCGCTTCCGAATAGGTGTAGACTCGCATTTCAAACCTCCATCAATTTAACGCCAAGCTTCATCGCCGCACGTTCTAGGGCACGATCCAAGGTCAGCAGGGGTGCGGCGTGGCGAACGGCACAATCAAGAAAGTACGCATCGTAGGCGTATGTTTTGGCTGTGCCTCTCCTCAGCAACCGCGAAGCTAACCGGCCGCCTGCTTTTTGGCGGCCCGCGTCGAGCGGCCTGTTAGGCGAGGGTTCGGAACCAGCTTAATTTCCAGGCGACAGCCGACTGCCTGAGCATATTTTTTGAGAGTAGTCAGGGATGGTGCATGCTTTGGCACGGCTTCCAGACGTGAAACCGCACTTTTTGTAGTTCCCATCAATTCCGCGACCGCTTCCTGAGTGAGCCCGAACCTGGAACGAGCGGCAAGCATCTCGCGGGTAAGCGTGTACTCTTCCTCCAAATCCTCGTACGCTTTCTTGAATCCCTTCCGCTTTAAGGCTTTCTTAAGGAAAGCCTCATGGTCATGGGAAACCGGCTGATATTTCAATTTAGCCATTCTGGACCTCCTTCATCCTTCTCCGGGCAATTCTCAACTCCTGTTCCGGGGTATCCTGTGTTTTTTTCACGAACGCGTGGAGTATCACGACCCGCCGCCTGGAGATAAAACAATAAAACGCCCGGCCGATGCCTTCGCGGCCGCGCGGTCTCAATTCGAAAAGACCACCGCCCAGGGAACGTGAGTGCGGCATGCGCAGATTCGGTCCGAACTCCATCAGTAGTTCCACCATCCGCGCAAAATCAGCCAATATGCCAACAGGCCAGCTCTCAATCTCAGCTTTGAGGCGAGGATGGAAATACTCGACGGTGTAGTTCATACTTGCCATGTTAGCAAATATGCTAACTTCTGTCAAGCGTTCTCAAAGATGATAGGATCAATTTCAGGAAATGGGCGGGGGAAATGGGGGCAGACTTCGTTATTTCTTTTTTTTCTTTTGCGGCCCTCGACCGCATTCTTTTCCAACCAATTATATGAAAAAGTGCCCTGAGAAGTGAACTCTTGGCTTCCTCACCATAACGGCAGATTACCCAAGCTTCCCTCACGGCGCGTCCCGGTTGACCGAGATGTCGGGCGAATCCAAATATCTAACTAACCGCTAACAGTGCTTCTTGCGCCTGGTGGGGTAATTGGACAAGAATGAAATAGGACTGAGGATAAAGATAATCTTCTCCGGATTCAATCCAATGGCTCTATCTCAAATAGGTTCCGTGGGATGCTTCCTCCGTGGTCGACTAGGAAACCCTCTTTGCTGATTTTATGCTCAGAAGGTCTTTTCCCAGAGTTATATTGTTTTCGTTTGAGCAGGCTTTGCATGCTCTTGCTATATGGCCGTAGCACTTTTTGATTGCTGGCTTTAGGAAAATCTGTTTTCGCCATCCACCAGATATGGGTGAAGCTGTCAGTCGTCCGAATTCGGTTCACGGTAACCCACTGGGCTGGGCTTGGCAACCGCGATGGGTTGTAACAGATAAACTGCTGGCAAAGGCGAAGATTTGCCTCCGGGTTATTTACAAACCCGATGAGAGACTCAAGATGCAAGAGAGATTGGACAGGGCGGCCATTTATCCAGGAATTGCCCATCTCCACCACAATCGATCCATTCTCGGTAAGCAAATTGGAGAAGGTTTTTGCCAAACCGACAAACCACTTTTTGTATTTCTCACCCTCCAGATTCCCGTAACTTTTCTTATTGTTCAAAGGGAAAGGCGGCGAGGTTAAAATAAGGTTAACTTTTCCTCGAAGATCGTGGCCAAGTCTGGGGCCAAGAAGGGATTCTGAGTCTCCCGTATAATATTTTCCCAGACGAGTTTTATGGACATATTGCTTCATATCATGCAGATTCAAACCTTTCTTCCTTTAAAAGTTTTTCCAACATGTCAGAAAAAGCTATTGGTTAACTGCCTAAATATCCCCATAAATATTCCCGTATATGAAAAGATATGTAATTTGCGACAAAGGGCCAAAAGCCTAATGGTTCATAAGAAGCCCCCTAAGAAAGAAAAACCCAATATTCTTATCGGAAGAAACGGGGCCTTTATTTATCGCCATTCAAACCCTCCAAATTACTCACCAAGACGAGACAAAGGGGGTGAAAGAGCAATAAGTAAGGGGGTCAGTCCGTGAAATTTGGAATTTTGTTGATTAGGCACAAAAAAATCCGGCGTGATCCAAGGCAAGGGCGCTATTGATCACCAACTTAAGCCGAAAAGGCGAGTGGACCAGAGTGAACTCTCGATTCACGGACTTACTCCTCTTATTAGCCAGCCTCTCTTGTCTACCCTCACTCATAGGGGCCAAGGAACCGCTCACCGTTGAAATGGATGATGTGGCTTGGTGCCTCGGCGATCCAGACCTCGGTTTCCCATGCGATCTCGGAGAGGTACTTCGTCATGGCTCGTCGCGTGAGGAATGCAGTCACGAAGATCAACCCGGCCTTAGACACCTTGAATAGGTCCTTTAACTCGTTGTGGCGTTTGAGGCCAATGGGGCCATGACTTGGGACTGCTTCGATGAGAAAAAGCCAGTTCTTTTCCGGAAAATGCACGACCACGTTGGGCATCTTGCCATGTTCGTCGAACGTCACCCCAAGCCGCCGGAGGTATCCTTCCTCGAGGTGTCGCTGCTTGTTACCGGTGTCACCGACATAGACCAGCACGCCGCCGGGGGTGAAGCGCGGGCAGAAGTCCTCGATAATCCTCTTGACAAGGTCGTTCTGGCCGCCACCCCTCAGTTTCAGTACCCGGCCATCCATCAGGTTACCCATTTGCTTATCATACCTTTCCTGGAGTCATGATCAGATCTTTACTCTTGCTCTGTCGCTCCTCGCCAGGAAGTGAGGAGGGCTAGAATCAGGTCTTCATCCTTAAAAATAACTCCCCAAACCGGGACAGAATTGAAAAATGAGACAGTGTTCTTGTTCTCCAAAAAACTAAAAGCCTCCTACGGGGAATGAAGAGCACCGTCTGAGGCTTCATAGCGGCACCTTCTGGAATAACCATCTCATATCAAACTCCAAAAGGTTAGGGATATTTTGGGGGAGCGAATTAGGAAGTGCTTTGGTCCGACTCCCCAAAACTTCTCGATATTATATTCGATCTTTCCAATACTCGGGCTTTCTGTGAAGATTCGCGATTGCGACCACCAGGATTTCATCTTTCCGCATTTGGTAGATGATTCCGTAGGGGAAACGCCGTGTTTGGCACCTTCTGGTTCGCTTTGAGGAGGGGTGCCATGCTTCAGGAAACTTCCCAATTCGATCAAGAGAATTCAGCACTTCGGTGAGAAACGCCTCACCGAGCCCTGTCGTCTCATGGTTATAATATGCAATAGCCTCATCCAGTTCGATCTCGGCGATCTCTAAGAACCGAATCCGCATTCTTGATCCTATTTGTATTTTTCGAGGACTTTCTCCAAGCTAACAGCCCTGATCTTTCCCCGTTCGTATGCGTCGATTCGACTCTCGGCCTCTTCGGCCCATAATTCGTCCATCTCTTTATCCGGCATATCTAGGCTTGAAAGCAGCTTGTCAATTAACTCTGCTTTTTGTTCAGGCTTCAATGCCAACGCTTCTTTTAGGATTTCGTAGGTTGCAGCCATTGTTAACTTCCTCCTATTTATGAGTGCCCACCCCTTTTTCTAAGATCATCATACTTGTAACCTGGGACATTGCTGCAATGCGCGTGAACACCTTCATGTTCGTGCGCTTAGAGCATATCGAGGAGCAAAAGGGGGACAAACATATTAAAGGGGAACTTCATGAGATAAACTCAACCACTTGTTCGTCCGCGAGGAAAGCAGCATAATTCATGGCCTCCTGAATGTCCCTCGGTCCCCAAATGGAAGGTTTACCACCGCAACCCTCAGAGTCTATGGTAATTCGTTGGAAAGTTATAATTCATCCCCCTCTAAGGGCCTTTCAAAGCATTATATCACAATTAGCTCGCCCGCTCAGTTCCAGGAACAAGGAGAAAGGGAACATCCTGAAAAATGTCACCCATTCTTGTCATCCAAAAATTGTAAAGCCTCCCAAAGGGAATAGGGAGCAGCCCTGGAAGCTATAGAGCGGCACTTTTGCCTCCCCGAGTCGGGTCCAGACTAAGAAATGGGGTCAGATTTCGTTATTTCTAAATTTTTCTTTTGCGGCTCGCGTCCGGATTCTTTTCCAACCAATTATACGAAAAAATGCCCCGGGAACTGAACTGTTGGGTTCCTCGGCATAATGGCGGGTTAGCCAGAAAGGAGCGCCGAGTCAATATCTAAATACCCAAGCCCGACCCCGTTCTCCCTGGTTCGCCTTTGCCTCAGCGGACAGCGTGCAATTCCTCGCGGACGACTCGTCGAAGGACCTTTTCGATGGGCTCGTCCCGATGCGTGATGTACTCACGGAGGGCATTGTTGAGTAGGGTTTGATAGTTTCCGCCGCCCGATTCCTCCACCCGCGACTTGAACCACTCGACAATGTCCTTGTCCAGTCGGATCGTAATCCTAACTTTGTTGCCCAAGGGAGGAATCACTGCTCCCCGCCGAGCCTTGCTGAAATCATAATTGGGTTTCATAGTGCCTTACCTCTGATCGTGTTGCTTTCCTAGCGGATATGATTCGGATGTTTTTGTCACGCCATGTATAACCACGACAAGAATCCTGCCGAAGCAATCCATTCCCACGGTCGCATGGCGGTCTTCGCCTTGTTCGTAGTCCTCCATGGTGAGAGCGTTCGGGTCCTCGAATACAGCAAAGGTGTCCGCGAAAGCCACTTTGTGCTTCCTCTGGTTCAATCGGTCTTTGTTTGGGTCCCACTCAAACATATAAGAATTATATGCACATTTGTATGTACATGTCAAGCTGCTTTTTCACCAGACTGCCTCCCTAAGGACTTGCGCCTAGCGCCTTACGCCTTACGGTTTTTGCTCTTCGCTCTATGCGCTATGCGCTTTGCCGATTCTTTCCCTCACCTTCTTCCAGCTATCCGTAATCAGGAAGCTCTCGTCTTGATTTTCCAAGAGAGTATGGAATAATTTTGTGGGCATAGCAAAAGTAAGGACGCTTGGCTCAACGAAGGGACGCGCCGAGACGTCAAACATCCCGAGAATGGCCTGGGGATTTTCTTTTTCCCCTTCTTTCAAGGGATGGGTCACGATCGATCCGCAGCCAGAGCTGAAAGGGAGGCGAACGGCATCCGGACGCTCGGCGGCGTAGTTCGTCAGAGTGAACAGTCCTGAGAGAACATCCGGGGGGGCGAAGAAGATGATGACTTCAGCCTCCTCATGAGTTGCTAGCTTATCCAAAGGTTTAAAAATCCCATACTTTGCGGGCGCTCTCCTTGGCTTAGTGGAAGCAAAATATTCCCTGGCGCGCTCCGGGGTTTTGATATATCTTTCCCCTTCCATCTCCCCGGGGATGCCGCAGGAAAGAAAATACTCAATCTTGGGCATGGACATGGCGCGAAAGCCCATGTAGTAAGCCCCACCAGCGCAGCCGATGTGATTTTCGTCAAAATAGACCGTCTCCCCATGATGGCGGGCCCGTTTTAAAAGAGCAATCATGCACTCGTGCCCCCCTCCCTTGGGCTTGATTCCCCGTGCAGGTTCTTCATCGCTGTAAAACACCCCCAAGGGATGTTCCTTAAGCCCCAGGCGTTCATGAAATTTTTCGTATTTTGCTCTATCGATTTTCATCGGTCCCTCCTCACTTATTTGTTCTCAAAAAATTCCTTCATCTTTAAATTGGATGGATTCGCAAAAAGTCCTTTTGGTCTCATTTTCGTCATTCCCGCGAAAGCGGGCCCTGTACCTAGTGTGGTGCAGGGCGGGAATCCAGTTACTAAGGAGTCCATAATTGACCAGACATATTCTTCCAAAATCTCCCCTGACCCCTCTTTTCCAAAGAGGGGAAATTCCTCCCTTTTGTAAAGGGAGGGAAGGAGGGATTTGGTCTTCGGTGTCTATATAATTATGGACTGACTAATAATTCAGCTAATTCTGGACTCCTGCTTTCGCAGGAGTGACGGCTTTCCCGACTTTTTACGAGATCATCAAATTTCAATTTGCAATTTTCATTTTGCATCTTGCTCTTTGGATTATTCTTCATCCCAAACTTTTGTCATTCATTTCTCCAGACCGGACAGCTCACCTACCGCATCAGGCATCCATATATTAATTTTTTTATAATCAAGTTTCTTTGTCAAGGAGGAAGGAAACGTGGCTCAGGCGGAAAGAAGCCCCGCCGATGGCGGGGTAAATCGGCCGGCCATCTTATAAAATAAGAGAAGCGCTAGAAGAGGAGCCCTTTGCTTGGAAAGGGCTTACGGGTTCATTTTGAGGCGATACCCTACGCCGAGTTCCGTTAAAATATAACGGGGGCGGTTGGGTTCTGGTTCGATTTTCCGCCGCAGATTGCTTACATTGACCCGCAGCAAATGCGGTTGTTCCATATACGCGGGTCCCCACATCTGCCTCAGGATTTGGTTATGGGTAAGCACCTTCCCGGCATGAGTGATCAGCAGCCGCAAAAGATCATACTCGGTGGGCGTAAGCTGTACCTCATTCCCTTGAACGAATACTCGGCGATGTTCCAGATCCACTTCCAAACCATCCACTTTGTAAACGGGCTCCGGAGATTGCGGGATGGATTTTCTGAGCGCCACTCGCATCCTGGCCAGAAGCTCCCCGATTCCGAAGGGCTTGGTCACGTAATCATCCGCCCCCGAATCCAGGGCCGTAACTTTCTCATCTTCCCGGTCCCGGACAGACAATATGATTATGGGAACCTGCGTCCATTCGCGCAACCGCCGGAGTACTTCCACTCCATCCATATCGGGTAAACCCAGGTCTAAAATGATGAGGTCGGGCCGGATGGCGACCGCAGCGGCCAACGCCTCTTTCCCACCTCCGGCAATATGCACCGAGAATTCTGCTGAACTCAGAGCGTTTTTTAAAAAGCGTTGAATCGCCTTTTCGTCATCAACGACCAGGATCCGCGGTAGGTTTTTATCCAAATTCTCCGTAGTCATGTTCTGGCATCCCCGGTCTGAGATTTACTTTCCGTCCCGGAAATAGTGAGTGGCAGAGTGAAAACGATTTTTGATCCCCCCCCGGGACGGCTTTCCGCCCAGATTTTTCCTTCATGGGCCTCGACGATTCCTTTACTGATCGTCAAACCTAAGCCAATTCCGCTGGTCCCATCAGCACGGGTGATTCGGGAAAATTTGTTGAAAACCTGCGTAAGATACTCTTCGGGGATTCCGGGCCCCTGATCTGCGACTTCGATTTCTAACCGGTTTTCCCGAATCCGCGCGGCCACTTCGATCACCCCACTCGGGGGAGAATATTTTAAGGCGTTGTCCAGCACATTGCCCATAACCTGAGCCATAAGGACGGAGTCCATGGGTACAAGTGGAAGGTCTGAGGGGATATCGATCTTGACTTTTTTCCCTTTCAGGCGGGGTTCTAAAGAACCCAGGCACGAACCCAAAAGATCCTGCACATCATAAGGTTCCTTTTTTATTTTGAGCGCGCCGGCTTCCAGGCGGGTCATATCCAGAAGATTGCTGACAAAACGGTTCATCCGCCCGGCCTCTTCCCAGGCCAAGTCGATTAGCTCACGCCGCGCCTCCGTATTTAAGGAATTCTTTTCATCCCGCAGACTGCTTAAGGCGCCTATGATGGAAGACAACGGAGTCCGCAAATCATGCGAGATCGAGTTGAGCAGAGACCTTTCCAATCTTTCGGTGGCTTGCAGAAGCTGCGCCTGATCCGCCTGTCGGGCGAGATACACCCGCTCGATCGCGAGGGCCGCCTGGCCGGAAAAAGCTTCGAGAATTCGGCGGGTTTCCGGCGCCAGGGTTTCATCGGAGTTCCGTAATTTTATGCCCATGACACCTACCACTCTCCCACCCGTCTGTAAGGGAATGTACAATAACTCATCGGATGAAAGCGTCTCGGTTCCTCTCCCGGCCATTTGCCCATTTCGATAAGCCCAGACCGCCACAGATTTCTGTTTTTCCCCCAACGAAAAACCGCTGGAACTGGCCTTTACATCCAACGATTCTCCTTCGGGAAGCAGGATGGCTATTTCGGCATTTAAGGTCTCGCCGACATGGTGGATGACCACATTCAGAATTTTATCCAGACCAAAGGCGGAGGCTAAATCCCTGCTCAGCGCATACAGGGTCGCGGTTTGAGACTCCCGGTTCTTTATGGTTTCGGTCTGGCTTCTCGCCCGGGCTACTAGGGTACTAATGACCGCACCGACTGTAAATAATCCTGCAAAGGTAATTAAATACTGGGTGTCCGTAACCGCAAAACTGAAATAAGGTGGAACCAGAAAGAAATCAAAGGCCAATACGCCCACGAGGGCGGTGAATAAAGCGGGCCTGAACCCCAACCGGAGAGCGGCCACAACCACCGCCAGAAGATAGAACATGATCATGTTGGTAGGCGACAGGAATTCGATGGCGATCTCACTACCTAGGGTTGCTCCGGCAACCAGCAGCAGACTGGTCAGATAACTACCCCAGGGCACCTGGACTGAGCGCGGGGGAATTCTTTTTGTTTTTTCTCCCCTTTCCTCGCTGACCACATACACATCGACTTCCTTGCTTTGCCTCACAACCTGGTCCACAAAAGAACCCCTCAACCATTCCCGCCAGCGGGGCCGGGTGGGCCGGCCAACAAGCACTTTCGTGATTTTATTCTTTCGGGCATAATCGATCACGGCCTCCGCGGCGGAATCCGCTTTCAAAGTCGTTACCTCTTTGGCGCCAAGGGATTCCGCCAGCCGCAATTCGCGCCAAATGCGCTCACGATTCTCCTGCGTAAGCCTGTCGTCCCCGGTGGTTTCCACATAAAGGGCATACCATTCCGTTTTTAACTCTTCCGCAAGCCGGCGCCCGGTGCGGATCAGCCGCTCACTGTTGGGGCTGCCGCTGATACAAACCAGAAGGCGCTCCGTAACTGGCCAAAGTCCGGCCGTAGGATAGGTCTGCAGATATTCGCGCATCTGTTCATCAACGCGATTGGCCGCACGACGTAAGGTAATTTCCCGCAAGGCGATCAAATTCCCTGCTTCAAAAAAATTCTCCATGGCGCGAACCGCCTGCTCTGGAATATAGACCTTTCCTTCACGAAGGCGCAGTAGCAGTTCCTCCGGGGGGAGGTCCACGACCTCGATCTCCGAGGCTTCATCTAACACCCGGTCCGGAATTGTTTCTCGAACGATAACACCCGTGGTTTGGGCTATGAGGTCCCGAAAACTCTCCAGGTGTTGGATATTCAGAGTTGTGTATACGTCGATGCCGGCAATCAGAAGCTCTTCAATATCCTGCCAACGCTTGGGGTGACGGGATCCAGGGGCGTTGGTATGAGCATGTTCATCCACGAGAGCAAGCTGCGGCTTGCGCGCCAGGACCGCATCCAGGTCCATCTCGGTGAGCTTCACCCCGCGATACTCGACTTGTTTCCGGGGGAGGACCTCCAATCCCTGCAAAAGGGCCTCGGTTTCGGACCGGCCGTGGGTTTCAACAACGGCAGCCACCACGTTCACACCTTCAGCCTTCCGGCTGTGGGCCGTTTCCAGCATGGCGTATGTTTTTCCCACGCCGGCGGCGTAACCGAGGAAAATCTTCAATTTTCCCCGGGCCTTCTGCCGTTCTTCGGCCTCAACTCGGGCTAAAAGAGCGTCAGGGTTTGGCCGGGTTTCCTCGTTCATGCTGTAATCCTCCAACCCGAGGGGTGAATTGGTTTGGGTTAAATGGAGAAAAATTAATTTCTATTTCTATTCTAACACCCTTTAGGCACGCCCGGAAACGTCATCAAAGATTAGCCGCGGTTTTTTGCTGACGATCCAAAGCGAGGTTCAGTCGCAAAACATTCACCCGAGGTTCCCCAAGAAAACCCCACTGCCGGGACTCCGTGAATTGATCCACCAGGCGACGAACCCGATCTTCGGACAGCCCCCGCGCGCGGGCTACCCGTGCGACCTGATAGAAAGCTGCAGCTGGGCCAATATGGGGATCGAGGCCACTCCCCGAAGAGGTGACCAGATCGATGGGAACGGAGGATTTATTTCCAGGATCCGCTTTTCGCAAAGCCTCAAGGCGCGCCTTTACCGCTTCCACCAGAGCCGGGTTCGAAGGCCCCAGGTTGGACCCGGAAGAAGAGGCCGAGTTGTAGGGGAAATCTGGCGTTGCCGAAAGGCGCCCCCAGAAATATTTCGGGTCATCAAAAGGCTGACCGATGAGCTCAGAGCCAGCATAGCCGCCTTCCCTGCGAATCAAGCTTCCATTCGCCCTTTCCGGGAAGGCCAACTGGGCTACCCCGGTAACGAGCAGCGGATAGACGATACCGGTCACTGCGGTGAGCAGAAGGAAAACCATTAAAACGGGTCTTAGTTGCTGGAACATACCTTTAACCTCCTAACCCGGCCAAGCCGGAACCAATCAGGAATTCGTTCAAAATCCCCCCAACCCCCCTTTTCTAAAGGGGGGCAAGGGGGGATTTCCGAAATTTGTTACCATTTTGCGCACAATTTCATTCTTAAGCGCCTAATACTCCTTTACGATAAGCTCAGCGCCACCAGAAACATATCGACGAGTTTGATGCCGATGAAAGGGGCAATCAATCCGCCGACTCCATAGATCAGCAGGTTGTCCCGCAGAAGCCGGGCCGCCCCGAGGGGGCGATAAGGAACTCCCTTCAAGGCCAACGGGATCAGGGCCACGATGATGAGGGCATTAAAGATCACGGCCGACAGGATTGCGCTCTGGAGGCGCATGAAGTTGAGCGACTCCAGGACCGGGTAGGTCGAGGCGAAGGCTGCGGGGATGATGGCAAAGTATTTGGCCACATCATTGGCGATGCTAAAGGTAGTGAGTGCACCCCGGGTCATCAGCAGCTGTTTGCCGATCTCGACGATCTCGATGAGCTTCGTCGGGTTGCTGTCCAGGTCGACCATATTGGCCGCCTCCCGCGCCGGCTGGGTTCCCGTGTTCATCGCCACGGCAACATCGGCCTGGGCCAGGGCAGGGGCGTCATTGGTGCCGTCCCCGGTCATGGCCACCAGGCGGCCTCCCGCCTGGTGCTGGCGGATCAGCTTCAGCTTGGCCTCCGGCGTGGCCTGAGCCAGGAAGTCGTCCACTCCGGCCTCGGCCGCGATGGCCGCAGCGGTCACCGGGTTGTCTCCCGTGATCATGACCGTACGGATCCCCATGCGTTTGAGTTGAACAAAGCGCTCCCGAATTCCGCCTTTGACTACATCTTTGAGGTGGACGACCCCGACGGCTTGGTTATTCCGGGCTACGACGAGCGGCGTTCCCCCCGAGCGAGCAATGCGGTCTATGGCATCATTGAGCTCCCGGGGGACACGAGTGCCATTCTTCTCCACATGACCAATGATCACATCCGCAGCCCCCTTGCGGATATGCAGGTCATCCACATCAACTCCGCTCATCCGGGTCTGGGCGCTGAAGGGCAGGAATTGCATTCCTTTTCCGTCTGCCGGGCCTACCGTTCGTCCCCGCAAACCGTACTTTTCCTTAACCAGAGCCATGATGCTCCGGCCTTCCGGCGTCTCATCCGCCAGGGAGGCCAACTGCGTTAGTTCCGCCAGCTCTTGGATTTTCACGTTGCCCACGGGAATCAATTCCACGGCCTGGCGGTTCCCCAGGGTAATCGTCCCGGTCTTGTCCAAAAGTAATACATCCACATCCCCCGCCGCTTCCACGGCCCTTCCTGACATGGCAATCACGTTGCGCCGGATCAGGCGGTCCATGCCGGCAATGCCAATCGCGCTGAGGAGCCCCCCAATCGTGGTCGGAATGAGGCAGACCAGCAAAGCGACCAGAACGGTAATGGTCACGGGGATCCCTTTGCCCGCGACTTTCACGCTGTAAAGGGAAAAGGGCAGGAGCGTTGCACACACAACCAGAAAAATGATTGTAAACCCGGCCAGCAAGATATCCAGAGCAATTTCATTGGGGGTTTTCTGCCGTTTCGCTCCCTCCACCAGGGCGATCATTCGGTCGAGAAAACCCTCCCCGGGATCGATGCTGACACGCACGATCAGCCAGTCCGAAAGAATCCGCGTCCCCCCGGTGACCGCACTCCGGTCCCCCCCGGACTCGCGGATCACTGGAGCGCTTTCTCCCGTAACGGCGCTCTCGTCCACCGAGGCAATTCCCTCCACGATCTCCCCATCGGCCGGAAGGATGTCCCCCGCCTCGACAAAGTAAAAGTTCCCTTTCCTAAGTTCGGTAGAGGCGACCAGAGAATAATCCTTACTCTCCGGTTTTGACTTCCCTTCTAAGGAGTATTCCTTGAGTAACAATTTGGCCTGCGTTTGTTTGCGCATCCGCCGCAGGGCCGCGGCTTGGGCTTTTCCCCTCCCCTCGGCCAGTGCCTCCGCATAATTGGCAAAGAGGACCGTAAACCATAACCATAAGGAAATGTGGCCGATGAAGCCGGCGGGCGCTTCTCCTTTCCCCATCAGGGCCTGAATCCAAAACCCTGTCGTCAGGACGCTGACCACCTCAACCACAAACATCACCGGGTTGCGCGCCATCGACCGCGGGTCAAATTTCTTCAGGGCTTGGAGCAAAGCGTCTCTGTATAATTTACCTGTATAAATGGACTGTTTCTTCTGGGGATTCTGACCTTTCATCATTCTCCTCCACTCAACAATTCGACAATTCAGCCCTTAAATCATTCAATATATTGGCTCCAGACTCTGAACTCCGAACTGTTTTGCCATATCCTCAATAAAGCAGCAAGTGCTCCACAATAGGACCCAGGGCCAGTGCCGGCAAAAAGTTCAGGGCAGCCACGACAACCACTACCCCGACCAGCCAGGCAATGAACAAAGGGGTGTGGGTTTCAAGGGTGCCTGAGCTGAAGGGAACCGACTTTTTCATGGCCAGGGAGCCGGAAATCGCCAGGACGGGAATGAGGATCCAATACCGGCCGAAAAACATCATCACGGCAATGGCCGTGTTGTAAAAGAGAGTATTGGCGTTCAACCCGGCAAAGGCACTGCCGTTGTTGCCAACCCCCGAGGAAAAGGCGTACAGGATCTCGGTGAACCCGTGGGGACCGGGGTTAGCCACAGAGGATTGGCCCGCTGGCAAGAGCACTGCAGTCGCCGTACCCAGGAGAGGGAGAAGCATGGGAACGAGGATGGCCAGGGAGGCCATTTTCATTTCATAGGATTCGATCTTCTTTCCCAGATATTCCGGAGTGCGGCCTACCATCAACCCGGCCACAAAGACCGCGATAATCACATAGATCAGCATTCCATACAAGCCACATCCATTGCCCCCATAAATGACTTCACCGATTTCTATTAACCACAACGGCACCAGCCCGCCCAGAGGGGTAAAGGAATCGTGCATGGAGTTTACCGCTCCGCAGGAGGCGGCGGTTGTGATCGTCGCGAACAATGCAGAGGCGGTAATGCCGAAGCGCGCCTCTTTTCCTTCCATATTGCCACCCGCCTGGAGTGGACTGGGAGCTTGATCCACTCCACCCAACCTGGCCAGCGCAGGATTGCCCCCGTGTTCAGCCCATTCGGTAACGCCAAGCATCCCACAGAAAAGGATCGTCATCGCCGCCAGAACGGCCCACCCCTGCCGCGTATCTCCAACCATCTTGCCAAAGGTGTAACAGAGCGCCCCCGATATCAGAAAGATGGCTAGCATCTCCACAAAATTGCTCAGGGGGGTCGGGTTCTCGAAAGGATGGGCCGAGTTGGCATTGAAAAAACCGCCACCGTTCACCCCGAGCTGCTTGATGGCGATCTGTGAGGCTGCCGGCCCGAGGGGCAAGACTTGTTCCTTTACCACCACCGTTTCGGTAAGAGGCCTGCCCTGTGCGTCTTTGAGGGGTTGGCCGGCGGCATTGAGTTTTTGTTTTTCATAGCTGGGCGGTTGGAGCAAGTTTACGGGTTGATAAGGACGGAAGTTTTGAACCACGCCTTGAGAGACCAGAATCAACGCGATGATGAAAGCGATGGGTAGAAAAATATAAAGGGTGCTGCGCACCAGGTCCACCCAGGCGTTGCCGATCCCTTTCGCGGTGGCGCGGGCAAACCCTCGGATGAAAGCTACAGCCGCGGCCATGCCCGTCGCCGCTGAAAGAAAGTTCTGCACGGCCAGTCCCAGCATCTGGGTGAGATAGCTCATTGTGGTCTCGCCCCCGTAACTCTGCCAGTTGGTGTTGGTCGCGAAACTCACGGCCGTATTGAAGGCCTGGTCCGGCATCACCGGCCCAAACTTCATGAGATTCAAAGGGAGCCAGAGCTGGAGGCGCTGCAGGGCATATACCACAAGGATGCCAAGCACATTGAAGAGCATAAGGGCCAAGGCGTATTCTTTCCAGCTCATGTCGGCATCCGGCTTCACCCCCCCCAGGCGATAGATGAACCGTTCCACCGGTCCAAAGAGAGGATGAAGAAAAGTCCTTTCTCCTCCATATAGCCGGGCCATATAAGAACCCAGTGGCTTTGCCAGCGCCAGAATGACGACTAAAAAAATTATGACTTGCAGCCAGCCGAAAATATTCATGCCAAATCCTCCGGTTTCAGGAGTGCCCAGAATAAATAAATGAGCAATCCCAGGGCGATCAGGCCAGAAATGAGATATAACCAGTTCATGGAATCACCTCCTCAGTCGTTCGCATGCGCCGATGAGCCAGTAGCTGGCTAAAAAAAAGGCCAGAACCAACCCAATAAAAATGAGATCTCCCATTTGGAATCTCCTCCCATCCTAAATTACTAAGGAGTCCATAATTGACCAGACATATTCTTCCAAAATCTCCCCTGACCCCTCTTTTCCAAAGAGGGGAAATTCCTCCCTTTTGTAAAGGGAGGGAAGGAGGGATTTGGTCTTCGGTGTCTATATAATTATGGACTGACTAATAATTATTGTTTAGGAAATTATAAAAAGTTTTTGTTCGCCGAATTTTAGGCATTTTAGGCACTTTAGCGTATTTTAGGCATTCTTTATTTTAATCATTTCCGCGTCAATCTGGTCTCAAAAATTCCCTCAAAAGCGTCAAGAAAACGTCAATATTATTGCGGATGGCGGGTCTATACTTTTTGTCCTTTATACTTTATAATTCGTTGCAAGATTAGGATCATTATGATTGGCTCAATATGATCAACCTAGATAAGGAATTTATCTCCTGTCCGTGGCGTAATAAGAAGGAGATGACGGGGATGAGGAAGAAGTTCATACCTCCTGGAACGCTGTCTGTCAGGTCAAGATTCGATTTTGCCAGCAAAAAAACTAAGGCGAGGTGGGAATCGGGACGATTTTTATCGTGATCGCTCTGTTGCCTTCCGCTTCCTTGGCAGGCAATATCTTTTCTTTAACCTCTCCAAGATGCTCCAGGGTTACCAAAAGTCCGTCCACTTTTTTTACATCCATTTGCACGAAAAGGAGTTGGGTATTTTCCCAGGACCCTTTTTTTACTATTTTCCCGCCGAGCTCCGCGACTGCTTCCTCAATCTTTATGCCGGCAGCGGCGGCATCTCTGGCATGGAGAGTAAGCTGCAGGGGCTGCGCCTCAAGAGCGAATCTCTTTGCCATCAGCGGCGGAGGCTCTGCTGCCTTTCTTTCCTGGCTGGGGGCCGATTCCTCTAAAGGCCGAGTCGCTTGCGCCGCCGGCGCGGGCATTGCTGTTTGTTTCTGCGCCATCTCAGATCGTCCCACCGGCTTTGCCGCCATCTCTTCCAGCTTCATCTTTCGGCCCGCTTGCGGCTCCGGCGCGGCTGTTTCTTTTGGGGCCACCCCCGGCTGCGCTGCCGGCTTTGCAGCTGAACTCTCCAAAGGCATGGTCCTGTCCGCTCTCGGCGCTGGGGTCGCCGACTTCTCAGCCATGGAACGTTCTTCTGCTCTTCTGCGGATCTGCTGCTTTTCCTCTGAAGATTCCAGCGGTGTTGCCGTTTGGGGACTTGCGGTCTGGGCTCGCTCGTAAACCTCTTTAGAAGGGGTTGTGAGAAGCTCCATTCCCGGCTGGGTATTCCGGACGATAAGATAGGCGGTTACGGTCAGAAAAATCAGCCCCAAGGCCTCCATCGGCAGTTTTATATGGAGCGGGTAGAAGAGCCGCTGGAATAGCCCCCTCTTCTGGTCGGCCTGCTCCCGCACCCGCACCATGATCTTACCGGTCAGCCATGGGGGCGGGTCGACTTCTGCGAGGCTTTGTACATGCCGACGCGTCGCCTTCAGCTCAGCGAGGGCCTTGCGGCACTCCGGGCACACCGCGGAGTGTTCCTCAATCGCCGCCTTTTCTTCAGGAGTAACGGCATCGTCCAAATAGTCAGACAGCTTGGATTGGATGGCCGCGTGTTCCATCAGAGCTCTCCCATCGCCTGCTTGAGACAATCTTTGACCGCCTCGCGTGCCCTAAACAGCCTCGATTTGACCGTGCCGGTAGGCACCTTGAGTATAGCGCTAATTTCCTCGTACGAGAAGTCCTGCATATCTCTCAGGACGAGCACCTCCTTGAAATCAGGCTCCAGGGCGTTGATACAATCCTGCACCTTTGACTGGGCCTCCCTTTTCTCTAACAGTTCATGTACTGGAGGATCATTCGATTGCGGGTCCGTCGTCATGCCGCCATCGGCCGTAGGCAAAGGATCCTCCAAGGAAAACTGCTCATGCCTGCGTTTTCCCTGTATCTGTTTCACCCGGTTTCTGGCATTGTTAACGGTTATCGAGGTGAGCCAGGTTGAGAACTTAGCCTGGCCGCGAAATGAGCCGATTCCGCGATACGCCGCAAGAAAGGCATCTTGAACAATCTCGCAGGTATCTTCATAGTCTCCCGTTATCCGGAATGCGATATTGAACATCCTTTTCTCATATTTTCGCACGAGCTGTTCAAAAGCAGCCAGGTCACCCTTCTTGCAGGATGATACCTGGTCGGTGTCATCATCCATGATCGTTTGCTTTTTTCCCGACATCTTATTAGACAGTCGTGGCAAAGGATTTGTTCCGCAAATTTCTTCCTGGTCTTAGCCAAATTCCGAACCGCAAAGGAAATGCATTCCATTTTTTGATCATTGAAAGCCTCTGCTGAATCAAGGATAGTCCATTTCTTATGGCATTTCCATCCTTTTGTCCATCGCCAGCCATCCTTGCCCACCGCCAGTTTTGAAAAATACTGCTCGCATTTCAAATCATTGCCAGGCCCAGGCGGGAGACCCCCTGGGCCAAAACAAAGATAAAAGAAGGAATGAGAGAAATCATAACGGCAGACGAATTCTCTTGACAAGTCCCTAAAAAAGGTTAGAAATTTCTTAAGACTCTAATCACAAAAAATTTAGGGAGGATTGTATGATTGTCATGAATGTAAACGAAAAGGCAGATTCAAAGATAGAAACATATCCGTATAAAGGGAAGCCCTTGCCGGTGAAGGGGGTATGGATTCGCTGGCTTTCCCAGGCCGGACCCGAGGGATCGCCCGAGTACGGCCTGCGATTTTTCACCATCGGACCAGGGGGCGAGATTCCAGTCCATAATCATCTTTATTACCAGACCATGTATATCCTGAGTGGCCATATAAAGTGCTTCAAACATGATCCCAAGACAGATCAGATCGTCGAAGAAAAAAGTCTGGGGCCCAATGATTTCATTTTCATTCCCACTATGGAAGTCCACAGCATGAAAAATTTGAGCGACAAAGAAAAGGTGACCTTTTTATGCTGCATTGCCAACGTTTATGAAGAAGAAAGTTTATAATGTTTTAACCTTTTCCCATGTTTTTCGCCTGCGGGCATGGGGTTTATCTTAAAGAGGAAACGCCATGAAAAAAATAGAAAGGCTGCGCGCAGCATTGGCCGGGAAACCAGTAGACCGGCCCCCATTCTCTCTCTGGTACCATTTCGGAACCCAGCACGGTTCCGCCGAACGTACCGCCCAGGTGCACCTAGAATTCTTCGAGGCCTACGACCTGGACTTTTTAAAGGTGATGAACGACTACGAATATCCGATGCCGCAGGGGATGGAAGTAATGGCAACTCCCGCTGATCTCGAAAGACTTACACCCTTTGACGTAACCCGGACCCCCATGGGAAACCAGCTGAGAGCGATCGAAATAATCGCTAAGGCGCTGCGCGGAAAGGCCCTGTTCGTGGATACCGTCTTCAACGCCTGGAACACACTTCAGCGGAATTTGGTCAAGGAGGCGATGCCGCAGCTAATGGCGGAGCATCCCAAGGCACTCAAGAACGCCCTTAAGGTCGTCAACGAAAACCTCATTCAATATGCTTTAGCTAGCCTGGAGAGGGGGGCTGTCGGGATTTTTCTTTCGGTTCCAGCCACCGCAGAAAGTGTGACTCTGGAGCAGTTCGAGCAGTTCATGCGTCCTTTTGACCTCGAATTCCTGAAAGCCATTGAAGGAAAAGGGGAGTTCCACATTCTCCATGCCCATGGAGAAAAGCTGTACTTTGATCGACTGCTCGATTACCCGGTTCACGCCATATCCTGGGCAGACCTAAATGGAGGGCCGACGATTGCCGAGGCCCGGCGGCGGACCTCTTTCACTCTTCTGGCCGGGTTAGACCATATCAAATTTCCCTACGTGTCGATAAAGATGATTCGCGACCAGGCCAAGACAGCCCTGGCCCAAGCAGGTAACACCAGGTTCATCCTCGCTCCCGGTTGCTCTGTACCCAGTTACAGCTTCCCCCCCTTGATCAAAGCTGCGCGGGACGCGGTGGCAGGCGCCCTTCATAATAATTCTTAGCGATGGTCTATATCTTGATCAACCTACTTGCCTGGGATAAGGAGTTTAAGATCTCGTACATGTTCGAAACCTTTCCAACCATTAATTTCTTTTTTATGGCAAAATAATCCAAACAAGTGCCACAAGACAGGATTTTTGCCCCTTTTGCCGCCAATTCCTGTAAATCCTCTAAAACCTCGGATCCCTCACAGGCCAATTTCACCCCACTGTTTATGAGAATGACCTTTTGCGGCTGGACCTCTGATTGCTCCAGCGTCTGCAAAAAAGATCGCATCAAAATCCTTCCCAGTTCTTCTGACCCTCTGCCGAGCGAATCCGTATCGATAAACAATACAAGATCACCAGAAGTCAGACATTGTATACTTTCAGTTTTTCCTTCCTTGGAGGCTGATTTCTCCTTTCCTTTTTTAATTCTTACCTCGAAAATTCCTTTATCTTCCGACACACTTACCTGATGTCCTTGACTCTCAGCGAAGCGGCGTACATTCTCTTTTGAACTTGGATTATCCAGGAGCACCAGGATCTCTTCGGCTTCAGGATTTTCCAGGGCTTTTTTCGTCTCTAAAACAGGCTGCGGGCAAGCCAAACCACGGCAATCAATCTTATCCATATTTGTTCTTCCCCCCCTAGATTCTATTTGGGTTTGCGATATTTCAGGATGCCAATCTTGAGGTGCCGGCCCCTCTCTCCCAATCCAAGTTACTAAGGAGTCCATAATTGACCAGACATATTCTTCCAAAATCTCCCCTGACCCCTCTTTTCCAAAGAGGGGAAATTCCTCCCTTTTGTAAAGGGAGGGAAGGAGGGATTTGGTCTTCGGTGTCTATATAATTATGGACTGACTAATATATCCCATCCTGTTCAGCGAAGAGAGCTGCCCCAAGCGCGCCGGTCATCTCCGGGACAGAAGCCACACGAATATTTCTTTTCAGGCTCTGGGCAAGCAATGCTTTCAAGCAAGGGTTATAGGCGCATCCACCCGGCAAAAACTACTTCCTCCTTAAGGGGAAATCGTTTAGCCATCGAAGCAACCCGGTTGATAATGGCCCGGTGGATGGCCATGGCGATCTCCTCTCTGGCCACGCCTTTGGCCGTCAGGGAAACCACCTCCGATTCGGCAAAGACGGTGCACATACTGCTCAACTGAATCTCATCATGAGCGGCAAGGGCCTTTGAGCCAAATTCATCGAGGGAATAACCAAGATTTTTGGCCATAATCTCCATGAACTTACCCGTGCCCGCCGCGCACCGATCGTTCATCTCAAATTTCCAGACGTTCCCTTGCTCATTCAAGGCAATGACCTTCGTGTCCTGCCCGCCGATGTCGATGATTGTGTGACAGCTGGGAAGGAACGCCCGCGCTCCTCTGGCAAAGGCCTTGATTTCCGTAATCGTTTTGATATTCCCATGCACCTCAAGAAGATGCCGGCCATAACCGGTGGCGATGACTCGATCGGCCGGCATCTCCTTTAACATTTCGTTGCATTTTTCCAGGGGATTGAAGGAGGTCTCCGCCCTTTTGAAGTCGACCCATTTCCCCTTTTCTACCAAGGCCCCTTTGATAAACCTGGAGCCGATGTCGATTCCTAGCGCTTTCATTTAACCATTTCCAAGAAGGCTTCGACCCGAGTTTGCAGTTGCCCTACATCCTCCATACTGTAATCCGTCTCCATACGCATGAACGGAATCTTGCCGAGAGCCTTCTCAACCTTGTACGCCTCCATCATATAGGGCGTACAAAACTGCAGGGCATAATGGATGACGCCGTCCGCATGCAATTTCTTGGTCATGGATTTGATGTTTTCGAGTCGCTCGTCATTCGGGGTAAAGCAGGCGCAGTCGATTTCTAAATAGCGGTCGGCCATCTTTTTCAGGCCCTCATCCACCGTGGAAAAGTTTTCATCCAAAAGGTCCCTGAAATTCCTCTCCCCGACGCAGGATTCCTCACCCACGACCACGGCGCCGCTGCCCTCAATAATGGAGTGGAGTTTCCAATTGGGGATGGCCATGGGGGAACCGGATATGAGGACACGACGGGCTCCCCTGGAGGCGACACCGATCCCCTTTTTCATTCTTTCTTCCAATTCGTCGCAAAGCTTATTCGTCATCTGGGTAAACCTCACGGGATCGTCGTAGAAGGAGACCTGATTGACCAGTAAGGCGTCGAGCCCTGAGATTGGAGCCGGGTCAGCAGCTCTGAGTCCACTCAGGCGTTGGAGGGCGCGGCGTTTCCCATTCACCAGGGATGCGCCTTTTTTGAGGTTCTCAAGGGTGATCGTTTTCTTCGTGATTGCCTCCACGGTTTCTTTAAACCTCACGACTTCGCTGTGCCAAAGCTTCTTGCTCTCTTCGTTCTTCATGTTGGGGATTTCCATCACATACACCTTGCCGGTAATGTTTTGAAAGATCTCATACGCTTTTTTCTTACCGTCGCAGGTGGTTTCCCCTACGATCAGGTCGGTCAATTCAACATAAGGACATAGACCTGCAAGCTTGAAACCCATGAAGGCTTTGATCAGAGCACAGGTATTGCGGGGAATGAATTTTTCTGCCTCGTCGCTTCCCACTTCAGCCCCGGCGCAAAGCCCGATGCAAACTCCGTCAGCCGCCAGAACGATCTCCTCGGGGACATAGACGCAAAAGGTGCCCACTACTTTCCGGCCAGCCTGCTTGGCGTCGGACACGAAGGCGCGCTCGACACGATCACCGGCGGGACGCCTGTCGGCGCACGCGTGATGATCGGGTTCAAGCGGCACTGGGCGATCGGAGCCGCCTTCTCGTTTCTGTCTGTCACGCAGCAGTCGTCAACGAGCGCCACCTACAACTACTCGCTCGTGGACCCTCGTGCCCAGGAATACCAGCGCGAGTACGCCGAGACCGACGGCGTCGATCCCCTCGTGTTGAAGGCCCGCGAGTACCTCACCCAGGCGGTGCTGCGGTACGAGCGGCCGCTGTGGAGCCGTGTCAGTCTCGGGGCGTCGGTCGGCGCGGGCTGGCTGGTCGCCGACAACCACCTCGAGTACGCGCGCGCCACCGAAGGCGGGTTCTACCCCATCAGGAGGAGCAGTGCCTGGTCGATGACCGGCAATGGCCAGGCCCCGGCGGTCGACGCGTGGCTGACAGCACGCGTGGCGGTGACGAAGCGGGTGGGTCTGCTTCTCGAAGGCGGCTACGCCTGGCACCAGGTCCGGACCGTGAACGGCTCAGGAGCGTTCGAGGGCATCACGCAGGATGGCGAGGCGGCCGAAGTGGAGCTCTCACGCACCTACCGGGTCACCGGGCGATGGGTGAACCAGTCGACGACCTTCCAGAGCGGCGGCACCAGGTGGCAGGGCACGATTCCCGCCATCGGCGTCGACGGCAGCGCATACACCTTGAGCCTGTCGGGATGGCGGGTCAACCTCGGACTCTCCGTGGGCTTGTGACCTGGCCGGCCAGGCGCCGCTGACACCGTTGCCGGCCGTCGCGGTACCAATACTTCCACACCCCCAGCCCGGGCCCGGCTCGGACCACCGACGCGAGGTAGACATGGCTGCCACCACACCGCCCCCGCCCACAATCAACGCGCAGGCCCCCACGCCGCCCGCCACGGCCGCGAAGCGGCCGGGACTGGCCGCCCGCGCGACACGCGCAGTCTCGATCGCCCTGCTCGGGGGTGTCGTGCTCTTCGCCGTCTACACGTGGCTCGCGCTGACCTGGAACTACTCGACGGGCGAACGCGCGGGTTTCGTGCAGAAGTTCTCGAAGAAGGGCGTCATCAGCAAGACGTGGGAAGGAGAACTCGCCATGGTGTCGATGCCCGGCACCACGCCCGAGAAGTTCTACTTCACCGTCCCGGACGACGAGGTCGCGCAGCAGATCAACACGACGATGGGCCAGAAGGTCGCACTGACGTACGAGCAGCACATCGGCGTGCCGACGACGTTTTTCGGCGAGACCCAGTACTTCGTGAAGGCCGTGCGGCGGGTCCAGGACTGACGGCCTGCCGTCGCGGCCTCAGGCGGCGTCCCCGCCGGGCTCGGCCGCCGTCGACCGGCGGCCACGACGGTCGCCGGCGCGCCTCGGTCATCACAGGGCCGGCGCATTGACATCCACCGATCTGCCTCCGGTTCCGCGTCGATGGCCGCCTGCTGACACGTTTCTCGAGCCAGCCTGTTCCCGGTCCCAGCGCGCATAGTGATGGCGCGCCCAGTTCCGATCGACGAGTCCAGTCACCATCCCCGAGAGACCGACGCGCGTGCTCGGATTCACCGTGGCCATGAAGATGATGGCCGAAGACCAGCGGTGTCGCCGCGGCGGCCAGTGAGAGGTGCAGGATCCAGGCCGGAAACGCGAACTGGTGCGACCAGATGAGCAGGCCGCTGCCGAGGGTACAGCGGCCACGTGGCCGTCAGCAGCATGAAGTTTGATCTTCTCGGCCGCGTTGAACTTGCCCTGCTCCGGCAACTGCACGCGCGGACTGACGGTCGCGGGCCCCATGAGCAGCAGCCATTTACGTCGTCAACCGTCCAGCGCCAGGCCTCGTGGACGTTGCGCCTGAAGAGCGCGACCTCGGCCCAGTGTCGCGTGAGCACCCATAACGGGAGCAGGCCCAGGCACACGCCCGCACCGCGATGGGCCCACGACACGAACGCTCGATACGGCCGCTGGGAATCCGGATTGTCGACGCCGATGAGCACGACCGCGGAGGCATAGCAGATCATGAACGGGATGGCGATGGCCGCCCAGTGCATCTGGCGTTCGGACAGCCGGAAACGGAGGATGGTCGAGGGCGGATGGGCAGGTGCGGCGAGCGCGTGTCGCCCCGCGGCGCCGCTGTCGGGGGCTGACATGCGACTCCTCCTTGCGAAACCTGGCGGCGGACTGACAGAAGAATGCCGGGCCTAGGGGCCAATTGCCCCTGGATTCCTGATGTGCATGTTGCAACTTGAATGCCGATAGGGCGCAGCGCGGCAGGAGCAGCGCGCAGATGCACTCGTTCGCGGCGGGTTCCCGGCTGGGCAACGGCGCACAGTAACTGTCGCGGGATTGATGTAAGTATTACATCCTCGGGACGCCCGGTTCGACCGGGAGTCGCGTCAGCGCGCGACCCCGCCGGCGATGAGCGTGCGCAACGCCGCGTAGCTGACGACGCCCACGCACACGGCCGCGAGCAACCCGACCGCGAGCGGCGTGGCGCCAAGCCGGCGCAGCCGGCCGACGTCCGTGTTCATCCCGACCGCGGCGAGCGCCGCAGCCAGGGCCCACGACGAGACGGACGACGCGAAGTCCGAGTACCGCCTGCCACGCGCCGGCGCAACCCGCCGCCGCGGCGGTCGCCACAACGGCGTCCCCGGCGGTGCGAAGCAGGATGGCGCGAGGAACACACCACGAATCCCGGGAACCGCCGCGCGGACGTCGCCGAGCCGTCATCCCGCGCCCGTTCACCCGGAAGCGCACGGCCACGAGCGGGATGAGCAGCGCCATCGACGTGTTGCGGAGCAGCTTGGTCACCGTCGCCGCCTGCAGCGCCGCGGCGCCGCGAACGCCTCCTGAGTAGATCAGGCTCGCGCCGGCCACCTGCGATGTGTCGTGAATGCTCGTGCCGAGGAACACCCCGGCGAGGATTGGCGACGCGCCGAAGAGGCCGCGTGCGCGAGCCACGGATAGGTGAAGAGCGCGAGCAGCCCGAAGATCGTGATGCAGGCGACCGCGTAGCTGGTCTCGTCTTCGTCGGCGTCGATGGCCGGGCCGTCGCCGCGATGGCGGACACGCCGCAGACGCTGGTGCCGACGGCGATCAGCGCCGCGAGCCGGGGCGGAAGCCCCCGACGCCGGCCGGCCCACGACACGAGCCACAGCGCCGAGGCGATGCACAGCGCCGCCACGGGAATCGCCACCACCGAAATGCGACCGGCCGTCGCCAGGGCCAGCTTGAGCCCCAGCAGCACGATCCCGATGCGCAGCCCCGTGCGGGCCATCCACGCCAGGCCGTCCCGGCAGGATGCCCGGCGCGCCGACGATGTTGCGGACCACGAGACCCAGCAGGACCGCCATGCTGATCCCGCTGACGAGCGACTGCGCGTCGCGGCCGGACGGGTCGAGGCCGGCCAGCCCCGCGACACGCCGCTGGCCAGCTCGCCAGCCAGCGTCCGCACGCGGCCATCGCGACGGCGCACAGGACCCCGGGCACGACGGCGGGCGGCGACGCCGCGACGGATTCGCTGGCGTCGCGGCCATCCTACTTCTTCTTGG